>NZ_LS974202.1:741415-1482830 GCF_900157305.1 Mesotoga infera
CATTTCCGATTGATGTTGACACTCTGCTACGGAGTCTATTATCTTCTCATGATCCAGAGTGTCGAAACATTTGCTCAGGTCAAGTTCCACTACATTGCACAGACCGTATTTGGATGCAAAAGCTTTCGCCTTCTCCACCGCCTGCCAGGCATTTCTTCCCTTTCTGTAACCGTAACTGGAGGGGTGGAATCTTTCCTCGAGTATAGGTTCCAGTATCTCCTTGAGAGATTGTTGTACCACCCTGTCTCTCACAGCAGGTATTCCCAATTGCCTTGTTTTACCATCTGCTTTTGGGATTTCTACTCTCCTGAGTGGCATGGGCATGTACTCACCGCTCTTGATTTCTTCGGATAATCTCTCGATTTCTTCGAGGAGTTTCTCCCCGAATGATTTTACGGTTACTCCGTCTATCCCAGGAGCTCCTCTGTTGGAGTTTACCCTGTGATAGGCTTTCAATAGGTTCTTCTTCGAATAGACTTTGTCGATTAGACTGTAATACTTCATCTCTTTCTCCTGCATGCTCCCTTCCAACAGCTCCAGCCTCAGATATTGTTGCGACAATTAATGACTGGCTTCTCTACCCTCCCGGGAATATGTACCTTGTCTTTAACTGTCTGACCTAAGTCTCTTCACTGTCTTCCGATCACATTTCTTCGATCCTTCTCCCCTTCGCAAGTGATGGAGCCTTTCGACCTCCTCATCACCCCCTTGGCTTATAGCCAAGGTCCCTTCTCCTTTCGGAGAGGTTCTTCACTACTACGGGTTCATCTGCCATCCTCCTGAGCTTTCCCTTAACTTGGATCTCCTCCTTGCTAACGGTTACCCCTTTCGGACTCATGAGGACTTCCCCGGGTAAGATACACCACTTTCATCCGAATCCTGCCATCCGAACCTTTACAGCTGGAGTCAGGGCTTTCCCTTATCTCGCAGGGTTACCCTCTGTAACGGCCATCTCTGGTTCACTTTCGTTCAGTTCCGGACTTTGCCTCGGGCTTCCTTCAGATTCACCGTTACCAGTGACACCCTTGCCTCTGGCTAATGCTTCTTTGACTCCCCACATTCGGGTCTTTCACCCTATAGTTGTGTACCATGCCGGGCGCACGAGATGCCGGATCAGGTCCGGCATGACGAAAAGGAGCAAAGACCGCGAAAAACCGCGTTTTTCGCGTTCTAGACCCTAGACCCGAAACCCGAGACCCGCTGCTCGTGTCTCGCCCTCTCTCCTCTTCTCGTTCCGGCTCTTCCCGCTCTTCCGCTCTTTCGAAGGAGCGGAGATGCCGGATCAGGTCCGGCATGACGGGAAGGAGGAAAAGGCGGGATTCTGGCTAGGAACATGCCAGAATGACGTGAGGGGGCTATCATCCCGTAATGCCCCACTCGTGTCATCCCGTAGTGCTCTTATACGGGATCTCGCTCTTGCTCTTTCGAAGGAGCAAAGATGCCGGATCAGGTCCGGCATGACGAAAAGGAGCAAAGACCGCGAAAAACCGCGTTTTTCGCGTTCTAGACCCTAGACCCGAAACCCGAGACCCGCTGCTCGTGTCTCGCCCTCTCTCCTCTTCTCGTTCCGGCTCTTCCCGCTCTTTCGCTCTTTCGAAGGACGGGTCCACGCTCTGGGACGAAGGACGCTGGACGGCTCTTCCCGCTCTTCCAAGGACGGTTCTTCTCGTTACACGACTAACATCAGGAACGCCTTCTAGCAGAGAGGGCCTTCTTTATTTCGTATAACCAGAGTATGGCGCTTCCCAGCGCGATCGAGATGATAAGATCGACCAATCCCAGATGCTGTGTAGAGAAGAGTCTCTTCATGAACGGGATATAGATGACGCTCAGTTGGAGCAGGAAACTTCCGGCCACGGCAAGCACGAGGAATTTGTTGGTGCGCAGGCTAGTCCTGAAGACGGATTTCTTTCTCGATCTGATCGCCATCACCAGGAAGAGCTGCGAAAAGACCAGCGTCGAGAAGATCATCGTTCTCCACGGGCCGTTGCTATCGCCGAGCCAGTATATGTAGCCAGTACCCAGCGAGAAGGCAGCCATAATGAGACCTATCAGCGTCACCGTCCAGCCGCCGTTTGCGAAGACGTGCTGTTGCGAGGGGTTGGGAGGTCGCTTCATTATGTCGTCTTCGGGAGGTTCCACCGCCAGCGCCAGCGCAGGAAGCCCGTCGGTTATAAGGTTTATCCACAGTATCTGGAGTGGCGCAAGCGGCAGAGATATGCCCATGAATGGACCGAGGAGCATTACCCAGATCTCGCCGAAGTTCGAAGCCAGTATGTATCTTATGAACTTCTGTATGTTGTCGTAGATAGTCCTTCCTTCGCGCACGGCCGAGACGATAGTGGTGAAGTTGTCGTCTGTCAGCACCATGTCGGCTACTTCTTTGGTCACATCCGTTCCGGTTATACCCATCGCCACGCCTATATCGGCCTGCTTCAGGGCCGGCGCGTCGTTCACGCCGTCGCCGGTCATGGCCACTATGTTGCCCTGTCTCTGGAGCGAACCGACTATCTTCAATTTGTGTTCCGGGGCGACCCTCGCGTACACTGAAGTTGAGGCCGTGACCCTGTCGAGTTCGTCGTTGGAGAGGAGCTCTATATCACGGCCGGTCTTGACCTGGGATCTGTCGTCTATCATCGTAAGACTGGCGGCGATGTATCCGGCCGTCAGGGGATGGTCGCCGGTGATCATTATAGTTCGTATCCCTGCCTCTTTGGCGGTTACGATCGATTCTTTGACACCCTCTCTCGCCGGGTCCATCATACCGAACATCCCTATGAAGATCAGATCTCTCTCCTCCACGGTTTCACTCTCGACTTCGCTCTCTTCGACCGGTCTGAAGGCTATGCCGAGCACACGCATGCCATTGGAGGCCATCGAGTTGTTGCTCTCCACGATTCTGCTCTTCCACCCTTCGTCGAGGGGGTGTACTTCGTCTCCTTCCAGTACTCTATCGCACACCTCCATGAGCGAATCTACGGCTCCCTTGGTGAAGGCGACGTATTTCTCTATTCCATGCTCTCGTAAGTGTTCGGGAACATCGGCGGCGACTGCGCCTTTCGGGTCGGATTCGATCGCGTGTACGGTTGTCATTCTCTTTCTCTCCGAGTCGAAAGGCTTTTCGAGAACTCTGGGCATCGCCTGTTCGAGATCGCCCTTTTCAATTCCGACCCTGTAGGCGGCATATACAAGCGCGCCTTCGGTAGGGTCTCCGATCATATCGACCTGTTGCTTTTTTTGTACCGGTGGCTTGATAGTGGCGTCGTTGCAGAGAGCCCCTCCTGTGAGCATTATCTCCAGCGCCCTGTTATCGTCCTCGGGAAGCGACTCGGGATCGGGTTCGTCTTCCTTTCCAAAATCCAGCCTTCGCCCGGCCATCTCGAGGAGAGTTACGCGCATTCTGTTCTCGGTTATCGTTCCCGTCTTGTCCGAACATATCACCGTTACTGAGCCGAGAGTTTCGACGGCCGTGAGTTTGCGTATGAGCGCATTTTTCTTGAGCATCCGCTGGGCGCCAAGGGCAAGTGCTATCGTCACCACTGTCGGAAGGCCTTCCGGAACGGCGGCTACGGCGAACGAGACGGCGGTCAGGAACATAAGCTCGAGATCTTCTCCCCTTAGAAGCCCCATCACGAAGATAACGGCGACTATGCCCATCGCCAGAAGCGCCAGAACCTTGCCGAGCTGGTCGAGGTTCTTCTGGAGCGGCGTCTGGCCTTCGCGTGTGTCCTGTATCATCGTGGCGATTCGACCGATCTCCGTGCTCATACCGGTCGCCGTCACGATTCCCGTTCCCCTTCCGTAAGTGACAACGGTACTCGAGTAGGCCATGTTTTTCCTGTCGCCGAGCGCAGGGTTTTTATCCTCTATTATCCCGCTATGTTTGTCTACCGCTTCCGATTCACCCGTCAGGGCCGATTCCTGTATCTTGAGGTTACTTGTTTCGATGAGACGCATATCGGCGGGGACTATGTTGCCAGCCTCCAGGATCACTATATCGCCGGGGACGACTTCGACCGCGCTTATCTCGACCGTTTTGCCCTCGCGTCTTACCTTCACCTTCGGGACGGACAGCCTTTTCAGGGCGGACATGGCCTTTTCGGCCTTGTACTCCTGGGAGAAGCCGAGAATAGTGTTGAGCGTGACTACCGCCAGTACAACTATCGTATCCCTGATCTCTCCTATGAAGGCCGTTATAATTGCCGCGGCGATCAGTATTATGATCATAACCGAGGACAGCTGGGCGAGAAGTATCTTCCACGGGCTTCTCTTGTTTTTCTCGCTCAGTTCGTTCCTGCCGAATTTTTCGAGCCTCTCCCTTACCTCTACCGGAGAGAGCCCCTCTTCTCTAGAGTTCAGCCTCCGTATCGCTTCTTTTTTCTCGAGCCGGTACATGCTTTCCATTATACGACCCCCCGCGAACGTTCTCTTTGGTACAAGTTTATCATTTCATAGCGAAAGGTCTCTGTCCAGAAGGGCTCTGGTCCTTTTTATGAGCACTGGCCACAGCGACACCGTCCCCGCGGCGCATATCGCGGCTATTATGAGGGCCATCACCCAGCCGGCCAGCGTGCTTCTCAACAGATATGTCAGGTAACCCAGGCCGCCGACAAAACCGAAGACCACCGGTATCGATAGGGCGACGTTCAGGTTCTGTTTCATAGCCTTCTGAGGATTGTCCCAGTGAAGGTATGGTCTCACCACGTCGATCAGCATCTGTATCACGTTCAGGAATGTTACAGCCAGAGCGCCTATGGCGAAGATCAGAAATCCCTCCAGCAGTGAGATTTTCATTATTATTCCAAGCGCGATCGAGGCCGAAAGCGGGCCTATCATACTGAGCGTTTCAACGTGGATGAACTTCGCTTTCATTATCTCGGAAACACCCACGGGCAGCGCCTTCAATTCCGTGATCAACCTGCCTTCGCGACTGAATATGGAGGTTGCCAGCCCGTTTATTCCACCGGCCAGCGTGGCAACCAGGATACCCATCGGAAGGAATATCTCCCTGTAATTCTCGAGAATTTTTATCATCTGTCCCAGCTCGTCGGTCTGGCCAGCCACGGCCGCTATCACCAGGATTATCGGAAAGATGACCACGTTGCCGAAGCCGTTGAAAGTGAAGGCGGGGACTTTTAGAAAGTACCACCATTCACGCCTGAGCAGCGCGCCGAAGGGGGTCGATTGCGCTCCCATGAGCCCCGCGATCTCGCCTTCGTTGAGCTTGCTCCTCCTGGCGTAGTTTTCCTGGAGACTCGAGTATATGGAGTAGTAGAACCTGTTCCCCAGCCACAGAAAGCCGCCGAGTGCCGCCAGATGGAGCCCTATGAAAGCCAGGAACCAGAGGAGCCCTTCCACGACGGGTCTCGTGAGCGCCCTCATAACGAGTATGGTTGGCGGATATACGCCGGCCGTCTTGTTGAGTAAGGCGTCTTTGTCGGAGAACATGCGGGCGAAATCTTCCGGGCTCATGTTGGGGTCCATGCGGCTGCTCACGAAGACAAAGGCCAGCGCCGCGACTACGATGCCAACGCTCACGAAATAGACGAGAGAGTCCCTGTGCCTGTTGAATCTGAGAACACGCGACAGCGGCAGTATTATTATCGCGCTCACCAGTAGAGGCAACACCTGACTGAGCAAAAAGACGACTGCCATGAAGGGCCAGTACATTAACCCCGCGCCGCTCCTGATGCCGAAGTAGATGTACGGCGGGAGTACGATCACCAGGGAGATTATCATCAAATCCAGCAGAACGACAAAGAACTTGGCCAGCAAGACTTCGGTAGATTTCAGCGGCAACGACACGAGGACGCGCATATCATCGCCGAAGAAAAAAGTGCTGACCATGAGAAAGATTCCCAGCACGAGACCGAAGAGGTTGGCCATGATGAAGGGATTGGCCAGAAAGAGCTCCTTAACGCCGGCCGCCTCGTACTGGGTGTACATAGTGTCCATGAGCATACCGTAGAGAGGACCCAGCGATACGACCATTAGCACTATCACTCCCGCGATGAGCGCCGGCTCCCAGAGGCGTTCTCTTCGCCTGAAATGGTAGATCGATCTCGGAATGTTGTAATGGGAGTTAATTAGCGTCCAGGTAAGAGAAATCACCATTTTCGGTCTCACTACCGGTCACCTCCAGGAAGAGTTGTTCAAGGCTTCCCTGTCCCCTAAGATCTCTCAGTTCCTTCACGGTTCCCACGAACTCGAGTTTTCCTTTGTTTATTATGCCTATTCTGTCGCAGATCCTCTCGGCCACTTCCATCACATGGGTCGAGAAGAACACGGTGTTTCCCGCCTTCACGTGGTTCCTCATCATCTGCTTAAGTATGAAGGCCGATTCCGGGTCGAGACCGACGATCGGCTCGTCGAGTATCCAAAGATCGGGGTTGTGAATGAGCGCGGCGATTAGTGAAAGTTTCTGGCGCATACCGTGCGAGTAAGTCGAAACCGGATCCTTGATCGCATCGGAAAGCTTGAAGTTCTGCAAGAGTCTTTCGGCCCTTTCGGCGCGTACGGACGGCGGTATTTTAAAGACGTCGCAGATGAGATTGAGGTACTGTATCCCTGTTATTTTCTCCATCACCAGAGGTTCGTCGGCCACGTAACCCATCTTCAATTTCGCCTCGACAGGCGAAGAGGCCACGTCGATGTCTTCTATCATGATCTGTCCTTCGGTAGGCTTGAGAAGTCCCACTATCATCTTTATTGTGGTGGTCTTCCCGGCGCCGTTTGGGCCGAGAAAGCCGAAGATCTCCCCGCGCTTGACGGTCATGCTGACTCCGTCAACGGCCTTCACGCTTCCGCTGTAGATTTTCGTGAGTTGCCTGATTTCGATCATCTTTTTCCTCCTTGATTTATTTCCCGTTTTCGCTCCTTACCAGAATCTGGAAAAACTCTTCCAGATCTGGAACGGAAATGGTTGCGTCGTCGATCCTGTAGAACTCCTCTATCTTCTCGTTGTTCTCCACGATAATCGAAAGCCTGTTGAGCTCTTCGGCGACAGCGAAGGCGCTCTTGCTCTCTATGTTGGCTCTCTTTTTCAGAGGCATGTGAATTATCCTGTACTTCTCCTTGATACCGTCTATCGTGCCGGCGAAGCGAACCCTTCCATTGACCATTATGAAGAATTCGTCGGCTATCCGTTCGACCTCGGGTATTATATGGGAGGTGTAGAGAACGGTCTTGCCGACGATCACTTTCTCCCTTATGAACTCCAGCGTATCCTCCCTCAAAATCGGATCGAGTCCCCAGGTCGGTTCGTCCAGGATGTACAGATCGCTGTCGGTCGAGAGCGCCAGACTTATGTACAGGGCCGTTTTCATGCCGTTGGAGAAGGTTCCGATCTTCTTGTTCGGTGGCAATTTGTAGTGGTTGATCAGCTCCCTCGCGTGCTTCCCGTCGAAGCTGCCCGAAATTTTTGAGGCGAGTCTTAGGGCCTTCTCAACGTTGAGATTTTCATAGAAGCTCTTCTCTTCGGGAACGAAAGAGAGCCTGTTTCTGACAAGATCAACGTCGCTTCCGAAAACCTCCACACTTCCCGAATAATCTACGAAGCCGAGGATAGATTTCAACACCGTCGTCTTGCCGGCCCCGTTGGGACCGAGAAGCGCGTAAATACGCTGGCTTTCCATCTCGAGAGACACACCCCTGACGGCCTGGACCTCTCCTGGATAGGTCTTTTTCAGGTTGCTTATTTTGAGTGTCAGCTCTGGTATTTCCATATATTTTCAATCACCTCCAGGAGTTTATCCAGAGAGATGCCCGACTTCTTCAGACGAAGTATTGGCTCTTTAAGCTCCTCGGAAAGAGTATCGAACATGGAATCTCTCACTTTTTCTCCATCACTGACTACTATATACCCCAGACCCTGTCTCGCCATAATGGTCCCCTCCATTTCCAGTTCTCTGTAAGCCCTGGCGACCGTGTTGGGGTTGACCCTTATCTGGGATGCCATCTCTCTTATCGAGGGAAGAGTGTCTCCCTCTTTCAATTTTCCTTTGATGATCTCTTCTCTGACACCCCTCTTGATCTGGTCATAGATTGGCACGGGAGATCTCATGTCGATATCTAGCCACACATTATCACCTTCAATCTCCAGATGCGAGCTAAGAAACGTTCTGCGTCCTTCTCATTTCCGTTCAGCTTCCCGCTTTATCCATTCCTCCAGAAGATCTATCAGCTCCACGGCTACGTATCCCGGTCTATCGTATTCTTCTACACTCTTTATAGTGCCGTCGGTTTCGTTGAATATGTGGTTCAGGCCCGGTAGAAGCTTCAAAGTTATGTTTGGCCTTTCTCCGAGCTTCTCGACAAAGACGTCGAAGTATTTTTTGGGGCTCTGGAAGTCTAGCTCTGCGTTCACTATCAGCACCGGCATCTCGGTCTCTTCAAGCACCGGCATGCAGAAGTATTTGTCGAAGCTGTAGTAGTAGCCGGCCGTTATACCCTGTCCGAGATCGGTCTCGGGTGGTATCTCCTGATTCAGCATCTTGGTGAAAAAATCTTTTGTCTGTGCCTTTTGTTCTTCGGTCAGCTGAACGCCAACCAGGTCGAGGTTCTGATCGAGGCTTATCTGGGCCAGTTTCATAGGTGAACCGGCAAGCAGAATCATTCCGTCGACGCCGGCCTCCCGAGCGATCCAGGGCGCCACCATTCCGCCCATCGAATGTCCTGCCAGATAAATGGAGCTGAACTGGGGAATTCCCTTCATCTGACCGATTATCGTAAGTGCGTCTTCTATATACTCCGCGTCGGCGTTTATTCCGATTTCGGCCGCCTGCTGGGGATACACATAGTACTTCTTGGGATATCTCAGGGTGGCTATTCCCCTCGAGGCGAGACCGGCCGCGAGATCCCTATAGGGTTTGTTCGGGCCGAGAGTGCCGTCGATGTCGTGTGTTCCCGAGCCCTGAAGGATTATCACGAGCGGATAAGATTCCAGACCGTTGGGAACCATGAGTTTGGCGGGCAGATAATAGGGGTCTTTGCCCACGGTTATATCCTGCTCGGTGTAATTGGCCGGGTTCACATACTCGGGCAGAGGCCTCTCTTCAGGGACTTCGACGGGCTGCGTTTCGGTCTTTTGGTAGCTCGAAGGCCTCACGAAGAAACCGGCGACTTTTCCCTCGGTGTTCAACGTCACTATGAAATCGAAGATACCGGCTTTGAATTCGGTGGCGAAAACATAAACCATATACTCGCCCTGCTGGACCTGTTGAACATCCAGCGTGGCTATCGGCCTGCCGAGCTGGACATCGAGCTGGGTCTTCAGGTTTTTCAGCACCGTGACGGGCTGGGCTTTTCTCATCGTCTCGTCCTGCATCTGGTAGATCTCTTCGAACCTGCCTTCGTAAAGACCGTTGATATACTGGATCGCTATATCTACCGAAGCCATGGCCAGTACGGAAAATAAAACCACTAGCAACAAAACCAGTTTTCTCTGCATACTTCAAAACCTCCCGTATGAAATGGATCGAAAAGTTGATCGTACATCTTTTTTAACTTGCTGCATCAACAGTGTATCGCTCGATACGGTTCATCCGTTCACTATCATTATAATTCTTTCTTTTTGAAGAGCACGTAATCTGCGGCCGTCAGTGCGATCGTCACCGCCAGAAGCGCCACCAGGTAGATCCAGTCTATCGTTCCGCTCTGAATTACAGTCGTTGCCAGAATGAAAGGATAGGGATTCAGCCATGAGATCGCCTCGATCATTCCGATTATCGGAAGTCCTATAATCAGTATGATACCTAACACTACCGGTTTCACCTGATCCTTGCTAATCACGGACAACAGCGTGAAGAGCGAGTAAAAGAAGGCGACACCCACAAGTTGCTGGAGAAGAGCCTTCAATGTTCCCGAGAAGTTCACTCCGTAACCGGTCAGGTTCATCGCGATCGGTCCTAGCAGGGATAAAGCGGTCGTAACTACCAGGACCACGCCCAGTCCGATCAGATACTTCGCCATAAAGACGTCTTTCCTGTTTTTTCTCGAGAGGAGGAAGTAGATGGTCTTTTTGTCGAACTCTTTGGCGAAGATCGGAAAGGTTATCAACAATACCACCAGGGGCAAGAACTGCCCGAAGTTTTTGCCCTGCCACTGACTGAGCAGATAGTAGTTGTCGTCGTCGAGTTTTGTGAGGCTCGATGTGTCGCCGATTAGTTTCTTCAGAAAGTCGGGCAACTCCTCGAGCTGTCCGGCCATCTCGGACATCATCTGGGAGGCGTACGGTCTCATCACGATTGTCGTTATGAGAGAAATCACCAGAACGGCTATGATCAGAATCACCCTGAGTTTCATTTCGTTCAGTTCCTTATAGAGCATTTTTGTTCCCCCTTACGAGAAGGCTGAAGAAAACTTCGAGATCTACCTTTTCTTCTTTTGCGCTTCCGATTTTTCCTAGCTTTTCCATTGCGTTCTTATCGTCGGTCAAAACTTTGACTGCTCCCGTTTCCTTGACCACGGCCAGGTATCCGTTTCTGTCCAGCTCGGTCCCGGCCGGCAGACAGAAGAGCGTGAACCTCTCGTCCAGGCCTTTCAACTCTCCACTGTACAGTATCTCGCCCTTGTACATTATCGAGAAGACGTCTGCTATCTTTTCTATTTCCGGTATTATATGGGAAGTGTAGAGAACTGTCTTTCCGCTGTCTGACAAACCTCTTATCATATCCAGAACTTCGTCCCTTCTCAGGGGATCAAGCCCCCAGGTCGGTTCGTCGAATATGAAGATATCGGCCGATTGGGCCATCGCGATCGAAAGGTATGCCGCAGTCCTCATGCCGTGAGAGAAGGAGGAGATCTTTTTACCCATCGGGAGATCGAAATGCCTCATGAGCTCTTCGGCCTTCGAGGGAAGGAAATTGTCCAGAACCATCGAACACATTTTGATGGCCTTCTCGGGGGTGAGGTTTTCGTAGAAGCTCTTGTCCTCAGGTACGAAGGATATCCTGTCTCTCACTTCTTCCACGGTCTTTCCCAGAATTTTTATTTCACCGCTGTACTCTACCAGGCCCAGAATCGATTTCAGTGTGGTGGTCTTACCCGCGCCGTTCGGCCCCAGGAGGGCATTGACCCTTCCCGGAACTATCTCCAGGTCGATACCCTTGACAGCTTCAAAACTTCCATACGACTTTCTCAGGTTTCCTATTACTATCGTTCTTGCAGACACCGGAATCACTCCTTTTTATCTATCACATCTGTACTATATCAAATAGTACAGTTAGTTGTCAAGGGGGGAATTTTTTCGCGTTCTCTGTCCTTCAAGAAGCGGTGAATGCGTATAAACCATTTATGAAGCTAATCAAACGATACTTCATCAAAAAAATGAAATGGGGGATTATTGTGAACAATATCCGGTGCTTCTTCTTTTCTCTGGTTAGCAACTGGCGATCTCGAGACGATTCAAGTGAGTAAACCATGAGTCGCCAGTAATTACTTAAACCGTTTCCCGGAAGTAATGAATTGAGTATTTCTAAATCTCATGCAAAAATATATCAAGTGTTAAAATCTTTATGGGTTTACATGGCTTCTTGACGGGGAGATTATCGTGAGGTCCAGACTGACACCATTCCTGGTGGCCGCCTTAAGCGCTTTGCTAATGCTGATTATGATACTTATAACGCTGGAGAACAAGACGAGCAAAACGGAGAAGCAGCTCGCCGGTTCTACCAGGCTTTTCGTCGATGAGACTGTAAAAGCCGTTCTTATCGGTTACTTCCACCGCGATTGCATCTTGAAATCCATCGAAGAAGGGGACATCGAGTCGGTCTCCCATAACCTTGAATACCTCATGGAAGACAACGCTCCCCTGTCAGGAGTGCGGGTGGTCATCGACGGAACGCCTTTCATCGAACTGGGCGATATAATCACTCACAACGATACCGTGGCCGTCAAGGGTGATATGCCTTACACTATCTTCTACGACGAGGGCTTCTTACTGGCCGCAACAGCGATAAGCGATGGCCGCGGAGCACAGAATGCCGATGATTCTTATGCACTTATCGCGATAAAGCTGTCCAGCATCATCGATCTTCTGACTGATGAGAGGTATGTTCTCTCAGAAAAAGCCAATACGAAGATATACGGAAGTCTCGGAATAAGGCTAGCGAGAGACATAAACATGGGAAACGCCCTTTCCCTGGTCTTCGCGTTTGTAATCAGTTACCTGTTTATGATTTTTATTCAGACAAAGACTGAAAAAGGCTTCGTGGTCGCGAAGAATAGAGAACAAGCCTTCCTTCTTAACAGCATACCGTCGATGATATGGTGTCTGAAAGACAGCAGAACCTTTGGAATGGTTAACAGTCAGTTCGCACGATTCTTCGGTAAACGACCCGAAGAGATAGAGAACCATGTTATCGAAGATGTGCTTCCGTCAAGCGAAGTTGAAAGCTGCATCGAGAGCAATGAAGAAGTCATCAGAAGCAAGGCGCCTGTCTCTTTCAAGCAGAGCTCCACGAATCACGCCGGTGAGAAGAGAACCATAGCAATCACCAAGATTCCCGTAACCAGCGAGAGCGGAGAAGTCGATTCCATAATCTGCACCGCCGAAGATGTGACCGACAAAGAAGTCGCCGAAAGTAGGCTCAGATTGATTCAGTTCGCTCTGGACAACGTCAACGAAGAGGCCTTCTGGATCTCCAAAGAGGGCGATATACTTTACGTCAACAAAGCGACATGCAAGGCTCTCGGATACAGCCAGGACGAACTGGTCGGAATGAAAGTCCATGACGTGGATCCGACCGAATTGGCAAAGAATAGGGACTTGAACTGGGAACAGGTCAAGAAGAGCCGTCAGGATGTGATAGAGACTTTCCACCGCAGGAAAGACGGCACTATCTTTCCCGTAGAGGTGAATAGAAATTATCTGATTTACGAAGAAGGCCAGGAGTACGAATTCAGCTTCGCCAGGGACATATCTGAACGGCGAAGTGCACAAAACAGATTGGAAAGAGAAAAACGGAGGATCGAAAGACTCCACGAAACGGCATTGGCCATGGAGAGATGCAGAGAAAAGCGGGAGGTCTTCGAACTCATAATTCAGGCCGCCAGAAGCATACTCGACTTCGACATATGCTTCGTCGCGATCGCCGAGAACGATCACTTTTCCATCAAGATCTCGTCCAATCTCAGTCCCGAAGACCCAACAACCATGCCGCTGAACGTGGGAATAGTGGGAAAGACTTACAGAGAGAAAAAGAGCTTTGTTCTTGAGGATATACAGGAATCGGAACAGGCCTTCAGGACCAACAATGAATACCACGGGGGACTGAGCGTTCCCGTGGGAAATATCGGTGTTTTTCAGGCCATGTCGATGGAGAAAAACGCGTTCACAGATGAAGACGTCAAGCTGGCCGAACTGCTTATGTTGCACGCCAGCGAAGCGATAAAGCGAATAGAGACAGAACAAGAGATGGCTTACATGTCTCTTCACGACAGGTTAACCGGCCTCTACAACAGGGTCTATTTCGAGGAGGAGATCCAGAGGCTAAACTATTCTAGACTTTACCCGATCTCGATAATCTCGGCCGATATAGACGGCCTCAAGTTGATAAACGACACGATGGGCCATTCCACCGGAGACGATTTGTTGAGGTCTTTCGCCGAAATTCTTAAGGCCAACATGAGGAGTTCCGACGTCGTTTCGCGTTTCGGAGGAGATGAGTTCGCCGCGATTCTGGTATCCACCGATCGTCCAACGGCCGAAAGAGTCATTGAAAGGATAAGGAAGGCTGTCGCCAGATACAACGAAAGTCGGAGCGGTCCGTTCCTCAGCTTTTCAATGGGAGTCGCCACGAGCAATAACGGCGAGAGCTCTCTGCTGGATTGCTTGAAGCTGGCCGACGATCTTATGTATCGTGACAAACTGAGCAGGAGCAACAGTGTAAGAAGTCAGATGGTGAATACTTTGCTGCTAACTCTTGCGGAGAAGGATCATATATCGGGCGGTCATGCGAGCAGACTTCAGGAAATGGCTATCAAACTCGGCAAAAGAATGGGGCTCAACTCCGACCAGTTGGTGGACCTCTCTCTGTTTGCCCAGGTGCACGATCTTGGAAAGGTGGGTATCCCCGATAGAATACTTTTCAAACCGGGAAAACTGACGGAAGAGGAGTGGGGGATAATGAAGCTCCATCCCGAAAAGGGGTACAGAATAGCCGTATCTTCCCCGGACCTTTCTACAGTCGCCGACCTCATACTCAGACACCACGAGAGATGGGATGGAAAGGGGTATCCACTCGGGTTGGAAAGAACCGAGATCCCGATCGAATGCAGGATTCTTTCAATTGTGGACGCCTACGACGCCATGACTAACGATAGACCTTACTGCAAGGCAAGGAGCCATTCGGAGGCCCTCAAAGAAATCGAAAGATGTGCCGGAACTCAGTTCGATCCAAAGATCGTCGAGGAATTCCTTAAAATGCTTCAAGAAAGTCCCCGTCTTCAAGGTTCCGTATCTTCGGAGAACTCATGAGCCGGTGAAACGGCCACAGGTTTCCGGCACACAGTTTTCGTTTATCTCTTCACATCGTTGACTATATTGCCGTCTCTTATTTCGACTATCCTGTCGGTCTCTTCGGCGATCCTTCTATCGTGCGTGATCACTATGAAGGTCGTTCCGTATTTCGCGTTCAGATCACGCATCAGTCTGAACACCTTGGCCGATGTATCGGAATCCAGATTTCCGGTCGGCTCGTCGGCCAGTATCACTTTTGGGTTGTTGATCAACGCCCTCGCGATGGCCGTTCTCTGCTGCTGGCCGCCAGACATATTGGGAGCGAGGTTATCTTTTACCTGGGTTATTCCGACAACTTCCATGAGTTCCTTCGCTCTTTCGATCACTTCCCTCGAAGGCCGGATCGCCTTTATTTTGTAAGGCATCAATATATTCTCGAAGGCTGTGAACTCCGGTAGAAGGTAATGGAACTGGAATATGAAACCTATCGTCTCGTTCCTTACGGCGGCCAGCTCGTTCTTGCTCATGGTGTCCGTCCTTTTGCCGTTTATGGTTATCTCTCCGCTGGTTGGAAGGTCGAGAGTGCCCATGATGTTCATGAGGGTGGATTTTCCGCTGCCGGATTGGCCGACGATAGAATTGAAGGAACCTTCTTCGAAAGTCAGGTTGATCCCGTGGAGCACTTCGGTCTTGATAACAGTCCCATACACCTTTCTTACTTCTTTCAATTCGATTATGTTAGCCATTCCTTATCACCTCGACGGGACTGAGTTTCGACGATCTTCTGGCCGGAACGAGCGCGGCAATGGTGGAAGCGCCGATGGCTATGAAGGCCGACAGCATGATGAATCCGTAGTTCACGTAGATACCGACGACCGGCTCGCCGTCGGGACCGACCGCGAAGGTGCTGAACATAAGTATAAGAAGGAAGCCGAAAGCTATACCGACGACCGCGCCGATTATACCGAGAGTCAATCCCTGGAAGAGGAAGACCTGACTCGAAACTGAATCTTTCAAACCCATCGCCTTCAGAATACCTATCTGCCTGGATTTCTGGACAACGGTTATCGCGAGCACGCTCGCTATTCCAAGTGAAACGGCGATTATCACAAAGACCTGTATCATTATGCTCGATACGCTTTGCCCGTTGAGACCTGTCAACAGATCTTCATTCTGCGCCTTCCAGTTGGTGACGTCAAATTTCGCGTCAGCCAGCGCCGATGCTATCGCAGTTGCATCTTCGTCGGCCTTGAATACTTCTTCTACCTGCATCTCGATAGAAGTTACGGAGTCTCCAAGTTTGCCGACACCCTGCGATGTCGCTATTGACGAGATCAGCCATGACTTGTTCAGGCTGGCCACTTTCAGATCGAAGACTCCCACTATTTTTAGAGTCTCGATGGACCTGTCGGGGGTTATTACGGTTATCTGCCCGCCCTTTTGAAGGCCGAGCTCGTCTTTCAGATCCTTACCGATCAGAACCTCATCGGCCGTTTTGGGAAGCTCCCCTTCAATAATTCTTGTATCGATGCCGTATATCGAATTGGCCTGCGGGAACTGAAGCCCTCTTAGGAGGACGGAAATCGTGCGATCGCCGCTGCTTATGAAGACGGGAACATCTGCACTTGCCGAGAGCGCCGTCAGGGGTGTCGGTAGCTGGAGGGACTCCACCTTTTCCTGTATCTCTTGCCAGTTCTCTATCTTCCTGTCTGGAGTATTCGACGTTATGGTAACCTGCGACGAGTTGCCTATGGTAGTATTGACCAGATCTTTCTGGAGACCCTGGATCAGCGATCCTATGAAGACCTGTACCGAGACCCCTATGGCGATTCCAAGTATTATAAGCAGGGTCTGCGCCTTGCTGGAGGAAAGAAATCTGAAGGCTATCGAAAGGGCCAGTTTCATTTGAGATCACGCTCCCCCATCTTCAGAATCTCGACCGGATCGGTGAGATAAATGTCGGCGCCGATCTCTTTCCAGTATTCTGGGTTGTTTCTAAAGGCGTTTCCCCCAACGATTATACTGGACTGGGGCGTCCACTGCTTGATTTGTGAAATGACGCGCCGCCCGCTTATCAGATTGTAGTAGTTGGATATGCTAACGGCAACGTACAGTGGCTTTAAAACCTTAACGGCCTCTAGAAAGGAATCCTGTGGGGTGTTCGCGCCGGCGAAAGTAACGTCGTAACCGGCCAGCGCGAAGATATCGGCGATCATCCTCGCTCCGATTTCGTGGTACTCCTCAATCGGGCAGACGACGGCAACCTTGGGGCCTTTTACGTCGCCGAACCTCTCCCTTTTCTTGCGCGCGATATAGGGGTAGCAACACTCCATTACCGTTCTGACTATGGAACTTCTCACATGTTCGTTCCATATGCAGAGCCTGTCGGACTCGTAATCACAGTCCCATTCGTTCAGGGCGGGAGTCAACACATGAAGATAAAGACCGGGAATGTCCGTCCTTTCCTCATCTATGGCTTTTATACAGATCTCGACCGCCCTGTCTTTGTCCTGTTCGTCCAGAGCCTTTCTGAACTCCTCATAGAGCGTTTTCAAACGAGCCCACCTCCCTTTAATTCGTCTAGAATCTTCATGTCCTCCGGAGTCAGAACGATGTTCTTCGAATCGATGTTCGATCTCAGATGATCGATTTTTTCCGCTTTCGGTATCACGATTACTCCTTCCTTTCCTAGAAGCCAGGCCAGCATTATCTGCTGGGGAGAGGCGTAGTATTTCTCCGCCAACCTCTCAAGCGCCTGCCTGGTGAATTCACTCACAAGATTTCTCTTCAGGGGAGAATAAGCCGTGAGGGTTATGCCTTCACTCTGACAGAATGGAAGAAGCTCATACATCGCCTGACGATCCTCGATGTTGAAAAGAACCTGGTTGTTGACGATAGGTTCCGTCGAGACGGCGATCGCTTTCTTGAGGAGGTTTGTATCGAAGTTCGAAACGCCGATGAACCTGGTTCTTCCGGCCCTGACCTCGTCTGCCATCGCCTTCATGGTCTCGCCCAGAGGCACGTCGGGATTGGGCCAGTGAACCAGATACATATCGACATAGTCGGTGCGTAACCTTTTTAGTGTACCGTCCAGCGCTCTGTGCAGATCTCTCTCTCTCAGGTGCGTCGGCCAAACCTTGGAGACCAGAAAGAGCTCTCTCCTGTCGAAAAGCGATATGGCTTCCCCGATCAACTCTTCAGTATGGCCTCCGGCGTAATATTCGGCAGTGTCTATGTGATGGTAGCCCATCTCTATCGCACGTGCGATGGTATCTATGTACTCCCCGTCCCTGGAGGTGTCCGGACCTTCCCTACCTCCGATAGCCCACGTTCCCAGACCGATTGCAGCTATCTTCTCGTCGCTATTTTTGAGTCGCCTGTATATCATATTTTCACCCCTTTAATTGATTTTACATTATGCTAATGAAGCCGGCAAGAACGGTAAAGAGCCGTTCGAAGTATTCAATTTTGATTTTGACATGCCTGCCGCCCGATTCTTACACGGAAGAATGGTAAAATATTGAGGAGAAGAGATATCTATCATGGTCGTTTGATCGGAGGTTTTACCGCCTATGAAAGTAGCCGAAATGATAAAGAGCCTGTGGATGATCGTTCGCTCCGTCATTCCTCTTGCAGGCTTTTTGATAATCTTCCAGGTTTTAATTTTCAGAAAGCCGCTCGGGGATCTTAAGAGCCTGCTCCTGGGCATCGTGATGAGCGTATTCGGTCTTTTCCTGTTTCTCAAAGGAGCCTCGATCTCCCTCATACCGCTGGGAGGCTCCTTCGGCAGGAGTATCGTGGTTCTTGACAACATTCTGCTGATAATAGCCATAGCCTTTTTGCTGGGCTTTCTGGCAACTCTGGTCGAGCCGGCCCTGACTTCGACCTCGCTGGAAATTGAAGAAGTTTCGACAGGGACTATACCCTCGGCCTCGATCACTTACTCCGCGGCGGTGGGATTCGGACTCGGCATGGCTCTGGGTGTTTTCAAAATCGTGAGCGGCACCTCCATCAAAACTATAATGGTTCCTTTTTTGATTGCAATGACGGTTCTTGTGATACTTTCCAGCAAAGAGATGGTGGGCATAGCCTTCGACGTTGCGGCAGCCACTACCGGACCGGTCAATATACCGATAACCGTGGCGATCTCGATAGGCCTTTCTTCGGTCATACAGGGCAGTGATCCTCTGCTCAACGGATTCGGGCTGGTCGGTTTCGCCTTCATGGGTGCGGCTATGTCGATTCTCTTTTTAGGCACCGTTATGAGGTTCTTCTGAGGAGTGATACTGTGAGTGATGTCTGCGCGATAATCGCGATTGTAGAAAGGGGAAGGGCCGAGGAGATAGTAAAGGCCGCCCGGGCCGCCGGAGCAAGGGGGGCGACCGTGAGCTTCGGGAGGGGTACTAGCGACAACGAAATAAAGAAGTTCCTGCATATAAACGTTGAGTCTTCGAAGGAAATTATACTCATACTCACGAAGAGAAGCGATCTGGACGGCATATTCCAGGCCGTTGTCGATTCGGGAAAACTCGAAGAGGAGGGGAAGGGAATAGCTTTCGTGCTGGACGTCCCGAAGATGGTCGGCAGATTGTGAAGATGCACACAACCCGTCGCTCCTCTTACCGCCCTTGATTCTTTCTTTTCGAACCCTGTTTTATCAGATCGATTTCCTTTTTTCCTAGCTTTTTGATCTCCCCGGGCCTGGGCACAATCGAGATGTCCAGACCGCCTATCGAGACCCTGACCAGGCTCACAACGCTCTTTCCCAGAGCTTTGAACATCTCTCTTATCTCCCGCTTGTGACCTTCGTGAAGTATCAATCTCAGAGTGGTTGTATCTCTGTCGCTTCTGGCTATACTAACTCTGGCGGGCGAGGTGGTAAAACCATCCTCAAGAGTTATCCCGTCTCTGATGGCCTGCAACTGAATATCGTCGAGTTTTCCACGTATTTTGACAAGGTAGGCCTTTTCGATCTCCGAAGCGGGGTGTGAAACCAAGTGAGCCAGTTCCCCGTCGTTGGTCAGAATCAACAGCCCGGAAGTCCCCTGGTCGAGCCTCCCGACGTGGAAGACACGCTCTTGTATCTTCCCGGCTATAAGGTCCGAGAGAGTCTTTCGGCCGCGGTCGTCGGTCATGGCGCTGAGATATCCGGCCGGTTTGTTGATCAAATAGACGACCGTGGCCTGTTTTTTGAATTCCAGGGTCTTGCCGTCGAATTCGATCGACGAGCTCTGGGGATCGATTTCCCGTCTGGGGTATCTTTCGACTTTCCCGTCAATCCTGACTCTGCCGTCCAGTATCGCCTGTGTCGATTTCCTCCTGGACAGGCCCGTCAGCCGGGACAGTATCTCCTGTAGTCTCAACTTTCTCTCCTCCGCCCAGGGAAAGGCCCTGAACAATTTCGGAAAGATCTTCCAGCTGGAAAAGATCGTAAAATTTCTTCGTTGTTTTGTAGAGATACGGGCGACCCGGCAGCTTGGATTTCCTCTTGCCGATCAAGCCCATCTTAGACAACTCGAGAAGCTGGTTCTGTGTGGAACGGCCCCTGATCAGTTCCACGTCGTTCTTGGTGAGCGGTCCCTTTATCGCGACGATCGCGAGGGCTTCCATCTGAGTGTCGGTTATACTGACTATCGGCCTGGTGGATATCTGGCTCACGTAGTTTTGCAGCTCGGGCTTGGTGTAGAACCTCAACTTGCCGTTGACGGATTTTATCATCACTCCGTGTTCGGAGGTGGCGTAATCGCTCTCGATCTCTTCCAGAAGGAGCGTTACCTGGTTGAGCTTCATTCCCACGATCGATGCGATCTTCCTGGGTTCTATACCGTTCCTGGCCGAGAATATGAGAGCCTCAATAGCGGCTTTTCTGGAGAGTTCATCGCTCAAGTGAACGCCTCCTGATTACCAAAGGGTCTGGACTTTCTAATATGTACCTGTTGAGTTTTAGAAGCTCAAGGACGGCGAGAAAGGAAACTATTATTTCCGACCTGCTTTCGAGCTCTCTCAAGAATTCGTACAGCTCTATCCTTTCGTAAAGCTCCTCTATCTGCTTCATCCTGTCTTCGACCCTCACGCTTTCGGCGACTATCGTGTACACTCTGTCTCTCAAAGCGGTTTCTTTAAGTATCGATTTGAAAGCGGCCATGAGCTTGTCGGGAAGCTCGTCGCTCCTATCAGCTTCAACTGAGGGCTTCGCCATTGCCCTCTCGTAGCTGTATGAATCATAGAGCTTTATTCTAAAACGTTTGGACAGCTCCTTCACGGCCTGGTACTCTTCGACCCTTCTGAAGAGTTCCTTCTGCTGGTTTTCGAAAGCCTCCGCCTCCCTGTCGCTCAACCTTGGAAGTAGGGCTTTGGATTTCATTTCCATCAGGGTTGAGGCCATGACCAGGAAATCGGAGGCTATGTTCATATCCAGAGATTTCATCTTGTTAATGTAGGCTATGAATTCGTCGGCTATGAAGGTTATCGGTATCGAACGAATATCGACCCGGTGTTTTTTGGCCAAATAGAGTAGCAGGTCGAGTGGTCCCTCAAATTCCGGTAAATTGAAGACCAGCTGCAGCTGCTCCACTTCTACCACCCCAGCTTCGTCGCTCGCAACACCTTGCGCATAGTTTCCTGCGCAATGGCACGGGCTTTAGAGTTGCCTTCCTCTATTATTCTATCGACCACCCGGGGGTTGTCCTTCAGATAAGCCAGTTTCTCCCAGACCGGAGAGAGGCTTGTAACAAGGTTTTTCTGCAACAGCTTTTTACAGTCGAGGCAGCCGATACTTGCGGTTTTACAACCGTTCACTACCCAATCCTTATCGCTCTGTGAGGTGGTGAAGGCTTTGTGGTAATCCCATACCGGGCATTTTTCTGGGTCGCCGGGGTCGGTTCTACGCTTTCTGGCCGGATCGGTCATCATTGGAGCCAGCATTTTCCATAGTTCCTTCTCGTCGGTATCTATCAGTATGAAGTTGTTGTAGCTTTTGGACATCTTTCGACCGTCGGTGCCCGGTAGTCTGGGAACCTTCGCCAGGATCGGCTCCGGTTCGGGAAAGACCTCGCCGAACTGGTTGTTGAATTTTCGGGCCACTTCCCTGGTCAACTCAACGTGATAGATCTGGTCCTCTCCCACGGGAACGCCATTGGCGAGATACATGAGTATATCGGCAGCCTGCAGGACAGGGTAGAGCAGGAAGCCCCCGCTAGAGAGATCCCTGTCCAAGATCTGCTCTTTTTGATCCTTGTAGGTGGGAACTCTCTCGAGCCTCGATACGGGGATCAGCATGGAGAAATATACGAAGAGCTCGGCGTGCTCCTTTATCGCCGATTGTATGAAGAGAACGGACTTCTCGGGATCGAGCCCGACCGCTATATAAGTCCTGATTATATCCAGCGTCCATTCCCTGAAGTTTTCCGTGGAGTCTATATGAGAAGTCAACCCGTGCCAGTTGGCCACAAAGTAGAAGCAATCGTTTCCGCTGTCTTGAAGCTCCTTCCACTTTTCAAGAGTTACAAAATGGCCCAGATGAAGTCTGCCGGTAGAGCGCATGCCACTGAGAATCCGCACTGAAATCCCTCCAAACCCGAAACTCTGACTCTATACGATGTCCGGTCAAGCCGGTACGGTAAAGTTCTTACAATGTATTTTAGCACAGAATGATGTTATCATATTTGAGGGTTTACTATAAAAAAACAGGTATCGGGAGGTAATATATGAAATTCAACACCCTTCTAATCATTCTCGTCGTGGTCATGGTCGGTATGACCGCCGTGAATATGTTTATGGCCTTCAACAACAGGCTGGATATCGAAACGCTTTCCTCTTCGAGCAACTATAAATACGATTATGAAGGTCGTGCCACGCTGGACATAGAGACGGAGATTCTCTTCAACAAACCCAATCAGATGACTCAATTTCTCGAGCAGTACGAAAAGCCCAAAGAGCAACAGCAGGCGGATTTTCAGGAGTCAATCACCAAGTTCGCCGAGAGTTTCAATAGGATCATGACGGTGGAAGATTTTCAGTCAACGGCAACGGTACTGGGTACAAACCGGGTAAAGGTGGTCGAGCACGCAGTGATTGCAGGCTTTTCCGCAGTTGAAGAAGGTATCGTGAATACAGATATGGGCGATATGGAGTTCGATCTCACCGGCGTCGAGTCGTCTCTGACCCTGGAGATCCCCGCCGGCGCGAAGGTTGTGAGTGTGGAGCCGGAACCGAGCTCCTCGATAGGAGGAAACATCTTCATATGGAGCAACACCGGAAAAACGCCCTTTCCGAAGATAAGGTTCGGCCAGTGAAAACCCCGACCGATGAAGCGGTCTCTTTCTTCGAACTGCTGAAAAGTTCGAGCAAGACCGTCGTCCTGACCGGGGCCGGTGTCTCCGTAGCCAGCGGTATCCCCGATTTCAGGAGTTCGGGTGGGCTTTACAGCAAAGTCTCTCCTGAGGTCTTCGAGCTGGATTTCTTTCTGGGCAACCCCGCCGCTTATTACAGAATCGCCAGAGAGAGAATACATACGATGGCCGACAGAGATCCCAACCCCACTCATTTTATGCTTTCAAGGCTCCAGCGAGAGGGCATGATAGGAGAGATAATAACCCAGAACATAGACGGCCTGCAGCAACGCGCAGGTGCAAAAGATGTTATAGAACTTCATGGGAGTGTCTCTTCTTTCTCGTGCATGAAATGCCACAGGAGATATTCCAGAGACGAGCTGGAAAAACTTCTTGAAGAGAGCGAAATCCCCTTGTGTAGCTGCTCGGGGCTTATAAAGCCCGACATAGTTTTTTTCGGCGAGATGCTTCCTGCCGAGGCCATTCGAAGGGCCGAAAGGGCTGCGGTCGATTCAGAACTCTTCGTGGCGATGGGTTCTTCACTGGTAGTCTATCCGGCGGCTCAGTTCCCAGTGATGGCCAAGTCTTCCGGCGCGACTCTGGCAATAGTGAACAGGGATTCAACGGGCCTTGACTACATGGCCGATCACATATTCAACGTCACTCTCGAGAAGTTCTCCGGCGAGGTTCTCGCCCTTCTGGATGCGCGTCACCAACAATAAGTGTTTTTGCGAGTCTCAACATACTTGCCAGATAAATCCCCGCTCAAGACTCAAGCGGGGATTTTTGATCGAGAGTTCGAAAACCTCAATTACAGAGTACGGGTAACTGTAAGGCCAGGTACCCGGGTTAGGGTATGATCTTTTCACTTATCGACTTTCCCTGGAGGAAGAGCAGAAGATAATCTCTACCGCCGGCCTTTGAATCGGTACCGGACATATTGAAACCTCCGAAGGGTTGCACTCCCACCAGGGCGCCGGTACATTTCCTGTTGAAGTAGAGGTTACCCACGTGGAAAATGGCCTTTGCTCTCTCTATTCGATGCCTGTTCTTGCTGTAGAGAGAGCCGGTAAGTCCGTACTCCGTTCCGTTGGCGATTCTCATCGCGTCTTCGAAGTCTTTCGCCTTTATGACAGCCGTTACGGGACCGAAGATCTCCTCCTGCGCTATTACAGCATCCGGCGGCACGTCGAAGAAAACCGTAGGCTCAATGAAGAAGCCCGTCCCGTCTAGGCGCTTGCCTCCTGTCAGGAGTCTTCCCTCGCTCTTTCCTTTATCTATATAGCCGAGTATTCTCTTCATGGCGTTTTCGTTTATTACCGGACCCATGTAGTTGTCAGGATCGGTGGTATCTCCGACAGTCAATTTCTCGGTCTTTTCTTTGATCATCGCCACCATCTTTTCGTAAACGTCTTCGACCACGATTATCCTTGACCCGGCAGAGCATTTCTGTCCCTGAAAGCCGAATGCGCTCGCCACGGCGCCATTTGAAGCGGCTTCGAGATCTGCGCTTTCGTCAACGACGACGCAGTCTTTACCACCCATTTCCAGGACAACTCTCTTTATCCATTTCTGACCAACATGATGCCTGGCGGCCAGTTCGTTTATCCTCAGGCCGACCTCTTTCGATCCGGTGAAGGATACGAAACGGATGGCCGGATTTTCAACTATGTAATCGCCTATCTCTCCGCCGGAGCCGGGAATGAAGTTTACGACACCATCGGGCAGACCGGCTTCCTTCAGTATCTGTACGAATTTTGCGGCAATAACCGGCGAATCCGATGCCGGCTTTAGCAGCACGCAGTTTCCGGAAACGGCCGCGGCAGTGGTCATGCCGACCATTATGGCACAGGGAAAGTTCCAGGGTGGAATCACCGCTCCGACACCAAGTGGTATGTACCGCAACAGATTGTACTCTCCCGGAACCTGAACGACCGGTTGGGGTTCGTCATAGCGTAGCGCCTCGCGGCTGTAGAACTCGAGGAAATCTATCGCCTCTGCGAGATCGGCGTCGGCTTCTATCCAGCTCTTCCCAACTTCCAGTATCATCGTGGCGTCGAGTTCAAAGCGCTTCTGACGCATGATTTCCGCCGCCCTCAGGAAGGGTTTGACCCTTTCGTAAGCCGGCAACATGCTCCAACTTTCGAACGCTTTATAAGCGCAATTCAGCGCTTTATCGACTATACCCATGTTGGCACTAGAGACTCTGCCAACGATCTCTTCGGGGTTGGCAGGGTTGCGCGAGAGGATCCTCTTCTCGGTTGAGATGGGCTCTCCTCCGACCATTAAATCGTACTCCTTGCTTTCCGACCTCAACGCTTCTATCGCGCTCCGCATCTTCTCTCTCACACCCGGGTCGGAGGGATCGATGTAAGATTCGTTACGGAACGGCGGTATTACCATATGGTTGGTTGCTTCCAGCATTTCTTACCTCCTATACTACGTTTTTCTCTCTGGTGAAGCCACGCTCGAATCTCTGCAGGCTCAGGTTGGATATATCCACGCTCCTGGGCTCGCCAAAGACTATCCATTCGGCCAGGGCCTCTCCGACCGCCGGCGCGAGCATGAAACCGTGGCCCGAGAAGCCTATCGCAAAGTAGAAGTCCTCCACTTCGTTCGACCTGTCTATTATCGGTTGCGCATCGGGGGACATATTGTAGAGTCCGGCCCAGTGTCTCAGGATCCTCACATCCCTAAGAAACGGAAAGAACCGCGGCATTTTGTCAGACATCTCCTTGAGGAACTTCCAGGTCGGTGTTATTTCCAATCCCGGAAGCTCGTCCCTGTCACCCTGACCCATGATGAAATTTCCCGATTCGGTTTGCCTTATATAGAAATTGTTCACGAAGCTTATGACCAGAGGGTCGAGAATGTGCTCCAGAGGTTCGGTGACGAATATCTGATGTCTGTAGGATTCGGTTGGAAGGTTTAGTCCGACCATTTCTCCCACCTGGTGCGAGTACCCGCCCGCGGCGTTGACCACAATCCCCGTCTCGATCTCTCCCCTGTCCGTAACGACGGTCTTGATCTTGCCGTTCTCTAACAGCACTCTCTTTGCTTGTGTATGAGTCACTACCTCTACACCCATTTTCTCGGCGGCCCTGGCATAGCCGAAGGTAGTCAGATGGGGATTGGCGTGGCCGTCGCTCGGACAGTACGCCGACAGTTTCAGACCTTCAAGGTTCATGAAGGGAAATTTCCTGGTCGTCTCTTCCCGTGAGAGCAGGACGACATCGAGTCCCTCTTCCTGCTGCATGGCGACATTCTTCTTAAAGAGCGCCTCCTCCTCTTCGTTGTACGCTAGAAGCAGGTAACCTCCCTGAAAGTATTCGATGTCCAGTCCGACTTCTTTCTCGAAGTTTTTGAAGTGTTCGACGCTTCTCATGGCCAGCCGGACGTTCATTCTTTCCGACCACTGCTGCCTGATCCCCCCGCCGCACCTTCCGGTAGAGCCGGAAGAGAGGTAATCTCTTTCGAGAAGTACCACATCTGTGAGTCCGTTTTTAGCCAAATAGTAGGCAGTGGCAGAGCCGACGACGCCGCCACCGATTATCGTTACGCGCGCCTTATTTTTCATCTTCGTTCACCTTTACGTTTCTTTCGATCGCTCCGAAACTCACCGGAATCACCGGCGGCCTGAGGGTTCCAGGAGATAATTTTTCTACCGGCAATCCCGTCTCGCCTGAAAGGATCATTAGTGTGTTCAGACGACAGGTTCTGCCTCCGCAGGGCCCCATGCTCACCCTCAGATACCTCCGCAGCTCTTCGAAATCTACATAGCCCTCTCTTATGGCCTTCTTGACCTGTTCAACCGTTATCTCTTCGCAGCGACAGACCAGTGAGCTTTCTTCTCTGTTCGTTACGTGTATGTGGCGAACATCTCTGCCCAGCTCTTCGGGAACGGTCAGATAAACTATGTTCGTTTTGTTTGCCGATCTGGTGATACGATCGACCCTTGCCGTGCAGAGCACTTCGCCGTTTCTTCCGATTGCGTAAACCGTCTGGCCTCTCTCTGGAACGGGGAGAAATTCGTAGGGGATTCCCACCAGAGCCATTCCATCCTCCCTCTCCTGATACATGAATATGGCAAGACCCGGGCACTTGGTAGCGCAGACACCACAGCCCGTACATCTCGAATAATCTATCACAGGCACATCGTTTATATTCGCTCCGATCTTTATCGCTCCGACCGGGCAACTCGTTTCGCAGGGGTTGCACGGTATAGCTTCGAAGCATTCGATTATCGGTCTCAACTTTCCCCTGAACTCTTCGGGTCTGTTCACTTCGCCCTCTACATACCTGGCCGCTCGTGTCGCCAGGTTCATCTTTTCAAGGCCGGAACGTATTTTAGAAGATGTCGGCCCGCACCGGAACCTATTCAGAGTCTCTTTGAGATCTGTCAGACGTGTTTCGTCACACTCTCCCTTTATGTCTTTCACTATGTTCAGACCGGCGATCCTGCCTTCTATCATCGCGGTCGTCGCTTCCTCAATACCCGAAACGTCTCCGGCCACGAAGACTCTATCTATCGTCGTTCTCATATCCCCGTCATGTAGAGGAACGTAACCTCCGAGTTCGGGTATGTATTTCAGCTGTCCTCCTGCCTGAGCTACCAGCTCGGCCGATGGCGTGAGTCCCACGGCGATACAGATGGTGTCGATCACCAATTCTCTCTCCGTTCCCGGTACAGGTTTCCAACGGTCGTCCAGGGCCGTTATCAGCGCGCCTTTCACCGACTCCTCGCCGATCGCCTTGAGGATGGTATGGTTCAGGAGAACGGGAATGCCCAGTCGTTTTACTTTGTCCGCGTGCACACGGTAACCACCTATTCGACTGGAAGCCTCCAGTATCGCTTTGACTTCGACTCCGGCCTGGGCCAACTGGTAAGAAACGATCAATCCGATATTTCCAGAGCCGATCATGAGCACACTCTTTCCGGGAAGGATTCCGAACTGATTCATCAGGGTCTGGACGGCACCCGCCCCGTAAACTCCGGGAAGATCGTTGTTGTCGAACTGCAGAAATCTCTCCGAAGCTCCCGTAGCCACAAGAAGTCGCGCAGGATTGTAGAGAGTGGTACTGTCGCTTCGTCTGTCAAGAACGGGCACGCCGTCGGGATAGATAGCAAGAACCGATGACTCGCTAGCTATGGTTGCCCGTGAGTAAAGAGACAGCTCCTTCAACAGCTTAACGGCTATTTCCATTCCCCTGGTCGAGGCATAGAAGTTTTCGCTTCCGAAGAACTTATGGGTCTGTTTCACCAGCTGTCCTCCGGGCGAAATACCCTCGTCCACCACCAGCACTCTCAACCCTTCGCGAGCCGCTTCTATGGCGCCGCAAAGTCCGGCCGGTCCTCCGCCCAGGACGAGAAGGTCGGGATTACTCACTTTTCTCACCTCTGCCTTTCTGCTTTCGAACTCTCATACCCTCCTTCACCGGAGTGATGCAAGTTCTTACGTTGGCTTTTCCATCGACTTCCATCAGGCATGAAGAACATTTGCCGATTGCGCAGAACAGCCCCTGAGGTCTTGAACCTTTGGGGGTAATTCGCAACATTCTCACACCGTTAGCGTGAAGAGCGGCCGCTATGGACTCGCCTTCGTACGCTTGCATTTGAACGTCTTCGAAATAAAAAACGATCTTCTTACCTCTTTCGAATTTGAGAAGAGGATGTTCTACGATTCTTTCCAAGATATCGCCTCCATTTACTGAGCATTACAATTATAAGTATTCCGGTCTTCAGGAAGAAGACCAGCATACCGGTGCATACTCCCGAACAGACAAAATAAGCTGCTATAATTGTCTGTATAAAGACCTGCCGGAATAGGGATGCGGTTGAAAGCGTACACAATCCCCAATCCGGATAACTGGAGGACAACCAACACATGGAAAAGAGACCACTCTTGCTGGGGCACAGGGGAATGGGAACAGGAGAAGGGGAGAACTCTCTTCTTTCACTCGTGAGGGCGATTCAGATAGGCGCCGACGGCGTGGAGCTCGATGTTCACTCGACCAGAGATGGAGTTCTGGTGGTGACACACGACCGTGATCTCAACAGAACCCTCGGTGTCGATATTACGGTTCCTGAAAGTAGTTACAGAGTATTGAAAAAGAAAGGGCTGTTTTCTCCGGAGAAGTTGACGACTCTCGAAAAGGTCTATCTGGAACTTCCCGACACGGCCTTTATAAATGTAGAGATAAAGGATCCTCTGGCGGCTCCTCTGGCTGTTCCGTTGGTCCGGAGCTTCAACGCTCTCGATAGAACGCTATTTTCATCTTTTCATCACGGCTGCCTGCTTGAAATCCGCAAACAGTGCAACGATGCGAAGATCGGTCTTCTGATCGGGGAAGATGCCAGAGGCAAAGACCCCATGTCTTATTTTGGGGAGTTGTTGTCCGTCTATAAGCCTTACTCGATGAATCTTCCAGTTCAAATGTTCGAGGAAGTGGGTTTCAAAAAAAGCGTGGAATTCATAAAACTCCTTCGAAAGACGGGAATTGCCGTAGCTCTTTGGACTCTGGACGACCCCGATTTACTGCTCAAGTTGGAGGGCGAAATCGATATTGTCATAACCGACAACTTGCAGGGCATGATAGCACTTACCGGAGGAAGGACCTCTGGAAAGCGAGGGTGATGAGATTGTTCTATATCGAGAAGATACTTTCCTCAATATTGACACCGCCTGGCCTAATTATCCTCATCCTACTGATCTTAGCGCTGACTCTTCTTAGAAAAAAAGATGCCCGCGGGATAAAGGCCGCCGGAATCGTTCTGCTGGTTCTCACTATCTTTGGATATCTTCTTTCAACAGGGCTGGGAACGTACCTCTATCTGCGACCGCTCGAAAAAGAGTACCCGGTACCAAAATCGGTGAGCGGTCAGGTTATAGTTGTTCTCAGCGGCGGAGTGGTCATAACTCCAGCTGGCCAGGTGCTGGACAATCACAGCGTGGCCCGGCTGAGCGCGGCTTTGAAACTCCACCTTCAAACCAAGCTGCCGATAATAGTCTCCGGATCATTCGTGCCCGGAAGGAACACTCTACCGGTGGCCGAGCTGATGAGGGACTGGTTGCTCGGGCAGGGAGTTAGCACCTCCAGAATTCTGGTGGAACCGCAGGCGAGAAACACCTGGGAGAACGCGGAATATACCGCCAGACTTTGCTCACAAAGCGGCTGGAAGAGTGTGATCCTCGTCACGTCTGCCGTACATATGAAGAGGGCTGTGAAATCCTTCGAGAAATTCGGCCTGACCGTTACACCATATCCTACCGATTACCTGTATGACCATACGGACTTTGGATTTGTGGATATTCTTCCTTCCAGAGACGCTTTGAACGCAAACCTTGCCGCGATTCACGAGTTTTTCGGTCAGATCAGGTACGCTTTCATGAATCCTTGAAAGGAGGGTAAGATGTGTGATACCTTTGTGGCTCTGGGAAACTCCACGCTTGACGGCAGAACGATTTTCGCCAAAAACAGTGATAGAGAGCCGAATGAACCCCAATACGTCTTCTTCTATCCCCGGATGGAATGCGACAGCAAGGAGCTCTATACAACCTCCCAGAAGATAAAGCAGGTCGAAAAAACCTACGCGGTGCTCATCTCCAAGCCTTCATGGATGTGGGGCGGTGAGATGGGAGTGAACGAAAACGGCGTGGCAATCGGCAACGAGGCGATCTTCACCAGAGAGATGGTCAGCAGGCAAGGGTTACTGGGGATGGACATTCTCAGAATCGCCCTGGAAAGATCGGAAAGCGCCGAACAGGCCGTAACGGTTATCACCGATCTCATACAGAGGTACGGCCAGGGCGAAAGTGCAGGTTACACGAAAGCTATCTTCTACCACAACTCCTACATAGTGGCCGACAGGGAAACCGCCTGGGTTCTGGAGACTTCCGACAGATACTGGACCGCAGAGCGGGTGAAAGACTGCGCGTCGATCTCCAATTGTCTGACTATTGCGGGTACCGGGGAATTGCAACATCCGGAAACCGTCGGCAACGCACTGGAAAAGGGCTGGTGCAAAAGGGCCGAAGATTTCGGCTTCAAGAAATGCTACGAGAAGAAGTTCTTTTCATGGCTCTCCGGTGGAGAGGCCCGCCGGAGACGAACGATGAATCTTGTGGGAGAGAAAGATTTAGATTTGAAAAAGACTTTCGAAATACTGAGGGACCACGGCGGATCGCGGCTCTTCGGTTCCATGAAGAATATCTGTATGCACGCCGGCACCGGGTTGGTGAGTTCACAGACTACCGGCTCCATGGTCGTGGTTCTCGGTGAGAAGATCGAAGTCTGGTTAACCAATACCAGTGCGCCCTGTCTTTCTTTCTATAAACCCGTCTGGTTCGATTCCGATTCCTCGACCCTGCCCTTCGAGAAGGAAGCTGATGCGCTCAATCATTGGGGCAACTGGGAGGTCTTCCACCGTATGGCTGTGACCCGTTATGAGAAAGCCAGACAGTTGTGGGAGCAGTACTGTTTACCGTTCGAAGAGGAGTTGATCCTGCACAAAGATTCCCTGGAGCACCGCGATATCACCGCCCAGGCCTTCGATACGGGCTGGAAAATCGCGAAAAAAATGGCTTCCCTGCTCCAGGGGAGTCCCATAGAAGCCGGTTTTTTCAACAGGAGATACTGGGAGAAGAAAAACAGGGAGCTTCAGGAATTGAAGGCCAAGAACTTCAAGAGGCCCGGATTTGTCTGATTTATCTGAAGAAAGGATTGTCGATCAGAATTTCACGGGCGTCTGTCCCGGGGCCGTGACCGGGAAACACCTTCAGGTCCGGTCCGTTCTCGAAGATCTCCTTAAGCAGACGTAGGCTGTCGATCATCGCGTCTTCGGAACCGCCGGGGAGATCGGTTCTGCCTATGGATTCCATGAAGACTGTATCTCCGGTGAAAAGTATTCCGCCGTCGTACAGATAGCAGCACGAGCCGGGGGTGTGCCCGGGAGTGTGTATCACTCTCCACTTTTCGCCGATTTGCAGGCAATCCACGATGGCCGATTCGTCTATCCTAAGAGGGCCCCTTCCAAAGAAATTCAGAAGGCTCTTTTCAGCGTCGAGGAGTCTCTCTCTGTCGAGCGGATGGACGAAGATTCGATCGTACTTTAACCTGTCAATATCGAAGATATGATCGGCATGTCCATGCGTTATAAGGATCGAGAGTTTTTTGTCTCCCACAAAATCGATTATCCGGTCGGCAGTACCTATTCCCGGATCTATAACTACTGTCCCGTTTTCTTCTTCGATCAGATAGCAGTTCTCTTCCATCCTGCCGGAAAGGATTCTTCTTATCATCACTTCGCTCCTTTCGATACGGTTTTCTTTTTCTTATGGCCCTTCTTATTTCTCAGATATATGTCCATTTGAAGGAATATACCGAACAGAGACGTCGCAAGAAAGACCAGCAGCATGGTTAAAAGATCGGTGATATCTCTGAAAAAATAACTCACCGCGAGCATCAACAGAAAGGCTCCCACCAACGAGGTAGATACAATCATTACGTAATCCATGAACTTAACCGCCAGCCAGCCGAAAAGACAGCCCGCCAGAACGAAGGGTGGATCGAGAATCGTCAGACTCTGAAAAGCGCCCAGGCTTTGGGTGATATACGTTGCGAAAAAACCCGTTCCCAAGAGAACCATCGTAAAGACGAAGATTTCTCTAGCCTTGATCGCCACAAGCGGCAGAAGGATCCCGATAAGGATCATGAGCTCGACCGTGTACAGCGTCTCCATTCCCTGTCCCCAGAGATAACCGACATGAGATCCGATGACTGTCCAGAGTACGGCATAGAAAATCGCGAAGAGTTTCCTTCCAAATATCAGAAGCGAAAGGCCTATCACCACGAAAGCTACGATTGTGTAGACCGTGAGAGAAGAGAGAGCTCCCACCAGCTCCGTCAGATCGCTGGCACCGGAAATCCAGCCTTTGAATCTATTTATGAACTCTTCAAGAACGACGGGAACGGCCATACAGAACCTTCTTCAATCCAATCATTTTTTATTGAACGCCACTTACCCGCTTCGAAAGGGCGGAATTTTGCCGTACAAACAATATTCTACATTAGATATAATTGCCAACCAAGGCCAGATCATCAGCAAAGGACAATAAAAGGCCACCCGAAGGCGGCCTTTACCGATATTCGTCAGTATCTGAGCCTTTCGATGAGCTTTGCGAAGACTTCAGCGGCCTCGCTGGGCAGTCTGTCGAAGCCACCTCTTTCGGTTTCCCGACTCTTAATGAAGTTGAATCTGTCAACGAGTCTGTCTCTAAGAAGTTTCATGTAATCTTCGTCGCTGGTATCTGGAGTGAAGCCGTCCAGTTCCATTATCTGCAACTCTTCGAAAGGTTCCCACTTCTTGAACCGGGCCTTACCCTCGACTATGCTCTCCAGTATATTGAGGGTCAACTCTTTGGGAATCTTCCTCTCTCCAAAATGCCCGGTATTGAATATGTAGCAATCGATTTTCCTCTTCTTGAATAATTCGAGAAATCTTTTGAAATCATCCGATAGAGGATAAGTTCTGAACGGGTTGGCGTAAGGCTCTATAACCAGAGCGTTGGGATCTACCCCGGGCGCGAGCCTCTCGGCCGAGGTCCTTTTTGTGGCTAGAGTGGCTCCCATGGCCGAAGAAAGAACTGGATCTTCGATTTTTACGACGGGTGGTATCGAAGGGTCTTTCATTAGCCACACGATAGTATCGACCGGTTCGTCGAATTTATCGACCCTGTTGGGGGACCATAGCCTGGATTTAATGGCCCTGCCGTTTCCGTTGCGAATATCTTCGGAAACGATCACTATATTACCGTTTTCGTCCTGTGTTGCCCCGACGTTTTGAACTGAGAGAAGGTACCTGTTGTCATCACTGCAAAGTGGATAATCGGAGGTCTTGTCGAAATACGAAGGCTCGAGCGCGACCGAAGAGCCATTTTTCGAGGAGATAACGAACGCGTCGTCGTGAAGTATGGTTACATCGTACTTCCCTCCGTGCTTTGCATGGGTCAGTGTCGATTTGCCCGATCCTGAGAGCCCGAAAAAGCTTACGACATATTTTCTATCGGATAAATTGTACCTCTTTTGACCGCCATGACAGGCCGCGAAGCCCTGTCTGTTGGCGCAACCCCAGGCCAGCGTCAGAGTCCCTTTCTTGAATTCTCCGAAATAGCGCATACCGAGAATGGCGGCGCAGTTGTGTTCGGGATCGAAGAAACTGAGCCCGAGGGGATGCTCCGGATGTTGCCAGTCGGGATCGGAGAAGACGAATATCTCACCCTCGTCGTCGAACTTTTTCGAATTCTCGTACATCTCGTTGTAGAACTCGTTCATAGGCTGAAAATTCAAAAGCCAATTGTACATGATATTTTCGTAATCCTCCGGAACGAGGAGATGTGCCTTGATCATGAAATCCTGATCAAGACCGATATAACCCTGTACATGGTACATCTTCTTCTTTCTGGTGTTGTATATGGCCTCTCTTATTTTTGCACAATAATCCGCCTCGCTCACTCCCGGTTCACCGAGGATCCGTCTTGCAGAAGCGCAACGACCTGTAACGGCGCCATCGTTGAACAGGAGCACCTTCGAGTCGGGCTCAAGGCCGAGTTTTTCCGGTTTGTAGACGGGCATATCGGTCACGATCGTGCCGGCCGAACTCTTCGCCAGTTTGTAAGCTTCACAGGGAGAGATAACCGTTGAAACATTGTTGCCGTAAAAGGCAGTCTCGATGGTAGTTCTAGTCTGAGAAAAGAGCGGATTAGACTTTCCAATACTGCTCCTTGTAAATCTGGAACTACTTGACATTTTTCACCTCCAGAATAACACAAAAAATCTGGTCGGTAAAAACCGGCCATTAAATTAATAGTATTAAGAATAATGGGTATGAACTTTTGAAAACAGGCGAACAGGTTCAATTATGATCATGCGACAGGTGAATTTTATCATTGCCGAGAATCCTACATCAAGGTTATTAACACACTTGGAGGTAATAAAGCATACAATTAAAATAGGGGAAAAGTACTATATACAAAACTATATGATCGGTTGTTGGTAAGAGTCAAGAAAGAGCGTCGAGAATTCACTTCGCTCACGAGAAGGGGAGAGCGAAAATGGGGACTGACAAATCTCTTCATGTCTGTCCCGTTTTTTGCGAAGACCGGGATCCTGACTGGGAGCACGTCAGGATGACGTGAGGGGGCTGTCATCCCGTGTCATCCCGTAGTGCTCCCATCCTGTCATCCCGTAATGCTCTTATACGGGATCTCGTTCTTTTACTCTTTCGAAGGACCAGGATGCCGGATCAAGTCCGGCATGACGGGGAGGAGGAAGAATGTGATTCTGAGTCAAGCTCAGAATGACATCAAGTGAGTCCGGCATGACGAAAAGGAGCAAAGACCGCGAAAAACCGCGTTTTTCGCGTTCTAGACCCTAGACCCGAAACCCGAGACCCGCTGCTCGTGTCTCGCCCTCTCTCCTCTTCTCGTACGTCTCTAAACAGAGGTAAGAGGAATGAGGTCAGAGGTAAGAAGATCAAAATCCCGCTCTTCTCGCCTTACACCTCTACCCTCTCACCTCTGGTTCCGCTCTTCCCGTTCTCTCCTCTCTCTTCCTCTCTCCTCTTCTCGCGCTCCTTAACTAAGAACGAAGAACTTGGGCGCATCGCGCCGGAACCACTCTTTTTACCTTCCAAGGACGGCTCCTGACCTCTTCTCGTTTCCAGCTCTGTCGCTATTTCTTCTCCTGTATCGAGATCTCATAGAACCTCTCCAACCTCTGCATAACCAGGTTGTTGAACGTGCCTTCGGGATATTTCCCGTTGCCGTCGGGTTGGCCCGCTTTCAGGCCGGTCAAAAGCTCGATAGCCTCGTCCACGGTTTCAACAGTCCAGATGTTGAACCTGCCACTCTTTATGGCCTGAACGATTTCATCGGGCAAAACGAGATTGTCGAAATTGGTTTCGGGGATCGCCACCCCCTGTTTCCCGTTGAGACCCTTCAACTTGCAGAGCTCGTAAAAGCCTTCCACTTTGAACTGGACTCCTCCGACGGGTTGAATTCTTCCGCTCTGATTTATCGAGCCCGTAACGGCTATCGATTGCTTTATGGGAACCTCCGCAATCGCCGAAAGGAAAGCGATGGTTTCGGCCACGGAAGCGCTGTCTCCATCGACCACCGAATACACCTGCTCGAAGCTGATCGATCCGTTCAGGCTGAGGGGAAATTCCCGCGCATATTTCGAGTTCATGTACCCCTGAATTGTGAGGCCGGCCTTGTCGTGGATATTGCCGCTCAGTTCCGATTCTTTCTGAATGTCCACTATGCCACTGTTCCCCGGACCGACCTTGGCGGTTATTTTGACCGGTATTCCGAACGATAGATCTTCAGTCTGTACCACCGTCAAACCATTTATCTCTCCGATCAGCTCGCCTTCGGTTTGAACGAGAAGCGTGGAGTCGGCGAACATCTCCTTCACTTTATCCTGGTACAGAGAAACCCTCGTCTTCATCTCTTCCCAGGCCCGAGTAACATCTCCGGCCGAGACCATATCTCCGCCATTGATCTCTGCAATGGCCGAACTCTCCAGTAGAAGCTGTTTAAGGGCTCCAAACTGGGTTGAAACCTTCTTCCTGTTTCCCGAAAGTATTATCGCTTTCTTTATTACTTCCTTCACCGCATCCCTGTCGAAATCCATGAGCGAATTTTCGCGAGCGATGGAACAGATCAATCCGCAGAGTTTCCCCACCGTGTCACCGTCGAATCGCATCTCCCAGTCGAATTCGGCCTTTATCTTGAACAGCTTCTTGAAATCAGTGTCCATGGTGCTCAACATGCTGTATATCCAGGGTTCGCCTATCATTATGATCTTGATGTCCAGCGGAATCGGTTCGGGTTTCAGACTGACTGTCGAGAGCAATCCAATTTTGTGTTCCAGATTTTCGATGACTTCCGAACCGGAGAAGAGAAGCTGCTTCAATGTCTGCCAGACGTATGGCTCGCTCAAAACGCTCTTGGCGTCGAGCACAAGGTAACCTCCGTTGGAACGGTGGATCGCCCCGGAGCGGATCATCGAGTGGTCTGTGTCCAGCATTCCCATCCTTGCCAGGTACTCTATCCTTCCAAAGAGACTCGAGTAATTCGCGTTAGTCACTTCGACGATGGGCTTGCCCTTTATACCGGAATTGTCAACGAAGAGATTGATGGCGTATCTCTTTCCGAAGAAACTCTTGGCGTCTGTCTCCTGGCTGAAGAAAACGCCTAGGTTGTCCAGAAGGTCGCCCCGCAGGTTATCGATGAATTCTGTGACCTCTTTGCTCTCGCTGAACTTGTCTTTCATCTCCTTGATATGCCCTTCCAGCGCGAAAGACGCCACATCCCGGTTCAGCTCTTTGAACTTCTCCCCGTATTCCTTCTCCATTTTGCTCATTCTCAGGATGTAGGAATTAACCAGCTCTCTAACTTCCTCGCCTTTTTTGCTTATCGTTTTCTGGTACTCTTCAGGCAGGGCCTCGTATATCTCCTGTGTCAAAGGTTTTCCGTTCCAGAGAGGGATCGTTGCCACCCCCGTTTGATTTATCTGCACTGTGAAATCTTTTTCTCTGGCTTTTTCTATGAGTTCTTTCAGCAAACTCGATCGGTTTTCCGCTTGCTCGCTCTGTATGGCAGACACTTTCTGCTGGTAGTCCTCACTCTGAAAGCTCTCGCTTATCGCGTTTATAGTTATTTCGACGAATTCTCCCATTTCTTTCTGAAAGCTCTTCCCCATTCCAGCCTTCAGGGGGATCGAGTTGGGCGATCTGGGATCGTCGAAGTTATAGACATATATCCAGTCGCCGGGCGTTTCGCCACCCTCGGCTTTTTTCTTCAAGTAACGGCTCACGAAGGTCCTTCTTCCGGTGTTGGTCGATCCCGACACAAAGATGTTGTATCCCCTGGCCTTTATCTTAAGTCCCGTTTCCAGCGCCTTTATAGCGCGCTCCTGTCCTATGAACTCTTCCAGTCCATCTATGGATTTAGTTGACTTCACCTTTCTTGGCAAAGTGACTTTGAGATCGATTTCCCTCCAGTTCAATTTTCGCATCAAGATACCTCCTTCCTATTTCTAATGATAACAAATGACGACACAGGTTAACACGACCGGCGATTGGATAGTTATCGGTCCGGGGTATGTTTTCCTCGAAAATAGAATATCTTTTCGATCTCGATGCCACCTTCGAGCGATCCGCTCAGAATCGCCAGATTGTTGACTTCGAATTCCCGGTGAAAATCGCGGAAGACGAGTCTCTCCATCGCCGGGCAGAAGTTTTCCCGGTTGAGGTCCCTGCCGAAAATCAGCGTTATATGGGGTATCCAGTGCGCAATTCCGTACAGATCTTGAGCATCTCTTTCAGGACCGAAAAACCTTCTCCACAGCGCATCGTGAAAACGGGATAATTCGGGAATTCGGGCTATACCTATATAGACCACCGGGCTCTCTCCGGAAAAAACGCCCAGGTACTCTGTCCTGACGGTGAAGGGATCGACGCTTTCAATAGTCGCTTCGATTTTTTCGTAGAGCCCTTCGGTGGAATCCTCGACGACGCAGTATGTGAAGTGGGGATAGGGAGTTACCAGCACGGAGCGGAAATTGAAATCTCTCTCCAGCTCGTGCCATATCAGGTGAACCATTTCGCTTATTCGATCGGGCAAAAGAGTTACCAGCGCCTTCATAGGACTCTCCGACACCGGCCATCGGGCCTGAATTAAGCGTCACCTTGCAGTTTGTCTTTTTTCCATCGCCTCGCCGCTATCTCCGGGAGGAGAATCAGAGTGAATGTCATCCCCACCGCCAGTCCGCTCACCATCAATTTGGCAACATCCACGTACAGAAGCAGTGGGGTCAGTAAAAGAACGGAGAAGCCGGCGATTAGGCTCAATCCGTTGGTGAATATGGCAGCCGCCGTCTGATGATAGGCTCTCTCGGGATCTCCGAATCTTCGGAGCCATATGGTGAAGTGTATCGCGTAATCGATCACCAAACCCATGAGCATCCCGGAAATAAGGGCCGTTGAGATGCTCAGGCTTATTCTGAATAGGGCCATGAAGATGAAGTTGAAAAGAGTGGTCAGCGCGATAGGTATAGTGGCGATAAAAGTGGATTTTACGCTTTTGAAGATCGTGAAAAGCAAAAGGAGTATTAGTGCGAAAGAGACCACCAGGCTCTGTATCTGGTTGGACACCACCGACGAGTTAACGCTCTTCCATATCAATGTCGTACCGGCGAGGGTGAAATCGAATTTTTCGTCGAGAAGCGGGTACCTCGCGATCAGCTCTTTCACAGAGTCCTTAAGTTTCTCCGCGCTGAGGCTGTCGCTGGTCGGAGAAAAGAGGTTTATCCTCATGGCTCTTTGGCTTATCATAAGCGAGGTCGCGCTTCCTAGAACGCCGGTGTTGTCCAGAACCCTTATAAGTAAAGGCAGTGGGATGTTGGTCTGTCGGGAGATATCGACAGGGCTGAGTACTTTGGATATACCCTCCAGCGCTTCCAGTTCTTTCTGGAAATCGACCAGTTGACTTGCCTGCTCTCCGGTTATGGCCAGTTTCCCGCCGCTTTTGGGTGTGATCATAAGCGTGTAGTTGGTTAACCAGCCAAAGGCCTCTTTCATCTTCTCGGCGTTCCTGCGAATCTCGGAATTCTCTTTGAAGAAGGCATATTGATCTATATTCATAGGAATCGTCATTATCAACAACGGTGATATCGCCGACATCACCACAATCACCCACATCAAAGCCTTTCTGATCTTCGGCGAGATCTCCACCGGGGAAGCCGTGAGAACGACACTGGCGCACCATTTAGTCGATACCAGTCCTGGAAGTATGATCAACGTGAAAACGGCCGAGGAGAAGATTCCTACGCAGACCAGTATCCCCATATCACGGAACGCCCGCATATCCAGAAGGATGTACGAAGAGAAACCGGCCATCGTTGTGAGGGCAGAAAAAAGGATAGGCACCCTCTCTTCGTGAATGGTTCGCCTTATAGGGTTTTCCTGTTTAGCGCAGTTTTCCTGGAATCTCGATAGGAAGTGCATGCCATAGGCGCTTCCGATTATCACAATGAAAGACGGTATCATCACCGTGAGGCTGTTGATCTGCGTCTTGATCAAACCCATTATCCCGACGACCAGAACGGCGGCTCCTGCAGGAGGAACGAGCGTGAGGAGGGCAAGCGAGATCCTTCTGAATTTGACCATGTAAACGGTGAAGATTGCGAGAAAGATGAAAGGTGGATATACGAAGGTCAGGTCCATTATCGACCTGAAGGTCGTCGAATTGGCTACACTCTCGCCTATCAATCTGTATTCATTTATACCCAGTTCTTTCAAAGTGGCTTTCAGTGAGAGTATATTTGAACCGCTCTTGAATTCATTTCCACTCGCAACGGTTATCAGAACGCCGTAATACTCGCCATCGGAAGATATTATCAGGTCTCTATAGAAGGGATCGTTTAGAATATCCATATTCAGAACCAGTTTTTCGCCTGATTGGTAGACATACTCCGTTTTAGGTATCTGCAACGTCAGGAGGTTTAGCTTTCCCAACTCGACGGCATCGAACACGGAGGCTACCGTGTTGACCCAGTCGAGTCCGTCGATCTTTTGAGTGACCTCTTTCAACTTCTCGAGCGAGAGACCGGACGAGTTCAGCACCACCATCACCGTTCCCGTGTCTCCAAACTCCCGCGCGACACGGCTAAAAGCCATCAGCTCGGGATCATCCTCGCTGAGAAAGGATCCCGGAGACGGTTCGAAATAGAGACCATCTATACCAAGAAACAGGACTACCACGACTGCAGTCAGCGTGGCGAAGGAGACCAGCTTTATCATTCAACACCTCGCAAACTCTGGATATTATATCATCTGTGGTAGAGTTGAAAGGAGTTGTTTGAAAGATTCTCGTTTCTGTCTAGACCTCCCGGGATAGAACACAACTACGACCGGACGACGTAGAATATACAGAGGTCGGAGACTTTGATGTAGTTTGAGTGAATTTCAGAACGATGGAGGGAACGACTGTGATTATCTGCAGGAAATTAACCAAAACTTTTGATGTGACAACAGTTGTCGATAATCTCGATCTCCAGGTGAAAGCCGGAGAGATATATGGGTTTCTCGGTCCCAACGGGGCCGGAAAAACGACTACGATCAGGATGTTGACCGGAACTTTGAAACCGACCTCAGGAGAGGTGGAGATACTCGGCATGAACTTCGCAGCGAACGAACTCCAGATCAAGAGCAGGATAGGAGTCGTTCCCGACGAGCCCAGAATCTACTCGTACTTCACCGGAATGGAGTTTCTCGAATTCATAATGGATATTTTTCCAGCAAAAAAGGGAGAGGCCATGAAGAGAGTCGGCGAACTGTGCGAGGCTTTCGGAGTCGATTATCTTGGGAAGATGATTTCCGAGATGTCTCACGGTATGAAACAGAAGATAATGGTGATTTCAGTCCTCATGAGAAGGCCCGAAGTCATATTTCTCGACGAGCCGACCGTCGGTCTAGACGCCAGAAGCGCCAAAATATTGAAAATGCTTCTGGAAAAATACAAAAATGAAGGCTCCACGATCTTCATGACCACGCACGTTCTCGAAATCGCCGAAAAGATGTGCGACAGGATCGGGATCATCAACAAGGGAAGGCTAATATCTCAGGGAACTATGGAAGAGATTCGCAAATCTATGGGCGCAGGGGAGAGGGAAAGTCTGGAAGACATCTTCCTCCAGCTCACCGGAGAGAACGAAGACATTCAGGATATAGTGAACGCCCTATGAAGGAGTGAGTGGCTTGAACGATCTCAAACTTCTTTTCAAATACAGGCTGTTCGTCTTCCCGAACAAGAAGGGAACCAGAGGCGGCTTTTCGCCTCAACTAATGGTTTTTCTCATATTCACATGCATGATCGGCATCTTTCTGTGGAACGTATTTGCCTCGATACGTGGCGTCGAGATCGATGGCACTCCTATCGCCACTGTTATGGCCGGATTCTTTCTCACCGTTTCCGGTCTGTTCTTTCTAATGTCTTTCTCCGCGACCACTTCGTATCTCTTCATAAGAAACAGCGAGATCGATATGCTACTGGTTTTGCCCGTCAGGAGAACAAGTATAGCTATCTACCAGATAGCAATCTCCACGTTCTATCAGGGCTTGACGCTTTCAGTCTTTCTCGGGATCGCTCTTTCGTATCACCTGAGGGCCGATTCTAGACCAATCGTCGGAATCCTTGCGCTCCTGGCCCTGCTAATCGACACTGTCCTCCTGGCCTCGATCATTGCCGTCGCTTTTGGAAGATTCATGTCCAGAGCCGCGGCCAGGAAGCTGATGTTCGTTGTGCAGATTATCAGCGGATTCATGTTTTTCATTATAGTGCAGCTCGTCCCAAGGAGCGCCGACAATATACCGGTGTATCTCCAGAAACTGGCGGACGCCTGGAAGATTCTGGCCAATCCGGCGAACCTCTTCACCTGGAGTGTCAGGGCCTCTAACGAACCGCTCTTTCTTCTTCTGAGCGTTGTGATGATCCCGGTTTTCGGAGCCATCTTCTACAGGATAGCCGGCTCGCTCAAATTCGAGCCCCTATCCTATTCGCGGAGTAGAGGAAAACGCGTCGTGTTCAGTGAGAAACGCGGCAGCGCGCTGATCCGGAGGGAATTAAAAATATACAGGCGATACGAACAGCTCATCTACTATCTCTTTTATCCGGTAATCTTCGGCTTGATCTTCGGTTTGATCTCGGAGAATCTCACGACCTCCATTTTCACTATGGTTCTCATCAGCACGATTTTCACCACGATCCAGTCGGCCTTTCTCATGGGACGGGAATATCCCTTCATCGAAACTACCAAGGCTCTCCCGCTTTCGCTGGAAAGGATAGTGTTCATCAAGACTATCCTGCCCGTTTTGCTCGGCATACTTCTTTTCACTGGAGTTCTTCTGACAAGCATTCTCGTGAAGCACACTACGTTTTTGTATCTTGCAGTTGTTCCGATCGTGTTCGTACTATACGTGACCTCCTCTTTACTCGGAATAAAGGGAGTTCTCGAGAGTCCTCCCGATCGTATGGACAACCCGAACGCCTTCATGCGAACCAAGTTCGTGTTACTGAACCAGATAATATGCATGGGTCTGAGCTTTGGGTCCATAATGCCAATAACGATTATCATGGAAGGAACACCTGGCAGTCCGGGAATATGGATCGCTTTGCTGATAGCGCTTTTGTCAACGGCAGCGGCTGTCGTAATATCTTTTGCCATCCGAAGGAGAGTTCTTGTGAAGATGAAAGAAATATGAGATCCAGCGTTTGATCCAATTCTAAAAGGGTAGGAGGTGCTCCATGTACAGGGCAGGGGTCATTCTCTCGGGGTGTGGAAAGAAAGATGGCACCGATATAACGGAGGCGGTGATGCTTTTTCTGGCACTCGATAGAGCCGGTGTCGAAACCGTATGTATGTCGATAGACAAGGATCAATTCGAAGTCGTAAATCACCTCGAAGACAGTACACAGATGAGCGGACAGAAGAGGAACATGCTCATCGAATCGGCACGGCTGGCCCGCGGTGGTATAGTCGACCTAGACGGGGTTGAAAACGTAGATTTCGATATACTGATAATTCCCGGTGGTAAGGGAGTTTTAAAGAATCTTTCGACCTTCATGAGCGAAGAGCTGGAATTTCGCGTCAACAGCTCTGTGCAGAGAATAATAGCGGATTCTAATCGGTCGGGCAAACCCATCGGAGCCATGTGCGGCGCGGTGGTTCTACTGGCCAAATCGCTCGAAAATATCGCGAACAATCTGAAGATAACGGTCACCGGTCAATCGGAGGAGGGCAGGATCGCGATAGAGAGAACAGGATTTAACCATCGGGATTGCCAGGAAGGAGAAGTCTGCACTGACGAGGAAAATATGATAGTTACATCGCCCGCCCTATCGCCAGATGTCGATCTAGAGGTCGTGAGAACGACGGCCGAATCAATGGTGCAGGCGCTCTTGACTCTATTAAGGAAAAAGGGGGGCAGCCCCTTAAATTAACCTTTTAAGCGCTTGATTCATCAACATGAGTCACTGACGAGCGGGGCGACTCCAGAGAAACTCTTCCAGAGCGAAAAGTATCAAGGCAACCAGAAAGGGAATCAGATAGAAAATCACCCTGTACAGTAAGAGAGCGGCAATCAGTACATCCGCCTCTAATGAAGGGGAAAGAATAACCAGGGTCATAGCTTCGAAAACGCCCAACCCACCAGGTACCTGGCTGGAAAGACCGGCGAACTGTGAAAGCAGAAAGACGGCCAGGATCGGTATATATTGGACTGGAGGGAGGAGGAAGTAAAGAACCCCGGCCGAAAGAAGCCAGTCCATCGTGGAAATCGCCGTCTGTGATAATGTGAAAGTCTTGCCCGGAAGAGAGAATCTGAGGTTTCTGAATCTGAACGGCTTTTTTCTGATGATCACTATAAAAAGATAAAGACAGTAAATCGCTATCGCCACCGCTCCCAGGATCTGAAGAGAGTTGAAAGGCACCCTTATCACCGCCTGCGTTAGCGGATACCATAGAGTGAAGACAACTCCGGCGAGCGCGAAGAAACCCAGCCAGAAAGTCAGGTAATTCAACACGATTATCCCAAGAATCTTCCCGGAACCCACTTTCCACTTTCCGTACATTCTGAATCTTACGCTGGTGCCGGATAGAAAGGTAAAACCGATGTTCTTGCTGAAGGTATAAGCGATGAAGGAAACAAGGGCCGTCCTTCCGTAACCCTTTTTCACACCCAGATGGAGTGAAGAGATCAAGTCGTAAAGTGTCAGGTTCGCATAAGCGAGGAACGTAAACACTACGGCCATCATAAACCTGGACAGGGGGATAGCGCCTATCTTGTCGGCTATGTCGCTTATAGTGTATCTCCCAATTTCTCTTATCAGAACGGCCACGGAAACGATGAACAGCGCTATCCCGAGTAGCGGAAGCAACTTTCTCAACTTAAACGGGAGAGAGCTAAATATCATCAAAGTATCTCTTTTGGTATCTTTACGCGAACGGTAACTAACGGGTTGACGATCTGACTAACTGTGAGATCGCACGTTATGCTGGTCAGCATATACGCCTCTGACTTTGAAATCGATTTCCTGTCGGCTATGAAGCGGACGGCCCTTTCAACCGCTCCCCTGGTTGCTTCTTCAAAAGTTTTCGCGCTGTGCACCATATAGAAAGCGTTATCATTTTCTACCATCGGACCGTCGATAGTGCTTCTATCCAGCTCGATGCTAATCCTGACGGTCGCCCTTATCTCTATTCCCGTTCCGCAGATTTCACCGTTGCCCATCCTGGCGTGCACATCGCCCAGCGCGAGGTTAGCTCCCTCCACGAAAACCGGGAGAAAAACCTTCGATCCGGCGCAAATATCGTTGGTATCTAAATTACCACCGTGAAGGCCGGGCGTTCCGCAAGATACCGATTCCTTTGCGGGCGATGTCCCTATGACTCCTATCATGGGTTTAATCGCGAAGCGGGTTCCTTTGAAAGAGGCGTGACCGTCGCGGATAGGCACCATCTCGGTGACACAATCGCTAACGATCTCTCCAACCGGGCCCCAACCGGGGCAGGTTTCCACAACTCCCTTTTCATCGACTTCTATGCTTTCTATGTTCACGATCAGAGTATCGCCGGGCAAGGCTCCCCTTACGCCGATTGGTCCGGTTGCCGGATTTATGTGAGAGAAGTCGAAACCGCTGCCCACCGTCTGAAGTTCCGAGACAATCGCATGACCGAAACAATCTTCGGTCTCGACGATTATCGTGTCTCCCGGGGAGACTTCGATGGCCCGACAGTTAGCGGGAGACATCTCGTATATTACCCTGTCCCTTCCTATTTTATGGATCAACCCCTCCACCTCCAGATCGATATATTTCCATATTATTCTATATTACAGCATCTTCCGGGATTTCCAAGCACTCCCTCGATTCAGGGTCTTGGGACACGATGACCGTAACATATGTTACCGACCTCTCCGCTCAGATAAATTAGTATATATTTACAAATCTAGGGGGTGAAGATCGTGTACAGGAGCAGCATAAATAACGGAAAGTTGATTCTTGACAAACCGGGGCTTAAGGGTAGAGTTATCTACAGCAAGGAGTCGGCACACGCTGCAGTCATAGAAATAGAAAAGGATGCCGAACTGCCCTCCCACAGAACCCCCGTCGATGTGTTCATGCTCGTCCTTGAAGGCAAAGGCGTTATAACCATAGGGGAAGAAAGTTACGAAGTTTCGAGGAACGATGTAGTCGATAGTCCGAAAATGATTCCGCATGGAATAAAAAACACCGGTAGCGAAACTCTCAGAGTTTTGGTGGTTAAAGCTCCAAGACCGTAAACAACTTGATCGGCCCAGCTCGAGATAATCGCGGTACGGGTTTTACGCAATCTTGAGAAAACGAGAGGAGAGGCCTCCCTCTCCTCTGCGAACCCTGACCCTTTATTTTAATCGTGTCTTCTGTCGTGAATTCGGTCACATCTCTATCTTTCTTACCTCGAATATTTTGGTGCGATCAAACGCTCTAGCTCTTAAACCGCCTCTTGAACTTCCTTCCATCTTCTGCAGGCGTGGTAGTGTCCGTTCTCTATCTCTTGCAGTTTGGGCTCTTCCTTCTCCCTGCACTCGTCAACCGCGTAGGGACATCTCGGATGGAACCTGCATCCCTTGGGTATGTTCGCGGCAGAGGGGATCTCTCCCTTTATCGGCACTATCTTCGCCTTGTTAACCTTTCCGGCCACAGGCTCGCACACAGCAGCTATCAGCGCTCTCGTGTATGGATGCACCGGCCTGTCTATCACGTCGTCGGGCTCTCCCATCTCTATTATCTTTCCAAGGTACATCACCGCTATCCTGTCGGTGAAGTATCTCGCAGTCGACAGATCGTGCGTTATGTACAGGTATGTCAGTCCCAGATCCCTCTGCACTTCCTTCATCATGTGCAGTATCTCCGCCCTCGTCGAGAGGTCTATCATCGAGACTGGTTCGTCGGCCACCAGCAACTGCGGGTTGAGCAGCAACGTCCTCGCCGTCGCAGCCCTCTGCCTCTGCCCTCCAGAGAGCATGTGAGGGTATCTCACCAGGAACTCTTCCGGCGGGTTCAGCTTCACTTCCTTCAAAGCCTTCTCTATCATCTTCAGCCTTTCGTCTCTGTCCTCTCCAAGTTTGTGTATTATGAGCGGCTCTTCCATCACGTCCCTTATCTTGAACCGCGGGTTCATCGATGCGTACGGGTCCTGAAAGATCATCTGCACGTTTCTCCTGTACTTCTTCAGTTCTTCTTTCTCTATGTGTGTTACGTCTTTTCCGTCCAGGAGCATCGTACCTCCTGTCGGTTCCAGCAGTTTCATTATCAGCTTGCCAGTCGTCGTCTTTCCACACCCGGACTCACCTACCAGTCCGAATATCTCGCCCCTCTTTATCGAGAAGCTCACTCCGTCTACCGCCTTCACATACCTGTGCTCTCCCCTGAAGAACTCTCTTATGTTTCTCCTGACCGGAAACCATTTCTGGAGGTCTTTCACTTCTATTATCTTCTCGCTCATCTCTTGCACCTCCAGCAGGCAACCATGTGTTCCTCTTCTATCTCTATCAGCGGTGGTTCTTCCTTTGCGCACTTCTCCATCGCAACGGAACATCTCGGATGGAATCTGCAGCCCGACGGTGGCTCAAGCAGGTCTGGCGGTGCTCCGGGAATGAAGGAGAGCGTGCTCACCTTTTCGTGCAGTCTCGGTGTGGCCGCCAGAAGGTTCCTCGTGTAAGGGTGGCAGGGGCCCTTCTCTCCGTATATCTGTTCGTTCGTTCCTATCTCGACTATCTTTCCGGCGTACATCACCGCTATCCTGTCCGAGACTTCGGCCTCCGTGGCCAGATCGTGTGTTATGAAGATGAACGAGAGATCGAGCTTCTCCTTCAGGTCTTTCAGAAGGTTGATTATCTGAGCCTGCACTATCACGTCCAGCGCCGTCGTCGGTTCGTCGCAGATGATAACCCTCGGCTCCAGGAAGAGCGCGGTCGCTATCGCTATCCTCTGTTTCATCCCCCCGGAAAGTTCGTGAGGGTATCTCTTCACCACTTCTCCGGATAGTCCCACCAGGTTGAGGTACTTCTCTATCCTCTTCCTGGCCTCCTCTCTCTCCATCTGCCTGTGCTCCTGGAGAGTCTCCATCATCTGTTTGCCTATGGTGTAAACGGGCGTGAGCGTGTTCATCGCTCCCTGGAAGACCATGGATATCTTCTCCCAGCGAACGTTCTTCCTCATCTCACCCTCGCTGAGCGGTGTTATGTCTAGCCCGTCAACCTCTATCCTTCCTCCCACTATCTTGCCCGGAGGCGTTGGCATCTTGAGAAGGGCGAAGCCCGTGGTGGTCTTTCCGCATCCCGACTCCCCCACCAGTCCCAGCGTCTCCCCCTTCTTCAGACTGAAGCTTATATCGTCCACGGCCTTGACTATCCCCTTGCTCGTGTAGTAGTAAAGCTTCAGGTTATCCACTCTAAGTATTTTCTCCATCTTCTTTACCTCGTCTTCAGCTTCGGGTTCAGTATCTTGTCCATCGCGAACCCTACAAACGCAAAGGTCATTCCCATAAGCGCTATCGCCAGCCCCGGCGGTACTACCCACCACCACATGCCGCTCAGCATGGCTCCGCCGCTGTGGGCATCCTGCAGTATCTGACCCCAGGTGACTATGGTTGGATCGCCCAACCCCAGGAGACTCAAAGTCGCCTCTACGACGATGGCGCCGGGTACATAGAGGGCCATGGAGGCGAAGGCGTAAGGAATGAGGAGCGGAACCATGTGTTTGAAGATGATTCTGGCGTTCGAAGCGCCCAGTGCTCTGGATGCCTCTATGTACGTCTCTTCCTTTATCTGCAATCCCATGCTCCTGACGGTCTTGACCGGCCCTACCCAGTAGAAGATACTCATTATGAGTATGATCACCCATATGCTAGGGCTTGAAGACCGCGCTCCATGACTATTAGAACCGGCAGAAGTGGAACGCTTATGAATATCTCGAAGATCCTCTGCATTAAGGAGTCTTTCCAGCCTCCGAGGTACGCGCTCATGACCCCGTAGATCACGCCGATCGAGACCGATATGACCGCCGTGAGAAGCCCGATCAGCAGCGCCCATTTCACTCCGGCCAGCACCCCGCTCCAGATATCCCTCTTCGAGTTGTCTGTACCCAGTATGCCCTGAACCCTCCCTGCTACCTTCATCGAAGTCGAATCTATCCGGTCGCTCTCTTTCTGAAGGATCATGGAGACGAGAATTCTGTACTCCCCTTTCAGGGGATCGGGCGTGAAGGGAACGGAGTTCTCGATTTTCGAGAAAATTATATCGGTGGTTTTCAGAGTCTGAGTTGTAACACCGTTCAGGGCATTCAATTTTTTCAAGAAGTTCAGAACATCGTTTTTGGAAGTTTTGTCGATTGCTATGCGGAGTTCTTTGCCTTCTTGAATCTCCATGGGTTTTCTCATAAGGTCTATCTTCCGACCATCGGGTCTCTCTATTGACATTATCACAGTGACGTTCCCACTGCCTGAGGCCTTGAATATCAGGTCAGAGGGAGCCACATCGTACCGGTAATCGTACACGAAAGTCTCTTCAATTATCCTCACAGTTCCCGCATTTTTCTCATCTAGCCGTGATTCTTCAAGCTCTTGCGACACCGCGCGTTTCTTTGAAGTGAAGAGGTTGATCCACTCGGGAGCCGCGCTGGCCGGGTTGTCTTCCCAGTAAGTAATGTCTTTCCAGCGCGTGTTGGTTTCGGAAAAAGGTAATAGAATCGGTTCAAAGAAAAGTACGAACAGGAACAACCCGAGGAGGACCAATCCGATCAGCCCGGATTTAACTTTCCGAAACTCTTTCCAAAAATCTCTTATAGAATCCTTTATATCGGTCCACCTCATGCCTTACCACCAACCTTGATCCTGGGATCGAGAAGCCCGTATATGAGATCAAGAATGACCAGCCCGCCTATGTACAGCCCTGTAGTAACGGCGAGATTACCCATGAGTACCGGTACGTCGTTCTGCTGAAGGGCGAACCAGAAGAGGTTACCCATCCCCGGCCATGAGAAGATTCCCTCGAAGACTATGTTTCCGGAAACCGATGCCAGAAGCGCCAGAAGCGACATCGTGACTATGGGAGGGGCGGCCGTTCTCATCGTGTGACCGTAGAGGATCTTGCGTTCGGGTATGCCTCTGGCTCTGGCCGCCATTATGTAGTCTTCCTGGAGGATTCCCAGGACTATGTTTCTGGTGAGGAAGGCCCTTCCCCAGAAGCCTAGAACGACCAGCGTGAGGACGGGAAGCGCTAGGTGGTAAATGAGATCGAAGAAAAATGCGATCCCTTCCGGTGGAGGTGTCGAGTGAAAGTTACCCGAGGGGAATATCTTTACCGTATATGCGAAGAACATGATCAATATCATACCCAGCCACCACGAGGGCATGCCGAAGACGACCATTGTACCGACCGATGTACTCTTGTCGAGGACGCCACCGGCCTTTTGTGCTTTTTTTAGACCCAACCAGACACCGATAACAATATCAACTAACATCGCCGTGCTGAACAGTAGGAGGGTTCGCGGGATTTTCTCAGAAACGATCGCCCAGACGTCTCTATCGCCCGCGGCCGAACGTATCGCCGTAGATTTTCCTAAATTCAAGGTCAGGGTGGACCAGGTTCGCCATATTATTCTTTCGAATATAGGTTTATCAAGCCTGTATTGAGAATACTTCTCAAGGCGTCTGTTCTCTATAAAAGATTGTATCTGTTGTGTGCCTCTGCTGTCGAGTCCCATCATCTCGGCCCTTATTTCCTCTTCAATCTGGGCTCTCAATGTCTGTTCCATTACACTGTTGAAGAGCACCGAGAAGATGAAAACCAGGACTATGTAGATGAGGATTCCATAGAAGACCCTTTTAAGGATATACTTCCAGAACATTTGCCACCTCAACAATAAAAACGGCATCCCCGTTCGGGATGCCGTCGTGTATTATCAGTAGATTATGGTGGAAGTGACCGATGAAGCCGGCACAGCACCTTCCAGCGAAGCAATGGCGAGCACGTTGTAAGAACCGGCCTCGAGTCCTTCGAGCGATTCGGCCTTGATGACCGTCTCAAAGACGCCCTCTTCCTTCAGTTCGGCGTTGAAGTTGAGCTCCCCGTTCGGTGTGATGATCGTCACAACGACCGATCCTTTGGAGGCTTTGGAGACCTCTTCAGATGGATACGCGACTTCCGAAACGTTCACCAGAACGGTCGTGTCCATTCCCTTCATTATTATCGCTGGGATGTCTATGGAATCTATCGACAATCTCACGGTTCTCAGGTATTCCTTCCAGTAAGTGGATTCGTACGGGTACGAAGGATCCCTGAAGGCCCTACATTCAGCATAATTGGCCGTAGAATCGTATTTAGAAAGGTAGTACGGTCCGTTGCTTATATAGGCGTGGCCGTACTTGTCGATGAAGTCTATGGCTGCCTGGTATCTGGTCTTCGCTTCTTCGGCAGTTATGAGTCCCTTCAGAGAGTTGGGAATATGCCCCTTATCTCTGAGTTCAACCAGTTTTGCCCTTATATCCTTGACATGGTTCGGTACCAGTACATCGACTTCTGTTATCGCAGAGTCGTTCCTGAAGGCATAAACTGTTCCGGAACTGCTCCCATTGGCGACGATTTCCGCGAGAGCTTCGTAAATTTCCCAGGAAACGATTACGAACGGCTGTCTGTGAACGCCGAGCGATGGAGCGCCCCACTGAGCGGTTCTGTCCACGCTGGCCGGGAAGTTGTAATTGAAGTAGGTGGTGATAGTGTTGTCGTCATTCACAACCCAGCCAAGAATCGTATCTTGCCCGCTTCTCATATAGTTCTCATAGGATGCTTCGTAGTACTTGTCGTTTTCTCCGTCTTTGCTCATCCATTCGTCGGTGAATGCGTAAGCGTAGAGATAATCGTTCACGGTTATCGGCTGACCGTTGTGCATCTTTCCACCGAGCAGTGTGTACGTACCGGTCGACATCGCCTTCACGCCGGGACCGACTTCTTTCCACTGCTTTGTTGCACTGTCGAACCTTATGGCGTTTTCCGGAACGTCGATCGTCCCTACCACGATACCCTCGGCATTTCTTTCGACTTTCGTGATTATGTCTTCTGCTTTCCAGCTCACTCTGTATGGAGTATGGATCGCAGAGGCCGGGCTTTCGAAAGAACTCGGATCGGAGAGGATCGTGACTACGTTGGAAGTGTAAGTGTCGCTCATTCCGTCAGGACCGATCGGATCCCAGGAAGACATGAACAGAGAACCTATCGAGGAGAACTGTGTGACGAAGAGAACCCTATCCTGAGTAAGAGCGGTTTTAAGAGACCAGTCGTTAAGACCGTCGCCAAGACCGTAGGCGAATCTGTCGACCATTCTCGCTTTGTTGGCGGTGAAGTAGGCTTCCTGATAACAGACGTAAAGTCTTACGGCGTCTTTGAGACCCATCTCGACGGCTGTGAGGGAGAGATCCCAGTACTCCTCTTCTGTGAGGAAGTTGCCTGTATAAGCCTTTTCTATGAGGTCGTCTAGTTCGAAGTTGCTGAAATTCCAGAAATCGGCGTTTCCACGTCCGGGCATATAAGTTCCACCGGTGGAGTACATCTGTCTGGCTATGTGTTCCCAGAAGGCTCTCGTCGCGCCGGCCGACCATGCTTCGGTGTAGAGGTTCCACTGCATTTCGGCTGGATCTGTTCCGTAAACAGTGTTGCTAGCCTTTGTTCTTTCCCAGACAAGTCTTTCCACGGTAATTCCGGCCTTTTCAAGCTGCAGGGCGACGTATTCGCCAAGTTTGACCCTGACGTTGGGGTCGTCGGCCCTTATAACGAATTTCACAAGTACCGGCTCGTTGTCGAAGTACCACTTTCCATCTTTCCGGGTCAGTCTTCCCTGGTTCTCGGAAAGCTTCGAGGCATTCTCAAGAGCCTTGACGATGGCTTCCAGAGCCCTCGATTCGTTTCCCTCGAAACTTAATCCGAGCTTATTGGCTACCAGACCGTACCTGTAAGTGCCGGGTTGTCCTGGTGTAGCCATCGAGATCATTGGACCACCGGCTCCGCCGAGGATCTCGTCGACTATGTACTGTCTGTTGATCAGATCGTTGAGAGCGAATCTGATCTCGTTGATGGCCATAACGTTGAAGAAATCCTTACCCGCGATGTTAGCGAAGTAAGGGGCCTTGTTTGGGTACGGATTGATGAACAGGGAGTAGGTCAGCGAGGGAACGGCGTAGATATCGAGCTTCTCGCGTGTAGCCTGATCCATACCCATAAGCGTCGGAGCCGAGACGCCTTCCATGAAGATGTCCGTCAAGCCTTCGGAAACGTCCTTGAGGCCGAGTTCCTGAGACATCTTCACATTGAAGTAAATGATGTCGGCGATGGCACCTTTCTCGACGGCCAACAGCAGACCACCGAACGTCAAGGCGCTTGCAAGTAACAGTACCAGAAATTTCTTACTCAATTTGTTTCGCCCCCTTTTGCAGTTGGTTCTGTGTTCGTTCCACAGAACGTCTTAAATCGTGTTGATTTATTAAAAATAATTCTGATCACGAATTAGTTTTATCAATATTGACCTGCACTATTTGGGAATTATTTCTTTATCCCAAAATTATTTCCCCATTTCCGGGCATATACCAAATTAATATGAAGTTTATCACAATAATTCGAAGTAAGTCAAGCAAATAAATAAAGTATATCCCGATATACTTTTCAATTATTTTGATTACGCCTTCATTAGATTCGTAATTATGGCTATTTAGGAAGTAATATCAGGGTTTTTTTGGAAATTTCCGTGCTTATAGAACAATAGCTTCAATTTGCTTTTGTATGATTCATATTTTTTCTTTATTGTCCGCATGAATGTGAAAAATTTATTTGCCGTCCATGTGTTCCCGGCCAAAAACTGGTTCTTTTTTCTAGAAGTCGTTCAGTGCCTTACCAAAGAACGCTAAAAAAAAAGAAGCGACCGGGTTTCACTTCCGGTCGCTTCCAGTTTTATTATTCTTGAGAAAATCGGGCTGAAAGGTTAGAACTGTATTCCAACCTCGGCCATAACTTTGAACAATTCGCGGTCGAGACCCTCTATCTCTTCTCTCGTGGAAAGCTTTAGAGGCATCCTCACTCCGCCCATTCTCAAACCCCTCTTCTCAAGAACGGCTTTCATGTAAGGTATGTTGGCGCCGTTTCCAATGGCCATCGTGAGTTTGGTGAGGGATTTCTGCGCTTTGAAGGCCTCATCGTATTTGCCGGCCCTTACCGCATCACGAACTTTGACGAAGAACTCCGGAAAGACTGCTCCCGGACCGGATACGCAGGCTTTCCCTCCGTTCATTAGAACGGCCGAATAGGCAGCATCGCAACCGACGACCGTGTTGAACGTACCGGGGAGATTCTGGATCACTGACAATGCGTACACGAAGTCACCGCTGCTGTCCTTCACACCGACGACCCAGGGATGCTTCTGGTGAAGCCTCTTCAACACATCGACGCTTATCCAGTTTTTTGTGAGCGACGGTATGTTGTATATGTAGAGCGGATACTCCCCCATCTCCGTGGCGATGGCATCGTAGAAGGCGAAGAGCTCATCTTGACTGTGTTTGAAAAAGAATGGAGTCACAACGGCGGCAGCGTGAGCGCCACAGGCTTTGGAATGCTTAAGGAGGTCGATAATATCCTCGAAAACCGCCGCGCCGCAGTGGGATATTATAGTCACTCTATCGTCGTTGGCCTTTATGAAAGCCTCGAGCGCCTTCTTCCTTTCCGAAACGCAGAGAGAGGTTCCCTCGCCCGTGGTGCCAAGCACGAACATACCGTTCACGCCCTTCTCCACGAGAAAATCCACATAATTGGATATCGCACCGTACTCTATTTTCATTCCATCGGCCGACATTGGAGTCAGTGGAGCGACACCTACACCTTCTAAAAGTCTCATCGCAATAATCCTCCTTCTGCCAGCCTCCGGGCCGCCTCTTCCATGAGAGATGTTTCCTGCACCAGCCCCATTCTCACCCTGTGACTCCCATTGAGCCCGTACGCCGTTCCCGGCACAACTAGAATTCCGTATTCTTTGTATAATTTCTCGGTGAAGAACCAGGGATCTACGCCTTCAGGGGTTTCCACCCAGGTGTACATGGCACCTTGCGGTGGAGAGAATCTCAGACCTATATCGCTCAGTCCATGAACGAGTGCGTCGCGTCTTTGCTGATACATACCGCTCAGTTCTCTGTAAAAAGAATCGGGCGTCTCTTTCAAAGCCGTTACGGCCGCTTGTTGTATCGGATAGAAGACGTTAGAGTCGATTTTTGATTTATAAAGTTTTACCGCATCTACCAGCCTCTTGTCACCGACGATGGCGCCTACCCTCCAGCCGGCCATGTTGTAGGTCTTCGAAAAGGCGAAGTATTCGAATCCCAGTTCCAGGCCGGGACGGGCTTGCAGATAACTGTGGACCGTCAATCCGTCGAAGGCTATCTCCGAGTACGCCAGATCGCTCATCACGGCGAAGTCGTAGCGTGAGGCAATTTCCGAGAGACTCTTATAGAAATCCAGGCCGACGATTCTGCCCGTTGGGTTCGATGGGTAGTTCACGATGACGATCTTCGGCCCGTGAAGTCTGGCCTTGTGTTCGATCTCGCTCAGAACCTCGTCCGCCTCGGCATCGCTGTTGTAGGTCAACAACTTGCCTCCGGTGAAAAGAACGGCCTCGAAGTAGGTCGGATAGCCGGGATCGGGTACCATGACGACGTCTCCCGCATTGACCAGCGAGTGCAGTGCGTTGAATATGGCCTCCTTTATACCCACGGTGATGAGTACGTTGTCTTTGGGGTCTATCTCGACTCCAAAGCGTTTGCCATACCAGTAAGCCACCGCTTCGCAGAGCTCGGGAGCGCCGTGTTGGGGCGGATACGTATGATAAGCCGGATTGTCGAGATGCGTCTTCATGGCCTCGATTATCCAGGCGGGCGTGGGTCTGTTCGGAGCACCGATAGAAAGGTTGATCATGGGGTATTTGGATGGCTGTGTTTTCAACTTGTTTATGAAACCAAAAGCATCCGGCCTGAAGAACTCAAGCTTTGAGCACTCCAGTTGGTATCTCATCTGTTATTACCTCCCTCGAGTTTTTTCGAAACGATTATCAACGGATAGCATACGAGTATGAAGAAAGCCGATACGATAGAGAAAGCTATGAACGGATTCAACGTGAGCTGCATGATCTGACGGGACGTCCTGACTATCTCCACCATCCCTACCAGCGAGACGATAGACGTGTCCTTTATCGTCATAACTATCTGACCGACAATCGAGGGCATCGTCGTCTTGATTATCTGCGGCAGTATTATGAGAGTCACTTTCTGAAAGTAGCTCATGCCTAGCGCTTCGGCAGCTTCGAACTGCCCTTTGTCCATAGCTACAAGGCCGCTTCTGAAAACCTCGGAGAGGTAAGCGGTCGCCGTTATAGAAAGAACCACGATTCCTGTTTGGAAGGCTCCCAGTTCGATTCCGACATATGGCAGTGCGAAGTAAATGGCGTAAACGATTATCAGGAAGGGAGAGCCTCTGACTATCTCGACCAGTACGGCCAGGACTTGCGATAATACGGGTATTCTGTGAAACCTCACAAAGGCTATCACTATTCCCAGCACTATTCCTATGGCGAGAACGAAGGGCAGAAAGGCCAGGTTACTCAAAAAGGCTATGCCTAGCCTATAAACCTGCTGTATGAGCGATATATCCTGCATCATACCACCTTCCCGAAGCCGAACCAGCGCCTCGCGCTACGTGCTGGTTCTTTCTTGCCGCCGATAAGATGGCTCAAGAGCGCTAGTATAAGATAAATACCGAAGTACATTAGCATCGGTATCCCGAAAGACTCGAAGGGCATATAAGTTCTCGCCGCTATCTTCCTGGCCGTGTATGTGAGTTCCGGTATCACGAGGACCGCGGCCAGACTTGTATCCTTTATGAGATAAGAGAATTGACTTATCAACGGTGGTAGTATCTTCTTGAACACCTGGGGAAGGATTATCAACCTCATGGTTTGAAACCACGAAAGCCCCAGCGCCCTCGAAGCTTCAGACTGTCCTTTGTCCATTGAAGTCAGGCCACCCCTCACTATCTCGGATATGTACGCCCCGCTGTTGAGAGAGAATGCTATGATCGCGCTCTGAAACGAGGTCAACATGATACCGGTTATGGGAAGCCCGTAATGCACAAAATAGAGCTGAACGAGCAAAGGGGTGGATCTTATAAAACCCGTGTAAATCCCTACGGGGATAATTGCCAGCTTCGATTTCATCGTCGATATTATTCCTACGACGGTTCCGATTATCAAAGCAAAAACGCCGCTGAGTGCGGCTACCTTGAGAGTCTCAAACAACGCTTCGAAAAAATCCGGCAGATACTGTGATATCATTCTCATATCAAGCACGGTATCACCTACAGTATCTTGCTCAGGAATTCTTTGGTCCTTTCACTCCTGGGGTTTGTGAAGAACTCGTTCTTCGGTGTCAGTTCGATTATCTTTCCGTCGTCGAGAAAACCTACTTTGTTGGCCACTTCTCTTGCAAAGCCCATCTCGTGGCTGACTATTATCATAGTCATGCCGCCGAGCGCCAGCTTTATCATGACATCGAGAACTTCCTTTATCATCTCCGGGTCGAGAGCAGAAGTGGGTTCATCGAAAAGCATCAGTTTTGGATCCATGGCGAGAGCTCTTGCGATCGCCACTCTCTGTTTTTGACCGCCGGATAGTTGTCCCGGATACGCATCGTATTTAGCTGAAAGACCTACCTGGTCAAGTAAGCTCTTCGCCTTTTCGTAAGCTTGATCTTTCGGCATCTTTTTGACATGTATAGGTGCAAGAGCGACGTTGTCCATCACCGAAATGTGAGGAAAGAGATTGAAGTGTTGAAAGACCATGCCGGAGTTCTTCCTGACATAGCTGAGATTGGCGCGACTGGATTTGATGTCCTTTCCAAGTACCTCGATCGTTCCCTCGTGATAATGCTCGAGCATGTTTATGCATCTGAGCAGCGTACTCTTGCCCGCACCGCTCGGACCGCAGAGAACCAGCACGTCGCTTTCGTAAACATCGAGATCTATGTTTTTCAGCACATGGAGTTTTCCGAATGATTTATGTAAGCCTCTTATCCTTACAACACGTTCCATAGAATTCCCCTTTCAATTCCTGAAGTGGGATGGGGAAGGCCCCATCCCACAGAATAATGTTTGCAGAACGCTCAGTCAACTACGAACGACGGAACCCATTCCTTGCCGACATACTTTTCATAGATCTTTCCGTACTCACCTGTCAGCTTTTCCCACTTGATGAACCAGTTGAACCAGTTAACTAGCGAGTCGGAATCCTGGTCCTGTCTGAATGCCAGTCCATAAGTATCGGGTCTGACATAACCTTCTAGAATCTTCAAATCGGGATTCTTGTTCACAAGTTCGATACAGATCATCTCATCGTCCATGACCGAATCGATTCTGCCAAGCTTGAGATCGGTCATCCACTCGGCCAGGTTATCGTACAGAGAGGCCTTCTTTCCCCAGGTCTGTTCGATGAAATCGGCGTGGACCGACCCCATGGTCGCGCCCATCTTAACACTGGGAGCCGCGAGATCCTTCCAGCTGACCAGCGGAGAGTCCTTCCTTGCGATTGCCACTATTCCGGTCAAAAAGTACGGATCGGAAAAACGGATCGACTTCATTCTGGTGAGGGTCATCGACATATTCGCGGCGATCATATCGACTTTTCCCGAGAGGAGCGATGGAATAAGGCTTTCCCAAGCCATATCCTGCCATTCGATCTGGACTCCCATTTCCTTGGCGGCCAGTTCCATCAATTCAACAGTGAATCCGGTAGGCTTTCCGGTGGGATCTCTGTACTGCATAGGAACTGCTGTCATATCGGTTGCCACAACGATTTTTCCCTTCTTCACAATGTTCTCCAGCGTCGTGGCTACCAGCGTGGAACTCACGAGCAATAACGCAATAACTACAAAAACAAGCAACTTCTTCATTTTTTCTTCCCCTTTCGTCTTTTAGTATGCTTACCGTTACGGTAAGTGAAAACTCCTCACGGATTGAAAAATGTATGTGGATTAGCAGAATTAGTTCAATAATATAGAACACTATTCAACAATGTAGTAATTCATGTATTAACGATACCAGATTACTTCCGATAATACAAAAACATTCTGTTCTGATTTATGACGTTCTGAAACAATTAAAGGTCTTTACACCTGATTATGAAGTGCGATTTGACTTCACTGCCTTTGAATGAGTGCTTTTCTACCGTTAGCTTTATGAATCTCGAGTTTTGTGGGCAATCAGTTGGCGAAGTCTCTATAAAGATCGTTGAGAATCTTCATAGTTTTCAAGAAGGGTTCCTTGTAGGCTTCGATAGCTTCATCGGTCATTCTGTCAGCCGGACCGGCTATACTCACGGCATACCTGGCCACTCCGTGGTTATCCAGTATGGGAGCGGCGATGCATTTTATGCTCTCCTCCTGCTCGATCCTATCGTAGGCGTAACCGTTGCAGCGTATCGTATCGATCTCTTTCTTCAAAAGCTCCGGGTCCGTGATTGTGTTCGGCGTCCTCTTCACCAGCTTGACCCTTTCCAGATAGCCGTTTATGTATGAGTCGGTCTGGAAAGCCAGCAGGGCTTTTCCAACTCCGGTGCAGTAAAGCGAGGCGGTCACACCGACGGTCGAATGAGGCCTCAAAGCGTGGGTTGGATGGAGACATTCGATATATATCACCTGATCTCTGTAAAGCGATGTGAGGTGGATCGTTTCGTTTATCCTGTTCCTCAGCTCCTCAAGATGAGGAAGCGCGATCTCCCTGAATTCCATGTTTCTTCTCATAAGACCGCTGAGCTGCAGTATTCTGTTGCCGAGCATATAATTGTTACCGTCCCGGGCGAGGTAGTCCAGATTCGTCATCGCGGCCAGTATATTGTGAACGGTTGCCTTGGGATAGCCAAGCCTGGCAACTATATCGCTGAACCGCCATTTGCCTTTCTCGAAAAATAGTTCGAATATCTCATCGACCTTTTTGAACGCCTTGAAATGTTCCGTCATATTGCACTCCATTCAACATTGTCGTAAGTATTAATAGAATATCAGAAAAATTCGCGCTTTGCCCGGAACGGCAACTTAGGAATTCGTGGACAGAGATTTACTTTCTTTATACCGCCTCCACGAAATCTTTTTCAAACTGGCTTGTGTAGAGTTCTGCGTAGAAGCCGCCACGCGCTAGGAGTTCTTTGTGGGTTCCCTGTTCTACTATGTCGCCTTCGTTCATAACCAGTATTAGATCAGCGTCCCTTATGGTCGAAAGCCTGTGGGCTATTACGAAGCTTGTCCTGTCTTTCATCAGGTTTTTCATGGCCAGTTGTATGAGGGCCTCCGTTCTTGTATCGACCGAACTGGTGGCTTCGTCGAGTATGAGGACCTTCGGGTCTGCCAGGATTGCCCGGGCGATCGTTATGAGCTGCTTCTGCCCCTGGGAGATGTTGGTTTGCTCTTCGTTCAGCACCAAATCATACCCATCCGGGAGGGTGTGGATGAACGAGTCAACGTGAGCAGCCTTAGCCGCTGCGAGAATTTCTTCATCCGTGGCGTCGAGCCTTCCGTATCTGATGTTGTCACGGATGCTGGCGTTGTACAGCCAGGTGTCTTGAAGCACCATGCCGAAGTTTTCTCTCAGGTCGTGCCGGGTGTATTCCTTTATATTGTGGCCGTCAAGGAGTATCTCTCCTGAGTTGACATCGTAGAAGCGCATGAGGAGTTTGACGATGGTTGTCTTTCCCGCTCCGGTAGGCCCCACGATGGCTATGTTGTGTCCTTCGTCTACTTCGCAGGAGAAGTCTTTTATTATTATCTTCTCCGGGTCGTAGCCGAATCTGACGTTCTTGAACTCGACGTGGCCATGATGCTCGACTCCTTTTACAGGATTGTTGGTCTCGGTGATCTCTTCTTCCTCTTCCAGGAACTCAAACACCCTTTCCGCAGCCGCGGCCGTCTGCTGGAATATATTCATGATGTTCGCGATCTGGGCGATAGGCTGAGTGAAAGATCTCACATACTGGATGAAGGCCTGGATATCGCCGACTGTTATCATCTTTCTGACGGCGAACCAGCCGCCCATTATGGTTATGAGGACATATCCCAAGTTGCCTACGAAGGTCATGATGGGCATCATCATGCCTGAGAGAAACTGGGATTTCCAGGCGGAGTCGTACAGTTCGCCGTTGAGCCTGTCGAAGGTCTCTATGCTTTTGGCCTCTCCGTTGAAGGCCTTTACGACGACGTGGCCCCCGTACATCTCCTCTATATGGCCGTTAACCTTCCCGAGATACTCTTGCTGCTTTGCGAAGTATCTCTGGGATATCCTAACCACAAAGGCGATGAGTCCCATGGAGACAGGTAGTATGAGGAGGGCTATCAGTGTGAGCTGCCAGCTTATCGAGAACATCATTATGGTGACACCGATTACGGTCGTGATAGACGTTATAATCTGGCTAAGACTCTGGTTTAGCGTTCTGCTTATGGTATCGACGTCGTTGGTTACCCTCGACAGGACGTCTCCCTGGGAGGTCTTGTCGAAGTATTTGAGCGGGAGCCTATTTATCTTCCTGGAAATTTCCTGTCTGAACTTATACGTGATCTTCGCCGATATGCCGGACATGATCCAGCCCTGAATATATATGAACAGCGCGCTGAGTACATACAGTCCGAGGAGGATCAACATAGTCCTGGCAATGGAGTCGAAGTTTATGCCTTCGCCGGTCCCGGTGATTTTGGCCATGATACCTTCGAAGACTTCTGTCGTCACAGTCCCAAGTATCTTCGGCCCGATGATTGAAAACACGGCACCGGCAGCCGCGAAACAGAATACTATGAGTATCAGGATCTGATATTTCCTCAGGTATTGGACAAGTTTCCTTATGGTTCCTCTGAAATCTTTGGCCTTCTCGCCTCCGCGCATCATGCCCGGGCCCATCGGGCCGCCACCGCGATTTTGAGGACTTCTTTCGCTTTCTCTGTTCTGCCTGCTCATGCTAATTCCGCCTCTGAGAGCTGTGACAGCGCGATTTCCCTGTATGTCTGACAGCTTGCCATGAGTTCGTGGTGTTTGCCGATTCCAACCAGATTGCCCTCGTCAAGGACGAGTATCTGATCGGCGTTCTTTATCGTCGCTATTCTCTGGCCAACTATTATCATTGTGCAATCACCCGTTTCTTCTTTTAGTTTTCTTCTCAGCGCTGCATCGGTTTTGAAATCGAGAGCCGAAAAGCTGTCATCAAAGAGAAGTATTTTCGGTTTCTTCAAAAGCGCTCTGGCTATGGAAAGTCTCTGTTTCTGTCCACCAGATACGTTTGTTCCGCCCTGAGAGATAGGAGAGTTGTATCCTCCTTCTTTTGTGGTTATAAACTCAAGTGCCTGGGCAATTTTAGCAGCCCTCTCGACTTCTTCCTCGGAAGCCGTCTCGTCGGCGTATTTCAAGTTCGACTCTATCGTTCCACTGAAGAGGATGCCCTTCTGGGGAACATAGCCTATCTTCTCTCTCAGATCGTGCTGACTCACTTCCCGGATATCTATTCCGTCAACCAGGACCTGACCACCGCAGACATCGTAGAACCTCGGTATCATGTTCAATAGTGTCGATTTTCCCGAACCTGTGGAACCGATGATTGCCGTTGTTTGTCCCGGGAGTGCCGTGAAGCTTATGTTGTTCAGGATGTTTTTTTCAGCTCCGGGAAAGCGGTAGCAGACATTCTTGAACTGCACGATTCCTTTGAAATTCTTTCCGAACTTCTTTGGGTTCTTTGGGTCTTTTATCTGCGGATCGACTTCAAGTATTTCGGAGACTCTGGCTGCCGAAACGGAGGCTCTCGGGATCATTATAAACATCATGGTCAACATGAGGAAGGCGAAGATGATCAACATTGCGTACTGAATGTAGGCCATCATATCTCCGACCTGCATGGTTGAAGCCTCTATCTGGTGGGCTCCTACCCAAACGATGAGGAGCATGGTTCCGTTCATGACGAACATTATCGCAGGCATCAGCACAACCATTACCCGGTTGACGAAGAGCTCGGTCTTCGTGACGTCCCTGTTCGCAGTGTCGAATCTCTCTTCTTCGAATTTCTGGGTATTGAAGGCCCTGACGACCATTAAACCGGACAGGTGTTCCCTTGTGACCAGGTTCAGTCTGTCTATGAGTTTTTGTATCTTCTTGAATTTCGGCAGAGCTATGGCGAATACGATACCCACCATGCCGAGCAATATAATAACGGCGAGGGCGATGACCCAAGACATGGATGTGCTCTTCTCAAGCGCCCTTATTATTCCGCCGACACCTATGATTGGCGCGTAGAATACCATTCTTATTATGAGAACAACCACGAGCTGTATCTGGGTTATGTCGTTGGTCGTTCTGGTTATGAGCGAGGCTGTAGAAAACCTTGCGAATTCTGAGTTCGAGAAATTCTCGACCTTTTCGAAGACGTCTCTCCTCAGGGCTCTGGCCGAGGCGGCCGCTATCTTCGATGCGATCAAGGCGACCATTATAGTGCACAGTGCGCTCAGCAGGGTTACGAGAACCATTGTAAAACCTGTACGGAGGACGTAACCGCTCTGCAGCTTTTGGGTGTTCATACCAAGCTCTTCGTAGATCTCCTTCACGGCGAGGGCGGCCGATTGGTTGACTATGTTTTCGCCCATGACTTGGACCATGGTATCGACCTGATTGAGCATTTCCAGCCTCTGTGCTTCAGGCATCAGGCGCATCAGCAGGAAGACGTTCGCTCCTTCCGGTATGGTGAAACCGCTGGGAGCGGTGAAGTTCCCGTTTTCCCCGGCCATGGCGCTCTTGACTCCGGAATAGGCCATAAGCGCTTTGCCAAGAATCAGATTGAGTGAGTCGCGACTTTGAATGTCGTCGGACTTCAGAATATAGACTTCTTTACTCTCAAGTGCCGGATACTTCTTCAGGTTCTTTTCGTAATCGGCCGTGCTTTTGTTGACCAGAACGTAGTGTTCCAGAATTTGTTGCCTGTCTTCTCCGCTCATGAAAAGCGACACATTATCGAACGTTTCTTTACTTATAGCCTCGGGTATGGCGTCTTCGATACCGCCCTGCTGAATACCGACGTTTACGATATTCGACATATAGTCTGGGAGGGCAAGCTCGGACATGGCCTGGACGAAGAGCAGCGCTACCGCGACTATGATGAACACAGTGTAGGGTTTAAGGTACCTGATCAGCTTGAACATCAGTTTTGTCCTCTTTCTGTTGGATTGTGCGATTCTTCAAGTATTGTTCTAAGCTTTTCAAGCCCTTCCAGAATGAAGTCAAGATCTTCTTCAGTGGCGGTCGACAGTGCCCTTCTCATCTTCTGGGCAAAGGCAATGAGGTGTCTCTTGACGGGTTGTTGATACTCTTCCGCAAGGCTTATCATAACGATTCGCCTGTCTTTTTCGCTTCTCTTCCTTTCAACTATCTTCTTTTCGACGAGTCTGTCGATGATCCCTGACACCGTGCTATTTGAGAGATCGAGTTTCCTGCTTATATCGCTTACCTTCATATCGCCATAGTGATTCAGCACTCTCATGACAAGGATCTGTGACTGGGTAACATCCAATTTCTTAAGGTCGCTTTCGAAACTCTGCTTGATAAGCGACATTATCCTCTTGATCAGTGTCAACATTTCTTCTATTTTCGAACTCTCTTCCAACTAAACCACCTTCTGAGCAGATTATTGGACCTTTCGTAACCGAATAATCTGTAGTCGAATATTTCGCGTACGAAATATATTTTACAGCAATAAACCGGAAGTGTCAACGGAAAAATCAAAAAATCGGAACTCAATAAATTACGGGACTACGGTAAAGGAACTTCGCGATACAGTACGGAGGGAACTTCTCAGAGCTGTTTGCTCTCTTTCAAAGGGCGATTTTCTACACTTGACGTTCGATATTCATCGATACTTAACAATTATAGTTTGACAACTATCAAACCGGGTGATATGATCTAAATGTAAGAGATACATCGAACTTAGAGGAGGGAGCATAAATGAAATCTACAAAAGTCAGATCGGTGAAAGAAATCTTCGACCAGATAGAAAAAATCAAGGTAGACGCCCTCAAGTCCGGAGCCTTCTACCGCTTTTAAGAAGCGTGAAGATAGCATAACAGAGCCCCTTCAACATAGAGAAAGAAAGTCATTGGAGCCCCTAAAAAGGGGCTCGTTTTTTATAACCGGATATTTTTGAACAATTACAAGTACCGGTCAAAAGAAAAAAAGAAGGGTCTCGCTGGAGACCCAATGTCATCTTTCTTTCCGTGGGGGAAAAAGGGGGGTTGCTTTGTATGTTCGGTTCTACTGGTGTGCCTTTTAGTTAGAGAGCCAGAAAATTACCCAACCTTGCAGAATCCGATCTCGCTTTGTCTATGGCTTTCTGGATATCTCTAATTCTCGTGAAAGTCCTTATTCTCATGCTGATCCCTCCCGCAGGTTCGATATTTTTCTTACATAATGATCATATCACTTAGTTTGATAGTTGTCAAACCATAATTATTAAATATCGATGAACATCAAACTATGCTGGTATGAAGGCCATTCCGCTACTATTATTTGTTGATTCTAAAGACTTCGGACCATAGAACGGGTTATGAGCATACACCATCGACGAACAAACTGCCCTACTGTCAGTATTCACGGATATTTATATACTTTCCGTTCATTTCTTCTGCATCTTTTAGAATGAGTTCTAAACATATCGAACACCTTGTATGGTATAATTCTATTCATATCGAACCTGGAGTGTGGCTTCATTTGCGAATGGTTCCCGGATATGTTGAATTAGTTGAAATTCTCATGGCGTGCGCTTATGCCGACAAAGAGAGTTATTTTGATTCAGTCTCGGAGGATCTGGGCGTCGATTTTAAGCCGGGTGAAGAGCTGGAGCTTTTTCTCCGGTTCTTGAGAGGCGATTCGAACTGGTCGATAAAGGTGGCCGTGAACGTATTCTCCGAAATAAAGGATAGCGTGATCTTCTTCTGCGACATGCCCCCCTCTTCTGGAAAGATAGTGACTATCGAAGAGACTATGGAAAGCCTCAAGAACGATTTCAGAGGTAAGGCCAGATGCGTGGTCGAGAGCATCCTTCTGAACAACTTGAATTTCTCGAAGGAAGAGGTTGAAAGGGCACTGGGTGGTGATCTAAATATAGTTGCCGAAGCCGTCGATAGGGCTAGCGACCTTTCGGAGAACACGACCTGGTTCATTACCCAGCTGGTGAACTTCCCGCAACAATCTCAGGAGATTCTCATGTTTGCCCTGACAGTTCTGAAGAAGTATTACGAAGATTCGGGGCTCAGGAAGAAAAACCTTGGCTGTATAAACGAGACCATTGAATCCTTTGGTCAGGAGGAATACAAAGAAGTCGCCTCAGGGTTTCTGGAACTCTACGGAGTAACGGCCAGGGATGAGTCTCCTCTGTACCTACTTCTGCAGAACACGCTCCAGTATCCGGGCGTGAGATACGCCTACGCCTGCGACAAGCAGTTCGTCGTTCTCAACAATCAGCTCAAGCAACTCGAAGAAATCGTCAACCCTTATATCACCGACCACATTCTCAGACTCTTTCTCAAAAACTTCTCCGATCCTACGAAAATGCAGATCATGGTGGCCGTTTCTCAGGAACCCAGGTACGTTGACGAGCTGGCCAAACTTTTAGGGCTTTCCAAAGCGACCATCTCTTACCACCTCTCTTCGCTTGGAGAACTGGCGCTGGTCACCGGTAGAAAGGATCGCAGGAGGATATATTTCTCGCTCAACCGCAAACGGATCGAAAGCATTATCAAGAGGCTGGAAGTCTTTTACGAAGAGAGTGATGACTCTTGGAAATGATAGCGGGATACTTCGAGATCTACGATCTCACGATGGCCATACACTTCTCTCTCAACACCGGCCCGGTCGAAAAAGTCCTCAAAACACTCGGTGTCGATTACGAACCTACCAAAGAGTTGATCGACTTCCGGGATACGCTTCTGCAGGACAGCGAATGGACGACGAGGATGTACACCACATTCATGGACGAACTGGGCGTCATGGCTCCGATACTCTTTCCAATAAAGCAGAAGATGCTAGACGGGATGGTAGTAACGATAGAGGAGAGCCTAAATATCTCCGACGAGGGCCTCCAGATGATCAGAGACAGATTCATACAGGTTTTAGCCGACCGGCGGCTTAGGGTTTCGTACGAAACTCTCCTCAAGATGCTTCTCGAGCAGCCCTCAGAGGTGGCCCGGGCCATAGATACTATAGAGGGAATCAGCGCCGACACTATATGGTTCATAAACCAGTTATTATTCTTCCCCAAAACCGCGATGGACTTTCTGGTGGCCAACACTCTAAAGATACTTAAGCTATACGAAAAGAGCGGCTTGCGCGAACTCAATCTCAAAACCATAAGAAACTATTTCGAAAACCAGTCCTCTCAGAAGATAAAGGACGCCTTTTTAAACTATCTCGATTATTACGATATAGCTCCCGACGAGAGTAAACCGCTTTATATAGCGCTTCAGAACTCGGTGTCCCGTACCAATTCTGGCCTGATGACCTATCCTACCTTCCATCTCTTGATAATGGGGTTAGAAGAGGTGACACAGGACTTCTCCGGAAGGATTCCCAAAGAAGTGCGTCTTCAAAGCCTGTTGAAGGTACTCTCCGACGAAACGCGTTTCAGGATACTCAAGAGACTCAATTTTCAGCCTGTACCTCAGAAGCGTCTCGTAGAGTTCACTGGCCTTGCCAAATCGACCATCTCTTACCATATGGGCCTGCTTTTCAAGTCTTCGCTCATAGACATAGATCCCTTCAGCAATATAGTCTCTGTAAGGAAGGAGACTTTGAGAAAGGCGGCGGCCGATATCAGAAACCTTCTGGCGATAAAGGAGAAAAAGCAATGATCAAAGCTGTGATTTTCGACATGGACGGAGTGATGATAGATTCGGAAAGACTTTACAGGGAGGCCTGTACGGAAATAGTAAGCCGTTACGGCGGGACGGTAACGCCGGAACTCTTCGATAAACAGATGGGACTGAAAATGGAAGAGACGCAAAGAGTGGTCGTGGAAATAGCCAGACTTCCCCTAACACCCCAGGAGTTTGGAAGGATGTATATCGAGCGCTTCCTGGAGATCGCCAGAGAAAGGCTCGGTCCAAATCCCGGCCTTGTAGAGCTTCTGGAGTTTCTTTCTCCCCGTGTAAAGCTGGGCATTGCCTCTTCGACCGAGAAGAGCGTGATCATGGAGATCGTTGAACAGATAGGCGTTGGCCGGTACTTCCAGACGATAGTTGGGGGAGATGAAATCTCCAGATCCAAGCCAGATCCGGCGATTTACCTTCATGCTGCCAGTCTGCTGGGTTGCGATCCGGAAGAGTGTATAGTGATCGAAGATTCCCCGAACGGTATAAAGAGCGGCACGGCAGCCGGCATGGAGGTTTTTGCAGTTCTGCACGATGAGAACAGACACCTGGATCTCTCGGGTGCCGGCAAGGTATTCGAAAACTTGGTCGAAGTTGGAGAGTATCTGCGGCGAAGAGACGGACTGTCGAGTCGCAGATGCTAAACCTTCACCCTGTACCAGTACTGATAAGCCTCTTCGAAACCTAGCGACGAGTATAGCTTTATAGCTACGTCGTTCACTATATCCACCTGAAGATAGGCGATCCGGGCTCCTTCTCTCCCGGCGAGCGCCAACAATTTTTCGGTAAGTTCTTTGCCGTAACCCATTCTCCTGTACCCCTGACCGATCGTTATGCCGAAAAGACCGAAGTATTCGTCCTCCCTGACTGCCATGGCGCAGCCTACTGTCTCCTCGCTCTTCTTCAAGATTACGTAAAAAGCCTCTGGGACTATCGAATCGAGTATCCTCCCCAACCAGTATTCGTTTTCCGCGGCTTTTTTGCTCAACCTTGTGAAGGAACCCAGCCACTCTCTGGACGGAGTAGTGAAGATGTCGAGATCGGAGAGATCCCGTTTCGCTCCGGAGAGCTCCTTGGTCATGACTATCGCACGGTCTCTCTCGACGTACCCCTTGCCCTCCAGTGCCCTGTCCAGCTCGGACGGAAGAGATATGGACGTCATCTTGAAGATCGTTTGGAGTCCCCTGCTCGAGCAGAATAGTTCCGCGTCGTTTATCTTTCGCATCAGGTACTCTCTCGATTCATAAAGAGGGAGTATGGAATTGGCCCTGTTGGTGTAACCTCCTGCACACCTCATCACCCAGCCGTCGTAGAATCTTACATACACACCCGGCCAGGCGTTCATAGATATCTCTTCGAGCTTGCGTATATCCGTCATCAAAGCCTCCATATCGTTCGCATCTTTGCAATATTATAGCCTTTCTTCGGCCTCTTTCTCTCGTCCCTCACTTTCTCCAATCGATGATAAAATAACTGCGTGACAAAGGGGGGTATGAAAGGTGGAAGAAAAGCGTCTAGACCAGAACCTGTACTCGACATATCTCTCGAGAATCAACTCAGTCCTCGACTACATAGAGCAGCATCTGGCCGAAACTTTGACACTCGAAGAACTTTCCGATGTAGCCAATTTTTCGAGATTCCACTTTCACAGGATCTTTTTCGTATTCATGGGAGAAACGCTTTCGCATTTCATCTGGCGTCTCCGTCTGGAGAAAGCCGCCGTTCTTCTGGTTAACGACTCGAAAAAAACCGTCTCGGAAATCGCCCTGGACTGTGGATTTTCAAGCCCCTCCTCATTCAGCCGGAGCTTCAAGAAGTATTTCGAACTCACTCCTCTTGAATGGAGGAAGGAAAAACTCGCACAGAGCAATCTCGATCAAGAGGAAGGCAACTTCGATCATACACAGAGCAACGAGAGAAAGGCATCTTTTCCCGCTCCTATCTACAATCGTAGTGTGGAAATCATGATGAGGAGGATGAATATGGAAAAGATGGGCAAAAGCGTCACCATCAAGCAGTTACCGGAAACTGACGTGGCTTATGTGCGTTACATCGGACCTTACGCGGGCGACGAGAAGCTCTTCAAAACTCTTTTCAACAAGCTTTGTGCCTGGGCAGGGCCAAGGGGACTTCTCCAGAGACCCGATGCGCAGTACCTGATTATCTACCACGACAACCCCGATGTCACCGAAGAAGATAAGTTGAGGTTGAGCGTCTGCGTGACGGTACCGAAAAATACACGTGTCGAAGGCGAGATCGGAAAGATGACCATCATGGCGGGAGAGTACGCAGTGGCACGTTTCGAACTGGATTCCAGCGAGTACGGAAAGGCCTGGGACTGGCTTTACGGACAATGGTTGCCGCAGAGCGGGTACCTCCCCGACGACAGGCTGCCCTTCGAACTGTACCCGACGGACGTAAAAAGTGAGTGCGAAGAAAAGAAAGTGGTGGACATCTATCTGCCGGTCAAGAAGATTTGAAATGTGGCGGGGAGTTTAGCTCCCCGCTTTTATTTAGGTTCTCCGACCACGTTGCGCACGAACCAGTCCATCGAGAGAAGCTCCTCATCCGAAGGTCTTTCTCCAGCCGCGTATCTCATATTGCCGCTTTGATCGTAAAGGGGTCCTTCGAAGGGGTGAAGATCGCTGGAGATTATCTTCTCCCTTTCGGCTACGACTATATCGGCTATTGTCTGGGGTACAAGCGAACTCATCGATATGTCCACGATCTTGTCTTTTATTCCGCCCCAATACTGGTAGCTCTTCCATTTCTTATCCATAACCTCCCTCACGACCCTCTCGTAAAAGACACCCCAGTTCCACACCGGAGAGGCTAGAAAGGTCTTAGGCGAGAACGCGCTCATGTCGGTGTTATAACCTATCGCATAGATTCCCCTGTTTCCAGCCGCCTGAACGGCCGCCGGGGAGTCCTGACTCTGGGCTATGATGTCGGCGCCGATGTCCATGAGTGCGATCGCCGCTTCTTCCTCTTCGGAAGGATCGAACCACGTCTCGGTCCAGATAACGTGAATACGGGCGTCGGGATTGACCTTCTCCACCCCTATTGCGAAGGCGTTTATTCCCCTTATCACCTCGGGTATCTTGAAAGTTGCCACATAGCCTATTATGTTACTCTTTGTGAGACTGCCGGCTATCAGACCGGTAAGGTAACCCGGTTCGTATATCCTGCCAAAATAAGTTCCGAGGTTCTCAGAGGTTTTGTAGCCGGAGCAATGCATGAAAATGGTTTTTGGATAATTCGCCGCGATCTCCACTACATCGTCCATGAACCCGAAGCTCGTACTGAAGACGATGTCGAAGTCGTGCTCGGCGAAACTTCTCATGATTTCAAGGTCCTGCTCGCCTTCGACCACGTTTTCTGCATATTCGGTCTCGATCTCATGACCAAAAACCTTTTCCAGATAGAGTCGCCCTTCGTCGTGCTTTTGAGACCAGCCACCGTCGTCGGTGGGCCCCACATACACAAAACCGACCCGAAGAGGCATCGCCTGGATCGATAACGCTAACAACACAAACATCACAAACACCAATCTTACTTTCAAGTTGATACCCCCTTTTATCCTCTGCCTTTTGAAACAAACCTTATTGCCCGCAACTTCCAACTCTGCTTGTTAACGCCTGGAATTATAACAAAGATTGGCCATAGCGGGATATCTTTTTAAACACCCTCTATGACTGAAAGCGCGCGGTGGAAGCCGCTCTTGGGAAGAAAGAAATGATCCGTTCCCCATTGTCCGGCCAACGTTTGCTGAAAGAGAAAATAGTATTAAAAGAACGCTTCCGACGCTGCGCAGAAAGAACCGTCCACCGTCCTTCGAAAGAGCGGGATTTTGATCTTCTTACCTCTGACCTCATTCCTCTTACCTCTGTTTAGAAACGAACGAGAAGAACAGGAGAGCGAGATCCCGTATAGGAGTCCTGAATTTGATCCCTGAATAAGATCATTTCAGGGCAGGCTCTTCAGGACAGGCTCCACGGGATGACAATCCCTTGCCGTCATGCCGGACTTGATCCGGCATCCCCGCTCCTTCGAAAGAGCAAGAGCGAGATCCCGTATAAGAGCATTACGGGATGACAGGATTGGTGCACTACGGGATGACAGCCCCTCAGGTCATCCTGACGTGCTCCCAGTCAGGATCTCGCCCTTTCCTCCCTTCCCGTCATGCCGGACCTGATCCGGCATCTCCGTGCGCCCGGCATGGTACACAACTATAGGGTGAAAGACCCGAATGTGGGGAGTCAAAGAAGCATTAGCCAGAGGCAAGGGTGTCACTGGTAACGGTGAATCTGAAGGAAGCCCGAGGCAAAGTCCGGAACTGAACGAAAGTGAACCAGAGATGGCCGTTACAGAGGGTAACCCTGCGGGATAAGGGAAAGCCCTGACTCCAGCTGTAAAGGTTCGGATGGCAGGATTCGGATGAAAGTGGTGTATCTTACCCGGGGAAGTCCTCATGAGTCCGAAAGGGGTAACCGTTAGCAAGGAGGAGATCCAAGTTAAGGGAAAGCTCAGGAGGATGGCAGATGAACCCGTAGTAGTGAAGAACCTCTCCGAAAGGAGAAGGGACCTTGGCTATAAGCCAAGGGGGTGATGAGGAGGTCGAAAGGCACCATCACTTGCGAAGGGGAGAAGGATCGAAGAAATGTGATCGGAAGACAGTGAAGAGATTCAGATTGGACAGTTAAAGACAAGGTACACATTCCCGAAAGGGTAGAGAAGCCAGTCGTTAGTTGTCGCAACGAAATCTGGAACTATAGCTGTTGGAAGAGAACATGCAGGAGAAAGAGATGAAGTATTACAGTCTAATCGACAAAGTCTATTCGGAGAAGAACCTATTGAAAGCCTATCACAGGGTAAACTCCAACAGAGGAGCTCCTGGGATAGACGGAGTAACCGTAAAATCATTCGGGGAGAAACTCCTCGAAGAAATCGAGAGATTATCCGAAGAAGTCAAGAGCGGTGAGTACATGCCCATGCCACTCAGGAGGGTAGAAATCCCAAAAGCAGATGGTAAAACAAGGCAATTGGGAATACCTGCTGTGAGAGACAGGGTGGTACAACAATCTCTCAAGGAGGTACTGGAACCTATATTCGAGGAAAGATTCCATCCCTCCAGTTACGGTTACAGAAAGGGAAGAAATGCCTGGCAGGCGGTGGAGAAGGCGAAAGCTTTCGCATCCAAATACGGTCTGTGCAATGTAGTGGAACTTGACCTGAGCAAATGTTTCGACACTCTGGATCATGAGAAGATAATAGACTCCGTAGCAGAGAGAGTGAGTGATGGAAAGATACTCAAACTCATACGCGCAATGCTGAAGAGCGGAGTAATGGAAGATGGAGTCTGGAAGGCAACAGAAACTGGCAGTCCACAGGGTGGTGTAATAAGTCCCCTGCTGGCGAACATCTACCTGGACGAGTTCGACCAGAAGATGAAAGCCAGAGGAATAAGGATAGTCAGATATGCAGACGACATATTAATCTTCTCGAAAACCCAGGAAGAAGCCCGAGAGTTTCTGGCAATCGCGATCAACATACTGGAGATTGACATGAAGCTCAAGGTCAACAGAAACAAGACGAGAATCACAACACTGGAGGAGGGCTTTCACTTTCTTGGCTTCGAAATAAAAGGCGAGAGAGTTGGGATAGAGAAATCCAGATTGAAAAGGTTCAAGGGAAAGGTCAAGGGACTTACAAGAAGGAACCAGAGCACACCGGTAAAGGAAATAGTGAAAGAGCTAAATCCACTGTTGAGAGGATTTGCCAGCTATTTCAGGATAGTAGACTTACAATCTACCTTGAGAGGGCTTTTGAGCTGGATAAGGAGAAGGCTTAGAGCCATCATACTACACCAGTGGAAGAGCACAAAGAAACTGAACAGAGTCCTCAGAAGGGCTGGATGGGAAGAGAAAGTCAATTTGAGAATGAACAAATGGCGCTCTTCTCACACAAAAGCAGTCAATTACGCCATTCCCAACAGGTTCTTTGAAGAGATGAACTTATTCGATATGACATCGTACTATCATCCCCTGTCGAAGTATCCGATACTCGATCCATGAGCCGTGTACGAGGCCCGTACGCACGGTTCTGTGAGAGGACGAGGGGCTCCGCCCCTCTCCTACTCGATGTGCGCCCGGCATGGTACACAACTATAGGGTGAAAGACCCGAATGTGGGGAGTCAAAGAAGCATTAGCCAGAGGCAAGGGTGTCACTGGTAACGGTGAATCTGAAGGAAGCCCGAGGCAAAGTCCGGAACTGAACGAAAGTGAACCAGAGATGGCCGTTACAGAGGGTAACCCTGCGGGATAAGGGAAAGCCCTGACTCCAGCTGTAAAGGTTCGGATGGCAGGATTCGGATGAAAGTGGTGTATCTTACCCGGGGAAGTCCTCATGAGTCCGAAAGGGGTAACCGTTAGCAAGGAGGAGATCCAAGTTAAGGGAAAGCTCAGGAGGATGGCAGATGAACCCGTAGTAGTGAAGAACCTCTCCGAAAGGAGAAGGGACCTTGGCTATAAGCCAAGGGGGTGATGAGGAGGTCGAAAGGCACCATCACTTGCGAAGGGGAGAAGGATCGAAGAAATGTGATCGGAAGACAGTGAAGAGATTCAGATTGGACAGTTAAAGACAAGGTACACATTCCCGAAAGGGTAGAGAAGCCAGTCGTTAGTTGTCGCAACGAAATCTGGAACTATAGCTGTTGGAAGAGAACATGCAGGAGAAAGAGATGAAGTATTACAGTCTAATCGACAAAGTCTATTCGGAGAAGAACCTATTAAAAGCCTATCACAGGGTAAACTCCAACAGAGGAGCTCCTGGGATAGACGGAGTAACCGTAAAATCATTCGGGGAGAAACTCCTCGAAGAAATCGAGAGATTATCCGAAGAAGTCAAGAGCGGTGAGTACATGCCCATGCCACTCAGGAGGGTAGAAATCCCAAAAGGAAATGGTGAAACAAGGCAATTGGGAATACCTGCTGTGAGAGACAGGGTGGTACAACAATCTCTCAAGGAGGTACTGGAACCTATATTCGAGGAAAGATTCCATCCCTCCAGTTACGGTTACAGAAAGGGAAGAAATGCTTGGCAGGCGGTGGAGAAGGCGAAAGCTTTCGCATCCAAATACGGTCTGTGCAATGTAGTGGAACTTGACCTGAGCAAATGTTTCGACACTCTGGATCATGAGAAGATAATAGACTCCGTAGCAGAGAGAGTGAGTGATGGAAAGATACTCAAACTCATACGCGCAATGCTGAAGAGCGGAGTAATGGAAGATGGAGTCTGGAAGGCAACAGAAACTGGCAGTCCACAGGGTGGTGTAATAAGTCCCCTGCTGGCGAACATCTACCTGGATGAGTTCGACCAGAAGATGAAAGCCAGAGGAATAAGGATAGTCAGATATGCAGACGACATATTAATCTTCTCGAAAACCCAGGAAGAAGCCCGAGAGTTTCTGGCAATCGCGATCAACATACTGGAGATTGACATGAAGCTCAAGGTCAACAGAAACAAGACGAGAATCACAACACTGGAGGAGGGCTTTCACTTTCTTGGCTTCGAAATTGTCAACATCAATCGGAAATGTGAAAAAACATCGATCGGAAATGTGGAAAAACATCAACGATTTTTGTGAAATCAATGACCAGGCGAACTAATCAATTGTGTACCAATAAGACCGGTTTTCTGTTTCTCTCTAAGCCTGTAACTCTTTCCTCGTATGTTGACAATGGTACAGTGATGCAATAGTCTGTCAAGAACGGCTGTTGCGAGTATCTCGTCTTCAAAGATTCTGTTCCATTCTGCAAAGCCTCTGTTTGAAGTAAGAATTATGCTTCCCTTTTCGTATTTCTCACTCACCAGTTCAAAGAAGAGCTTTGCACCTTCATTTTCAAGTGGGAGATACCCCAACTCGTCTACAATGAGTAGCTCAATCGATTTGAAGTAACCTATCGTCTTTTCAAACCGTCTTTCAGAAAAGGCCTTCTTCAGTTTGTCCACAAGCGATATTGCATTCACAAAGTAAACTTTCTTCCCTTCTCTGAGCGCTTCCATTCCCAGGGCTACTGCCAGATGTGTTTTTCCAACCCCGGGAGGTCCAAGCAGAACGACATTCTCTTTTTCGTACAGGAATCTCAAGCTCTTCAGTTCCATTATCTGTTTCCTGTCTATTGAAGGCTGAAAGGAGAAGTCGAATTCTTCGAGTGTTTTGTGAAATGGAAGTCCACTGTATTTGAGAGCTGTGAGATATCTTCTTTCACTCTTCTCCTTTACTTCAGCCAGCAGTAATTCTTCCAAGAGCTCGGTTACATCTTTCTCTCCTTTGCCCCAATTGTGTAGAGAGAAATCCAGCGAGTTCATCATTCCGGTAAGCTTGAGCGATTCCATTAACTCTCTCACTCTTTCGTACGCCATTTCATGCCCCCACCAGTTTCTGGTATTCCTTCAAGGACCTTACTTCAACCTGGTCTTTGAGTGGCTGGCTGTTGATCAGATCATCTTCACAATAAATCTTCAGCATCTGACCTTCCGTTTGCAGGTTGACTTTCTTGCCGGTGTATTTCTCAGGTACCCTGTAAGCTCTTTCTTTGTAAATGACCTGTCCGGACTCTCTTACCAGCCTTGTGTTTAATCTCCTCAAGGGATAGAATCTAGTTAGTTTATTCAGATGTTCCTTTTCCCTCTCGAACCTCTCGAGAGGGGTTTCTTTTAGATAGGAATGTAATCTCTGGTTGGCAATGACCAACCAATCGAGAAGAGTGTTCTCTAATTCAGAGAGGCTTGAGTAGCTTTGAGCATACAGTATGTTGTTTCTCACATACGGAACCATCCTCTCAACCTTCCCTTTGGCCTTCGGGTTGTATGGACGATGAGTTATTATCCTGAAGCCATAGAAGTCTGCGAAGTCTGTGAACTTGGCATTGTATTCTTTCTTCCTCTCAAGAGACTTGACCACGGCTTTCATGTTGTCGTACAGCCCTTCATGTGGATAACCTCCGAAGTATTCGAATGCCTTGTTATGAGCTTGAAGAAGTGTCTCAAGCTTCTCGTCATTGACTATCTGGACATACAACATTCGCGAGTATCCTAGGACCATGGTGAAGAACTTTATCACCACCGACTTTCCACCTATCCTGGTCTCACCCTCTCCCCAATCGGCCTGGAATTGCCTGCCCGGAGCTGTCTCAAATCTTGTGCTCTCAATTTCATCCTCCGGACGTATGGAGTGCACATACATCCGAACTATCGTCATTCCTCCGGTGTAACCTTGAGCCTTTATCTCTTTGAACAACACTGTGGCTTTTATTGACGGATACTCTTCTAGCCTTTTGATTATGTGCTCTTTGTAAGGATCCAGTTTTGAAATACCCTTCATCTTCTTCCAATCCTCCTTCAAATACTTGCTGACTGTGTTTTCATGGCAGCCCATTTCTCTGGCTATCTCTCTGTTTGTAATTCCCCTCTTGCTAAGTATTCTTATTTCAATGACCTGCTTCTCTCCCAACATCTGAATACCCCCTTTTTGCCTGAGAATATTCAAATGTTAGTCCACAATTTCTCCCGATGCTTTTTCACATTTTCTACCGGCGTTTTTCTTATTTTACTGTTGATGTCGACACAAGAAGGAACCAGAGCACACCGGTAAAGGAAATAGTGAAAGAGCTAAATCCACTGTTGAGAGGATTTGCCAGCTATTTCAGGATAGTAGACTTACAATCTACCTTGAGAGGGCTTTTGAGCTGGATAAGGAGAAGGCTTAGAGCCATCATACTACACCAGTGGAAGAGCACAAAGAAACTGAACAGAGTCCTCAGAAGGGCTGGATGGGAAGAGAAAGTCAATTTGAGAATGAACAAATGGCGCTCTTCTCACACAAAAGCAGTCAATTACGCCATTCCCAACAGGTTCTTTGAAGAGATGAACTTATTCGATATGACATCGTACTATCATCCCCTGTCGAAGTATCCGATACTCGATCCATGAGCCGTGTACGAGGCCCGTACGCACGGTTCTGTGAGAGGACGAGGGGCTCCGCCCCTCTCCTACTCGATGCTCCCACGAAAGAGCGGAATCAGAGGTGAGAGGGTAGAGGTGTGAGGCGAGAAGAGCGGGATTTTGATCTTCTTACCTCTGACCTCTCCTCCTCTTACCTCTGTTTAGAGACGAACGAGAAGAACGAGATCCCGTATAAGAGCATTACGGGATGACAGCCCCTTCCCGTCATTCTGAGCTTGACTCAGAATCACGGTTTTCTAAGGAATGGATCCCGGATCAGGGTCCGGGATGGCGATATAGAAGCATTATAGGATGACGGTCTTGCCGGAAACCCGTCGGTCCCTGTTTTCGCCAGGAGCTTTGTTCTTAGTTCGGGAGAGCCTAGGCTGAAGAGAGATTAGCCCCCGTCGTTATGGAATTCCAGGTGTTTTTACTGAAGCAACATATCTATGTACGCGGCGTGTGACCAGAGTAGGGGCGAGGCGATTTCTCCCCATTTCTCGACCCAGGGAGCATACATTCTCTCTTCGAGCAGGTTTTCCGGAACTTGCTCGGGCAGAAAACCGTTGAGGTCGGCCTTTCTCTCTATCCATGCTTCGATTTCTTCTGAAATATCCCTTTCGCCGTTCGATTTCAGATGACCGGCTAGATAGGCACTCAGCAGTACCCAGCTCCCGCCACCGTAATAGGTATCTTTTTTGTACCTCTTGAGGCCTCCGTCGAAGTAGAGCTCGCTCATCACGGTTCGTGCCGTCTTTTTAATGAGTAATGAATCGCCGTCAAGAAGTCCATAAGGGTAAGATGCCCAGATAAGGCTCGAATCGACTTCATCGGCAGTGTTAGATTTCTTGAGCCGGCCATCGCTAGTCAATTCCTTCAGTATAAAATCCATGATGTCTCTCCAGACGGTCTTTCTGTTTATAATACCTTCGATCGCCTTCAATCCAGCGGCTATGGAGAGTAGTGTAGAGGTATGTACCATGTTGGGAGATTCTTCCCAGACATCGTAGCACGGGACTTTCCACACTCGTTCAAGATATTTCGCAGTCATATCACAGATTTCGCAATCGCTCTGATCCAGAAGCTCCGGCCTCTGTGCAGCGACCCATAGAAAGGTGCCGTAGCCGTCGCTCTGGGCGTTGGTCCAGTTATCTTCGCTGTAAAATCCCTCCATGGTGTATCTCGTCGGTAGAAAGTTGTCCAGTGTAACGTTCCCCGCGGTAGCCTTTTGAAGAGAGTCGCGATATCTTTTAAGAACGTTCAGGCCCCACCTTATGAACCGTGCAGAGCTCTCTTCCCTTCCGGCTTTTTCCATAGCATGGGCCACGAAGGAGCCGTCTCTGAACCAGCAGTAACCGTACTGCGAGAAGTTAGGCGAGGCTATGTAACTTCCGTGTTTGCTCTGATTAGCTTCAATTATCTCTATCGATCTTTCGAGTAAGTTCATTATTCAATCTCTCTCCACTCTATTTTTATTATTCCCGATTCAACACCGGATATTCTTGCCAGCCGTCTCGCCGGGCTGCTCGGTAGCACTTCGAGGTTTTCTGGAAATTCACTTCCCACAAATAACAGTCCCGTCTCTTCCTGCGACCAGTTCGTTCCGAAGAGAGTGCCCTCGGGTGGGATGCTGAGAGGTATTAACGCTCCCTTTCTTAGAAAGACTTCCGTTCTATCTCCCTCTATTACGATCTGTTCCGAGTGAGTTCGACCGTTCCAGAGATTCACCCATTGACCTTCAGGAAGAAAGACTCTTCTCTCTTTCATCTCTTCGTCAACTGCTGGCGAGACAACCATATCTCTTCCAAATAGATACGCAAGTCCTTCAGGATCGTTATCTTTCTCTATCAGAAAAAGCGGCAGCGTTAAAGGAAGGCTTGCCTGTGCAGCGTGGAGAGACTCTCTGTAGATATACGGCGAGAGCGTCATTCTCAGGGAGGCGAAGTTTCTGTAATAATCGATGATACTTTCGTCTTTCCAGGCCTTTGCAAGGTTCCATGGAGTCCTCTCGGAAGAGGGCGAAGGGTCTCCTGAATCCTCCGAGTGGAGCTGAAAGATAGGCGTGAAGACGGCCAGCTCTATCGATCTTCTGTACAGTTCCATAGTAGGAACCTCTCCGCTGAAACCGGCTATATCCCATCCCCAGAAGGGGTTGCCTGAAATAGAGACGTTGAGTCCGGCCGTTATGTTGTCGCGAAGAGCCTCCCAGGTCGAATCTTCGTCGCCTACCCAGAAAAGAGTATGCGCCGGGGATCTGGTGTAGCCGGCGCGGCTGAAGAGAATCCCTTCCTCTCTCAGTATGCCGGAGACAGTTTCGAAGTATCTTTCAGGATAGGTGTTTCTTACCTTCGCAGCGCTTCCGGCGGCCGTAAGAGTATCCCTCCCCCACAGATGCTCGCCGCCGTCGGTCTTGAAGCCATCGACTCCTAGTTCTTCCACGAGGTACTCCCTCTTGGAGGCCCACCATTTAGCCGCTTCTTCGTTGTAGAAATCAACCACTACATTGCCTTCGTGCCAGCGGGCCGCGGGAATCCTGTAATCGGAACCGTCTCTTGTCCTTGCGAAGTATCCCCTCGAACTACCGTAGCGGATATCTATTGCCGGCTGAGGCGTCGATTCGTCGAAAGATTTGATAACGGGGATCTGCCAGAGTACCAGCCTTATGCCTCTCTCGTGAAGCTTGTTGATCATCTCCACGGGATCGGGCCACGGTTCACGAAATCTGAAGTCTTTCAGACTGAACTTGTCGTCGCCGGAAACGGGATCGTACTCGGCTCCGTTGAAAATATAGAAAGTCTGCTCATCGGCCCAGGCTTCAATAACTAGCGTGGTTGCAGGAAGATCTCTCTGGACCGTTTCCCTGAGAACTTCCATGACTTTTTTCTGGCTGTTCCACTGATTGGCAGATAGCCAGGGGCCGAGCGCCCAGAGAGGTGGCGGGCAGGGTCTGGCGATTTTATGAATCTTTTCGATCGCTTTCAGAGGGGAGTCTTCTTTCCAGAACTGAATTTCCGTACCTTCAATCGAACAGCCCTTTGTATAAACACTCAGTGTTATCTTCGAACCATCTATTTTGAACGAAGAGAGAAAGCCCGTGTCTATAAGAATCGCCCTTCCCCTGTCTGAAAGAATAAAAGGTACCGGAGCGTATCCTCTGGATCTCTGGACCTTGTACTGGTCGTAAACGTGGATATACCTCTCCTCGCCTTCGGGTATGGTTATAGCATCGAAGTGTTCTCCAAGACCGTAGAAGCGTTCTCCTTCTTCTCTTTCAAGAATGATTTTCAGGTCGTAAAGTTCCTTCCCGTCTGTTAAGAGATATGCCTCTTTAAGGCAGTCACAGCTGGTGGCATCACTTCGATTTACCGTCAGCCTGTTGTTTTTTAGGGAGAGGAATCTCTTTGCTTCTATCCACTTGCAAACGGTGTACTCGTACCACTCTGAAGTAACGTAAGTGGAGGGTCCGCGACCGGCGATGAATCTGTACCTGACAGTTACTCCCGCGCTCTCACCGTCTATATTTACTTCCCAGTGAGCCTTGCCGCCATGATTAAGCTGATACTGGGCGCGCCTTTTGTATCTCTTGCCATCGCTCTGGACTTCGATCCATGCCCTCTGACCGACTACCATGGGGTCGGTCACGAAGCTGACCTTCACACGATCACCCTCCAGAGGCTCACGCGGTTCTCTTTCGTATCCTTGAACTATGAAATACGGGTCGTCTATCCCGAACGGTGTGTGAATTATCTCCATGTTTCACTCCTTTTATTTGCCAACAGTGAAGAGCTCGCTCTCTATAACCCTATAAATACAACCCAGAGTCCAGGCTTTCTCGCCGATTCTGTCAGTATCAAACTTCACAGCGTCGGCCAGACTGGAGAAGGCGTTTTCCTTTGCATAATCTATTGATTTCTCAAGAAAAAGTGCCGAAAACTCCAGGGCCTCCCCGCCTATAAGCACATAGTCGGGAGCGAATATATTCACAAGATTCTTCAGGGCGATTCCGATGTCGGTCGCGTATTGGTCGAATACGCTTTCGGCGCTTGCCCTGTCGATCTCCAGAGCCCGTTTCAAAAAATGGATTTCCGAAGTTTCCGTTGCCCTTACAGAACTGTACAGCTCTTTTAGCTCATTGGAAGCGGTTATTGAGAACAGTTTTCGCGCAAGAGCTTCGAAAGAGGCATGAGCCTCCAGGCAGCCACGACTGCCACACGTGCAGAGGTTACCGTTGTGTTCGATCGTCATGTGGCCGAATTCGCCGCTTCCGGCACCTGTCAGGTGAAGCTTTCCGTCGATCGCCACGGCACCGCCTATGCCGATCCCCAAAGTGATGAAAACACAGTTCTTGTGATTGTCGACATTCCCCTTCCAGAAATGGGCCAGCGCGAAGGAATCGACATCGTTCATAACGAAGGTTTTGGCGGCATAGCCCGCTGAAATCATTCTGGCTATGGGTACATCCTTCCAGTCGAGCAGGAAGGAGTTCTTCACGACTCCTCTTAGAGAATCTACAATACCCGAAACGGCGATCCCGATTCCCAGAAGTCTCTCGCCTATGAGATCGCTCCATTTTGCCAGAATTTCACCCGTTGCCGATACGACCTCTTCGGGCACCGTATTCTCCATGATTTTTCTCTCGCTAGCCAGAACAGAGCCCGAAAGATCGGTCAGCGAATAATCGAGATATCCAACGCCTATTTTTAGGCCCAGTACACACGATTTTCCCGGTCGCACATTCAGGAGAATGGGTTTTCTCCCTCCCGTAGAGTCGGCGACACCGGTTTCCTCTACCAGACCAATCTCTATTAAGTCTCCCACTACTTTGGTCACCGTGGCCGGGCTCAGACCCGTCATCTTTGCCAGGCTAGCCCTGTCGATACCGTCACTTTCGTAAATAGCTCTCAGGAGCAGTTTTTCGTTTATCTCTTTCATTATCTCTTTGCTGGCTTTGCTCGCCACGACAAAAACCTCCATAGAGGGGGCCGGGTAACCCCGGCCCTGATTCAATTAATCGTTATTTCAACTTGATAGCTCTTTCGAGTTCGGCCTGGGCATCATCGAGAGCTTTTTGCGGAGTCTTATCTCCATAACGAGCAGCCTCAAGATGTCTATTGACTATGTCGGCCATTTCGTTGAATTGTTCAATGACAGGCGGTGTCACCAGATAATCCAGCGATTTGAAGACAACTTCCTTGCTTGCTGGAGGCGTGGTCCGCTTATATAGCTCAACTATCTCGGGATAGGTTACGGCCGGCAATTCCCAGCCTGCCTCTATCCTGATTTTGGCCACTTCTTTGCTTCCGGATAGGAAGCTGATCCACCTGAAAGCTGCTTCGACGTTCTTGGAATCCTTACTTATAGCCAGTCCGTTGGCGAAAAAGTGTGTTGCCTTGCCAGTATTTCCCGGCTCGATGGCTATATCCCATTCAAAGTCGCAGTCTTCCTTGAATGTGGAAAAGGACCAGGTGCCAGTTACGATCATACCTATTCGCTCTACCGCGAAGAGGTCCCAGTCACCCATTCCGGCCATCTGAGCGTCATTAGGCATGACATTGTACTTGAGAATCCTATCCACCATGAACTGCAGGGTTTCGACGTTTTGCGGAGTGTTCAGGGTGAAGGCCGTTTTGTCTTCGTTGAGAATGCTTCCGCCATTTTGCTGAACCATCTTGTAGAATTCCCAGAACTGGATCGGCTGGTTAATACCGAATATCATGGGGCCGAGCGCCCTGATCTTTTTGGCGGCCTCGAGTTCGTCGGCCCATGTCCAATCGTCGGTTGGATATTCTACGCCGGCTTTGTCGAAGAGATCTTTGTTGTAAATCAGAACAACGTTAGAAAAGCTGAACGGCAGTCCATACTGTACTCCGCCTTCAGAAAAGGCGTTAAGAGCCTTTTCGTTCAAAACGCTGGTGTCGAAACCGGAAGTCTCCACCAGGTTGTTGAGATTCAACAATATACCCTTTTTGGCATAAGTGTAGAAGTTTTCGTAGTTCAGTTCGAACGCGTCCGGCGCGTTTCCGCCAGCAACTATCGTCATGAGTTTGGTGAAATAGTCTCCGTAACCTACCGTCTCAATATTCACCTTGATATCCGGGTTCTGTTCTTCGAAGACCCTTTTCATCTCTTCAAGGTACTTTGCGTTTGCGTCTGCAGAAGAGAAGTTCATGAACTTGATGGTCGTAACGCCTAGAGAGGTTGCCAATGCCATTGAAACGATCGCGAAAATTACCAGAAGCCTTTTCATTCGATCACACTCCTTTTAGCCTTTTATACCACCTACACTGAGCCCCTGTTCGAAGTACCTCTGAGCGAACGTGTAGATCAGCAGTATTGGAATCATGGATATCAATGCGCCGGCCATAAGCATGTTGTAATCGCTCTGGTGCTGACCGTTGAGCAGGCTTAGACCGACAGGGAGAGTCATCTTGTTCTTGTCGGTGAGAACTATCAGTGGCCACAGGTAATCGTTCCACGCCCCCATGAACGTGATGACCGTCAATGTTGCTATGGCCGGTTTGGAGAGGGGAAGTATCATTTTGAAGAATATTCTCAGTTGAGAGGCCCCGTCCAAAACTGCCGCTTCAACGAAATCATCGGGAATCGTTCTCATGTACTGCCTTATCATGAAGGTTCCGAAAGCGTTGAAAAGCGAGGGTAGCATTATACCCACATAACTGTTGAGTAACGAAAGATGCTTGAGGGTGAGGTAGTTGGGTATCATCGTGATGTTCGCAGGGATCATCATCGTGGCGATATATATACCGAACAAGACTTCTCTGCCTTTGAAGTTAATCTTCGAGAAGACATAGGCGGCCATGCTTGCTGACATGACCGTAACAAACGTGATCAGTACGGATATGAATATGCTGTTGAATATGGCCTTGTCAAACGGGAATATATCGAAGATCTTAACGAATCCATCGAAGCTTATCTCATCGGGAAACCACTGGATGGGTAACACAGTAAGGGCCTTGGTCTTCTTGAGCGATGTGGATACCATCCAGAAAAACGGTAGCAGTGTGAAAAAGGAGAATATCAGCATCACCAGATAATAAGCGGTTCGCCTTGAAATTTTCTTAAGATTCATAATGTACCCACTTCCTTTGCATCTTCCACTGGATAAGAGTTACGGTGAGGATGAAGCAGAAAAGTATCCAGGAAAGGGCGGTTGCGTAGCCCATCTTGTAATAAGTGAAAGCGTAGTTGTATATCCTTTCCATCATCGCCTGAGTAGATCCATGCGGTCCCCCTCTGGTCATAACCATTACCTGAGGGAAAAGTTGGAAAGAATTTATTATGGACATGATGAGTACAAAAAACATCGTCGGTGAAATAAGAGGCAGAGTTATAAATCTGAACTTCTGCCATCTTTTTGCGCCGTCTATCGACGCCACTTCGTAATATGAAGGATCAATGGCCTGCAGGCCGGCCAGAAAAATCAGCCCGAAGAAGCCCATATCCTTCCAGACACTCGCCAGAACTATACCGGGCATCGCCCAGACTTTATCGTAAAGCCAGGAAGGCCCCTGCAAACCGAAGACACCAAGAATCGAGTTTATCGGACCGTAGTAGGGGCTCAACAGCCAACGCCAAAGCATCGCCGCGGCAACCCAGGAACTCAAAACGGGAATATAGAATATTGTTCTAAATACACCTGTAAATCTCGTTTTTATGTTTAGAAGCATAGCAAGGGACAGCGAAGAGATTATCATGAGTGGTATGTAAAGTACTATATAATAGAGAGTGTTTCTCAGTACCCTCCAGAACTCTTCGCTCGCGAATATCGTTTTGTAGTTCTCGAAACCTATGAAATTGGCCTTGCGCAAAACATCCCAGTCCGTAAGGCTCAGAACAAAGGAATACACTATTGGAAAGACCTGAAAGAAGATGAACCCGCAGATGCTGGGCAAAAGGAACATTAAAATAACTAGCCTCTTTCTTGCCTTCTTCTTCATTAACCGGTCCTCCCTGAAAGATACTTCCTTCACTGAATAAACTAAGTTGATTATACTTCTTACTCACACCTTTACAAACTCCAAAGAGGGGCAATCAAGAACATTCCTGCCCGGTGATTGGCGTTTACTGTTCGTAATCTTCTAATTCCTACGGGAATCGACCCTCATTGTAAAAGCCACGATTAAAAAAGTACGCTATGTGGATACTCCTTTCCGTGATGTTGAAATCCGATCCGTCATCCAGGTCTTTCCTCGGAAAGAACGAGAACGAAATAGCCTATGAGAGCATTACGGGATGACAGTCCAATTTGAGCTACTGGCGTCGCTAAGTATTCAAGGGCGATTTTTGAGAGACTTATCTGTAAGTATTGCAGGGATGTACTTTGTAGGGTTATACTATCACCAGTGATAGTAACTATCAGGGGTGATAGTATGTATTTCGATCCCAGACCAAAGACTTCAAGAAAAGATCTGTTTTTGAGAGACAGAGAGCTAGAAGAGCTAAGTAATCTCGATGTGCCTCTCACTCTTGTGCTGGGGCCAAGGCGTCTTGGAAAGACTTCGCTCCTAAGAGTTTTCATGGATGAGAGCGAAATGCCTTTCATATTCACAGACTGCAGGTCTCTTGTGGCAAGCGGAACATCTGTGAGCAACTATCATCGATTGTTAATGGAACAGCTCAACGATCTTGCAAAGAGCAAGAGCAGCGTTCTGGAAGCTGTGAAACGGATTAAAGGGCTAAATTTGTTTGGAGTCGAACTGGAGCTCGATAACAAAAGAAGCGACTCGTTTCTGGTTGAGTCATTCAACGCGTTAGACAGATGGGCTTTGAAGGAAAACAGGATCCTGTATCTTGTATTCGATGAAGCCCAGCTTCTCAGGCACTTCAAAAGAAATGGCGGTCTGGATTTCAACGAATTGTTTTCGTACATCTATGACAATCTCACCGGCTTGCGAATTATACTGACGGGTTCTGAAGTGGGTGTTCTCGAGGATTTCATAGGGCTCGATGATTCTTCCTCGCCTCTGTATGGAAGATACGCAAAGAAACTATACCTTTCCAGGTTCACGAGAAAAGAGAGCGAAGAGTTTCTTGAGAAGGGTTTTGATGAGGTTAGAATGGAGGCTCCAGCAGAGGCGATCAGGGAAGCCGTTGATACACTGGACGGAATAGTCGGATGGCTGGTTTTTTTCGGGAGGGTATGTATCGATGCCAAAGGAGTCGACAGAAAATCGATTGAACTGACGCTGGAAAAGGCCGAGATCATATTGAACGACGAACTATCGAATCTGAAGCGTAACAGTACCAGGTATATCTCCATTTTGAAGGCTATAGCCTTTGGATCAAAAGGCTGGAAAGAGATCAAGACGGCGACAGAAATCATAGAAAATAATAACCTCACGGATACGGCCTTCAATAGAATTTTGAATAGGTTGATCGAGCTCAGTTATGTCGATATCGAGATTGGCATAGAAGGGAAAACATATAAGCTCGTGGATCCGGTCATTGCAAGCGTAGTCAGAAAGTTTGGCTAAGAGGGGAAAAGCGGGAAGAGCGGGATTTTGATCTTCTTACCTCTTACCTCTGTTTAGAAACGAACGAGAAGAGCGAGATCCCGTATAGGAGTCCTGAATTTGATCCCTGAATAAGATCATTTCAGGGCAGGCTCTTCAGGACAGGCTATTACGGGATGACACGAGTGTGGCGTTAACGGGATGACCCTGAATAAGAGCATTTCAGGTCAGGCTCTCCCTTCAGGTCATCCTGACGTGCTCCCAGTCAGGATCTCGCCCTTTCCTCCCTTCCCGTCATGCCGGACCCATTTTATGTCATTCTGAGCTTGACTCAGAATCACGGTTTTCTAAGGAGTGGATCCCGGATCGGGGTCCGGGATGGCGATATAGAAGCATTATAGGATGACGGTCTTGCCGGAAACCCGTCGGTCCCTGTTTTCGCCAGGAGCTTTGTTCTTAGTTCGGGAGAGCCTAGGCTGAAGAGGGATTAGCCCCCGTCGTTATGGAATTCCAGAATATCCCTTTCTTTGTTCGATTTCAGATGACCGGCTAGATAAGCGCTCCGCAGTACCAAGCTCCCGCCACAGCTTCTGCTATTGCATCTCGGTTCTTCAAAGGAACGGAAAGAACTTTTTATCGGTTTTCCTTAAACTTTTTTATTCCCACAAAATCCCATATTCCTGCCAAATTTCTCCCAAGAAGAGATCTTAAAATTACGTTGAAGAAGACGATGAGAATATTGTCTGACATAGATGAGAGCGAACACGAATCTAGAAGTCATCACCCAGAATTTTACCTAACCCTGAAAGAGGCCGATCGAGAGAGCGGTAACACCGGACCGTATAGGCAGCAAACAATAAGTTAGGCGGTCCGGTTTTTTAGATTCGAAAAGATAGAATATACTTTAAGTGAGATTTTCTGTCGATACAGAGGTGGTAACCATGTCCATAAGGATAAACCTTGTGGAAGACGAAAAGAGTTTGAACAACGTGTTGACTTCCTACCTTCAGAGGGAGGGGTGGGAAGTCAAATCCTTTTACAACGGGAGCGACGCGTTTAAGGAGATAGACGACAGACCGGATCTGTGGATACTGGACATCATGCTTCCGGGCGTTGACGGATTCGAGTTGTTGAGAGAGATCCGTAGCAGAAATCCGACTATGCCGGTGATCTTCATCTCGGCCAGAGATAAAGATATAGACAGGGTTATAGGCCTTGAAATGGGAAGCGACGACTATATGCCCAAGCCCTTTCTACCGCGCGAGCTGGTCATAAGGGTTAAAAAGATACTCGAACGTGTACAGACCGCAGGAGAGCCGGTATCGATACCTCCCTACACGATAGATGAGAGCAAGCGAAAGGTCACTGTAGATGCTGCATCGGGAACTCGGGTCGAGATCGAGCTGACGTCGATGGAGTTCGATCTTCTCATGCTATTCGTCAAAGGAAGGGGGAAGCCCTTTTCACGTGATCAGATACTTGACAAGATCTGGGGTTACGATCATTACGGAAGCGACAGGGCAGTGGATGATCTGGTCAGGAGATTGAGACGAAAAATGCCAGACTTCAAGATCGAGACCATCTACGGCTTCGGTTACAAAGGCGTAGATATATGAAAAAGTTCGGCCTTTCCAGCCAGATATGGCTTCTCTTCGGTCTGGTCATGCTCTTCTTATGTGTGATACTGGCTGTGGTCTTCAGGTGGTCCATAAGGGATTTCTTCACGACAGAGGCTTACATGACGATAGAATCGGCCCAGGAAATGAAGTTGCTCGAATTACAGGGTGGGCTGGTTCCGGGTAGCAATATTTATATGGGCGATCTTAAAAATATAAGAGACGTGGGCCACATAATCGTCTTAAATAAAGAATACGGTCTTCTTGAGGAGTATCTCGAAGGCTGGAGGTTGAAAATCGGCCCCGACGTAAAGGACGACTTAAAAACGGGTTCCGGCCAGTCCTTAAATCTCGAGATCTCTAGCATAATGATTTGGGGGACCATCTCCCCGGATATACTTCCCCTTCTTGGTAAGATAAGAGAAAACGCCGAGCTACAAAAGTCAAAATCCGGCCGTTATGAAACTGAAATTGGGAACAGGAAACTCTTCTATGTCATAAGATCGGAAGAGCTTCTCGACAGAAACATCACTTTCATCTCATATATGTGGGACACATACAAGAATACGCTCTCCAGCACGCTTTTCTCGCGTCTGTTTTTCGTTATTGCAATCGTTGTGATTCTTAGTCTGATAATCGCCATACTCTTTTCGAGATATCTAACGCGACCGCTGAAAAGACTCTCCGAAGATGTCAAAGCCATAGCCGCGAGGAACTGGGACAAACCCATCTCTATAAACCGCAAAGACGAGATAGGCGAACTGGCCGATTCGATGGAGATGATGAGAGCCAGCCTGAGCGAACAGGACAGAGAGCAGCAGGCGATGCTTCAGTTCATTTCTCATGAGCTAAAAACACCGGTTATGGTTATCAGAAGCTATGCCCAGGCCATAAAGGATGGCATCTATCCCGGTGGAGACCTCGATAGCGCCATAGATGTTATAGACAAAGAAATACAAAGAATGGATATGAGAGTGAAGGATCTGCTTTTCATCACGCGTCTCGAATACCTATCCAGACACAACCTGCAACTCGAGAAGATAGAACTTTCCGAGCTCATAGAGAGTGTCGCCGGAAGGTTCTACTACCAGAGAGGCGATATAGAATGGGATCTGAGGCTGGAGAAAATTCAGGCGTCGGTCAACGAAGAACAGTTCTCGATAGTTATCGAGAACATCCTCACCAACCAGCTGCGTTATGCCAGGCAGAAAATCGAGATCGAACTCAAGACTATCCAGAAGGACTCAAAAATACTCATCACTTTCAAGAACGACGGAGAGGCCATAGAAGAAAAAAGATTACAGCAACTCTTCAAACCCTTCAACAAAGGCGCTGGAGGCGAACACGGGCTTGGGCTGAACATAGTGAAGAGAATAGTCGAACTCCACAACGGCAGGGTATGGATCGAAAATGAAGATGACGGAGTCTCGACACATATAGAACTGCCCGTTTGAAGACCTGGCAGCCTAAAGGTACTGGAGCTTATTGCATTTGACGTCGCGAACTTCGTGGCGATGCTCCGGTCTTTTCAACCCAGAGGCGATTCCGCTTCTAAATCTAGAGTTGCAGATACTCTGCGAATGCTGGAGAGATCCGGATGGATAAATAAAGAGCATGGGAAATATTCGATCACTTACTGCGTGCATGCGGAATTAAATAGGAAACCACGGATTCTAATAAAGCACTCTTCCATAAACTGCTATTGTACTGAAAGCCGGCACTAATTCGGGGAAAACACGACTCTTCCAGCTCCTCTAAGCAGACGAAGGGGAGTTTCTAATGCTCTTTTTGCTCTTCTGACTTCATTAATTAAGCTTCTGACCTCAGATCTTCCAGGAACGACTCGATACTTCAACTTGGAAATACTCTCTACAGATATCTTTTTATTGTGATCGCTCACAATACTTAGATAATAGCGAGACTACTGACAATGCTAGTTCATAACAAATGAAGATATATATTTCTATAATTGTCTTTAATAGTAGCAAACAGAAAATAGTTCACTCGAGTCTAAGAATTGACTTTTACTGATCGGTTATGTTATAGTATTGTGAGCCCTCACAATATTCAAATTATGTTTCTCAGCAAGGAGTGAGATTATGAAACCGATAACGATAGAAGATGTCGCCAGACTCAGCGGCGTATCGCGAGGAACGGTATCGAGGGTAATCAACGGAAGTCAGAATGTTAACAGCGAAACTAGAAAGAAAGTGCTCGAAGTAATAGAAAAACTCGGTTACCGCCCAAACCAGAGCGCCCGGAGAACGGCCGGTGGAAGATCCTCCACAATCGGCATAGTGATTCCTATGATCGGTACGGAATTCTATGAAAGACTCATCAAGAGCATGGAAGAGAAGCTCAGAGCGCAGTGGTACACCATGATGCTCTTCCCCGTTCTCAAAAGGGACTGGCTCTCGAAAGTCATGATGCACGACATCCCCAATTCAGACGCGGCTGGAATGTTTCTTTGTTCGTTCGATATCGAGCGTCTCTTTTCATCTTTCCGTAAACCCTTCGAAGGGCCAACGGTCCTGGTTGACAGCTACTCACCCCTGTACGACTCGATCTATATAGACAACGAGCTCGGAGGATACCTCGTAGGAAGAAAGTTCTCGCATCTAGAAGGGAGCACGCATGTCATAATGATGCAAGAATACATAGATTCGGGCTTCTGGCCCGTCTTTAATTCAAGATTCAAAGGTTTTCAGAAAGCGCTCCTCGAAAACGGGAAAAGCCTTCCGCATAGAAACGTTCACTCCTACGACTTCAGCTGGAGCGCTGGAGCCCTCGCAGCCCGCGATATCTTCGACAACGACCGGCCTCCCTTCAACATCTTTGCTATGAGTGATCTTTACGCATTTGGAGTTATGCGCGAGGCACAGCTCAGAGGCCTTCGCATCGGTCGGGATGTGAAGCTGGTCGGTTACGACGATCAATCGGTCGCCAGAGACTGGGGGATTACCACGGTAAGGCAGCCTATAGAGGAGATGGGAGAGAAAGCCGTAGATTTGATGTTCAAGCGCCTCGAGAGACCGGGAAAGGAAGTCGAAAGTCTGTGTTTGAAACCTGAAATTGTGGAACGTGAATCCGCTTAAGCCTGGAATAATTCCAGGATACAGAAAGGAGGAGAATATGAGAAGAAAGGTTCTGATCGTTCTTGCGGTTTCGATGTTATTTCTGAGTTCGGTGATAACTGCCACGGTCGATGGAAAGCTAATAATCTGGGCAGATGACACGAGAACTCCGATCTTCAAGGAACTGGCCAGAGAGTACACCGAAATGACCGGTATAATCGTGACGGTCTACGAAATGACCATGGATGCGATTGCCGAGCAGGTTGTTACGGCCTCTCCGGCAGGCGAGGGCCCCGATCTAATCGTCGGAGCTCACGATTGGATAGGAAGACTGGTCCGCAACGGTACCATCGCCTCTATCGATCTTCCCGAAGATCTACTCTTGCAGTTCGATCCCGTGACTATTGCTGCCATGTCCTTCGAAGGAAAGCTTTACGGTGTCCCTTACAGCAGGGAGGGAGTCGCACTGCTGTACAACAAAGATCTCGTTCCTGAACCTCCTCAGACCTGGGATGAGTTGATCGATATCACAAGAGAGATTACCAACCCCGCTATCGGACAGTACGGATTCATCGTCGAACTCCCCTTCCCTTACAACAGCTTCCCTGTGCTTTCGGCCCTTGGAGGATATATATTCGGGCAGCGTTCGGACGGAACGCTTTTGATGGACGATATCGGTCTTGACTCCGTAGGCATGATTCTAGGAGCTACTCTTATAGACTGGCTTATCGAGGAAGGTCTCATGCCGGGAGAGATACCCTGGGAAACTATGACGGGACTTCTCTCCGAAGGAAAGGCAGGAATGGTAATTACCGGACCCTGGAGTATCCCCATCGCAGAAAGCGGAGGAGTAAACGTTGGAGTTGCACCCATACCGACAATATGCGGGCAACGGCCACGGCCTTTCGTAGGAGTGTCGGGCATCATGGTCAACGCGTACTCCCCCAACAAAGCAATTATACAGGACTTCATCGAGAACCAATATGCAACCAAAGAGTCGATGTTGAAGATCTTCGAAATGGACCCGAGACCGTCGGCGTTCATACCGGCCTTTGAAGAGACCAGGGACGATCCCGTCATGAATGCCTTCGCAGAATCGATCTCTTTCGGTATGCCACTTCCAAATGTTCCGGAAATGAACACGGTCTGGTCTGTCTGGACGGACGCGATGACTTTGATATGCAACCAGACGCTTTCTCCTCATGAAGCTCTAAGGCAGGCTGCAAAAGTGCTCGAAGATACCTTTTCCAACTGACGAATGCAAGTAGACCTGTATCCCCCGGCACTGGATACAGAAAGCGTACTCAATGGAAAAGAGATCTGAGCTGAGTATTCCGGGGGATACAGTTTATGGAGAAAGTAATGGAGAGACGTTTGCTGCGATTTCTTGTGAAAATAACCTTAATATCTCTGTTCAATGCGCTCGCCATTTTTGCGTGCGTGTTTTTTGCGATCTCAGGCGATCTGTACCTTTCGACAGCCGGAGTCGTGATGCTGGTAGCGGTAAATTCAATTGCCTTCAAAAAGAAGAGTTACCCTTTAAAATACTTACTACCCGGACTCTTCTTCTTGACGGCCATGGTCGTTATTCCAATCTTTTACAACGTGTATCTCTCACTAACTAACTACTCTACAGGTCACGTCATAGGGAAGAATGACGCGATAAATCTCTTTCTCAACCGCGAATATCTGAGGCCCGACTCCAAAAAATACAGTTTCAAGGCGTACGGAAACGATTCGGATATCGTGCTTCTCCTGCTGAAATCCGATGAAGAGCTTCTTGTGGATATGAATGGGGAGATTCACGATCCCGTTGAATTTGATATCGTTGACTGCGATCTTGACGGAACGCCCGATAAGATTGGTCAATGGAAAGCTATGGAGGCGTCAAAAATCGTTTCAAAGATCTCTCTATTGCAGAAATTAAGAATACCCTATGGCAATGGGTGGCTGAGGCTAAGTACCCTGCGCGAGTTCAGACAGTACGAGCATCAATACGTATACGACGAAGCGACTGACACGCTGACCGATCTCAAAACCGGGAAGACTTACAGACCCGAAAAGGCCCGATTCATCTCTAGCGACGGTGAGGTCCTGGATCCTGGCTGGACGGAATATGTCGGTCTTCAAAACTATCTAAGAATAATAAACACCGAAAAATACAGGAAGCCTTTCTTCGGGGTTTTCATTTGGACCATCGAATGGTCGCTTTTTACGGTTCTTATCAGCTTTGCCATCGGTCTGTTTCTGGCCATTATGCTGAATGACAGTAAACTCAGGTTTAGAAAACTCTACAGATCTCTTCTGATCGTTCCGTACGCGATGCCGTCATTCATCTCTCTGTTGGTCTGGCGGTACGGCTTTTACAGCGGCGAGTTCGGCTTTTTCAACAGGATGCTCAAAAACCTTGCCGGTATATCCATACCCTGGCTGGACACGGTCTTCTGGGCGAGGTTCTCGGTGCTGCTCACCAATATCTGGCTTACATTTCCCTACATGATGCTGGTTTCATTAGGGGCTTTACAGGCAATTCCGCCCCATCTTCTTGAAGCCGCGAAGATCGACGGCGCCGGAAGCTGGCAAAAGTTCAGGAAGGTGACCTTTCCGCTGGTGATCGTGACGCTGGCTCCGCTTCTAATAGGTTCATTTGCGACGACTTTCAACAATTTCACCGTGATCTGGTTACTAACCGAGGGCCGTCCGGTTACGGGAATCGGAGATGTAGCCGGCGCAACGGATATCCTTATCTCTTACGCCTATAAACTGGCCTTCTCGGGAAGAGAGGGAAGCGAAATGGCCCTCTCGGCCGCGGTATCTGTGGTGATCTTCGCGATCGTGGTTACTATATCGATTATCAGTTTTAGAAGAACCAGAGTGCTTGAGGATGTTTCCAATGAGATATAAAATGACCGCCAGATATGTTGGTAGGATAATTCGACACGGGGTAATCTGGGTTGCGATCGTGTTTGCAGTCTTACCGGCGCTTTTCATAATAGGAACCTCTTTCAATCCGGCCAATTCGATCAACTCGACGGGAATATTCCCGGCCAAACCGACGCTCGATAATTACACAAGCCTTCTCTTTGGAGCCAACAGAGTGTTTACGATGTGGATGTGGAACACCCTGAAAATCTGTTTCGTGACCTCGTCTATAAGCGTATTTCTGTGCGCACTGGGTGCGTACGCCTTTTCCCGGTTCAGCTTTCGTGGAAGGAGAGCGGGATTGTTGATGATTCTCCTGGTTCAAATGTTTCCACAGACACTGGGAATGACGGCGATCTTCCTGATTATGGCGTGGTTCAATAAGAACCTTCCCCTGCTCGGTCTCAACACTCACGCAGGGCTGATCTTCGTCTATCTGGGAGGCGCCATAGGCTTCAACACATGGCTCATGAAAGGATATTTCGACAGTATTCCCCGTTCGCTTGAGGAGGCGGCCTTCGTCGACGGAGCCACCCCCTTCAAAACTTTTTTGAGCATTGTGCTGCCACTGGCCAAACCCATTCTTGTTGTAGTCTTTATCATTCAATTCATCGCCACTTATTCCGAATACATGATCGCGAGCACCCTGCTCAAGGGTGACAATATGTACACATTGGCCGTAGGATTGCGTCTGTTTGTCGGTCAACATTACGACGACAGATGGGGACCCTTCGCCGCGGCCGGTGTCCTTGGTTCTCTGGTTATAGTGGCAATCTTCTATTCGTTGCAGGGTCAAATCGTCTCCGGTTTGACGGGCGGAGCGGTCAAAGAATAAAAAAGGAGGATATGAATGCAGCTCAAACCACCGGAATGGACAAGCGACGCCATTATTTATCAGATATTTCCCGACTCTTTCTTCAACGGTGAACCGTACAACGATCCTCCGGAAACCCTTAACTGGGGTGCCTCGCCCGAGAGAAATCGTTTCTATGGAGGAGACTTGCAAGGAATCATCCATAAGCTTGATTATTTGCGGAAACTTGGAGTCAATTGCATATACCTGACTCCCATCTTCGATGCGCCTTCGAACCACAAGTACGATACTCGCAATTACTTCAAAGTAGACGACGCTCTGGGCGGGGATGAGGCACTCATGGAACTGGTAGAACAGGTTCATGCGAGAGGGATGAGGATCTTGCTTGATGGTGTTTTCAACCATTGCGGTGTTGAACACCCGTTCTTTATCGATGCAACGAGCAGGGGCAAAGAGTCCCGCTACTGGAACTGGTTTCACATCGATTCTATACCGGTTACCGAAAGCCCCGAACCGAATTATCGTTGTTTTGCCGGCTACGGAAAGATGCCCGAGTTCGATCTTTCCAACCCTCAAGTAAGAGAGTATTTGCTTGGAGTGGTCCGATACTGGTTCGAGAAGGCCGATATCGATGGCTGGCGGCTCGACACTGTGGAATACCTGCATCCCGATTTTGTTCGTGCTGTCCGAGAGACATCCAAAGAGATGAAGCCGGAGGCTTACGTTCTAGGCGAGCTTCTCCATCTTGGAACTTCCTGGTTCAAGGGAGGTTATCTGGATGGAGCGATGAACTACAGATTGAGAAAGTATCTTCTCTCTTTTTTCGTCTTCAACAACATAGATGCGAAGACCTTTGGAGAAAAGCTCTATGTCTTGCGACGTAGCTACCCCGACTGGGCCAATTATGCTATGTACAACATGATTGACAGCCACGATCGCCCCAGAATCACCACACTCTGCAACGGTAAGAAGGAGATAGTCAGACTCATTCTGTTATTCTTGTTCGCCTACCCGGGCGTTCCTGCGATCTATTACGGTGACGAGATAGGCATCGAAGGCGGCAGTGATCCGGACTGCCGAAGATCGATGATATGGGACGAGAAACTCTGGGACCGGGAACTTCTTGAGTTCTACAAAAAGCTCATAGAGCTTCGAAAAACCAGTCAGGCTCTGAGAAAGGGAGTTTTCATACCCGGTACAGCCGACAATGGACTTTTCACCTTCGAGAGAGGGTACGGGAATGAACGGGTTGTGGTGTGTTTGAATAACTCACCTGTCGCCGTAGAATACGAAATCGGGAAACCCTACGATATCCTGCTTTCACGATCTGCCAGGATCGATACATGTACTCTTCTGCTAGATCCATACGCTTTTGCCGTATTGAGAAAGACCACGGAAAACGTCTGATCGAAATCGCACAAAAAAACCGGCAGTCAAGGATGGCTGCCGGTTCTAGTTACTGAACTCATTTCAACTCTATTCTGACAAACCCTTTCGTTTCTCCCCTTTCCGATACGAGGGGAATGTTTCTCGAAGATGAGCTGGCAGTTATTTTGGCCGTTCCGATTAACTCCGCGCTCTCTTCGAGAAAACTCCACAAAGACACGGTATCGAAATCCAGAGGCCAGTCGATTTCTAACTCTGCGCGTTGCCCGCTCGAAATGATCTCGTGCGAACCGGCGATCAGTTTCACTTTATCGATCCCCGAAGAGAATAACGCGTATGTTATGGAAACCACCCGATGACCCGCTTCCACAAAGATCCTTAAGGGAACAGTTAACTCGCCCTTTCCATCACTCACCTTTATCAGAACTTCTTTCTGACCGATATCTCCTATGCGAGGCTCGAAAATGTATTTACTTCCCGTAATGCTTCCGGGACCCTCTAGAATCTCAAAAAGCAAATCATCCCCGTCGGGATCGTTCAGGTGATCCATAAGATCTATTTCAACTACTTTTTCCGCCTGGACCGTGATTTCAGGAAGAGACGAGGTTATTAGGGGCACTCTGTTTTCGTCAACGATTTCTATCTCGAAGACGAGTATCTTTTCTTCGCCGACGGCATCGGAGACCTTTATCTTGACTTCCTTAAGACCGGCCGATTCAAAATCCGGCTCGTAGGTGTAACTATCGCCCTCTACGCTTCCAGGTCCTTCAAGCAGTTCGAAGAATATCTCGTCGCCGTCTGGATCGTAGGCAAAGGCTTTGAGGTAAAGATTCAATTTTTCGCCTTCGGAGATGGTTTCGTTAGCTATCGATCCTTCGGGAGGCCTGTTTACATCGTTTACGAGTATGGTGAAACTGGCCTCTTTCGTGGCTCCTCTTTCATCTCTCACATGGACTTTCACCGTGTGCTCGCCACTATCGTTGTATCCCGGTTTGAAGGTGTAAATTCCATCTTTTATAGATCCAGGTCCTTCGATACTGATTTCAACGCTGTCACCATCCGGGTCTATGACCCATCCGTTGAAATCTATTGTTAGCGGCTCGTTTTCGTCGATCGAAACATCGCTCGTCAGAACTCTGGGTTCTCTGTTAAGATCCATCACAGAGACGGTCACGGGTAGATTTGTTGAGAGACCTGACGGATCGCTCGCAACTATCGTTATCTTCTTTTCTCCCTGATCGTTGTACAACGGCGTATATTTGTAATTACTCCCCTCGATGCTCCCCGGTCCTTCCAAAATGGCGAAGGACAGCTCCTCGCCATCTGGATCGGTGAAGAAGCTCTTGAGATCCAGGCCCAATGTGAAGGTCTCCCTTATACTCGCTGCAATCGAAGGCAGAACAGCCACGGGAGCTCTATTTACATCGACGACAGCTATCTCGAAGACGAGTATCTTTTCTTCGCCGCCGGCGTCGGAGACCTTTATCTTGACTTCCTTAAGACCGGCCGATTCAAAATCCGGCTCATAGGTGTAACTATCGCCCTCTACGCTTCCGGGTCCTTCAAGCAATTCGAAGAATATCTCGTCACCGTCTGGATCGTAGGCAAAGGCTTTGAGGTAAAGATTCAATTTTTCGCCTTCGGAAATGGTTTCGTTAGCTATCGATCCTTCAGGCGGCCTGTTTATATCGAGAACCGATATGATAATGGGCAGTGTCACACTGCCACCTCTTCCGTCATTGGCGGTCACGAGTACGGATTTCTCGCCGGAATCCTCGTAACCGGGGCTGTATGTGTAGCCATTCCCTTCCAGTGTTCCCGGTCCTTCCAGAGAGAATGTCAATTCGTCGCCATCGGGGTCGCCGAAGAAAGTGGCCAGGTTCATCCCTAGAGAGAACCCCTCTCTTATACTGCTCTTGATCTCTTTGATCGTAGTTTCGGGGGCGCGATTCACATCCACTACTTCTATCATGAATTCACCCGTCACCGACGTCTGACCATCGGATACCCTTATAGTGACAGTGTAATCTCCGCTCTCCTCGAAAGAAGGTTCGAAAGTGTAGATAGCATTTTCAACGCTTCCGGGTCCTTCAACGAGAGTGAAGTTCAGTTCATCGCCGTCGAGATCTATCGACTGCATACCAAGATCCACAACTAGGCGGGTCCCTTCGTCTATCATCTTGTCGCTGAGAAGCATTCTGGGCGGCCTGTTTACATCGTTTACGAGTATGGTGAAACTGGCCTCTTTCATGGCTCCTCTTTCATCTCTCACATGGACTTTCACCGTGTGCTCGCCACTATCGTTGTATCCCGGTTTGAAGGTGTAAATTCCATCTTTTATAGATCCAGGTCCTTTGATACTGATTTCAACACTGTCACCATCCGGGTCTATGACCCATCCGTTGAAATCTATTGTTAGCGGCTCGTTTTCGTCGATCGAAACATCGCTCGTCAGAACTCTGGGTTCTCTGTTAAGATCCATCACAGAGACGGTCACGGGTAGATTTGTTGAGAGACCTGACGGATCGCTCGCAACTATCGTTATCTTCTTTTCTCCCTGATCGTTGTACGACGGCGTATATTTGTAATTACTCCCCTCGATGCTCCCCGGTCCTTCCAAAATGGCGAAGGACAGCTCCTCGCCATCTGGATCGGTGAAGAAGCTCTTGAGATCCAGGCCCAATGTGAAGGTCTCCCTTATACTCGCTGCAATCGAAGGCAGAACAGCCACGGGAGCTCTATTTACATCGACGACAGCTATCTCGAAGACGAGTATCTTTTCTTCGCCGCCGGCGTCGGAGACCTTTATCTTGACTTCCTTAAGACCGGCCGATTCAAAATCCGGCTCATAGGTGTAACTATCGCCCTCTACACTTCCGGGTCCTTCAAGCAATTCGAAGAATATCTCGTCACCGTCTGGATCGTAGGCAAAGGCTTTGAGGTAAAGATTCAATTTTTCGCCTTCGGAGATGGTTTCGTTAGCTATCGATCCTTCGGGCGGCCTGTTGACATCCTGCACCCGAATCGTGAAAGAGGCTCTGCCGATTCCACCTTTGCCATCGGAAATCGTTATTGCAACGTCCTTGTCACCGGCATCACGATAGCCTGGAGTAAAGACGTATCTGTTGTCTTCCACCGCACCGGGCCCTTCCACTATGATCTCTAAAGGATCGTCGTCGGGATCGAGCATGCGACTCGAGAGGTCAACTACTAGTTCTTCGCCTTCGGAAATCACCATATCGCTCAAGAAGATTCTGGGCGGTCTGTTCGTCTCGGTAACCGTTACTTTGAAAGTCGAGGTCGATTCGCCTCCCCTGCTATCCCTGGCGGAGATCGAAACCACGCTTTCACCGGCCTCCTCAAAGCCCGGCTTATAGACGAAGACTCCATCTACGATCCCTCCCGGCCCACCGATGAGAGACAGTGTCACCGCGTCACCATCCGTATCCGAAACGAGAGACGCGAGATCTACGGTTAGAGAGTCTCCTTCCCTGACCGTTTGATCCGATACCACGAGAGTTGGTGGCGCGTTCACATCCACCACTTCGAGTTGCACATCCCTCACTGTTTCATTGCCCTCGGAATCTTTTGCGGTGATTCTCAGGACTTTCTTACCGGCATCCATATAACCTGGAGCGTACACATATGTCCTTCCTTCGAGATTTCCAGGACCATCGACTTTGAGAGATATCTCATCGTTATCCGGATCTTTCACGATCGTCAAAAGGTCGAGAGACATACTCTCTCCCTCGAAAACCTTGAGCGGCGTTGTATCGATTTCCGGAGGTCTGTTGACCCTTATGACGTTTATCTTCAGCTCTCCCGTGGAGTTTTTCCCCTGTTTGTCGGTTGCCTTTATCTTTACGATCACTTCGCCTACATACTTGAAAGCAGGCTCGAATGTGAATACCGATCCGGTTATTGTTCCGGGGCCATCGACCTTTTCGAGCGTGACTTCATCGGCCTTTTCATCTTTTATAAAGGCCTTCAAATCGACACTGAGTTTTTCTCCCTGGTTAACTACCTGAACCGGCAGTTCCATAACGGGTTCTTTGTTCAGCAGTGCCGGAATCGTCGCTATGAGAACGATCGCCACAGCGACCGCGACGATTAGCGTATAGATCATCCATTTCTTCATTTTTCTCCCCCCTCTTGCTTTATTTTTATCAACCAAATACTTCTCATAATTTTATAATCGCCTAAGTCATAAAACCTTTTATTCAGCGGATCACAGGGTTTGGGCTCTCCCGGAGGCTTTGCGGTCTTTCCGATTCTTTGAACAGTACAACCACCTCATCGAATCCCATCCCCAGGAGAAGCCCGTGGAAGAAGTTCTTGGCGCTCTCTCTAGAAGTCTCTTCAATACCCATTTCTTGTGCGCTGATCAACGCCTGTTGTTCTATCTCTTTGCTATAAGACTGGAATGTCTTGAGCATATCCCTGTTCCCGAAAACCTTAACCAGAACACCGCTCTGATTTATCACACGTATATCCGGTATCTTGCTCTGGGGTATGGTCACTTCGAGTTCCGGAGGAGGAAGAACGAGCTTTATTCTTCTGCTCTCCCCTTCGTAAATCTCGATGGAATTACTATCTATACTTTTGAGATCGAGATAACCGCGAACTTGAAAGGGAACTATAAAAATATATCTCTGTGAAGTGCCCGGTACTATGCTTTCCTTTTCAGGTTCGAATATGAGCAATGTGGTCATTCTTGCCGTGCTCAACTCGGCGATTCGTTCGATCCTGTGAATCACCGATTCGGTTCTGACGGTCGTCTTCTTGCGCGACTGTAATAGTATCAGCAACAGTATGCAGACCGCGATTATCAGAACGATATTTAGAACGATAGGTAAAACCTCCCCGTTGCCATCTATGTGTTATAGAAATCGAAATTGAAATTGAAAGCCGCCCCCATTACGATCACGGCGATCACGGTAATAAGAATGAAGACGATGGCCAGAATTATAAGGACACCCTGGATCCTGAAATACTTCATCATGCTGTCGAGACCTATTTCGAGATTCAGAGGAGCCTTTGTGTGAATGAAAGTTTCCAGCTCATTCTTCGTTCTTCTTAGTCTGAGACCCATCACAAGGGCAACGATAGCACTGATAAGACCGAATATGGAAAAGGGGTTCGCTATCATTCCTGCGATCGAGCCTATTATTCCGAGCGTAGCGCCGATGAGAGTCCATATGCCGACGAATCCGGCCCAGTAGCTCAACCTGCTAAGAGTCTGGTAAGAGATTCCTTCGATGCCAGAATTACCTTCGCTTCTTTCATACATACGAAACACCCCCTTTTATTCACAAATTAAGTTTATCAGAGAAAGCCAAAAAACTGTAATGCTTTGCCGTGTTGGAATATCTGTTGAACTATCATTAGTGGGAAGAGTTTCGATCTATATATTGTTAGTAAAGCTTACGGTGGTATAATCAAAGCAAACAAAGTATATCGGAATTAAAATCATCATGAATGAAGGAGGTTATTTATGGAATATCGCAAAGTTGGAAAAAGTGGCTTAAGGATAAGTGAACTGTCGCTCGGTTCATGGTTGACTTTCGGAGCACAGCTGGATATCGAAAACGCCAGAGAGGCTATGCGCAGGGCATACAGAGAGGGAATAAACTTTTTTGACAACGCCGAGGCCTACGCCAGCGGGATGTCTGAATCGATGATGGGCGAGATCCTCAAAGAGTTCAAACGAGAGGAAGTAGTCGTTTCCACCAAGATCTTCTGGGGGGGAAACAAGCCCAACCAGAAAGGCCTTTCCCGGAAGCATCTTCTCGAGGGTACCTGGAACTCTTTGAAACGACTTCAGTTAAGCTATGTCGATCTTCTGTACGCTCACAGGCCTGATCCAGAGACTCCCATGGAGGAGGTGGTTCTGGCGATGGACTATATAGTCAGGAATGGACTGGCCTTCTACTGGGGAACTTCGGAGTGGAGCGCCGGCGAACTTGAAGAGGCTCACCGTGTGGCAGAAAAGCTAAACGCAATTCATCCCGTTGTTGAACAACCCCAGTACAATTTGCTCTCCAGAGAGAGAGTCGAGAAGGAATATCTCCCCCTGTATGAAAAATACGGAATGGGATTGACTGTCTGGAGCCCACTGGCGAGTGGATTGCTCACCGGCAAATATAACGACGGAATTCCTCAAGACAGTAGGCTCGCCAGATTCCCCGGTTTGAAGAAGCACCTGGAAGAAAACGGTATGCTGTCCAAGGAAAATCTGGAAAAAGTCGGAAAACTGGCCAATGTAGCGAAAGAACTTGGGATCGGTTTACCCCAACTGGCTCTCGCCTGGATTCTGAAAAACGAGAACGTGAGTTCCGTGATTCTCGGCGTCAGCAGGGTCGAACAACTCGAAGAAAACTTGAAAGCTCTTGAAGCCAAAGAAAAGCTGACCGATGAAGTAATGAAAGAGATAGAGAGTATAATCTAAATTACAGTCCTGAACATCTTGCCCGGTGCGCTTCTCGAGTAGAAACTCCCGTTCGATCCACACCGGGCTTTCTTGAAGATAAAGCGGCGAAAATTTCTAGAGGGGAGAGATTTATATGAAGAGATGGTTTTTCGTTTCGGCGACACTTTTAATGGTACTGGTATTGAGCGGGTGTCTATACATAATGCCAGTTCCAATACCTATAACAGAGAGCCTTATCGAACCCATAGTCTTTCAGCTACCTGGCACCCCTTCCCCGATAAATAGCTTTGCCTTTGGCAGCCAGAGCATCCCGACTCTCGACGAGATTATCGCAGAGGCTCAAAAAAGCAGCCCGATTCAAATTCCAGACAACTTCAGAATAACCTCCGTTCAGGTGAAGGCCAGGGTAATCTGGGAGAGCGAAGATGGCCAGATCGATCTCAAGTTTTACATCTCCCGCGATCCCTTCACCGATATACCTCTACTGATAACCGATCCGGAAAGCATAGAAGACAACGAACTTTTCGACGATACGATTCTTCCTGGAGAAAATATCTTCGAGAGGGATTCCGGTTCAACTCCGGCATTTTCGATGATAATCGACATACTCAACAGTGGAGTCTCCGAGGACATAAACTGGCTGGCTCTGTACGATTACAGCGCCACTCATGATTCGACAATGACCATATTCGTGAGCGGAACCGTCTGGGTCAAGAGGTTTGTGGAATAGATTTTTTGATTTAACGCATTTCACATTGAAGTCCTTGCCAATTGGCTGGTGCCATGCGCTTTTGAAGTGAAAACCAGCAGTGTTTCGATGACCGAGCTTTAGTCTTGGGATTTGTGACTTCTCACCGTTTCGTATAATTTTGCAGTCTTTCTAAACAGCATGCCTGATAGGTATGTTGGACTACTATATATATCAGATGGAGATTTTTTGCCTTTAAGTAATGGCTGAAAATGCTTGCGATTTGTCCAGGCTCGAAACAGTTTGGAAGACAGGGCCATGAGTCGCATGTCGTTTTGTACAGCAATTCCGATACGAGACCGTATTGAAATTAGTGAATACTCGCGAGTTGAGTTTTGGAAATATCGATATTCAATACTAAGAATGCTTTACCCATACAGGGTTATGGTATTATAAACAATATAAACTCAATGCATTTCACAAATTTCATTATAAGGGGTGGTGGTATGGCCCTGCAGTTTTTGTCGGTTTACGTAATTGGTTTTTTCATCTGGCTCGGTTTTACAGGGAGCTTCGATCCATTGGAGTTGCTCCTGGGATTGATTATAACAGCCATCGTGGCGGCTATCTTCAGCAGGTATTCGAATTTTCGTTTCGGGCTGGATTTTCCGCTGCGTGTTTTCAAATTCATATTTCGCTTTCTACCGGTATTCATAGTTGAAATGGTAAAGGCAAATATCGATGTTGCCCGCAGGGTACTAAACCCCGATCTTCCGATCAATCCAGGTATGTTCAGGATAGATACAGACCTGAAGGGAGACTTCGCCAAATTATGTCTGGCTAATTCCATTACTCTGACTCCAGGAACGCTGACCGTGGATACGGACGAAAAGGGACTTTTAATTCATTCCATCGATTTGAAGGAAGATCTACAGTCAGCAGAAGTAACCGGATTAATTCCAGAAAGCTTTGAACAACGGATAAAGGAGGTTTTCGAATGATTGCCTTCTCCATCTTTTTTTCCTTGATATTGCTCGGTGCTTTCCTTACTCTTTACAGACTCTTCAAAGGGCCGACGACTCCAGACAGGGTGGCCGCTCTTGATATCTTGAATGTAATGGTAACGGGCGCGATAGTTCTCTTCTCGCTCATCGATAGAAACTCACTTTTCCTCGATATCGCTCTTGTCTATGCGGCCCTTTCATTTCTGGAGACCGTTGTGGTTATCCGGTATCTGGAGGGGAGAAAATGATCGTATTGGATATTCTGGGATACATAATGATCTCTATCGGGGCCTTCTTCTACTTTCTGGGGGGATTGGGTATGTTTAGAATGCCCGATGTATATAACAGGCTTCAGGCAGGAACGAAGGCTACAACGCTCGGTTCATTCTCTCTCATACTCGGCGTAGGACTGGCAAATCCTGCCTGGCTTATGAAAGCTATAATCATAGTCACTTTCATCGCGATCACAAATCCGGTGGGGAGCTCTGTAATCGCCAGAGCTGCCATGAAAAAGGGCATAAAGCCGGTCGGTAGAAAAGAAATAGCCGAAGTTAACCAAAAGCCCTCTGAAGGGGGTGAAGACGAATGAACGTCTTCTCGCTAATAACCGGGGTAGCCATAGTAGTACTGGCTCTGGTGGCTATCGAGGCCAGGAGGCTGATAACATCGGTTATAATGCTGTCGGCCGTGGGATTGCTCTCGGTAGTTCTATTTGTTATTATGAATCATTTTCACTCACTATGTCAAAAAGCATGGTACAATGCATTTGCACTTACATAAAATATGAAAGGAGTGAGCAAAGTGCTTACGTGGAACGGTGAGAATTATTACACGACTGCGGAGATAGCGGAGATACTGCACGTTACTCCAGGAACGGTACGGAGAAAGATGGCTAGCGGAGAACTGAAAGCTATAACGCTTGGAAAGATGCTATACGTCTTAGAAAGCGAGCTAGGCAAAGCTCTAGAGTGGAAAGATGCGAACTCTAATATCGACATGTATCAAAGGATTCTAGAGCATGCTGCTAGCGTTAAGCAACTGCCCAGCGGTGAATGTATATTCTATAACGACGACGGAGAACCGTTGATGCAAGCAAAGATAGCGACTGCAAGCGGAGTGGCGCAAAGCATTGGAGACGATGTAGATGCTGAATAAGGATGGTGCATTATGAAAAATGGAACCGTGTGCAACCCGTGGCGAAAAAGCAAAGGACTGCCGGAATTAAATATCGAAAAAGTCTATGCTACGGCTGCGTGGATAATTGGCAAGCTGACGGACGGAGAGCCGAAAGAGAGAGTATTACAGCTATTATGGCTGCAATACGTGATGGAGATGCTAGCGGAATTGTGTTGCGATACGCAGCTATTAGACTTTGAAACTCGATATTCTCTGAATGTTGGCATGAGAGCATTAGAGAAAGCTCTCGACAAAAAAAAGAGCCCGCAATATGGTTATGCAGACTCTCTCATGTAATATGTTGGTTGAGCCGTATAGTCGCCATCTATGCGGCTCTTACTCTCACTAAAAAAGTGAAAGGACGTGTCAGTCATGACAATTATAGCAGATAACTACTTTAGTACCAGTAGTAATGAGCGATATCTACTCTGGGCATTGTTGTACGATGCTCAATTCTATGAACTCTTTCCGGACGTGTACCGTTCCGACTTTCAACGCTGCGAGATATACGACTTTATGGCGGAGTCTTATCACGCAAAAGCTGACGAGACGGACATTATCAAAGACTTTCGCAAGCGGTTTCCAACGGTGGCGGAGACGATGGACGGTGAACATCACGAGAGCCTGCCGAGTTATTACAGCTTACTGGACACGGTGCGAAAAGAGAGCAAAGAACTACTGCGGCAAAGACTCGCAAGTCTCCGAGATCCTGATGACGCTTTCCGAGATCTCGACAATTATAGGAAGAACCAACACGGCATCAAACACGCTGGAATTAAGTATCTATCAGCGATGGAGCTAATGGAGAAAGTATTTGAGCCGATAAAGTGGTGCGTTCCAGGACTCATACCGGACGGACTCATAATGCTTGCTGGAAAGCCGAAAGTCGGCAAGTCGTGGCTTGCTTTGCATCTTTGCCATGCAGTGGCTTTCGGTGGCTACGCCTTCGGCAGTATAGATGTTCCACGTGGAAAAGCTCTTTACTACGGACTAGAGGACTCCGAAAGACGGCTCAAAGAGAGACTCAAAGCTATATCGTGTGAATTGCCAGTGCCGGACGGACTGTATCTGAGTACAAAATTATCCAGGCTGGATGATGGCGGACTTGACGAGATCTCGACATGGCTTGACGATAACGCAGACGCACGGCTAGTGGTAATCGACACACTTGCGAGAGTCAAGCCGAAAGCCAGACGGAGTAATGATGCTTACGAGAACGACACCGAGATAATGAGCGGCCTGCAAGAGTTGGCCATGAGATACGGCATAACGGTGTTGGTAGTGCATCATATGCGGAAGAACACGAGAGACTCTGATGACGTGTTCGATGGAGTACTCGGAAGTACCGGACTTACTGGGACTGCCGATGCCACGTTGCTTTTGCAACGTGGACGGCAGACCAAAGAGATAGTCATGAGCATCACCGGACGAGATGTAGATGAGCAAGAGTTATCAATAGCTTTCTCTCTAGCTGATAGAGTACCGTTCAGACTACTCGGAAGTACGGATGAGATACATATGAGCGATACACGCAAAGAGATACTAGAGTATCTCCAGGAGAACGGAAAGACTACACCGAAAGAGCTAGCAACGGCTCTAGGAAAGAATTACAGCACAACTAAAACCATGCTGCAAAGGATGCTAGCGGACGGAGTGGTGAGCAATAACAATGGCAAGTATGAAATATATACCTGAATATATATAAAAGTTGTAGTCTTTGTAGTCTTTGTAGTCCGTGTAGTCTTTGTAGTCTTTGTAGTCCCAGACTACAGGAGACTACAGCGAGACTACAGCGACTCTTTTTGTAGTCTCTCTATAAGCTGCTATTATAGACGGTTATAGAGAGTGAGACTACAGAGACTACAGAGACTACAGAGTCTACACTATTTGAATTTTTAGATGCTTTTCGGTACTTTTTCGGACTACGCAGAGACTACGCAGAGACTACACCGGACTATGCGGATATGGTATCCGTACTAGTAATACGGATACAAAGCTTATTTACAGTCTAGTAATATTCAAGCTGCTATCTGCTGCTAATGAGCTATACAGAGAAAGCCCACGATCTCCATTATGGGGATTATTTAGTCTTCCGGAAGAAAGACAGAATTTTGATGAGCAAATCGAGTAAGGAAATAATCAATTGAACTATTCTCATCGATCGCAATCTTCCTTTTCATCAGATGTATTAAAAATAACAAGGAGAATTTGGTCACTCTGACATTTATCATTTTTGTCCAAAATGCTAGACGAGATCTCCGCCACCGGAGAAGACAGAGCCGTGAAAAGTAATTCTTTTTTATCTGCTTTCGCTCAATGTTGCCAGTCTTTGAACTGCAGGGCGGAACGTTCAAAGTCAAAGACGGCAACAATAGCGGACTATCTTCGAGATCTCGACTTTTTAAGAGTTCAAAGACGTGGCGTTATCCTTGCCAGGATGCCCCAGGATGAGACTTTATGACTCGATAAGTAGAATTGCACTACTGCCACACCGAAAATGCAATACGGAGCATCCTGCGATGCCATCTACAAGCTGCTATGGATGAGACTTATAGAGACTAACAGAGAGAGAAAGAGCATAATATATGCAGTAACTTGATGCTTTCTGTAAGTGGCTTTAAATGCCATACATAAGCAAAAGAGTGCATTATATGAGTCATAATTGTTATTATGAATCATTTTCACTCACTATGTCAAAAAGCATGGTACAATGCATTTGCACTTACATAAAATATGAAAGGAGTGAGCAAAGTGCTTACGTGGAACGGTGAGAATTATTACACGACTGCGGAGATAGCGGAGATACTGCACGTTACTCCAGGAACGGTACGGAGAAAGATGGCTAGCGGAGAACTGAAAGCTATAACGCTTGGAAAGATGCTATACGTCTTAGAAAGCGAGCTAGGCAAAGCTCTAGAGTGGAAAGATGCGAACTCTAATATCGACATGTATCAAAGGATTCTAGAGCATGCTGCTAGCGTTAAGCAACTGCCCAGCGGTGAATGTATATTCTATAACGACGACGGAGAACCGTTGATGCAAGCAAAGATAGCGACTGCAAGCGGAGTGGCGCAAAGCATTGGAGACGATGTAGATGCTGAATAAGGATGGTGCATTATGAAAAATGGAACCGTGTGCAACCCGTGGCGAAAAAGCAAAGGACTGCCGGAATTAAATATCGAAAAAGTCTATGCTACGGCTGCGTGGATAATTGGCAAGCTGACGGACGGAGAGCCGAAAGAGAGAGTATTACAGCTATTATGGCTGCAATACGTGATGGAGATGCTAGCGGAATTGTGTTGCGATACGCAGCTATTAGACTTTGAAACTCGATATTCTCTGAATGTTGGCATGAGAGCATTAGAGAAAGCTCTCGACAAAAAAAAGAGCCCGCAATATGGTTATGCAGACTCTCTCATGTAATATGTTGGTTGAGCCGTATAGTCGCCATCTATGCGGCTCTTACTCTCACTAAAAAAGTGAAAGGACGTGTCAGTCATGACAATTATAGCAGATAACTACTTTAGTACCAGTAGTAATGAGCGATATCTACTCTGGGCATTGTTGTACGATGCTCAATTCTATGAACTCTTTCCGGACGTGTACCGTTCCGACTTTCAACGCTGCGAGATATACGACTTTATGGCGGAGTCTTATCACGCAAAAGCTGACGAGACGGACATTATCAAAGACTTTCGCAAGCGGTTTCCAACGGTGGCGGAGACGATGGACGGTGAACATCACGAGAGCCTGCCGAGTTATTACAGCTTACTGGACACGGTGCGAAAAGAGAGCAAAGAACTACTGCGGCAAAGACTCGCAAGTCTCCGAGATCCTGATGACGCTTTCCGAGATCTCGACAATTATAGGAAGAACCAACACGGCATCAAACACGCTGGAATTAAGTATCTATCAGCGATGGAGCTAATGGAGAAAGTATTTGAGCCGATAAAGTGGTGCGTTCCAGGACTCATACCGGACGGACTCATAATGCTTGCTGGAAAGCCGAAAGTCGGCAAGTCGTGGCTTGCTTTGCATCTTTGCCATGCAGTGGCTTTCGGTGGCTACGCCTTCGGCAGTATAGATGTTCCACGTGGAAAAGCTCTTTACTACGGACTAGAGGACTCCGAAAGACGGCTCAAAGAGAGACTCAAAGCTATATCGTGTGAATTGCCAGTGCCGGACGGACTGTATCTGAGTACAAAATTATCCAGGCTGGATGATGGCGGACTTGACGAGATCTCGACATGGCTTGACGATAACGCAGACGCACGGCTAGTGGTAATCGACACACTTGCGAGAGTCAAGCCGAAAGCCAGACGGAGTAATGATGCTTACGAGAACGACACCGAGATAATGAGCGGCCTGCAAGAGTTGGCCATGAGATACGGCATAACGGTGTTGGTAGTGCATCATATGCGGAAGAACACGAGAGACTCTGATGACGTGTTCGATGGAGTACTCGGAAGTACCGGACTTACTGGGACTGCCGATGCCACGTTGCTTTTGCAACGTGGACGGCAGACCAAAGAGATAGTCATGAGCATCACCGGACGAGATGTAGATGAGCAAGAGTTATCAATAGCTTTCTCTCTAGCTGATAGAGTACCGTTCAGACTACTCGGAAGTACGGATGAGATACATATGAGCGATACACGCAAAGAGATACTAGAGTATCTCCAGGAGAACGGAAAGACTACACCGAAAGAGCTAGCAACGGCTCTAGGAAAGAATTACAGCACAACTAAAACCATGCTGCAAAGGATGCTAGCGGACGGAGTGGTGAGCAATAACAATGGCAAGTATGAAATATATACCTGAATATATATAAAAGTTGTAGTCTTTGTAGTCTTTGTAGTCCGTGTAGTCTTTGTAGTCTTTGTAGTCCCAGACTACAGGAGACTACAGCGAGACTACAGCGACTCTTTTTGTAGTCTCTCTATAAGCTGCTATTATAGACGGTTATAGAGAGTGAGACTACAGAGACTACAGAGACTACAGAGTCTACACTATTTGAATTTTTAGATGCTTTTCGGTACTTTTTCGGACTACGCAGAGACTACGCAGAGACTACACCGGACTATGCGGATATGGTATCCGTACTAGTAATACGGATACAAAGCTTATTTACAGTCTAGTAATATTCAAGCTGCTATCTGCTGCTAATGAGCTATACAGAGAAAGCCCACGATCTCCATTATGGGGATTATTTAGTCTTCCGGAAGAAAGACAGAATTTTGATGAGCAAATCGAGTAAGGAAATAATCAATTGAACTATTCTCATCGATCGCAATCTTCCTTTTCATCAGATGTATTAAAAATAACAAGGAGAATTTGGTCACTCTGACATTTATCATTTTTGTCCAAAATGCTAGACGAGATCTCCGCCACCGGAGAAGACAGAGCCGTGAAAAGTAATTCTTTTTTATCTGCTTTCGCTCAATGTTGCCAGTCTTTGAACTGCAGGGCGGAACGTTCAAAGTCAAAGACGGCAACAATAGCGGACTATCTTCGAGATCTCGACTTTTTAAGAGTTCAAAGACGTGGCGTTATCCTTGCCAGGATGCCCCAGGATGAGACTTTATGACTCGATAAGTAGAATTGCACTACTGCCACACCGAAAATGCAATACGGAGCATCCTGCGATGCCATCTACAAGCTGCTATGGATGAGACTTATAGAGACTAACAGAGAGAGAAAGAGCATAATATATGCAGTAACTTGATGCTTTCTGTAAGTGGCTTTAAATGCCATACATAAGCAAAAGAGTGCATTATATGAGTCATAATTGTTATTATGAAAGCTCCGGACGTCGCTATAACCGAAGCTTCAGTGGGAGCCGGACTAACTACCGCCATCTTTCTTCTGTCTTTGAGAAAGCTTAAGAGAGATGATGTCGAATGAAAAGGATTATCGCCGGGATCATCGCTCTTCTCTTCTTCTTCACAGTGAGTATCGTACTCAATACCGATTCACAGACCGTTTCGGGAGTACCACGGTACGGAGAGTTTGATCTATCGGAAAGAAACTCTCATAGTTACGTTACTAAATCTGTAAACGATACTTTGAAAGAAGTGAAGTTCGGTTCAACCATCGATGCTGAAACCGGTTCGGCCAACTTCGTCACTTCGATCGTCGTTAATTACAGGTCCTTCGATACGCTTGGCGAAGTTACGGTTTTGTTCCTCTCGGCAACAGGCGTTGGTCTTCTACTGGGTGGAGACAAAAAGCGTCTTCTAAGTCCAATCAAAGCCAGCCCAGTCGTAAAAACAGCGGCCAAAATCGTTTCTCCTCTCCTGCTGATACTCGGGGCTTATGTTTTCACACACGGTCATTTAACTCCCGGTGGCGGGTTCCCGGGTGGCGCGATTATAGCAGCTGCCTTTCTGCTTCTTGTGATGGTCGATGATGAGAAACGTGCTCCGGCTTTGCTAAAAGTCCTGGAAGGTTCTATGGGACTAGCTTATATTTTGCTGGGAATCGGGGGTCTGTTGATTTCCGGTTCGTTTCTGCAGAACTTTCTCCCGACCGGGGTTGTCGGAAATCTTTTCAGCGCCGGTCTGATCCCAATCGTCTATTCTCTTATAGGATTGAAAGTTGGGGCAGAGCTTTCAGGAATTGTGGACGATTTCGTTTCGGAAGGGGGCGATAATATATGATCCAGTACTTCTCTTTGTTGTTGACGGCCATAGGTATCTACGGCCTCCTTTCGCAGAAGAATCTTGTGAAGCTGATAGTATCTCTGAATATCGCCGAGATAGGTGTAAATCTCTTTATAGTCTCGATAGGCTATATAGAAAAAGGGTTAGTCCCTATACTTTCATCTGAGAACAATTCATCGACGCTGCTCTTTGTCGACCCTCTTCCTCAGGCACTCGTTCTGACATCCATAGTGATCGGCGTGGGTATTACTGCTCTGGCACTTGCAATAATAGTTACTATAAACCATTCTAAGGGAACGATAGATATCGATGAACTGATAGAACGAGGAGGTGCTGAAGAATGAATCCCGTCTGGCTCATAGCCGTACCTTTAGCACTGGCTTTTATCAGCACTTTCGCAAATAGGATATCGAACTGGCTGCTTTTTCTTTCGGCTATCTTCAATGCAGTTGCGGGCGTCTTTCTCTCTTTTTCTTCGGGCACCGTGAGCTACTCTATCGGTGGCTGGAGAAGCCCTTTCGGCATCGATCTGATCGTGACAGACGCGACGAGAATACTCCTTCCTGTGGCAAATATCCTTTTCTTTTTCGCAGTTATCATACACTTAAGTAAGAAGAGGGCTTTGGAAAAGTTTTCGGTCGTCTATACGATTTCGTTAGCCTCGCTGAACGGAATTCTCCTCACAAACGATCTCTTCAATCTCTTTGTTTTTCTCGAAATCGCAGGGGTCGCCGCCTACCTATTAGCCATGACGGGCAAGGAAGGAGAGAGTAAGGTCGCCGCTTTCAAGTATCTATTGCTCGGTTCAGTAGGTTCGCTGCTGTATCTTCTCGGAGTTGCCGTGCTTTATGCCGCTGCGGGGACTCTCAACATCTCAGCGATAGCTACAAAGGTTTCAGATGGTCTGTTGAACGGCGATGTTATGCTCGTATCTTCTTTGCTGATGATAGCGGGCCTGGGAGTTGAGTCGAAGTTGGTACCTTTCAACGGCTGGGTACCGGGGGTTTTTACGAAATCATCGAATATGGCCACTCTGGTTCTCGCTTCAGTTTATCCTGTCGCCATGATCTCAACCTTCAGCAGGGTCATATTGGCGGTGGGGGACCGGCGTGCTCTAGATCTGGTAATCGTTCTGGGTGTTGCGACGGTTCTAATCGGAGAAGTTATTGCCTTCAAACAAAGGAATTTGAGATCAACACTCGCCTATTCGAGCATTGCTCAATCGGGTCTTGCAATCTTCCTGGTCGGTATAGGAACTGTCGAGGCGTTGACTGCAAGCGTTATGTTGATCATAAATAATGCCCTCGCCAAATTCGTTCTCTTCTCGGTGGACAGCTACACTACCGAAGAACTGGGTGCAGATGACCTGGAAAGCCTTTACGGCCTGGGAAAGGTGGCGCCCGTTGCCGGGTTGATTTTTACAGTATCGGCTCTTTCGATATCGGGAATGCCCCTCTTTTTGGGGTTCAGAGCGAAGCTTCTTGCGATCTCCTCAAGCTTCGAGTCGTTGCTCGTAGTTCCGATCGTGATTTTGCTGGCCGCGGCGATAGAGATAACTTACTACTTCAGGTGGATTTTCGCCCTTTATAGACCTTATAAAGGAGAGGAGAGGGCAAGGCTTTCTCTTCCGCTGGAGTTAATGGCGATAGGCGTTGTTCTTGCAGCGATTCTCGTGTTTCTGGGATCAAGCTCACATGAGACTTTGATGGCGTTCAGCAAAGCGGGCAACGCTATGGTCGATGCGATCATCACACTGGGAAAAAACCTGATTGGAGGGGTATAAATGAGCATCCTGACCCTACTGGTGGCTTCGTTGTTGGCTACACCGATCTTATACCTTATAGCGAAGTTCAATACAAAGATCGCTTACGGAGCTTATGCTGTGCTTCAGGTCTTTTCGTTCATTTACGTTTTTTTCACCGGAAGAAGTAACGTTTCGTACGAAGTGATCGGAATAACCGAGAGGCTGAATTTTAACTTCGGCATCACTCCAACCAACTGGTTTTTTGCCTCTATCGTGCTACTCATTATATCCATGAGTGCAATCTTCATGTTTCCGCTAAAGAAAAGTCCGGTGAAGATTTTCCTGCTCGGTCTTGTCTCGGCCGGCACACTTGGAGCGGTTTTTTCACAAGATTTCCTCACATTAATGATCTTCTGGGAGATTTCGACATGGGCTTCACTCATCCTGATAATTCAGGACAAGGAGAAATCGCTGAAAGAGGCTATAAAATACGTCGCAATAGCTTCGATAGGTACTTATTCGATGCTTTTTGCGATCTTTTATATGCTCGATAAATTAGGTTCGATAGAATTCTCAACCGTTGCCGCTAGAATCGGAGGCGCGACTGCTGAGGTACAATTGGTTATCTTGATTTCCCTGGGCGTGATGGTTCTGGCAAAGATGGGAGTCTTTCCACTGCACATCTGGCTCAGAGGTTCTCACTCTTCGGCTCCTGATGAATTTAGCCCCATACTCTCTGGTGCGCTCACCAAGATAGGTGCTTTTTTGCTGTTCATTATCACCTCGGCCTTGCCGTCTTTCATGATTTTCAGCAAGCTTCCCGTTTTCAACGGAATACCCGTAGTGAATTATGCTTTCGCCCTCCTGGGAGGGATATCCATTGTAGTGGGAACGGTTATGGCAATAAGGATGGAGGATGCAAAGGAACTGATAGCCTTTTCAACCGTAAGCAATTCCGGTTATATAGTGATGGCACTCTCGATCGGGGGCACATACGCCACAGCAGGAGGCTTGATGCATGTTCTCAATCATGCCATGGCCTCGGCCGCTATGTTCATGGCTATAGCCGCCGTAGCTTATAGAACTGGTACAACGAAAATGCACGAAATGGGTGGTCTGATACTCAAAATGCCTGTAACCTTTGCCACCTACCTGGTGGCAATAATCTCTATAGCGGGGATTCCACCGACCAGCGGTTTCGTATCAAAGTGGCTCATATACCAGCAGCTCGTACAGAACGGCCTTCCCTTCCTGGCCTTTGCAGCCTTCTTTGGAAGTATAGGTTCGTTCATGTACGTCTTCAAACCATTGGCCGGGATCTTTCTAGGTCAATTGAAGCCCCGGCACAGAAATTTAAAGGAAGTACCGTTCGTGATGGTTGTCCCGATGACAATCCTTACACTGTTGACTGTTTTCTGGGGAATACTGCCCAGTAACGCCATTAAGACTATTAACGCCGTTACGGCTTCGGTCGGAATCAACGCGGTAGAGGTTACCTTTTCCAGGATCGTAGCGCTCACTGGCGAATGGGATTCGATATTGGTTACGACCGTTTTCGCTATTGGGTTTTTCATATCACTCTTCATATTCATGAGGGCGAAGAAAGCCAGGCAGGTAGATCTGATGGACAACTATACTGCAGGAGATTTTCTGTACACGAGCGAGTTATACCATTTCTCGTACAGGATGTACAGACCCTTCGACAGGTTGTTCGAAAAATGGCCGTCAATGGAGGACTGGCTTTCTTCTCTATCGGATAAAATCAAGGAACTGGGAGCGTTGCTGAAAGCGATCTTTTATCCGGCCAATCCGCAACTGTACATAGGTCTCGCGATAGTCGCCATTATCGGGACCTTCTGGTGGTTGAGGTGATCGGTATGATTATAACTATTCTATCTGCAATCGCATTACTCATATTGGCCTTCGCCTATACTGTAACTCTCGAAGGAATCGCGAGGAAGATCGAGGCTAGAATACATAGAAGATGCGGTCCTCCATTCTGGCAGAACTTCATAGATATCTTCAAGAGTCTTACAAAACATTCGATCTCTCACGGTTTCATATTTGATTTTGGAGTCCTTATGGCTTTGGGTGGCACAATAGCCACCGTACTTTTCATACCAGCAGGAAATCTCGTCGTCTTCCCAGGTCTTGACAACGTCTTCGTTATTATCTATCTGCTGGCTATAGGTCTACTGGGAATGGCGATGTCGGCAGTAGGCTCGGGAAATCCCAACGCCTCAATCGGGATAGGCAGGGCATTAACACAGATGCTGGGATACGAGCTCCCCTTCATGATAGTGTTGTTGGGTGTCTTCTTCCATTTCAGAACCTCATCCCTATCTGAGCTGGCAATGCTGCAGAACTCCGGAGGAACCTACAATGTCTTAATCATGCCTATCGGGGCAGTTGTTGGCTTCGTATCTCTGATGGGCATGCTTGGCAAGAAGCCTTTCGATACATTTATTGCACCTGCCGAGATAGCTTCCGGGCCACTTGTAGAGTACAGCGGGAAGTACCTGGGATTGCTCATGACCCAACACGCTTTCGGGACCTTTATAGAGATTGGGCTTTTCGTCAACCTCTTTCTGGGTGGCGGAAAGACTATATGGGAATTTCTTTTGAAGTTCTTCCTGGTTTACTTTCTTGCTGTTATCATCTCGTCCATTATGCCGCGTTTCAGGGTCGAACAGGCAGTCAAATTCTACTGGAAATGGCCACTCATACTATCCTTCATTCAAGTGGTTATTGTCGTTTTCATAATGGGGAGGCGAGTTTAATGAACAACGAGCAGACCGCGTGGGAAAGAGTGGCAAATATGCTAAGGGCAAGATCGCTTTGGATGCTTTATTACTGTACCGGTTGCGGTGCAATAGAACTACCACCGACAATGACAGCTCGCTTCGATATGGAGAGGTTTGGTATAGGACCGATGGCGACACCGCGTCAGGCCGATATACTCCTCGTAACGGGATACCTCAGCACCAAAACCCTGCGCAGAGTCATCTACTCCTACGAGCAGATGCAGGCTCCAAAATACATAGTCGGGTTCGGTTCCTGCACCATCAACGGCGGCATCTACTATGACTCTTACGCGACGATCAACAGGCTCGATCTTTACGTACCTGTAGATCTATATTTGGCTGGCTGTATGCCCAGACCAGAGGCAATTGTAAATGGTTTTAAAAATTTGATGGATAAAATCGACCGAGGAGAGGCGACGGGTTGGAAGGATTACGAAGCGAACTACGAATGGTACAGAAAAAATCAAATAGATGCTCTCGGGGAGGTGTACATCCACGATGAGTTCCATGAATGATAAATTGAATGAAATTATGTCGATGGCGGGCCAATTCACCTTTTCGGAGATAACTAAGAGACAATTTTCTGTAAATATAAAATCCTCTGGATTGCTGTCCGTTCTGGGACTACTCAGGCAGAAAGGTTTCACGCACCTCTCGCTTATCACAGGTATAGATAGGTTGAACGATGAAAAATTCGAAGTAGTATACACACTATTCTGTTGGGAGAGCGGAGAGACAATTCTTGTGAGTACCCTTGTAGACAGAAAAACACCCGTTCTCCCGACGATCATGGAGATATGGCCGGTTGCCAGGTTCTACGAAAGGGATGTTCATGAATTCTTCGGTATTGTTTTCGATGGCAACCCTGACCTGAAGCCGTTGATACTGGAAAAATGGAGCGAGATACCGCCTATGAGAAAGGACTTCGACCCCCATAAATACTCTAAGGAGCATTTTCCGGATAGAAAGTACAGCGCTGATTTTTTGCCGGAAGGGGGTGGCGAAGATGAGTAAGGAAGTAAAGCTCTTTATCGGACCTAACCATCCTGGAATGCATGGAAACGCCAGCGTCCATCTCTATGTAGAAGGCGATACAGTGGTAAAATCCAGGTTAGTACCAGGATTCCTGCACAGAGGTTTTGAAAAGCTCATGGAACGAAGGACCTGGATGCAAAACCTCGCATTGATTCCCCGAATTTGCGTTCCTGAACCGGATATAAACGAGATGGTGTACGCGATGGCGATAGAAGCGCTCGCTAAAGTCGAAGTGCCCGAACGGGCGCACTGGATTAGGATGTTGATCTTGGAACTTGCCAGAATAGCCTCACATCTCATGGCCCTTGGTGGTATCGGAGGCTCTACGGGTCTTTACACAATGCCGAACTGGACCCTTGCCGATAGAGATCTCATCCTGGATATATTCGAAAAGATCACCGGTGCAAGAATATATCACATGTATATTGTGCCGGGTGGTGTCAGGAAGGATTTGCCTGAAGGCATAAAGGCAGACATACTAAAACTGGTCGATTACATCGAAGGCAGAAGTGAAGAGTTCGAAAACCTGCTCCTGAAAAACAGGATAATTAGAACCAGAACGAAAGGTCTGGGTGTGTTGACACGGGAAGATGCACTGAAGCTAGGTATAAGCGGAGTAGCCCTGAGGGCTACCGGCCTACCTAACGATCTGAGAAAGATCGCCCCTTATGCTAGATACGACCACGTGCAGTTCGAAGTACCGACAGCAACGGAGGGGGATGCCTTCGCGAGGTTTACCCTTAAGTACTATGAAATAGGACAGAGCTTGAGGATATTGAGACAGATCGTTGAGAAGATTCCGGACGGACCGGTAAACATTAGAATCAGCGAAGGGAGCGCTTTAAGATGGAAAGTCCCTGCCGGCAGCGTTTATGCTCACGTGGAATCTTCCAGAGGAGAATACGGCTACTTCGTAGTTTCCGATGGAAGCGAGAGACCTTATAGAATAAACGTAAGGGGTGCCTCCTTCCCGCAGGGACTCTACGGTATTGAAAAGCTGCTTCCGGGTACAAGAATTGAAGATGTTGCTCTCTGGCTGGCAACTATGGACTTTTGTCCGCCCGAAATCGATCGATAGGAGGCTGGTAGTGTGAGCATATATGATGGGTTAAAAAAGACTTTCTGGGGTCCAACAATAGCCTGGAAGAGGCTCTTCACCAGACCGGTTACCATAAAAGTTCCAGAAGTCTACCGTGAAGCGGCAGAAAGGTACAGGGGATTTCACGTAAACGACTGGGATAAATGCTCGGGTTGTTCCACCTGTTCGAAGATCTGTCCGACCGACGCAATAAGGATGGTGCCTGTCGATATCACTGTAGAATCGGGAAAAAAAGCACAGAGACCGGCCATAGATTACGGTCGCTGCTCCTTCTGCGCCATGTGTGTCGATATATGCACCACTGGCTCTTTAAATATGACCAGGGAGTACATACATATATCCGACGATCCCGGCACTTTCTTCTTTTTGCCGGACGAGACCGGTATACACCACGATATTCAACCGATAGGTTATTCTCGCGACGAAGACTCTGAACTTCTCGATCTGGAAAGAGTTGTGATGAAAGAGCTTCCCGGAGAGGAACGCGTTGACTCCTTTATTGAGTTCGTGAAGGGTTATTCGAGAGAACAAGCCATAGCGGAAGCATCCAGATGCGTTGATTGCGAGCTATGCGTAGAGGCCTGCCCCGTTAACATGGACATTCCCCGATACATAGAGAGTGTATTCCATGATGACACGGAGGAAGGAGTCAACTGGATTTACAAAACCAACCCGCTTCCATCAGTTTGTGGAAGAGTATGTACCCACAAATGCGAAACTGTATGCTCGATTGGTAATAGAGGAAAACCTCTTGCGATAAGGTGGCTGAAACGTTACATCATGGATCAGGAGAAAACTGAAGACGTGATACGTTATGCTTTGAACGGAGAGGTAGTGAAGAAGGTTCGCGGGAAAGTAGCCATAATAGGTGCGGGCCCTGCCGGACTTTCGGCCGCTTACTATCTTTCACTGATGGGATACTCTACGACCATATTCGAAAGCAAAGCCCTTGCCGGAGGAGTTATGAGGTACGGAATACCGAGATATAGACTGCCTGACGAAGCCCTGGATAAAGACATAGAAGTAATAGAGTCGCTCGGGGTTGAAATCAAGTGTCTCACTACCGTCGGGAAGGATGTAACTTTGGAGGAAATACGCGACGAATACGATGCGGTTTTCCTGGGAACCGGATTCTCTAAGGGTAGGAGTACCGGTGTCAAAGGGGTAGATAGTGAAGGGGTAATCATGGCGATACCTCTTCTAGAAAAGATTCGCGACTACCTAAGGCAAGAAAGTGGAGAGAAGCCACCAGTAACCGATAGCGTTATCGTTATAGGCGGTGGTAACGTCGCGATGGATGCAGCCAGAAGCGTAGCCCGCATACAGAAAATGGAAAGGAATCACATCGATGTGAAGGTGACATCGCTAGAGTCAATGGAAGAGATGCCGGCCGACCTGGAAGAGATTCTCGAAGGTAAGGAAGAAGGCATAAAATACTTTCCATCTCGTGGACCAAAAGAAGTTTTGTTGAAAGATGGAAAGATCTGCGGATTAAAAACTATAGCTTGTACAAGAGTCTTTGACGACGACGGTAGATTCAATCCGCAATTCGATGAATCAGATCTCTCGACCATAGAGGGCACGATGATTATTGAAGCGATTGGTCAAGCACCAGATTATGACTTTATTCCTGTCGAAATAAAGGAAGAGATTCAATTCATAAGGGGCAGAATTCTTGTTAACGAAAAGGGACAGACTGCTTTACCGTGGTTATTTGCTGGAGGAGATATAGTGAACGGACCGGATATAATTCATGGCGTTGCCGACGGTCATAGAGCTGCGATAGGTATCGATGAATTCTTGGCGGGGGTGAAGAAGTGAGTGATTTGAAAAAAATTCTGGAACTTGCCCTTAGTTTTGAGAGATCAGGGCAGGAGTTTTACAAAAGCAACATGGAGAAAGTTAAGCAAGCACTGGCAAGGGAAACCTTTAAGTATCTGATGGATATGGAATCCTCACATGTGGAATTTATAAGGAAAATGATCGAAAAACTCAAGACCGATGAGACCATAAATATCGAAGCAACCGGGGAAAAGGACGAAATCTTCAAAGAACGTCTGAAGTCACAGGCTCTTTCCAGTAACACCTACAGCAACGATTTGGCCGATCTTTCGATACTGAGAATGGCTTACCTTATAGAGAAAGACTTCGTGGAGTATTACGGCAAGGCCTCGGAAAAGATAGAAGATGACCGGGCCAAGAAACTGCTGACAACTCTAAGAGTTTGGGAAGAGGGACACATGGAATTGTTGAAAAGACTTATGGAACGTATCTATGAAAAAAACGCGCTGGATCTGGGCTTCTACCCGTTTTAATCGAAGGTGATTATCGATCTACACCGGTGAATTTCGGAGACGGACAGAGCCGATGAATGGAACCTGAATGTTTGAAAAGTGATAGTATCTTTCTATACGAGCGTAAGATCATAGTGGAATTTAACTCTTGCTGCCATTACACTGTCCATACGCTCTTTCTTTCGTGTCATATACTTGGCGTTCAATGCAGTATAGAATGATCATAGTTTTTCTATTTGAGAGGAGGTTGTACAATGAAAAGGAAGCTTTTGTTCTTCGCATCGGTGGCGGCTCTGTTGATGTTGCTTCTTACCGGTTGTCCAAACGGTCCGAAAAGTTTCACTTTGACAATAACCACTTCTCCCGATACGGGGCTCCAGATAACTATCAATTTTGTCAATCAACAGACACCTTTCAGCCAGAAGTACGCGGAAGGAACGAATGTGAACGTTCAGGTTACAAGTCCTCAGGAAAAAGACGGTTCCGCGTTCGTGGTCGGTAACGATACCAAATACACCTTCCAGCAATGGAACGATTCAAACAACAACAACCCGAGAGATTTCACCGTCAACGGTAATTTCTCATACACGGCCCAGATGAATGTTCAGTACAAAGTCGATGTATCCTCCAATCCTGTCGGTGCGGCGGTAACAGGCGGAGGCTGGTACAACAAAGACACGAACGCCACGTTGACGGCACCGGCTATGGCCGGCTACACTTTCAGCCACTGGGTAATAAACGGTGTGAACGCCGGCAATACGAATCCTATGATCGTTCAGGTAAACGAACCCAAAAACGTCGTCGCTCAGTACAACGCTGATGTACAGTACACCTTGACGGTAACCACCCTTCCCGACATCGCTCTGGACGTGAGAATAGACGGAACGACTTATCCCTCTCCCAAGAGCATGGTGGTACAGGGCGGAAGCAACAAGCAGATCGCCGTGGTCGCCTACCAGGAGAAGGATGTATCGCCGTGGATGACGGGAATCGATTCCAAATATACATTCGCCAACTGGAACGACGGCAGCGCCCAGAACCCGAGAAATGTCACCATCGATTCCGATAAGACCTTCACCGCCAACATGACTACCGAGTACAGGATCGATGTCAGCGCCTCGCCCACACTGTGGGAGACAGGGACTTACTGGACACCTAGAGGAGCCGTCTGGCAGTTCGATTTCTCGGGTGATCTCGGACCTTACAACTTCAGTTACTGGCTGGTCAACGGCCAGAACGTGGGAAGCGCGAGACCTCTGGAATTGACCATAGACAGGCCCCATCAGGTAACCGCCGTTTTCGCCCTGCAGGAACCCGATTACACGCTGACGGTCACCACCTCGCCCCACACGAATCTGAACATAAGTATCGGGGGAACCCCTTACACCTCTCCCAAGAGCGTGGTGCTCGGAAGCGGAACAGCCACACTGATAGCCGTGACTTCTCCGCAGAGCAAGGATACCTCCGGTCAGGTCGCCGGAGACGATACGAGATACACCTTCCAGCAGTGGAACGATCTCAACACGCAGAACCCGAGAAACATCACCGTGTATTCGGATATAACCTACACGGCCCAGATGAAGCTGGAGTATCTGGTGGCGACTTCATCGAACCCTGTGGGAACGGCTATAGCTGGTGCAGGTTGGCACATAGTCGGAGAGATAGTGAACTTCTCGGCACCCCAAAAGGCCGGGTTCAATTTCAGTCACTGGGTTGTGAACGGTGTCAATGCAGGATCTGCCAATCCGCTTGCCGTCACAATAGATGCTCCGAAAAACGTCGTGGCCCATTACGTCGCGGCGGCCGGAAGGAACATCTGGGGAAATGTGACTCCTTACACAGGAGACGTGAAGACCGCCGATCTCGATGAATACGAGATAGTGTCCAACCCTGATATAAGAACGGTTCCCGAAGAGGCCGAGTACGTCGAGGGAGAATACATACTGAAAGTGGACTCCTTCAAAGATGCGGAAAGCTCCTTCAAGACCGCGACTACCGGAAGTATCGAGATCTTGAGAAGGATCGAATCGGCCGACGGTTCTCTGAGGTTCCTTCTGGTGAGCACGGATCTTTCAATGAAGGAACTCGAAAATCTGACCGGCGTGGTGAACGTATCGCGTAACTACCTCTTCTACCCACTGGCTACAACACCGAACGACACGTATTACCCCGTACAGTGGAACTACCCGCTTATTAACCTGCCGCAGGCCTGGGACTACACCGTAGGTTCGAGGAGCGTCGTGGTTGCCATAATCGATTCGGGGTTCAGTATCAACCATCCCGACCTGACGGGGGTTTTCACTGCCGGGTACAATTTTATAGACAACAACACGAACGTTTCAGAGCCCAACACCTCGGAAGACAGCCACGGCACTCACGTAGCCGGAACTGTAGCGGCGCTTTCGAACAACGCACAGGGAGTGGCCGGTGTCACTTGGGGAGGTTTCGGTATCTCCATAATCCCGATAAGAGGGATAAAAGACTCCAGCACTCTTATTAGCAGCCTCATATACGCGGTGGATCACGGGGCGAAGATAATCAACATGAGTCTCGGCGGACCGGCCGGGACCGAACCGCTCCACGATGCCATAAAATACGCCGATAGGAACGGTGTCGTCATGGTGGCGGCCTCGGGCAACAACGGAGACGGTAACATACTGTACCCCGCGAAGTACCCTGAAACGATAGCGGTCGGCGCGGTCTGGAAAGACGGAAGTACCGTCAAGAGATCGAATTACTCCTGCTTCGGTCCAGAACTGGACGTCGTTGCACCGGGAGGCTGGATGACATCCTACACCGACCCGAACGGAATATACAGCACCGGCTGGACGCCTGCGGGAAACAACTACATGTACATGCAGGGCACATCGATGGCCACGCCACACGTGACCGGGCTCGTCGCGCTACTGATGGGGGCCGGACTCACCGATCCTGACGAGATACGCCAAACGCTACGGGACACGGCGACTGATCTGGGAACGGCAGGAAGAGACGATTATTACGGTTACGGACTGGTAAACGCGCAGGCGGCTCTCGATTCTATAACCACTCCGCAGGAATTCAAGGTCTTCCTGAGGAACCCGGCGACCGGTGTAGATATAGCCAACACGACGATATCCGATTCCGGCTCCTACGGCTTCAGCAACGTAACACTGAGTCAGGTGAAGGTCTGGGCCTGGAGAGATATGGATGATAGCGGTACGATCAACAAGGGAGACCTGCTCGGCTACTACAACTACAACGGCGGAAAGCCGAACATAAATAACGCAACAACGTACGACCTCAGCACGGGCGACAACTGGATCGATTTCAAGTTCGCTCCAATCGTTGAAAATTGATAAAAACGACAGAAGTGGGAGCTCTCGCGAGCTCCCACTTTTTTTGGCCATTACTTCAAAAACTCTTCCAGCTCTTTTTCATTCTCTATACCCGTATCGCCCGTCTCGAAGAGAGTCCCCTTGTATATGAACTTGACCTTCTCACCGAGGGAGAGGACTTCTTTCAACCAGTCATCAACGTTGAATAGATCGAAATAAGCCTGACTGAACGCTTTTACCTTTACCGGTACGAGTTTTTCGACCTCTGGATTGTCCTCTATCCAAACTTCATCCTTTAGGTAGAATCCGATACTTCCGACGAACCTGTAATCGGACGTACCGCCTTCGACGAACTGGTCCATTTCCATTTCGGCGACTGATTTGGCCGCCATTACCGATCCCGTAGTCTGTGGGGCGACTCCCAAACCCCCTCTGTCAACCACTGCATTGTATGACAGGTGTCTTTCGGGAGCTATGAGGAAGGAAGTGAATTCATTTATTATATTGAACTTCTTCGAAAGTGCGATTATCTCCTGTGCGACTTCCTCCCTGGCCTTTTCGCTCAGACTGCTGTCGTAGCGATAGATATTGGCCAGCAAGGCGATTCTCTTCTGTGCCCATATCCTTGAGACGAATTCATTCCCTGCGATCTTGTCGATCTGGAAATAATACTCGTATGTGTGCCTTTCACCACCACGCGTGCCCTCTACCGTCACTTTCAGATCTCCCTCTTCGAAGAAGAGACCGGATAACCTCAGCGCATAACCGGAAAAGAGAGAATGAGGGCCAGTCGGTAGTACTTTCGCGGTCTCTATGCCTTCCATAGAGATCACCACGTTCTCGAGCGCGGGGGTTTCGATCGACCTGTAAAGTTCGGTCACTTTGCTCTCGATATTTTCGCCTTCAACTATGTAACTGACCCTTCCGGCGTTCTCCTGAACGAGCCGATCCAGAAGTTCGGCAACGACTCCCGTACCCACACCGAACGAGAAGAGATGTACATTCCTGGCCCTGGCTTCGTTGGTTGCATCGCTGACTATTCTGCCGGTTTCAGTTATTCCCGAAGTTGGAGCACCGTCTGTCAGGAAGAGAAGAACCTTGAACCTCCCTTCGTCGCCCCTGCTAAACATATCTATACTGGTTTGAAGGGCGCCGTAAATGTTCGTCATACCGTCGGCCTGAATCCTTCTGACTTTCTCTATCCATACACCCTTTTCAGAAGCGCTCAGCAGCCCCCCTGTCAGGTCGTAAATTCCGTCGTCGAAGGTCACGATCGCAAAGCGGTCGTCACTTCGCAGCATCTGCAACACCTGTTCTAGAGCCTTCTTCGCCTGTTCTATCTTTTCGCCGTACATCGAGCCTGATATGTCAAGTACGAAGACAACATCCTTGGGAATGATGCGCTCTTCCTTCAATCTCGGTATGAGAGTCAGCAGGAAGTAACCCTCCCCAGCTTTCTCATCCCAGAAAGTGGCGACAGAGGAGGGAATCTCTTCAGTTGAAGCCGTGAAGACCATTGCAACATCGGAAGACGGCACAAAGTCTACCGCCTGGAAGATGTACTCTCTTCCAGATACCCCGGATACCTGGACCTCTTTCAGGGTATGTGTTGGTGAAAAGACCTCGGCTATTTCATCGGTTGTCTTGATTCTTATGCTCACCCTACCTATCGGAGCAGTAAGAAAGCTGTCGATTTTCAAGGGATAGATCATGGTGTATGCGTTGGAAGAGATCTCCAGCGGTTGTGTATATTCTATATGGAATTGCCGCTTTTCACCCGGCTCGAAGGGAAAGACGCTCAGACGGATCAACTGGCTGCCGACGTATTCGAGAAGAGCCGGGTCTTTCAACTTGGCTACGATCTCCTGGTATATCTTTCTTGCCTCGTCGGCCGGAAGAACCTCGCCCTTAAAGACCTGGTCTCCCACTTTCATCACGAAGTCGCTTATAACTGCCGAAGAAGGTATGGGAAAGAGATAAACAGCTTCCAGTCTGTGACTGGAAACATTTTCGAACTCTTCCTCGATTTTTACCCTCGCTATCCCATTGTCGAGAGTGATATCGACATTGTGATAATTCATCTTGAAACCACCGATTCCCGGTTCAACCGGATGCGGAGGTATTACCACTCCGTTGGCGGCCAGCGGGGCCACCATCAACAACAAGAACGCTATGACACTCATTTTTTTCACGTGTTTCACCCCCTTTTCTTTCTACGGACTTATGACGCCTCTAAAAGCCAGAAAGTTTTCAGAAGAGAGTAACAAAACCCTCCGACCCCTTTCGAAATCAAAGTCCGCAGAGGAGCTACACGGTGAAAACCCGGAGATCGATATCGATCTCCGGGAATGTGTTCAGGGTAGGAAGGCAGTTTAGAATATCGAATCCGGTTCGTAGTAATTGGCCGCGTTTTCCGGTACGATCAGTTCAGCGGCAAGAATGATCTTAGAAGGAATCTGCTGCTGGTAGAAGCCGTTCAATTGTTCCCCTCTCATCGCCATCACGGCCATCGATATGCCCGTTGCGATCATCGAAGGAGGATAAGTCACATCGGCCTTGACGAGAGGATCGTTGTCCATAACCTTCTTGATCATTTCTTTGGAGCCGGCGCCACCGAGGAAGATCTTAATATCGTTTCTGCCGGATTCCTTGTAGGCCTGGAGAACGCCTTTCAGCACATCGTCATCCTGCGCCCAGACCGCATCGATCTTCTTGTACTTCTGGAGGTAATTCTCCATTATTTCCAGACCCTTTTCCGTCTGCCAGTACGCGGGTTGAGAGTCGAGAATCCTTATATCTGGATACTTAGCGATAACAGCTTTGAAGGCGTCGACTCTTTCGCTGTTGATAACACAGGGGATTCCCTCCAGCACGACGATGTCGCCTTTGTAATTGAGAGCTTTCGCGAGCCACTCTCCAGAAACACGGCCCAGACCTGGGTTGTCTCCTGCAACGTAAACGTTCTCGACAGGCTTGGTAAGGCCTCTGTCAACCGATACCACGAAGATTCCACTGTTGTAGGCCTTTTCAACAACCGGGGTAAGAGGTTCGGAATCGTGTGCCAGTATTACCAGGGCATCGATACCCTTTACCATAAGATCTTCAACGTCTCCGACCTGTTTCGCTGCCGAATCGGCCGTCACCAGGAAGAACTCTACATCGGGATCCTTTACGTTCCAGTCCTTAATTGCCTTCTGTGCCCACCAGACGATGCCGCCAGTCCAGCCATGATCTGCACTGGGTATTGCCACTCCGATTTTGATCTTCTCGGCCGCAAAGGCAAAAGCGGAGAGAAGGAAAACCACGAGAATAGTAAGTACCAACGCTTTTTTCACAAAAACACCTCCTTTTGGGTAGTAATTCGTCTTGTGTCCCATAAATACATTAATACCGAATTTTTCCGACGACGCTACTGGTTCTTTTTGCGCTGGATCAAAACTGCGCCGATGATAACTATACCCTTAACCGTACCCTGCAGATAAGGCGATACGCCCAGCATGTTGAGCATGTTGTTGATTATACCCAGAGTGATCGCACCGATCACCGTACCGAAGATCGACCCCGTCCCTCCAGTCATGGGCGTTCCGCCGATTATGACGGCGGCTATCGCGTCAAGCTCGTAGTTGGACCCACCTGTTGTCGAACTCATGGAGTTCAATCTTGCCGAGAGGAAAACGGCCGAGAAGCCAACGGTGATTCCGACCGTTACATACGAGATAAACCTGGTGAGATTGACCTTTATGGCCGAATACTTCGCGACCTTTGGATTTGAACCGACGGCACACAGGTACCGGCCGTAACGCGTCTGCTTGAGGATCACAGAAAAGATTATCGCGAGAACTATGAAAACCACGACCGGATTGGGTATCTCCAGTATCTTTCCCATCCCCAGGTCGGGGAAGAGGTTGCTCTGGGATCTAAAAACTCCTGCCGAACCCACATACAACGCCATTGACCTGAATATGGCCATAGTGCCCAGTGTGGCTATGAAGGGAGCGATCTTGCCCAGTGTGATCATGAGCCCGTTGAGAGCGCCGAGTCCCGCACCGAAGAGTATTCCAACTACCAGAGCGAAGAATATAGCCCATGCCTCGGCGGCGGCCCCAAAGACTCCTATCGCCCAGTTCAGAGTCAGTATAACCACGCCTCCGACGAGGGCAACCATAGAACCGACGGAGAGATCGATCCCTCCGGAAATTATCACGAAAGTCATGCCGAGAGCGATTATCCCCGTGTAGGAAACCTGCCTCATTATGTTCAGCAGGTTCTGCACCTGTAGAAAGTAAGGACTCGCTATCGCTGAGATTATAAACAGTACGGCGAGAGCTACCAGTGGACCGAACCTCTCGTATTCAAAACGTCTTCTGGAAGTTTCAACGGCCATATCATGCAACCCCCTTGAGTCCAGTCGCGTGAAGCATTATTTCTTCCTCGTTTATATGTTCTCCCTCCAGGATACCTGTGACCGTGCCCTCTTTCATAACGACAACGCGGTTACTCATACCGATTATCTCCTCGAGCTCGGAGGATATTATGATACACGAAACCCCTTCCTTTACGAGCTCGTTGATGAACCGGTAGATCTCTCTTTTGGCGTTGACATCTATTCCTCTTGTGGGTTCATCGAAAATGAAGATCTCCGGTTGCGGATCTAGCGACTTGGCGAGTGAAACCTTCTGCTGATTCCCGCCGCTGAAAAATTCAAGCCTTGTTTTTAGAGATGCTGCCCTTATGTTGAATTTATCCACGTACTGCTGGGTCTTTTCCTTTTCCAGCTTGTGGTTTATGAGTATCCTGGAGTAAGCCGGCAGTGATATCAAAGTCGTGTTGCCTATTATATCGAAGGAGACAAGTATTCCGCTACCCTGACGATCTTCCGACAGATAGGCTATTTTGTTTTTTACGGCATCGCTGGGAGATTTTATCTCCACGGCCCTTCCTTTGATGTTGATGGTGCCGGTCTCTTTCTTTCGTATGCCAATGATCGCTTCGGCCAGCTCCGTTCTCCCTGCCCCCACCAGACCTGCGAATCCCAGGATCTCTCCTCTCTTCAAGTCGAAAGAGATATTCTTCAGAAGACCTCGCACGGAGAGATTCCTGACTTCAAGAACAATTTCGTCTGACGGTTTGGTCTTTTCGGGGAAGACCTGGCTCAACTCTCTTCCCACCATTCTTTTCGCCATCTCATGCTCGTCCAGTTCGGCGGTCCCGGTTACGCTTATCGTGATACCGTCCCTGAGGACCATCACGCGGTCGCAAATGCTTTTCACTTCTTTCAATTTGTGAGAGATATAGATGATGGTTACGCCCCGTTCTTTGAGTCTCCTCATAAGGTTGAAGAGTATGTTTATCTCGTTCTGCGTGAGGACGGTCGTCGGTTCATCCATGATCAAAAGCTTCGAATCGTGGGCCAGGGCCTTGGCGATCTCCACCATCTGTTTCTGCGCCACACTGAGCCTCTCTATCTTTTCGTCTGGGTTTATATTGGTTTCTAGCTCCTTGAGGAGTTCCCGGGTTCTCTTCTTCATAGCCTTTTTGGCCAGAAAACCCCTGCCGGTGAGCTCGCTTCCGAGAAAGATGTTTTCGTAAACGTTGAGTTCGTTTATGAGGTTGAACTCCTGGGGAATGAGAGATATTCCGATAGCCTTGGCGTGTATGGGATCCTTGACCTCGACTTCCCGACCTTCGAAGAAGAGTTTTCCTTCGGTAGGGTTATAGATCCCGCTGAAAATTTTAACAAGAGTCGATTTTCCGGCGCCGTTTTCGCCGATTATCCCGAAGATCTCGCCCTTCTCTATTTCTACGTTTATATCATCTAGAACCCTGACCCCGGAAAACTCCTTGGCGATCCCCGAAGTCTTTATCAAGACCTCTCCCATTCTCCTGCTCCTCAGCTTCTAAGTGCATCGTCAAAGGCTATGTTGGAAGGTTCGAAATCCACCTTCCTAACGAACTGTGCCGCTTCGCGGGCTCCGTACTCCCTCTCCATACCGCTGTCTTCCCATTCTACAGAGAGAGGACCAGAATACCCAACGTTGTTAAGCTCTCTTATTATCTCTTCAAAATCGACTTGGCCGTGACCGAGCGACCTGAAGTTCCAGCCCCTCCGGGTATCACCAAAAGTCAGCATGGAGCCGAGGATTCCGGCCCTGCCATCCAGTGTAACGGCCGCATCTTTCATGTGAACGTGGTAGATCCTGTCGCCAAAATCGCGTATGAAGAGGTGGGGTTTAACTCCCTGCCATATCAGGTGGCTTGGATCGAAGTTGAAGCCGAGCGTCTTTCTATACTTGAATACCTCGAGCAGTTTCTTCGCGGTATAGTAATCGAAAGCGATCTCCGTAGGATGGACTTCTAGAGAGAAAGTCACCCCTTCGGAGTCGAACCTGTCGAATATCGGTGTCCAGAGATCGAATATCTCTTTATAACCGTCTTCCACCATCTTCTCCGTGGTCTGAGGGAAGGAATACCAGAACTTCCAAACAGGGGAGCCGGTGAAACCGGTGACGGTGTAGCAACCCATATTTCTGGCAGCTGTGGGTGCGAACATCATCTGTTTTATGCCCCAGGCTCTTATCTTTTCAGGATAACCCTTGCAACTGTCCGGTGCGAAACCGTCGAGCCTTGAATCGTACAGATCTCCTACACATTGCCCCTCAAGATGAGCGCCGAGCGCCCAGCATTTCAGATCGTACTTCTCGAGGATATTTTTCCTGTTCTCCACATAAGCGGGATCAGTCGCGGCCCTTTCGAGATCCATATGATCGCCCCAGCAGGCTATTTCGAGGCCGTCGTAGCCCCAGGAACTGGCTTTTTTGCAGATCTCCTCAAAGGTCAGATCGGCCCATTGACCCGTAAAGAGAGTAACCGGTCTCTTTCCCATAAATATCCCTCCTACATGTCTATCCATACGCTGCCGGCTTCAGAACTCTCGACAGCTTTGCTTATGAACTTGACTCCCTCGAGTCCATCTTCCACGCTCGGAAAATCCGCGTCGGAAATATCTTCACCTTTTTTCTTTTTCATCAGCGCAGTTGCGAAGTTGCGGTAGATGTTGGCGAAGGCTTCGTAATAACCCTCGGGATGACCCGCCGGGATCCGAGACGTCTTTGCGGCGTTCGGCAACATATAGCTTCCGCCCCTGGAAAGTATCTGAACCGGCTCACCGATATAGGCCACCCTGAGGTAGTTGGGGTTTTCCTGTTCCCACTCTATGGATCCCTTGCTTCCGAAGATCCTCACTCTCAGTCCGTTGTCGTGACCCACTGCAACTTGCGATGCCCAGTAAACGCCCCTGGCGCCGTTGTCGAATCTCACTAGTATCTCGGCGTTGTCGTCGAGCTTACGACCGGGAACGAAAGAGTCCAGACTGGAACACAGGGACTTGATCTTCAATCCGGTCATGTATGATACCGTATTCTCTATGTGGCTTCCTATATCCCCGACGCAGTTGGATCGGCCAGTCTGGGAGGGATCGGTCCTCCAGGAGGCCTGCATATTCCCAGTGTCCTCCAGACGTGTGGCCAGCCAGTCCTGGGCGTACTCACCCATTACGACCCTGATCTCTCCAATATCACCCCGCCGTATCATTTCTCTTGCCTGTTTCACCATCACATAACCGGAGTAGGTGTAAGTGACGGCGAAGAGCAATCCCTTTTTCCTCGCCAGTGCGGCGAGTTCTTCGGCCTGCGCCAGATCTATGGTCAACGGTTTCTCGCAGACAACGTTTATGCCGGCATTTAGAAACTCTCTTGCAATTGGATAATGCGTGTTGTTGGGTGTCGCGATATCTACGAAGTCTATGCAGTCTTCTCTGCCCGACTCCTTCCTGGCCATTTCAACGTAGTCTTTGTAAACCCTGTCGTCAGCGACGCGAAGTTTTTTCGCCGTTCTGAGAGTGTCTTCGTAATCTATCGAGAAACAGCCGGCAACGAGTTGTGCCAGACCGTCCATGGCGATCGCCTTTCTGTGTACGTCGCCAATGAAAGAGCCTTCTCCACCCCCAAGCATTCCATATCTCAGCTGACCTGCAGAGGCAATTTCCTTTCCTTCAATCATAATTCTCACCTCTAGTTCGTATTTGTTTGTTCTTTCCTGTCAGATTCACGAAGAAATAAGAGGAATCTCCTATTATTGAAATTATAGCCAAAGATTCACTCATTTCTGGTATGCCATCACGGTAATATAGAAAGAGGAAAATGGAATAAAATTATCAGAGAACGATCAAAGAACGATTGATCTGACCAGATGGGTAATTATCGACTCAGATCGTTCAGGAAGCCAGAAAACGAATATTGTACAGAGAAGGTTGCGGAGTATTTTATTTTTTGCCCCATAAAAATATCTACTTCAACCGAAGTGATTTTGTAGATGAAATTGAAGCGGGAATTTCTCCCGCTTCAACTCTGATAAGTCTTGAGTCCGCTCTTTATCTTTCCCCTCATGAGAAGGAAAAGCAGTCCTGTCGTGAGAGATATCCACAGAAGTTGTAGGAGAAAACCTCCCCATTCCGCGTTACGTGTAAGAATATCTTTCAGCGCGGCAAACGACCAGTAAGTCGGAGACCAGTAGAATATGAACTGTCTGTTTTCGGGTAAGACAAAAGCAATCATGACGGGCATCAACAGAAGTAGAACGCTTATTTTCATATTTGCCAAACCGGTCATCTGGCTGGAAGACATGACTCCGATCAAAAAACCCATCACTATGCCTATGACCGAACTCACAACAGTCACCATTATGAGCTTGAGTATATCCAGACCGCCAATCGCGAAGATCAAGACGGCCAAAAGCGCGTGGACTATCGGCACAGAGATCCCCATTATGCTCCTTCCCAGAAGGAATTCGGCCTTCGAAATCGGCGTTACCATCAAGGCCCTCATGGCTCCGCTCTCTTTCTCTTCGATTATACTGAATCCTATAATGAAGCCTCCCAGGGTAAAAGAGAGTATGACCACAAAGCTGAAACCGAAGAGTGTAATCGGCGGTATCACTCTTCCGTTGTCGCTGAAGTCGATATTTATCAATGACGTGTCTCCCTCGAGTACAGCCGAAATCGCCAGCTCTGCCAGTTCACGCGCCTGTGGCGATTCGTCGCCCTGCATCACCAGGACGTACTTCCCCTCGCTCTCATAGACTCCAATCCGGTCGTCTCCACGGGCTACCGCATCTTTCATTTCCTGTATGCTACCCACCTGTTCTACGTTTGCGTACCTGTCCAGCTGAACGGCCAGTTTAGCCGCGTTCTCTGGCACGACGAAATCGATCGACAGGCTCTGAAAATCCGGCGATATCAGTTTGAATACGATCGTTAGTATTATGGGCGCAAGCAGTGTATAGATCATCACTTTGTCCCTGCGGCTGTTCAGTGTGTCAAGCTTGAATATATTGAGAACTCTTCTCACATTCATCAAACCATCTCCCTTCAATTTTTTCGGACTCGCTGCCCGTAAACCATCACCGCGACAGCGAAAGCGATCGCTCCCTCAAGGGCTATCAGCCACAGACTGGAGATGCCAACTTGCGTTGAACCAGGGAAGACGGCCCCCTTGAGCGCAAAAAGGATAGTGTAAGTGGGCAGAATCCTGAGATACCAGGGCGAGAATCCCGGAATGAAAAAGGATATCATCGGCAGACCGAATACGAGACTCAGCCCAAGCATTGGAACAAGCGACTGGGAGAGGTTGTCATAGAAACTCGCAAAGATAAGCGCTATAGATGTTGAAAGGGCGCTTCCGATAATTACTATCAACAATAGCTCGCCATACCTCGGACCGATTCCGACAACCATGGGAGTCAGTATGAGAGTGAAGAGCACTCCAAGAATCGCGAGTACGATGACCTTCGCCCCGAGATACTCCCATATCCTCCCCGGGGTGATACTGTAAGCCTTTATAGTTTCCTCAGACTTCTCGCCGAAGATCATGGCAAAGACAAGGAACATTCCCAGCATTACCGCTTCGGACATCAAGAGAACCGGGAGAAAGGACTTGTTGAAGGGGATCGCTTCATCGACTGGTTTTCGATCTTCAAGATACTCGATACCATATCCCTCCTCCGAATTGAGAGCGCCCGTTCTCTGCAATATAGAAAGCCTCAACAGTTCCCTGATATCCTGGCTTTCATGACCCTGAAAGACCAGTTCGAAAGCCGGTTCTCTTTCAGAGCCTTTCAGAACTATTCCGACACTGTTGAAACGTCGGTTCATTGTTTTCTCGAGATCGTCTCTATCTTTGGCCAGTAAAAGTTTATCGCTCTCCATATCACCTCCGAAAAGGTTTTCCATGACTTGAGAGCCTTCTTCCATCTCGTTCAGGACCACCACATCCGGGCTCACGGTAAGATCTTCGGGGATGAGAAAAGTCACCAGAAGAAAGTACGCGATCGCGACCCCGACAACGAGAAGAAAGTAATAGCTCCGCCAGCCAAGTTTGAGTTCCTTCAAAGTGTTGGCAGCCAGTCTCATCATCTCAGCTCCCTGCCAGTCACCCCGATGAAAATCTCTTCGAGAGTCGCTTCTTTCGAATGTATAGTCTCGACCGTTCCTTTTTCTATCAGGGAATTGAGTTTCGCTTTATCGGCTTCCTGAAGCAGCGAGAAACTCTCTTTCTTGACGCTTCCGTCGAGCCTGTATTCGACTTCGACCAGTTTTTGTCCGTATCGCAGCTTCAGGTTTCTCGGAGAATCGATGAGCGAAATTTCTCCGGCGACTATGAAAGCCACACGATCGCAGAGCTCTTCAGCTATATGCATGTTGTGGGTCGTGAGAAAGATGGTAACGCCCTCTTTCTTCTTTCGTCTGATTATTTCTTTGATCGTAGCCGAAGTGGTCGGATCCAGTCCCGAAACAGGCTCGTCGAGGAACCAGATCTTCGGTTTGTTTATCAGGGAGCGAGCAAATACCAGTCTCTGCTGCATACCTTTGGAGTACTCCCCGGCCCTTTTCGAAGCGGCCTCTTCGAGATCTACCATTCTCAGCAGTTCCATGGGATCTTCCGTTGGAACATCGTACATCTTCGCGAAATAGCCCAGGTTCTCCAGCCCCGTCAGTTTCCTGTACAGGTTTGGCTGCTCAAAAGAAACGCCTATCATATTATAGAAACTCGAATCGGGTTTGCCCGCATCCTTACTGGCTATCTTCACAGAGCCCTTCTGCAGAGGGAGCAACCCTGTCAAAACCTTCTGTGTGGTCGATTTACCCGCGCCGTTCGGACCCAGAAAACCGAAGATCTCTCCTTCCTTTATATTGAACGACACGTTTCTGACTGCATATCGTTCATCGTTCGTGTAAGAATGGTACAGTCCTTCAACTTCTATCATCTTGTTCTCTCCTCCTCATTCCATTTTCAAGAATATCGACCATCGAGTAAAACTTCTTTCTAGCCTCTTCCGTCAGATTGCTAGATGCCGTTTCTCTGACCGCATCGCCGAGTGCGAGCAAAAAGGCCGTAATCAGCCTGGCCGCCAGCGAAGGATCGACCCATGGGGCTATATCGCCCCTCTCTATGCCCTGTTTAACTAGACTTTCCATCAACCCGTCGCTTGATGGCCTATAGTCTTCGAAAACTTCTCTCATGAGAGCCGGATCGGCCATGAGTCTGTCCCCTATCCTCGATAGCCTCGGATTCTCCTCGGCCATTTCGATCGCCGCTTCAGCCATTAACCTGAGCGTCTGAAAGACACTCGCGTTCATGGCCGAGTTCATAACGGCCGATATCACCTTCATCTTTTTCTCATAAAGCAGATCTATCACGTACCTGAACAGATCCTTCTTGTCTTCAAAGTACTGATAAAAACTACCCTTGGGTATTGAAGACAGCCTGACTATCTCGTTAATTCGCGCCTCTCGGTAGTCGTTTCTTGAAAACTCGTCTATCGCCGCTTCGATGATCCTTTCTCTCTTCTCGAGCGGTAGATTGAAAAACGTCTCTTTTGGTATCACAAACACCTCCTTCATGACCATCTGGTCATATGACTTATCGGTCATATACTACACCGAAAGGAACGTGCAGTCAATGTATATGACCGATCAGTCATGTTAAGAGTGAATGAAGAAAAGAGCATATGGGTCCATTTCCGGACACGCAGCGCCAATGGCGAACCGCCCTTCGTTCTTTCGAAGGACGGCTCTTAATCCTATCCCGGCTACCAGGCAAAGTTTATCAGCATCTATTTTCGCTGCCGAGCAGTCTGATCTTCTCCTTAACAGTTTCCTTGATTTTCGGCGTCGAAAGCTGGAGGAGCTGTAGCTGGTCTTTCAGGTCCGGTCTGGTGATAAGGGTCTCTCTTATACTTTCGGTGAAGACAGTTTTGATCCTAGTGCCGATATTGATTTTGGAGAAGGCCGTTTTTGCGATATATCCTAGATCTTCATCGGAAACACCGCTAGACCCGTGAAGAACAAGCGGCACGGGAGCCACTCTAGAGAGAGTATCCACTAGGTCCAGATGGATCTTCGCTTCCTGTTTCTGCATGCCATGAACGGTCCCCACCGCCACGGCCAAAGCATCCACGCCCGTCCTTTCACAGAACATGACGACATCTGACGGGTCGGTGAGGATTTCTCTGGCGGCCTCCCCCTCTTCGCCCTTCGCGACCCTCCCGAGCTCCGCCTCCACCGAGACTCCGAAGGCCTTCGCGACCTCTACTACGATTTTGCTGTTTGCTATGTTTTCTTCGACTGGAAGCATCGAACCATCGTACATGACAGAGGTGAAACCGGCATGCATAGACTTGAAGATCAAGTCCATGCTGCTGGCGTGATCGAGATGGGCCACGACCGGGATGTCGACTTTATTGGCCACCTCTCGGATCAAAGCCGCTGCAAGAGTTGGTCCCCAATGTTTCATGCAAGTGCCTGCCGCCATGAGTATTACAGGAGAGCGAACTTCTCGGGCGGCCTCGACTATCGCGGTCAGATCTTCGTAAAGGTGGAAGTTGAAACCCGGAACGGCGTAATTGTTTTTCTGTGCATCTTCAAGTACTTCTACAAGTGTGGCAAGTGGCATTTCTACCCCTCCTGGAATTTTATCTTTCTTTCTCTTTCTATCGTTGAGTATCTGCTTGAGTTCCTGTTGAATATCTCCATTAGTCTGGCGATGATGTTATTATCGACTTCCGTCTTTAACGGCCTCAGGTTTTCTATACATCTATCTACGGTCTGAACATCTCCAACACCGCTGGCAGCCGCGAGGGCTCCACCAAGAGCCGTCAATTCGCTCGTGGGCAGAACCAAGATCTCTCTTTCCAGAAGAGAAGCTTTGTATTTCATCAGCAGGCCGTTCAGACTCCCGCCTCCGCCACAGATAATTGGCAGCTTTTTTCCGGTTATCTTCTCGAGATTATCGACTATCAACTTGCTGGAAGAAGCGAGATAGATATACGCAGACTGGATAAGCTGCTCTCGGGTGAACGTAATGGGCATTTCGAGAATGGTGATGCCGTGCATGCCCTCCCCCACACTAAGGTCACCGTTCACGAGAAAGAGCGGTTCAAAATTCCAGATTTTGCTCTTCTCGATCTCCGAGTTCAGTTTTTCATAACTTTCTATGCTGGCCTGAAGACCGGTGAGATTCATTAAAGACTGGAGGAGTTTCCCATAATAGCGTAGGTTGCTTTCTATATAATATTGGGAATCTTCGAAGGCTACCCCGACGGTCCCGCCCGACATGAAGGGAGTATCGAAGACGAGGTTTCGATCGCCGGTCTTTATAACGGCCGCAACTACCGAAGCCGAACCCATAGAATCGAAGAGAAACTCCTCTCCTCTGGCGAATACCCTGGCCGCAAAGAGGCCGGTTATGTGATCGTGTCCGGCGCTCACTATCGGGACACCGTCCTGAGTGAACCCTATAGGTCGGCCGGTATAGATCAACTCGCCCATTCTCTCAGGAGATTCTCCGATATACTCTAGCAGCGGAGAGTTCCAGCAGCGCCTGTGTATGTCTATCATGAAGGAACGGCAGGCCAGGCTCATATCCCAGGTCGGCCTTGCACCGAGTGAGTAAGCGAAATAAGAGGCCACCGGAAGCCAGTGTTCGACGACGTTGGGCGGCAGTGTTTCTCTCTGGAAGAGGATCTTGTAGATGGAGAAGGTGTATTCGTTCTCCACGCCAGTGATTCTGTAAGGGGAAAAACTATCGACGGCCGTTCTGTGTTTTTCCCAAATCGACCTTGTCGCGCTGTCGTACCACATAAGGGGATCTGAAAGCGCTTTCCCTTTATACACAGGAACAACCGTCTCGCCTATGCTGGAGAAGGCTATACCGCCCAGTGAGTATTTACCGGATGCTCCGGATATGAATTTATCTACAAAAGAGTGTGTCGCCTCGAGGTCGAGATAATCCGCTCCCGCAATCCTCTTTTTTGGAGTCTCCTCGTGCATCACTTCGAGAATTTTTCCGTTCGACCCCAGCACCAGACATTTCATGTTGGTGGTGCCTATATCTATTCCTAGATATGCCTTCATAATTCCACTTCCGAAACCACAACATCTTCGATTACTCTCTCAATATCGGAGCGCTCGAATATGGCCGCGCCGTAATGCAGCGTGTTGGCCGCACCGCAGGCTGTCGCAATCTTCAGGGCCTCCCTTTTTGAGACCAGTCTTTCTTGACCGTAGATCAGCCCGGCGAAGAAAGAATCACCCGAGCCGACGGAAAAATCTGAAAAGACCTTCGTCGAAACGGCCTGAAGCTTTTCGGTATCTGAAAGCCAGACGCTTCCATATTTTCCGTTGGTTATTAATAGATCTTTGATCGAAAAGCTCCTCCTGAATTCCTCCATGCTCTTCAAATCGCCTTTCTCGATTCCGAATGCCACTTTGAGCTCGTCGGCGTTTATCTTGAGAAGTTCTGGCGACAGTGCGACGATTTTGGAGAGCCACTCTCCGGCGATATCTATCTTGAGCGTACAACCACTGTTACGGGCCGCTACCACCAGATCTATCATCTCCCCATTTTCAAATCCCCGTGGCGCACTTCCCGAAATAACCAGGTCCACTCCTGACCCGATCCTCTCTTTGAAATACTCTATGAAGGCTCTGACCTCTCCGGCCTTCATCACAGGTCCCGGCTCGTTGATCATGAGCATCCTGTTCTCGTATTCATAGACCAGGGCCGTATTGATTCGATTACTGTCTTCGATCCAGAAATTGTCGGTCTTGATGCCCAGATCTTTGCATTCCTTTTCTATTATTTCGCCGACCTGACCACCAAGAATATTTATACAGAAATAATCCTCGAAACCAAAAACCCTCGAAAGAACCCGGGCGATGTTGAGACCCTTGCCATCGACGAGCGAAACCACCTCGTCCCCCCTCACAACGTTCGGAATCTTCGGCGGCTTTTTGAGAATAACCCAGTGATCGTAACAGGGATTCAAATTTAAGATACAGGTATTGATGTTATTCTCCCCCTTCGTCATACAAAACATATTCCTTGACAAACCTGGCCGTGAATTCGTCGGTGATAAGAGTATCGATCAAACCTCCCCTCAACGCCCCGACTATGCCGTCGACTTTGTGGTGACCGGCCGCGACTATTACTCTTTCTCCGGCCTTCAGGTACTGTTCAAAACCGAGATTTATGCAGTTCGCGAGTATGTTTTTCTCGAACATCTTGCCGTTTATATCGAAGTAATGGGTAAGTACATCCCCGACGACGCTTCTCTTCTCCAGTTCGTCGGCGTAGCTCACGTCAAGAAGATTCTCTCTGAACAGCGGAGAACGGGCTATGGAATAGCCAACGCTACAGATTATCACATCTAAGTGTTCCCAGAGTTTTTGAATATTGATGTACTCTAGAGATTGCTTCGTGTTCTCCAGTTGTTGGGCATTCTCCAGAATGAACGGAAGGTACATCGGCACGGCTCTGGCCGATATCCTGTTGGCGAAGTTCTGTACTATATGGTTTATATTGAACCTTTTATCTGCCAGTCTCGCCGTTCCACCGGATAGGGGAATTATCTGCCACTTTGGTCGCTCCAATCTTTCCACCGTCTCTGCAACAGTGAAAATGGTGTTGCCCCACCCAAGGCCGATATTCATCTCTCTTTCCGGCAGAGTTCCTAGGTATTTCGTGACTTCCCTTCCGAGCGCTTTCAGCACGGTCTTCTCGTTACGCGCCCCACGGGCTATGAAAAGCCTCTTGAGTCCGAATCTGGAAGTGAAGAAGGCTTCGTACTCCTTTACAATGGACGACTTTATGGAAGGTGGTTCTATTTCGATACGGACGATACCCCTCTCTTCGGCCATTTTTAGATATTTGCTTATCTGAACTCTCGACACGCCGTATTTTAGGGCAATGTCCTTTTGGAGCATATGCCTCACGTAGTAATCGCTCGCAACTTCGAACAGCAACTCGTCACTTATCATCTTTTACTCCTTCACCGAGCCGCTAACCAGTCCGGCAATGAAGAACTTTTGAAGTATCATAAATATTATAAGCGGTGGCAGTGTCGCGAGAATCGAACCGGCGAAGAGCGGTCCCCACCTGGTCTGGTACTGCCCCACAAAAAGCTGGAGGAAGGTGGGAATCGTCTGTTTCGCTTTACTGGTCAGTATGGACATCGAGTAAAGCAATTCGCTCCAGGAAAAGAGAAAAGCATATACACCCACGGCGGCGATACCGGGTAAGGTTATGGGCAGAATCACCTTTCTGAAGGCCTGTCCGAAGCTGCACCCGTCTATCCTGGCCGCCTCTTCGAGCGATTTTGGAATTGAAAGGAAAAAGGTTCGCATGAACACGATCGAAATCGGTGTAGTAAATGGCAGATACGACAGGATCAGGCCCGTGTAAGTGTTTATAAGCCCAGTGGCGTTTAGCGCTTTAAAGATCGGCAACAGGAAGACCACCTGCGGGAACATCTGGAATATAAGTACACCTGTCAGAAGCGTCCTCTTCCATTTGAACTCGTATCTTGCAAAAGCGTAAGCAGGAAAAAGCCCTATGAGTATGGAGAAAAACATCGTTCCGCTACCTACGATAACGCTGTTCTTAAAGTAAGACCAGAAATTCATGCTGGAGATCTTCTCGAAATGCTCACTCGTGGGTTCGAAAATGAAGTACTTTATTGGATAGGCGTAGATATCCGGATAGGTTTTTAAGGCAGTTAGAACCAGCCACAAGAAAGGAAAGGCGATTACCACCGAGATCAGTATCAACAGTATGTACGTGATAGTCTTTTTGAGTTTTCTCTTCTGACTCCTCGTCATCTGGCTTCCTCCCTCGCAATACTTCTGAGGAACAGAAAGGCGATGAAGAAGATTATCACGAACAACACGTTGGAAAGAGAGGCCGCTTTGTTGAATTCCATGAACTTGAAACCCAATTTATAGATGTAAGTTACGATAGTCTCTGTTCCGTACCCCGGTCCACCTCCGGTCATGGTGTAGATAAGGGGGAAGTAATTAATCGTCCAGATTGTAGTCAGCATGAGAGTTGTCATAATAACCGGTTTCAACTGAGGAATGGTTATCTTCCAGAATCTCTTGAAGGAATTGGCCCCGTCGATTTCGGCTGCTTCGTATAGATCGATAGGTATCGTTTGAAGACCTGCCAGGAAGAACATGCCCGAAAGGCAGAAGCCCTTCCATATGTTGGCAATAATAACGGAGAGCATCGCCATATTCTCCGTAGCGAGCCAGGGTATATAGTCTCTTATTATATGCATCTTAACCAGAACATCGTTCAGTACGCCGTACATATCGTTGTACATCCACTTCCACATGACCCCTGCTACTATGTCGAGCACGGCCCATGGGAGTATGAGTATGATGCTTCTGAAAATTATCTGCCCCTTCGTGGATTCGTTGAGCAAAAGCGCTACAAACAGTCCGAGAAGGAGCTGGCCGCTAACGCTTCCCACAACCCACACGATCGTATTTAAAAGCGTTCTGCCAACCACCGGATCGGTAAAGTTATCTATGTAGTTTTGCAGAGTCAAGTTTCCATTTTTATCGGTAAAACTGTTGAAAAGGTTCGATCCAAGCAGAAAGACAAAGAGTAAAACGGTCAAAATAACATACGGTAAAACCATCTTGAGAGCAGACCTTTCTTCTCTGTTCAATGTACTCATTTGTCTTCAGCCCTTTCCTCTTCGAGAATTATAAAGGGGGCGGGCGACCGCTCCCGCCCCGAAAGATAGTGTATCACTTTGCAAGAATTGCATTTACATTTGCTTCTGCTGTCTTTATAGCTTCTTCTGGTGTTGCTTTACCAAGCAGGACATTCTGGATCATGATCTGGATCTGTTCAGATATCTGCGGATACTGTGGAATAGGAGGTCTGGAAACAGCGAAGGGGAAAGTTTCGAAAATTACCTGCCATTTGGGATCTTGCAGCACGGGTGAAGCGTAGCAAACGTCTTTTCTGGTTGGCATCGGACCGCCCTTGGCCTCGATCCAGGTCATCCAGGTCTCGAAGCTGGTCAGATACTTGGCCAGTTCCCATGCGCTTTCTTTGTTCTTGCTCGCCGATGGAATAACTAGCGCCCAGCCACCGAGAACGCTGGCCGGAGTGGAACCGTAAGGATGGAGTGAAACGGTGTAGTTATTCACTATCGCCGGATTGGCAGTCTCGATAAGAGGGAAGGACCACGGTCCACCGATAGCCATGGCTACCCTGTTCTGCGCCATCATGTTCCTATAGTCGTCTTCGTTGTAGGTAATTGCGTTCGGGCTAACACCATAGGTAAGAGCGAGATCGGTGTAGAATTTAAGCGCTCTTAGGCCTTCGGGAGTATTGAAAGCCGCCGCCGAATAATCGTCCGTCAGCAGCTGACCGCCGGCGCCGTACAGAAAGATGATAAATGCGAGAGAGGTGTGTTCCGTCTTGGTTCCACTCACGCCGTAACCGTAAACTCTCTTGCTCGCGTCTGTGAGTTTCGTGGCCTGGTAAACCAGTTCCTCCCAGGTCTTCGGGGGATCGTTTCTATCTAGTCCGGCCGCGTCGAACATAGTCTGGTTGTAAAGGAGGAGTCTGCAATCGGTGTACCACGGAAGACCGTACCTTTCACCTTTGTAGGTAACTGTCGGCCAGAGGTTCGGCCATATCTGTTCGACTCCGTCCCAGGAATCCAGGAGAGCTCCCATCGGTTCGAGCCAGCCTTTTTCTGCGAAGGTCGGTACCCAGCCGCCAAGGTCTGCAAAGGCCAGATCGGGTCCCTGCCCCGCCTGAAGGGCTGTGAGAAGTTTGTCGTAGTAAATATCGAAACCGAAAAGCTGCACCTCCACCTTCTTACCTGTTTCTTTCTCGAATTTACTGATAATCATATCCCAGGTTTCATCGAGTTCCGCGACCTGCCCACCTATCCAGATATTGATCGTCTGAGATACACCGGTGATCGCAAGAACGACGAGCATAAAAAGAACCAATAGCGAAGATCTGCGCATACTAAAACCTCCCTTTTTCGGTAAGCTACATAAGTTACATATGTAACTTACTTAAGTAACTATATTCATTCTATACCCTTTTCTTCTTGACAACAAATCCCGCTGCACCCGCTCTGGACGAATTATCGATAATGACGGTCGAAGAAACGCAAATAACTGCCCGGTTCTTCATAGATTTATTATTCGTTAGCGAGGATGAATCCTGTTATCTTTCAGAAAAGCCTCTTAGCGTAAGACTTCTTTAGCCGCGCCGAATGACCAGATTATGCAACGGAAAGAGATAATGTGAATAATTACTTAGTAGGGGCCTCTGTGATAATATTCATTTGTCGGCTTGATTGGCACGACCGCATCCTCGATCGCCTTTCATAAAACCCGCGGCCTGTTTATCTCCCCGTCGCCATCGAATTAAAAAGTGATTCATTGTGGCCAATACAAGTATCCACGATAATTTGTAATTGCAGGACCGCCTTAAAAAAGGCGTCATAAGAGGGGATGATAGTTGTGAATCCTGGGAAAACGAAACTACTGAAAAACCTTCTCGTCGGTGCAACCGGTGGCATCATTACTTTTAGTACAGGTTTGGCAGCAAACTATGAAGACGTTATGACCAAAGAAACGGTTAAACCCGCGCCGAACCTGGAGGAAGTCATTCCACACCCTGAACAGATGCAGGAAGCCCTCGCCAAACTCGCCGAACTTGAAAGCAGAACGGGAAAAAAGCCTAACATTCTGATCTACCTAATGGACGACGTCGGGTGGGGCGATCTGGGGGTTTACGGTGGAGGTGTGATGGTCGGAGCGCCCACGCCTAACATGGATGCCCTTGCCAGAGAAGGTCTTATGCTGACTTCGGCCTATTCACAGCCTTCTTCTTCGCCGACCAGAGCCACAATGCTAACCGGACAGCTCCCCGTGAGACATGGAATTCTAAGACCTACTCTGTACAACGAACCGGGAGGATTGGGTAATTCAATAACCCTCGCTGAACTTTTGAGCGAAGCCGGATATGTTACACAGGCCGTTGGTAAGTGGCATATGGGAGAAAACCCGTCCTCTCAGCCTCAGAATGTCGGTTTCGATCATTTCACAGGTTTCCTGAGCGTTTCGGACATGTACACCGAGTGGCGCGATCCCGATTTCTATCCCGAAATCGCTTTGAGTGAAGAGCGCACTCAGATGATGCGAGATTTCGCTTTCGAGAAATACTGGGTACAGGCATCGAAGAACGGGGAACTCGAACGAATAGCCGAGATAGATATAGACGTGCTCACTCACCTGGATCAGAACTGGGCGGATTTCTCCGTCAACTTCATAAAAGAGATGGCAGACAGCGACCAGCCTTTCTTCCTGTACCACTGTACAAGGGGCGCGCATTTCGACAATTATCCTCCAGAAGAGTTCCTCGGAAAATCGCCGGCCAAACAGCGCTACAAGGATACCATTATGGAGCTGGACGATATACTCGGTCGTCTAGTCAAGGCTCTAGAAGAAACCGGTCAACTGGAAAACACTTTAATATTCATCGCTTCCGACAACGGACCGGAAATGGAAGCCTGGCCAGACAGCGCTTACTCACCCTTCAGAGGTGCCAAGGGAACTACCTGGGAAGGTGGCGTAAGAGTTCCTGGAATACTTTACTGGGAAGGAATGATAGAGCCAGGACGTGTCTCCGACGGACTGTTCGACCTTGCGGACATATTCAACACCTCCCTGACGCTGGCCGGAGCGCAAGATTTGATGCCCACCGACAGATACATAGACGGAATCGACCAGACCTCCTTCCTGCTCGCAAATGATGGACTCTCGAACAGAAAGTACATCTACTACTGGCTGATGAACTACTTCTCAGGTGTGAGGATGGCAGAATACAAATACATGGTACTTGCGGAAGCCGACGATGAACCCGGTTCTGTAAACCCCGGCGGGTTCACCGGTAGTCTTAATATATTCGCCTACTACCATATGTACAATCTCTATCTCGATCCCAAAGAAGAGCATAACATCTCCATAAGAAAGCTAGTGTATAACGATCTCTTCCTGGAAGCGATGCAAAAGCACTTCGCCACACTGAAACAGTACCCGCCTGTAGTGGAGGTATTCCCTGGGCTGGTTCACTGAAAAACCGGAAAGACATTTAGCAAAGAGCGGTAATTCACGAAATTCCGATAGTTAGAGTAAAGAATCAAAAGGTACACTGCGTGTGGGTTGTAGATTCAGCCTAGGGTGTACCTTTTAATTATTCCTCTCCTCTTATTCCTTCAATTCCAGGTTCAAATATTTGGCCTGCACGCCCGGAAGAACGTTGAGCTTGTTCATCAGCTCTTCATGTTTCTCCTTTTCACCAACCAGCTCGAGAATGATGAGACCATAATTGGAGCAACTATCGAGAACGCCGTCGTGTATACCAAGGCGCGTCTTGATAAGGCAGCCCCATCCGGTCAGTATTTTCTGAACCTGCAAAGCCTCTTCTTTCCTGTTGTCAACCATGATTGCCATTATGGTTTTCTCGTTGAATTTCATCGCGCACCCCCTTCATAATTTATATACCGTCTTGCCTGCCAGGATCGTTTCAACTACGTTCAGCTCACTATTCATTACAACGAGATCTGCGATATAACCTTCCTTTATTCTTCCTCTGTTTCTGATTCCGAGGTTGGTCAGAGCGTTGTAAGAAGAAACCCTGGCCAATTCAACCAGTGAACACCCGGTCCACTTTCGGAAATTACGCACAGCCTGATCGAAAACGAGCGTACTGCCCGCTATCGTTCCGTCATCGAGGGTGGCTTTCCCTTCATTCACGGTCACTTTCAGTCCGCCAAGATCGTAGATGCCGTCTTCCAGTCCCGTCGCGTCTATAGAATCGGTAACGAGGATTATATTGTCGGCCCCCCTGATAACATAGACCAGCTTTACGAACTCCGGCGATGTGTGAAATCCATCGACAATCATCTCGAGCTTGAACGGAAGTATTAGGCCGGCGCCGACACAGCCCACCTCCCTGTGGTGGAGTGTGTTCATGCCATTGGGGAAATGCGTCATTCTGTCGCAGCCGGCTTCGAAAGCTTTATTTACCTGGGCAAAGGTCGCGTCGGTGTGACCTATCGAAACGACTACGTCCTGCATCTTCATCTCCACCAGCGCCTCGAAGAAACCATCTATCTCCGGAGCCATTGTCACCAGAATCACGTCGTCTGTGAGGACCTCTCTCAGCTCTTTCAGTGTTGCCGGTCTTATAGTTTCAGGATTCTGAGCGCCCTTCTTCTTGACGTTTATATACGGTCCCTCGTAGTGTACACCCCTGATAGACGTTCTGGCCTTCTCTTCCATATAAGAAGAAACTTGATTAGCCACTCTCAACATATCTTTCTTTAAAGCCGAAACCGTACTCGGAAGAAGAAACGTGACGCCATGAGGATAGAGAAACTCTTCCCATTTCTCGAGTCCGGCATGATCCATCTTCATACTATTTACTCCGGCCGCGCCGTGCGAATGGGTATCGACAAACCCCGGCATCATTATCGCCCTGGGATTACCGTGAGCTCTGTCAACTGACTCTATCTTGGTGCCAGAAATTTTTACATTGGCAGTGTATTCTCCGTCAACCGGATCGACGACAAGAACGCTTTTCAACTCCATCTGGAAATTCCCTCCTTTCCTGTTTAATCAATTATCACATTCAAGCAGGGAATTTAAAACCGCATTTGTCGCAGAATCTGGCCTCAGAATCGTTCTGTTCGCCACAATCGGGGCATTTCTTGTCTTTTCTCAGAGTTGTGCCGCAGTTTTTGCAGAATCTCGAATCCGAAGCGTTCATAGTCCCGCATTTCTGACACACGACCTTTGCCCCTTCGGACTCGGAAATCCCTTCCTTTATGGATCTTGCGATAGTCCTTACACTATCCTTCGTTCCTTCGGCCATATAGTTAATGGTGTCTTTAGCTACCGGCGCAAGTTCGTTGGCCTTGTACCTTGCTACCGCTCCCATGAACCCATAGCTGGTCGCTATAACTCCCAGAAAGATAAAAGGGATCGCCAGGAAGAAAAGATAGAACTTATCCGGCTGCCCGAACGAACCGAAAGCGCTGAAGAAATCTACCATGGCAATTATAAGAATGACCACACCTATAAAAATGAAGAGCGGTCCTGCAATCCTCAAAATACTCCTCATGCTACTGTTTTTTCCGCTAACAGACATATCTCGAACTCCTTTCAAAAAATATCGAAAACGGTACAAAATATCGGCCTCTAGGGGCCGTTCTCTTCACCAGTATATCCATATCTTTCCACAATGTCTCCAAAAAAAGAAGACCCTCTAGAAAGTTATGGAAAAAGGGTCTTCGTTTATCTAATAACGCTCCTGTTTGATTTTTTCAATTCACACGCCTCGCCTTCTAATCAGCTGTGAGGCGAGGACATGTATCTCTTAATCGCATCGATCTTCACTTTCTCGATCATCATGTCCACGTCTGCCAAATTTCTTATTCTTCTTATCATCGAGTACACCTCCCTTTCAGTAATATCAGAACCTGGGGCTTACCATCAGACTGCTGTATGCACTTTCTCTTACCTTAAGAACCATTCTGTCGATATCCTTCAAACTTCTCCTTCTCATATTCTCTCCTCCTCTTTTATTCCCTTATTTGTACTCTCTTTTCAGAATCTCGGGTTGATCATCAGGCTGCTCAACACGCTGTCTCTTTCACTCTCGATCAACTTGTCAATCGCCCTGAAACTCTTCTTCTCTCTTTTAGACATGATCCTTCTCCTCCTTTTCAGCCCTTTCTCATCTGATGTTCATCATTTTTGCCCTTAACGAATCTTCTTTCACGATTTCTACATAACGATCCATTTCATGGTAGTGCACTTTCTTCTCTCTCTTGTTCATCTTCCTCACCTCCTTTTACAGATAATGTGGGAAGGCTTCTTTCTGTACTTTGATCTTGAACTTCTGGATCTCTCTCTCGATCGACGCTGGATCTTTAATTTTTCTCATTTCCTCACCCCCTTTTTGTTATTTTTCCTTCGACATTCATAATATATCACAAAGAATAATCAAATGTCAAGTGTAAAAATCAAAAATTCCAAACTTTTTTTCAATTATTATTGGAAATACTCATCTTTTTATCCACATCAGTTGGTAAAGGTTTTCTTTTTTTGCATATATTAGGCTCAGATAGGCGATAAGCACAAGTAATTTCTATATTCGCTGGGATTTATATCATAATTTTTTATATTTTTCGAACCAAAATTGCATAAAAATCAATAGAAGAATATATGTATGGAGGGCGAATCATTTACATATACCATATATAGGGGCCCGTCCCGTGCGGTATTGACTAGCGGGAGAGTTCTCATAAAATTGCTTGAAAAGCGCATATTACTGACGGTAAAGAAAAAGTCTCGGTCACCTTTGCATCTTCCAGAATCCGAGAGGGATGTTTGTACACGATAAAAAGAAATTATTCTGTTGCCTTGAGCATTTTAAGGGTCGATATATCGACTTTTTTCCCGATTATCTTCTCGGGTTCCCTTCGAATCTTCATAGAGGAATTTTACAGTGATCATATAGTCAGATTCAGGGCTTGTTTGAAACCTGCTTCCAATAGGCTCTGTGCTTTTCTAGCTTTTTTTCTCTTCAATGATTTCAAGTTTGGTTATATCGACTTCTCTTGTGTAATCTCTGTGGTACCACTTTTTGTGCTCTGCGCTATAGAAGATCCACCAGTTATTGTCGCGGCTAGTACCGCCGTCCGTATAGGTTACTCTGAAGTCATAGCCAGTTGCAGGAGTGACTATAATGATATTATCAGTCGAGCTGTTGGAGAAGACTCTGGGGCTGTAATTAATCTTGTTTACCGGAAGGGACCATTCATCGGGGTTTAGACCTAGGTCCGTGTATCTTGTATCTTTCCATGTGCTCAGCACTCTTCCAGTAAGTTGAAAAGTATCTATCAAATCTATCATTTTCGGGATTATCTCCTGGAAAGTGGAGCCAAGGGAAGTAAGCTTACCAGATTCGACCGCTCCTGAAGACCCAAGCGAAAAAGGATAGTAAACGGTAAGTTCATCAGAATCGGAAGGAAGCCCACCCGAAAGATATTCTAGATTGGCCAGATCGGGAAAAGGCGAAGATGTGGCCGAAGTTATAATCGCCCTCAAAGATTGAACATCGACCTTGGCATTCGAAAAGATAACATACTCTCTCTCTTCGCCAGCAGTCCAGGCTATACCATACTTAGGATTTTTCGATACATTTCTCCCGAGCTCATTTATCGTCTGGGGCAGTTCTCCGTCAAGGTAGATTTTACCCGCAAAGGCCTTAGAGAGTGTCATGAGGTCTTTTGCGACGGAAACGGCTTGGGATTTTCGCATAGCGTTTATTCCAATAGGAGTCACAACGGCTATAAGGGCAGCGATGACGGCAAGGACTATAAGTAATTCTACAAGAGAAAATCCATTTCTTCTATCGATTCCGAATATCTCTCTTCTCATATCCATCCATTCCTCCCAGTCTGTTCTGCAAATTTGCTGCAACCTCATGCCAAAGCGCGACCGGAGTCTTGAATTGGATTATCTCTTATAGCTAACCGATGAGCCTGAACCCGAACGGTCCCTGAGATTGTAAACGGCGACAGATGTACTTACGCTCTCGCTTATACTACCGTTGTTAGCACTGGAAGCTGTAATGGAAACATCCATCATTACCCTCATGTCCTGCACCGTTCTCAGTGCGAACGTCAGGCTCGAGACGCTTACCTGTGAAGGATCGTTCATGTTCTGTTCGTTTGTTCTGCTTGAAGCAGTCCCCTGAAATCTCTTTATAGTATTGTTTTCAAGCAAGATCACTATCCAGTCCGACCCCTGCGGGGAGCTGGTAAACTCCAGCTCCGTTGCCCATCTGAATTCCTCGGAGATCCTTTCCACAAGCGACCTGAGATTTCTGCTGAGCAATGCCGTCTCCTGAGACGTCTTGAATATTCTCCAACCAGCGGCAAAGACAGAAAAGGCTATCGCGACGATAATAGACGACACGAGAAGAACGATCGTTATTTCCGCAAGAGTCAATCCGGTCTTTCTCTTCATACAATTCTCACCGGCTTCTCAAGAAGATTCCGATCTGCTTTCCCTCTGCGAAATTCTTTGTGACCAGCTCGCCGGATACGGTTACGTTACTGCCGTCTATATCTACATTCACGCTGTACGACTGACCTCTTGTTGAAACGAAGATCTCCTCCTCGAGATCGTTCTGGACAACTGCCAGTTCGGCAGTGACAAACCTGTTCTTATGGGCCTGCCTCATACTGTTTGCCAGTAACGGCAGTATTGTTGCGACAATGACCACTATTATCAGAAGGCTCATGAGAACCTCTACAAGAGAGAAGCCGGAAACTCTACTCTTCAAACGCCTAGATTCTTCCATTCTTACCACCTCACCTGCTCCATATCTCAATTTCTTCATTACCCTCGCCGTCCCCGATCAGTCCTATCGACTGAGGTGGAAAAAGATCCTCGGTATCGGGTTCAAAGACAACTGTCGAACTACCGGTAGCCACGAATCGATCGGCGACAATCGCACCTTTAACGGTCGCGCTTCCCACCATATTTACAGTAGAGTTTGGCGCATAGACTGCCGTAACGTCTGCCATGGGATTCCCGTGAAGGTTGACCGTCGGTCCGCCGCTTATGATTAGCCCGTAGACCTCGCCCGATCCGCCAAGACTGGCCGAAGCCCTCTGAATATGGAGAGTACCCGTGTAGCGAATGTTTCCCGTAAGATCCAGATCGCTTGAGCCCGCGTAATTGACACGAACGGCATTTCTGTCACCCCCGTAGTTGAAAGTGCTCCCCCCTCCCATGTTGAAGCCGGTGCTGGCGTAAACGAGCATGTTCCCACCGCTGGCCAGATTTATGTTTCCCTGCTGAATGTTCAGAGTACTGCAGTTCATTACTCCCTTGCTTATACCGTTCATATTGGCATTTCCGCTAAGTTGAACCGTTCCCGCGATCTCGAACTGCTGCTTCGAGCCGTTCATGAAGTCCATGGTTCCACTCGAAAGACTCATCGACGAGGCCTTAATCAGGGCCTGTGAAGCCACTCGTATCGTTCCGTTCCCCGAAGTTGAGAAGGCCTGACTTGAGTCCACGAAGAGATTCTCGAGCTGCAGCAGTCCGCTATTTCCAAGCTGAGTCTGACCCTTCGAATAAAGCGTAGAGATCTCGACGTTCAGGTTTCCCGAAGCCGAGAAATTACCGTCCGTGTAGATGTTCAGCTTTGCCGAATTGAGAGTGGTAATCCCGCTACCGCTTATTGAAGCGTTGCCATCGATATAGAGATTCAGCGTCCCCGGTCCATTGACCTCGATTCTTGCGCTTCCGCTTACCGAAAGAGAGTTAGCGTTGATCGAGATATTGTTGCCCTGCAGATTGAATATAAGCCTGCTGCTGCCGGACACGTTTATATTTCCGTACTCTCCGCTCTGAGTAACGGTGAAAGTAGAATTGCCGCCAACATTCAGATTCCCATGACCTGGTAAACCTTCAGGGAAGGTCGGAAATGTCGGAAAGCTTATCGACGATGGAGGGTCAGGAAAATTAGGCAGCTCGTACTCCCTTTCCTGATCGAGATTCTGTATAGGATGGTTATTGAGCCATGTACTGTTCCAGATATTCGTTCTAGTTACGACCGCATTGGGATAGGAAATCGATTGCCATGGAATATCGGGATTGACACTTGGATTTACGTGAGTGTCTCCGCCAACGCCAACGTATATCGTTCCTGTAATCATGTTGTTCCCTGATGCGATATTAACCGAACCCGGAATTATCGAATTCGTCCCGGCCCTGCCTTCGATTCTAGAACTCCCGCCAATACCTATATAGCTTCTAGTAAAAACGGCCATATCGAAGACCGGAAACTCATAAGCGCCTCCGGCAAAGGCAAGGTTAAGCACCACACTCTCTACCGCGGCGCTCCTTATTCCGTAAGAGACTATCTTGAACTCGGTACCGGAAGAATCTGAGAAGATCGCGAAAGCCACATCGTTCGAACTCGACTGAAGAGCGCTCTGCACGGCATCTCTGACCAACTGGATACCAGTATCCCAATTATCACCGTCCTGCCAGGCCTCGACGAGTTCGAAATTCCCACTTCCGCCTTCGGTTATTGTTCCCCTGAAAACACCCCTGGCGTCTTTAGTTTCATCTTTCTCCAGGAGGGCCCTGGCGATCTCAACTCCTGAAAGTGCTCTATAGTGTGCAATGAGTCTGGCTTCGGCTCTATTGAGCTGCATAGAATCGTTCAGTACCAGCGTTACCACAGTTATAGATATTATCGAAAGTACAGCCACCGCTATAAGTGCAGTGAATAGTACGAATCCTTTCTTTCTCATTCTACAATTCCCCATAACAACAGCCTCCTGTGGAAGCCAGAATAAATGAAAAAGCTAAAACTTATTTAGCAAAAATATGCCAGCACTAAAGCGCACTATGATGGCCAGATACATCGAAAACATACAGGCAATAGTATATGCAGAAGCGAACGGCTGTTGGTAAGACGCGCAGTTTTCAATCCTAAGTCCTTATGCGCTTTTGGCTTTAAACACATAGTTTTATACGGGTTAATTGCTAATAATTTCGGACTAGTGAAAGCGATGCTTTTAAAAGAAACGAACCATAAAATGAAAGAAATTTCATACTATAAAGCCAAAAACGGAAGTTTATTTCATCAAAAAAGCCAATCGATCGTACTATATATTATCTTTATGTCTGAACACAATTATTGCTTAGATATTCAAATTGCACTATCGGTAACCACACAAGAGCATCTTTTATGGCTGATTTTGCATTCAAGTAAATTTATGAAATGCATCTTTTTGACCAAGCAGTTCGTCATTCAAACAAATGCTAATTAAATCAATTAAAAATAAACGTATGAAATAATTCATACAAAATCTGGCACATTTTTGCACTGAAATTAACTAGTCTATTGTTATTCATAGCATAAATACCATTCGGATAAAGCAGGTCTCTTTTGTTTAAAAACACTTCTGCATAAAGCGTGGGGTGTTGATATGAAAAGAAAAACGGGAACTTCTTTACTGGAACTGACTATAGTTATGATTGTTTTCACCGTCGTGCTGTCCGCGGTACTCTTGCTATATGTAGATTTATCTAAAAGATCCCAGGTAGCTCTCAATAATGTCGAAAAGTATTCCGAGCTCTTCAAAATTGACAGTATAATACAGACTGAGTTATCAAAAGCCGGTCCTAATATAGGAAAGATCACTCTTATAAAGGAGAGCGAAAGCTCGCCGGCTAGGGGTTTGAGATATACGGTTTCGATACCTTTCGTGACTGGAAAGGTCACGAAACAGTTCTACTTTAATGATGAAAAACTCAAAATATGGGAAAAGGTCACTCAGCAGGTGGATTTCACTGATGGGGATGACTCTCTTGAGATAATTGACTCTACTCTGGAGAGTGGTGAAAGAGTAATATTCTCTACAACACCCTTCAATAATGTAGATGTCGAGTTCGAATCTGTTGGGGGCGGATCGGTTTTCTACAAAATAACGCTGACCACTCCAGGTGGAGTTGAGATTCATAGATCTTCTGTAAAGCTAATTAACGTGAAGTGAGGCATAAATCATGAAAAAGGGTCTGTCACTGATGGAAATGCTGATCACGCTTGCAGTGGTAGCAATGATTATAGTGACTTTATTCCAGGTGTTTATCACAATACACTCCACTCTGAACAAGTCGAAAAGCAAAATGAGGGATTTTACTCTGGTCAGGTACCAGATAGTCAATCAATGGGTTTCAGGAAGTATAGAAAACCAGGATATTCAGATTACAGTGAACGATTCTTTTTTTGATAAGCTGACAGATATGGGGGTCTCATCAGAATTACTGGATAAACTCGAAAGTGCAATAGTCATAATGAACGTATATCATACGAGCTCTGGAGCGACATATACAGCTGTGGTACAGCAACAATAGGAGAGTGGACTATATGAGAAAAGGTTTAGTGCTGCCTCTGTCGTTGATAATAATGGCTTCCATTACGATAATAGCTGTTGCACTTCTCAACAGGACCTCTTCTACTACTTCGGAACTGTTTCAGAATATCAGTAAATCCCAGCTGCAAGTAGATGCGGGAAATGTGTTTTATGCCAATTATGGCTATCTGAGAAAAAAGTTCGCGGAAGAAAGTTTTTTGAATTTATCTACGAACAGCTTTTACATTTCATTGATTTCGACCCCCTCATCCCTTGAGACTTTCTTAAGTCTCTTCGATAACAATACGCTAGAGAACCAGTCATGGAATACACTATTCAGCAGGTTTTCTCAAGACAGATTCTTCAAACCCGGAAGTGATCTCAGAAGCATCTTTGAAGAGCTGACAGACGGAACCTTCGAAGACCTGGTAATGATTCCTGACAAATCTTCGCCAAACACTTATCTAGCAGTGGTTATTACTTCAAACGGAGCCATGAAATCATACTTTTGGGGTGTCATAAGCCCGAGGTATTTCAGTAACTGGTCGAGGTTTGTCTTAGAAAGCAACTCAACAGCTCAGTGGTTTCCCGGTTCAGTAATATATGGCCCTACTTTCCTGGGTTCGACGGGTCAAGGAGGGGCCGGAAATGGTGGATTGCGAATGATAGCGACTATTCCTCCTGGTTCCGGCGATCTTTCCATTTACGGACCGATTTTCAATGGTGAGATCTGGTATGAAAATTCGAATCTAGATTTGACAGGTTCATGGACCGGAAGAAAAACAATACGGGTCGATACAAATGGAGATGGAGTTTATGATGAAACGTATAACAACAAGGACTATGCAATACATGTTGAGAACGGTGAAACATGGATCTATCTTGGAGGATTCAATGAGATTATCGTTGCCGAAAGTTATTCGGAAGTCAGTGGAGAATTGAGAGTAAAAGGTAAGATAGAGAATTTCGTGAACAACTCAAAAGGGGAATTTAACGACCGTTTCATCCCGTGGTTCATTAAAGCCGGAAGTATGAAGGTTGATCAGGAGACAATCACGGAACTTGAAAAGCGATTCGATGAAATGGAGGATTACTATCAAAGTCACTACTCAAATACGACATCGCTGGAAGACATGTTGAATGCACTTGAGAGAGGCAGCGTCTTACCTCAGAATTCTCTTGGCCTCTACTTGAGGGACACCGAGAGAAGCTCCGGTTCCCAAGTGACCGAAAGCGAAACAACCGAATTGATCAAGGATGAAAATACTCAATGGCTAATGAACCTTCTTGTCAATGACGAGGATTTCCTAGATCTTTTCAGAGACTGGATAATCGATAATAATGAACGGAAGTTGTCTGCTAACTTCATTCTCAATAACGATTTAACTAGTGAAGATTTCACGTACGATGAGTTGAGGCAGGTAGTCAATAGTGATTACGTAACGCTCTCGGTGAATGAATCCCCGATCATTGAGGAGAGAAGAACGATTATTCAAACTGAAATTACTAGTGGTGTCAGAATACTGGACAATGCGGATAGTGTGGATATGTCGTCAGATGTTCTTTTTGGAGCACCTCTGAACAATCTTGTAGGCACAGGCGGGTTCGAGAGTTCAACTCCCTATTCAGTGATCAGGTTCAAGTGGAATAGGGAAGTCAGAACGTCCGTCAATCATCAAGTCAGGGAAAGATCTAGAACTATTAGTAGGTATCCTCTCGAATACGAAAATGGTCCGATTAGTTTCACGCTTAATTTCACAGGTTGGAAATGGAAAAAAGAATGGCAATGGGAATGGCCGGGTGGATGGATTCAGCAATGGCAAAGAGTTAGGCAAGGGTGGCAATATCAAATAAAGCAATGGGACAATAATTACAGTGTGAATGGTCCAACGACTGTCTCTTCCTGGTCTGACTGGAATTATTCTGAATGGTCCGAATGGAATGTTATAAGTGGAAGTGGTGGTCAAGGGAGAAAAGTTGCAGATGCAGATGTTGAGATGTATTTTATAACTCCATCCAGCGGTTTTTCTGCGATGAACTTCGATACTACCGTCATAATGAAAGTCAACTCGGACGATGAGGACTACCCTTCCTTTACAACCGAAGCCACCAGTTTCTTGAACAAAGGGTATTACGTGGTTGAGGAAGACATATCTACCGGTGGTTCAGGAATAACCGGAGGCATTGGAAAGACGCTCGGGAGAGAAGCTTCGGTAATCGACGGGAAATACACTATAAGATCTAAGCAGGGAGATATCAAGCTTTATGGCGACATTCTTTACTACGATATGTTGAGCGATAACACTTTTAGAGGCTATGTAAATCAGCCAGGACTGGAATTTGCGGCTGATTACGATCCCAACACTTCCGCGACCAACTTGAACGATATGATCAACCTGGTAGCTACCGATGGAAATATAATCATTCCTTTCCAGGATACTAAGGAAGGAAAAGACGCTATAAGAAATATAAAACTCTTCTCAAATCTCTTCGCTTTTGGTAAGAATAGCGGTCACAGTAATACGGGTCAGATTCTCATTGAAAATTACGATCGTTATAGTGTTAATCTCGGATACAGGCATGTATTCGGAACCATGGTATCTGTGGAAGCAGGTCCTGCAGGTTCGGGGAACAACGGGTTTAGAAGTCGCAACTACTACGATGAAAGGCTATATGGAAATATAGATATGCCTTTCGGTTCGCCCGAATCTAATCTTCTTGAAGTGCTGAGCGTTTCAATGAAGTAATGTCCGTCTGCGAGGAATTCGTCGATCTCAGCGCAAATTAAAGCCCCGCTGAACGGGGCTTTTTGGTTATACGTAGTAAGACGGGTTATCGAAGAGTTTGAAGAGGCCGCCGGTGTGGATAAATAATACACGCTTTCCGGCAAAACGCTCTTTGGAGATCTCTATCATTCCCCTGAAGGCCTTGGCAGTGTAAACCGGGTCGATGAAGAAGGCGGTCTCTTTGGCCAATTTCTTGATCAGTTCCATATCTTCTTCGGAAGGTACGGCGTACGCCGGTCCCGAGAAGTCGTCCACTATTTCGATGTCTCTGTCCCCTACCGACACGTGGATTTTATATTCCTCCATGCCGCGAATTATTCTCTTTGTCTTTTCGGCAAAGAAGGAGGACGGGTCTTTCGTGACGTTTATCCCTATTATCCTTGTGGCAAATCCGCGCGATTTTATGCCCGCCAGCAGTCCGGCGTAGGTTCCGGCGCTGCCTACCGCTATGAATATGGCCGGTATTTCGTTCAAATCAACCTGGAGGGCCATTTCATTCACCGCGTCGAAGTAACCCCTGGCTCCGAGAGAGTTAGACCCTCCCTCGGGTATTAGATAGACTCTGTGGCCGCGGCTTTCGTACTCTTTTTTCTTTTCGGCGAATATTTCGTCTATCCTCGAGTATTCTTCTTTGGTCACGTAGTAAATATCGCTGCCCACAAGCATATCAAGAAGAAGATTACCCTGCGGAAGTTGGTTGGGTTGTCCTCTGAGAAAGACCACCGGCGTCATTCCAAGTGACCTGGCTGCGACCGCGGTCGCCCTGCAATGGTTGGATTGTATGCCACCGCAGGTGAAAACCGTATCGGCATTTTCCTCTTGAGCGGCTTTGAGAAGATACTCCAGCTTTCTGATTTTGTTGCCGCTGGTCATGAATCCCGTAAGCTCGTCGTGTTTGCAAAGAACCTCGAAAGGAAGGCCCAGCGATCTCTCGACGCTTTCGAGTCTGTCGATAGGCGTTACCCTGTTAATCAGATTCAGTTTCAACTTTTCACCCCCTTAATCTCTTCATCTATATTAGAATCTATTTTGCACAGCTTTTCAATTCTCTCCAGCGTTGTCGGATGCGAGTAGTTAAGCGCGGTGTACAGTGGGTGTGGCCTGAGATTGCTCAGGTTCGATGCCGAAAGTCTTTTGAGCGCGTCGATCATCGGCCCGGCTGTGCACATAATTTCGGCCGCATAGCTATCTGCGGCGAATTCCCACCTGCGGCTTATGTAAGAGCCGAGCCATCCAAAGACCGAGAAGAGCGACATGACGAAAACTCCCGAATACAACAGTGCGGTGAATTCTCTTTCGACCGCAAAGATCGTCTCTATAATCCCCGATCTTACCATGAACCAGAGAAGGAATATCGACAGTCCGGTAGTGGCAGATGATATCACCGTTCCTTTGAGTGTGTGTCTGTACTTGTAGTGACCGGCTTCGTGCGCGAAGATCGCCTCTATTTCGCTCAGGGAGTGTTTCTCTATAAGGGTGTCGTAGAGAACTATTCTCCTGGCTTTGCCGAACCCTGTAAAAAAAGCGTTGGTGTGTCCGGTCCTTTTTGAAGCGTCCATGACGAAGATGGACTTGACCTCGAAACCGGACCTCTTCGATAGATCGAAGATAGCCTGCTTGAGTTGTCCATCTTCAAGGGGTTTCAGCTTCGAGAAGAGAGGGAGAATCAGTACCGGATAGAGCAATCCCGACAGGAGCTGGAAAAGGATTATACCCAATAGGAGGTAGATCCACCAGTAAGCGAGTTTCTCAATGGCCATAAGCGAAAGGGCCAGTAAAGGGACGCCAATCGCGGCGATGAGGAGGATCTCCTTCAAACTGTCGGCTATGAACGTAGCCGGTGCGGTTTTGTTGAATCCGAAGCGTCTTTCCAGCACAAATGTCGAGTAAACGTGGAAGGGAAGCATCGACAGGTATCCGATCAGGGCGAGAATCGCGAAGAAGAGCACACCCTGCCATACGAAACTTCCTGTAAGCGATACCGCGATCCTTTCTATCAGCGGAAAGAGCCAGAAGATACCGGCCGTGACAAATGCGAACTCTACCAGGGTTGAAAAGATCTGTAATTCTCCCCTCGCTTTAGTGTAAAGGATCGATTTCTCAACCAGTTCCGGGGTGTAAACATCTCTCAAAACACCGGGCACCGCAATCGGCGGCTTCGTCGAAAAGCGGTAGTTCATGATCAGCAGTACAATCTCGAAGGTCATGATTGCATATATCCCTATAAAGTAGAGAAAAGTAAAGCCTGACATCCACTCACCTCGTAATGAATTCTACGATAAATCCTTCACGGGTGTCCGATAATCCTGAAGTCGATATGATAACATTCGAAAAGAAGGAAGGATAGAAAGGAGTTGCCGGGAATGAAGATTTCAAAAGAAACAGCGAAAAGGTTTTTGCTCTCCTACCAGAATCTTCTGCCTCCAAGGAGGCTTTCGGGGCGTGAGGGGATACTGGCCTTTGTCAGAAAGGTCGGCTGTTTGCAGTTCGATCCTCTGAACATCGCCGGAATAAATACCGACCTCGTCCTCCAGTCGAGAGTGAAGAATTACAGGCCCGATATGCTTTACGGGTTGCTGTACGAGGATAGAAAGTTGCTCGACGGCTGGGACAAGAATATGTCCATCTACCCGATAGAAGATTGGCCTTATTTCAAGAGATTCAGGGAAGACGCGAAAGACCATATAAGAAGGAGCGAACACATCGACGAGATACTCGGACAGATAAGGAAGGATATAGAGGTCAGGGGACCGCTCTCCTCGCAGGATTTCGATTTCGATAAAAAGGTGGGCTGGTACTGGGCGCCTGCCAAAGCCTCCCGTGCCGCACTCGAGAGTATGTACTGGTGGGGAGAACTCGTGATTCATCACAGAATCGGAACCAGAAAGTACTACGATCTGGCCGAAAGGAACATACCGCAAGAGATTTTCGACAGGCGAGATCCCAACACGAACGAGGAAGCTTATCACCGCTGGCATATAAGCAGAAGGATAGGCAGCATCGGTCTTTTCTGGTCGAGATCGGGCGACGCCTGGCTGGGAATAAAGGGTCTGAACAGCGGCAAGCGGATTGCGGCGATAGAGAAAATGACGCGCTCGGGTGAATTGATCGAGCTGGAGATCGAAGGGTTCGATTACCCGGTTTATACTTCGAGCTTTAACGGAGAGCTTCTCGATAGGTGCCACGAAAGCGATGGAGCTCAGGAAGCCTCTTTTATAGCGCCGCTGGACAACCTACTTTGGGACAGGAAGTTCATAAAGAGCCTCTTCCAGTTCGAATACACCTGGGAAGTGTACAAGCAGCCACAGGATAGGAAGTACGGTTACTACGTTCTCCCCGTTCTCTTTGGAACGGAGTTTGTGGCGCGTTTCGAACCTGTTTTCGATAAAAAGAAGAAGGTCTTGAATATCAAGAACTGGTGGTGGGAAGAGCGGATTGCCGTCACCGGGAATATGAAAGAGGCGATACGGAAATGCACAGACGATTTCGCCAGCTTCCTGGGAGCGGAGAAAATAGTGACATAGAGAGTGTTCCCCGTCGCGCTGCGCATCCATTGTTCGTTATTGATTAAGGAATTAGAGAAGAGGAAAGAGAAAGAGAGAGGGAGAGAGAAGAGAGGGCGGACGCGAAAAATGGTATAGACGCTAGGAGCCCGTCATCCCCATTTTCGCTCTCGCCTTCTCGTAAGCGAAGCGAACTTTCGATGCTCCTTCTCTCGTGTTTTAATCCACCACGGCTCTTAGAGGACGTTATTTTGTGTGCAGCCAGCAGGCAGCTTCGTGTCCCGGAGCTATCTCCACCACCGGCGGCTTTTCTTTATCGCATCTATCCATTCTATAAGGACACCTGGGGTGAAAGGCGCAACCGGGCGGAGGGTTGATCGGACTGGGCGGCTCACCCTCTAGCCTTATGTTCTGTAATTTTCTGTCTAGCGGGTCCCAGCCTGGTATTGAGGCCATCAAGGCTCTGGTGTAAGGGTGGGCCGGGTTATCGAAGAGATCTGTGGCGCCGGCCGATTCTACAACATTTCCGAGGTACATGACGAGTATCCTGTCGCTCATATGATGGACGATATCCAAATTGTGTGAGATGAAGATGTAGGAAATATCGTTTTCGGCCTTCAAATCCTGCAACAGGTTGATTATCTGGCTCTGGACGGACACATCGAGTGCAGAGGTCGGTTCGTCGCAGATGACCAGCCTCGGTTTTACGGAGATGGATCTGGCCACGGCGATCCTCTGTCTCTGGCCGCCGGAGAATTCATGCGGGTATCTCTGGGCATATTCGGGGTAAAGTCCGACTTTCATCAAAAGTTCGGCGACGTATCCGTCTATCTCGTTCTTCGGGACGAGGTTGTGGGCCTCTATCGGTTCCCTTATCACATCCCTGATGGTCATTCTCGGATCGAGAGAGTCGAAGGGGTTCTGGAATATCATCTGTATATCCCGCCGGAACTTCAATCTGATCTTTTTGTCCAGTCCCTTAGTTATGTCGTGCTCTCCTCCGTCGTTGTCGTGGTAGATTATCCTGCCATCAGTCGGTTCGTAGATCTTGACTATCGTTCTGCCGAGCGTACTTTTGCCGCAACCTGATTCGCCGACGATTCCCACGGTTTCACCGCGATTTATGTGGAAGTCAACGCTTTCCATGGCTTTGACGTGCCCCACGACCTGCAGAAAGACTCCGGCCTTGATCGGGAAATATTTTTTGAGCTCTTTAGTCTCGATTATTTTCATAAACCACCCTCCCCGTATAGCCAGCAGGCGGCCGTGTGGTTTTCACTCACTAACATCTCGGGCGGATCTTTCTTGCATATTTCCATGGCGTGGGGACACCTCGGGTTGAAGCGGCATCCTTCGGGGAACTCGTAGGCTCTGGGAACATAGCCATCTATATAAGGCAGTTTCTGGCCTTTGAATTCTCTTTTCACCCTGGAATTGAGCAATCCCTTTGTGTAAGGGTGGGCCGCTTCTTTGTACAGTTCGTTGACTCCGGCCTTTTCGACAATCTTTCCTGCGTACATCACATGAACCCTGTCGGCTATCTCGGAAACGACTCCAAGATCGTGCGTTATGAAGATTATCGAGCCGTTGAACTCGCTCTGGAGGTCCCTCATGATGTTGAGCACCTGCGCCTGAATCGTCACGTCCAGGGCGGTCGTGGGTTCATCGGCGATTATGATCTCGGGGCCAGTTATTAGGGCCATGGCGATCATAATCCTCTGCAACATCCCTCCGCTCATTTCGTGTGGATATTCTCTGTACCTCTTTTCCGGTTCGGGAATGTTCACCTTCCGCAGTACGGAGATTATCTCTTCGCGCGTTCTGGCGTCGTCCCACGGCATGTGTGCCTTTGCAACTTCTGAAAGCTGGTAGCCGATGGTGTAGAGCGGATCAAAGGCTGACATGGGCTCCTGGAAGATCATGGAGATCTCTCTGCCCCTAATGTTTTTATACTCTTTGTTCGAGAGGCCGACGAGGTCTTTCTCCCTGTACAGTATCTGGCCTTCCACCCTTGCCGGAGGGACTTTTATTAGCCCCATGATGGTTTGGACAGTCACGCTCTTGCCACAGCCCGATTCGCCTACCAGCGCCAGTATTTCGCCCTTTTGAAGCTCGAAGCTTACATCGTCCACGGCCTTCACGAGACCGTCCGGGGTTCTGAAATAGGTCTTCAGGTTTTTGACTTCGAGTATTCCACTCATACCTTTTCCACCGCCCTGTACGGATCAACGGCATCTCTGAGCGCGTCGCCGACGAAATTGAAGGACAGCACCGCGATTATTATGAAGATACCGGGTATCATGAGCCACGGATGGGCTTCCAGTTCGGAAAGGGACTGTGCCTGTTTAAGCAGCAATCCCCAGCTGGTCATAGGCTCCTTTATACCCAGGCCAAGAAAGCTTATAGCGCTCTCTCCCAGGATCATGCCGGGAATCGATAACGTTGATACGACAATCAGATAGCTAATGGTGTTGGGTATGAGATGACGCGTGATTATTTTCATATTAGATACGCCCGACACTCTGGCGGCCAGAACGAATTCCTTTTCTCTCAGGCTGAGCACCATTCCCCTTTCAACTCTGGCCACTCCCATCCAGCCTATAAGAGAAAGGACGATAACTATTCCAAAATAGACCCACGTGCTCGGCCAACTGGGAGGGAGGATCGTAGCGAGGGCAAGCCAGAGGGGAATTCGCGGGAAGGATCTCAGCAATTCGATAAACCTCTGGATCAGAACGTCCACCAAACCTCCGTAATAGCCGGATAGAGCCCCGACGATGGCGCCTATGAAGACGCTTATGAGCGTCCCGACCAGTCCGACGGTCATAGAGACTTTCCCGCCGATCAAAACACGTGAAAACAGATCGCGTCCGAACCTGTCTGCACCGAAGAGAAGCACCATCGCCTTATCTGAGGACTCCTCGACCCCGAAGAGATGGATGTCGGTCTTGAAGATGCCCCAGAGTTTGTACTCCTCTCCCCTGACGAAGAGCTTTATGGGTACGATCTTGCTCTTGTCCTCGGAGAATTCGAGCCGGTAGGTTACCGGGTTTCTAACCTTCACCATAGGATGGACAAAGGGGCCGTGCCATTTGCCATCTTCGTCGAAGAACCTGATCTTCGATGGGGGAGCGTAAACGAAGTTCTTGTGGGATGTGATGTAGTTGTAAGGGGAGATGAAATCAGATAGTATCACAAGCAGATACATGATACTCAGGGCGACCAGTCCTATCACGCCAAGTTTATGCTTGAAGAAGTTGCGTGCGATTCTCTTCTTTGTACTCTGCATCTCAGCTCATCCTTATCCTGGGGTCGAGAACCGCCAGCGCGATATCTGCCAGCAGGTTTCCGATCTGGGTTATGATGGCGATGAACATCAAAAAGCTCATGACCAGATACTGGTCGTGGTTTAAAAGTGCATTATAGAAAAAGGGTCCCATTGTAGGCAGATTAAGAACTATCGCGGTTATTATGGTTCCACTGAACACGTTTGGGAGCTCCGTTCCGGCTATGCTGACCATGGGGTTCAGAGCATTTTTTATGGCGTGCCTTTTAACGGTCTTCTCGTCCAGTCCGTGCGCCCTCAGGGATGTGATGAAAGGCGAGGAGACAATGTCGAGCATATTTCCCCTCATGACTCTCATGAGGCCGGCCAATCCGCTCATTCCTACCACCACGAGGGGCACCCACAGGTGCTTGAAGAGATCGATAAGTTTTGCAAAGCTGAAAGGCGCGCCAACGAACTGTGGCGAGAAGAGTCCGCCGATGGAAGTGGCTCCCATTTTCAGCATCAGGTACATCAGTATAAGAGCCATGAAAAAGTCCGGTATAGAGAGTCCGATGAAACCGATGACGGTCAGGGTATAATCGCCCGGGGAGTAAGGGTGCAAGGCCGAGTAGATTCCCATGGGGACGGCAAGAAGCCACTGGAAGACGATCGCTCCCAGAGCGACGAAGATGGTCCAGCCCATTCTCTCCCATATAAGTTCGCCCACCGGTCTTTGAAAGGCGAAGGAATATCCGAAATCCCCTCTGGTGACGATCCCCTTGATCCAGTTCCAGTATCTCACGTAGGCCGGTTCGTCAAGTCCCAGGTTCTTTCTGAGCAGCTCGATCTGTGCCGGCGAGATTCTGGGGTTGTCGAGATACTGGCTGACGAAATCCCCCGGCTGAAGCTCCGTTATCACGAAACATATGACCGATATAAAAAACATCATCGGTATCATTATGAGTAAGCGCCTCACTATGAAAGACCACATAGCCTTCCTCCGTTAAAGAAAACGCGGGAGGAGGCTCCTCCTCCCGCAGTGTTTAAAAATTACTTCTTAAATACCGTCCAGGACGCGTAAGAGAGTAGTCCTTCCGCGTTCTGCTCGACATTTCCAAGAGCTTTGTTCGCGGCGTAAAGATTCATGCCTTTACAGACGAAGATAACGGGCAGATACTCGGCGTAAATCTCTTGCCACTCGTCGTAGAAGGTCTTTCTGATTGCCGGATCCATGGCGACCTGTCCCTTTTCGAAGAGGTCGTAAACTCTCTTTTCCCAGTCCAGCATGTTATCGAAGATGGCCGTGTTCGTTTCTGGGTCCCTGGTGGTTCTGTGCCAGTAATAAAGCTGGGTGCCGGGCTGCCAGATAGCCTTTCTAAGTTGTGGGTCCGGCTGGTTTCCAAAGGCTCTTATACCTGCCTCGAAGGAGCCGGCGCCGAACATCTGGCCAGTGAGCGAGCTATCGAGTATCTGAAGGTTAACCTTTACGCCTATGCTTAGAAGGTCTTGGGAGAAGATGTAGGCGATGTCTTGATAATCCTGCGGGGAGTTCTGAACCGTGAGGACGAATTCGAACTTGCTCCCGTCGGGGAATTCCCTCAATCCGTCGCCGTTGACGTCCTTCAAGCCGAGGCTATCGAGTATCTCGGCAGCCTTCGCAAGATCGAAAGGCCTGCGGATCTCTTCGATCTTCGGATTGTAGAAGGCTTTGTTTGAAGGCAGTACAGGAACGCCACCGAGAACTGCCAGTCCGTTGTAAACTTCGTCGATTATTCTCTCTCTGTCGAGAGCGTACTCCATCGCCTGGCGGAATTCGGTCTTCATGAAGAGTTCTTTCAGCTTCGGGTTTGCCGCATCGAAATTGAAGGCGATGTGCACCGGACTCGGTGTCGGCTGGGTCGGTTCGGCAAGGAATACCTTGAACGGGCCGCCGGCAAGCTCCCTTTCTTTGAGAATCGGGAAATCCGCGCCGGATACGGCCATATAATCGAGTTCTCCTGCCATGAACTTGGCCAGCCTTACCTGAGCGTCGCTGACAATCAGATATTCTACTCTGTCAACGTAAGGCAGTTTGTTTCCAAAAACATCGACTTTCCAATAGTTCGGGTTCCTTGTCATTACTACTTTCTGATCGACTATGTACTCGGATAGTATGAACGGACCGTTGGCCGGGATTTCACTCGGCGGTGTGTTTGTCAGCCAGACATCGTTGACGGAGTCCGGTCTGCTTTTGTCGATTTTGCTATCGAGCGCGTGAGAGGGATAAATATAGGCGTGCGACAGAACCGTGAAGAAAGCGGCGTAAGGCGCCGGGAGTATGGCCTTTACGGTCTTGTCGTCTATCTTCACCCATTCGATCGGCTGCGATTCTATGGTGAAGCGGTCAACGGAGTTTCCCCTTGCGACTGGGTTCATTATGAAGTACTTGAAAGTGAAGATGACGTCGTCGGCCACCAGCGGTGCGCCGTCTGACCAATTGACGTCTCTGAGGTGGAAAATGACTTCTTTGTTGTTCTCCGAGACTTCCCAGGACTCGGCGAGTGCCGGCCTTATGGCCGATGTCACAGGGTGAGCTTCAACAAGTCCTGTGAGCATCTGACCGGCAACGGTGTAGGCGTTGTTGTCCAGAGTGCCGTAGAAGTTGAACGACTGCGGAGCCCCCGTTAGCGCCAGGTAAAGCGTTCCGCCCATTTTCGGGTTCTTGTCCGGCGTGAGAAGCGTGTCCTCAACGAAGGGAGCCGCAAAAACCATTACAGCGCAGAGCGATACGAGAATCACCAAAAAAATACGTTTCACACTAAAACCTCCTTTGTATAAACTCTCCCGTCTGGGAGATCATGGTAAAGCTAACTTGCCCAGAATAACTCTTTGTTTCGCACCGGTTACCGATGGAACGTTCGCTCCAACCCCGTTCAAAAACTCCTGGGCGAGGACGGCCATTCCCATGGCTTCCTTTGCCTGGAGAAAGACGCGATCGGGAACGATCACTTTCAAACCGCTAAGGGTCTTTAAATCTTCCATCATAACGGGATTTAGGGCACCGCCTCCGGTAACGACTATCTCATTCCCCAAAGGCAAATAAGATCTGATACTCTCCACCAGCTGATGAACAGTGAATCTTACTAGAGTCCTTACAAGATCCTCCGGCTTTCCATGAGTTATACCTTCAAGAAAGTTTTCGTTGTATATCTCTCTTCCCGTAGATTTTGGTGGTTTTCTCAAAAAGTAATCTCTATCCCTTTCTATGAGTGTTTCAAGAATACTACCATCTATTTTTCCTCTCGAAGCTATGAGACCGTCCCTATCGTAATCGACGTTGAAGTGCTTTTTTACGGTCAGGTCGATCAAACAGTTGGCCGGTCCGCTGTCGAAGGCGATCACGCCGTCGAACCTCTCCGAGACATACGTGACGTTGGCTATGCCGCCGAGGTTGACAGCGTAGGTGCCGTCCTCGAAGAGAATCCAGTCCAGATAGGGAATGAGTGGGGCACCTTCGCCGCCCACCACCATATCCTTTTTCCTGAAGTCGAAGATCACGGGCAGTCCGGTCTCGTGCGAGACGAAATCGGCCTCGCCTATCTGCAATGTAGAACCGTCGGCTGGATCGTGGTACACCGTCTGGCCATGATAGGCGATAACATCGACAGGAGCGGCAAGTGAATTCAGAAAGCTCTTTATGTGCCGGGCATGCGTTTTGCCGATGAGAAAATTCATCCTGTTGACTCTATCAACACCCGAAATGAAAGGGTTGTAAGTGGCCACGACCTCGTCCTGAAAAGCCCTGTCGAAGGCGATCGACGAGTGTTTTAACAGTTCCACTTTCATTCTTTTGCCTGAACCGGTACATCTGGTTAGTGCCAGTTCCAAGCCATCGGCCGAGGTACCGCTCATGACGCCGACGATATCTCTACTTTCCTTCGAAAGTATCTCGCCGAAATTGCTCCAGATCATCCAAGCCCTCCGAAAACAAGGTTGTGCAACCTACGCCTTATCTGTTGCATCTGTGGAATGGTCTCTCTTCTGCTGATGTTGGTTCGGTTCGTCAGCAGTATCACGTACAGGCCGCTCTGGGGATCAACCCACAGAGAGGTTCCCGTGAAACCCGTGTGACCGAACGCATCCTCTCCCAGAATGTCACCGCCGCTGGAACCTTTCGAGGGTGACATCCAGCCCAGATGGCGCTTATCCTCGCCGATAACGACGGTATCTCCGACGAAACTCTCGAAGACTCTCGAGGGTATTAGTCTGGCATACATAAGGCCAGATACGAATTTGAAGAGATCGCTGGCAGTAGAAAAAAGCCCCGCGTTTCCACTGACGCCTCCAAGGTAATAGGCCAGTTCGTCGTCCGGGAGCCCCTTCAGGGTTACCCCGTCACGCTCGCATGTCGGAGCTATGGAATGAGTGAGCGGAGGGAGGAAGGTTGTGTTGTCCATGCCCATTGGTTTGAAGATCTCGTTCAGGCAGAACTCGTCGTACTTTCTACAGGTGACCCTCTCGACAACGGCCATAAGGGTTATGAAATTCAGGCAGGAATAGTCGATTTTCTCCATAAGACCAGACAGAGGCTCGAGCGCGATTATACTTTCCAGCAATTCCCTTCCTCTCAGCTCCTTCCAGGCCTCCGAATAGGGCTGCATGCCGGACGTGTGGGTTAGCAGGTGGTACAACGCAATGTTTTTCTTGGATTCAGGGACTTCGAAGAAATCTCCGAGTGTATCCCAAAGTGAAACTTCTCCTCTGGATACCAGCAACATCATGGCCGTCGTAGTCGCGACTACCTTGGTCATGCTCGCCAGATCGTACATAGTCTCCAGGCTAACCGGTGTGTTGTCATCGACCGCGACCGTTCCATAGCACTTCGAATAGAGCATCTCGTTGTCTTTGCCGATCACCAGGGCCGCTCCCGGATAAACCGCTTTCCTGATTCCCGACAATACTGTATCGTCAACACGATTCCAGATCAAAATGATACCTCCCTGTGAATAGATTTGTACCTGAATAACGGTATATTTCAATATCCGCTGAAAATAAAACTTCCCTTCACTGCCTATGCTAACTCAAAACGGTAATTAGCAACAACCCTTTTTTTCTGTCGTCGCCGGTATCTACGGGCAATTAAAGTCGATGAGAGCACCGGATGGTTGTTATGTATATTCATACTATACAAATAGTTATTTGACAAGACAAGCGATTAAGCCATAGAATATGTGTGTATATGAGCATAGAAGGAGTGTAAAGCCGCTTATGAATCTCGATCAGGCAGTCGGAAGACTTTTCCTTATAGGGCTCCCCGGGAAAGAAATGGACAGCGAGACCGAGGAGATACTTAGAGAGATAAAACCTGGCGCGGTGATTCTCTTCGCGAAAAACATAGAGAGTCCGATTCAGGTGAGAACTCTTCTTGAAAACGTCAACAGAGTTCTGGGATACCCGGTCGCAGTCGCAATAGACCAGGAAGGGGGCATCGTGACGCGGCTTAGGGATGGCTTCTCGGTATCGCCCGGCGCTATGGCGCTGGCCGCAACCGGGAGCCTAGAGAACGTGTCTTTGGCCTCCGGTATAATGGCCAAAGAGATGAGAGCCTTGGGAATTAACTGGAATCTCGCACCGGTTGTCGATATAAACTGTAACCCGAAAAACCCGGGAATTGGCGTTAGAAGTTTCGGAGACGATCCCGAAAAAGTGGTGAAATACGCTACCGCATTCGTACAGGCTATGAAAAGGGAAGGAGTCATGAGCTGTCTGAAGCACTTTCCCGGAAAGGGCCGTGTTGAAGTCGATGCTCACATCGATCTTCCCACTCTGGACGTTCCGCTCTCGACGATGCTTTCCAGTGAGCTGAAACCTTTCCGGGAGATACCCGGCGATTCGATTATGCCTTCCCATATTTATATGCCACAGTTGCAGGCAAAAAGGGTTCCCGCATCGCTGTCAAGGGAGATTTTGATCGAACTGGCCAGAAATACGATAGGTTACAGGGGTGTTCTGGTGGCCGACGATCTCGGCATGGGTGGGGTCAGCAACTACTTCTCTCCCGAAGAAGCCGCTGTCGAGGGGTTGAGAAACGGAATGGACTTTCTCACTTTCTGCCATAATCCGGAAGTCCAGAAACGCGCGAAAAAGGCTGTCATTAAAGCCGTCGAACAATCCGGAGAACTGGCCGGAAGGCTCGAAGAATCGATCGAGCGTGTTGAAACCTTCAGAAGAAAGGCGACGGCAATGAAGCCCGAATCTCTGGATGTTATTGGAACCGACGAGAGTCTCTCGACGATGCAGAGAATTTCAGACGCTTCTATTACGGCCATTCTAGAGGATAAATCCCTGGTTCCACTTTCTCTCGAAGCGGTTACGGCGATCTACTCCGTGAGGCTATCCAGACTCGTTCAGGTAGAGGACGGACCGCTAAAAGGTGTTCCGGTCGTTGCTAGGGAATTGGCGCAGATGGCCGACTGCCCTTTGATAGATTTCGACGGGAAGATCTCCGAAGAGGAAGCGATAATACTCGCCGACAAAGCCCCAAAAAAAGGAGTCAGGATAGTATTTACGGAAAACGCACACCTCTCCGCCGGCCAGCGTGAGTTCCTCATGCAGCTGTCGCGTCGTCCGGGCAGAATGCTCCTCATAGCACTGAGAAACCCCTACGACGCTTTTATAAAAGGTGTGAGCAACAGCATTCTCAGTTACGGCTACGAAACGCTCTCACAGAAGAGTCTTCTTAAAGTTCTTACGGGGGAGATGAAACCGCAAGGGGTTCTTCCAGTAGAGATTCCTCAGGAGGTCTAGGCATGATGAAGTTCGATAAACTCGAAACGGAAAGGTCAAATCCCAGAACAAGAAATATTGACGAACTGCCTACGATAGAAATGCTCAGATTGATGAACGAAGAGGATGCCACAGTTCCCCTGTCGGTTAGAGATGTGCTTGCCGAAATCGCTTCGGCCGTTGAACTGTGCACAAACGCCATCGAAAATGGGGGTAGAATTATTTACGCCGGTGCGGGAACGAGCGGCCGGCTTGGTGTTCTCGATGCTGCAGAGGTCGTCCCAACTTTCGGAGTTTCGAAAGATCTCTTCGTGACCCTTATGGCCGGAGGCAACGACGCACTGACAACCCCGGTGGAGCAGGCCGAAGACAGCGAAGATCTAGGCGCCAGCGAGGTGGAAAAGACCTCGATAACCGCGAATGATGTTGTCGTCGGTATAACGGCCTCGGGAAGAACCCCGTTCGTTGGGGGAATATTGAAATACGCCAGAAAAAAGGGAGCCAGGACGATCCTCGTTTGTAACGTCGGAGATCCCGGATTGAAGGATTATGCAGACGTCACGATCGCAGTTCGTACTGGTCCGGAAGTGATAACAGGCAGCACCAGATTGAAGGCCGGCACGGCCCAAAAGATGGTTCTCAATATGATTAGCACTATAACCATGGTTAAGGTCGGGAGAGTTTTCGGAAACTATATGATAGGAGTGAAGATTCTCAACGAAAAGTTGGTTGACCGCGCCACAAGGATTGTTTCAGAAATAAGCGACCTGCCGTACGAAGAATCTGCTAAAATACTGGAAGAGTCTGGAAGAGACGTGCCACTGGCGATACTGATGGCTCTCACGGGCGCCAAAAAAGAAGAGTGCGAAAGGATCTTGAAGAAAAACAGGGGAAATATAAGGCTTTCCTTGAAAGAGCTTGGAGGGGTTAGTTGAAGGAAGTATCTGTTCCAGTCTATTACCGCATCTACAAAGAGCTAAAGCAGCGAATCGCGAGGGGAACTTACCCGGTGAAGTTACCCACGGAGAAGAAACTCTGCGACGAGTTCAACGTAAGCAGATTAACCCTCAGGAGGGCTCTGGAAGAGCTCAAGAGAGAGTCGATCATCGAGGCTTCGAAGGGACGCGGAACGTTCGTGCTGGAGGAAAAGCGCGAAGAGAAAATAGGAACACTCACAGGATTCACCGAGGAGGCTAAACGCGACGGACGAAAGGCAACTTCTCTGGTATTGAAAAACACTATAGTGGCTCCAGAAGAGGATGTTGCTGGGCTATTCGAGATTCCTTCGGGAGGCATGGTCGTGGTTCTAGAAAGGGTGAGATACCTCGACGAAGAACCTTATGGCATTGAGAGAGCCTTTCTCAATCCGATGGTGGATATAAGGATTTTGAACGTCGTTCAGAGAGATATGTCAAAAGAGTCTCTGTACTACATACTGAAAAGCGAACTGGGTATCGTGCTCGACCACGCGCAGGAAACCATAGAAGTCTGCCGGATGTCCAGAGATGAAGCCAGGCATCTTCAGGTAAAGGAAGGGAGCTACGCGATAACCCGGGAGCGTCATACCTACACCGATCACGGGTTTTGCGTGGAAATAGTCAAATCGGTTTACCGGGGAGACCGTTACAGGTTAAAAGTGGTAAGGAGAGTCGAATGAGCGTTAAAAGTGTTATATCGATGGACGGAGGTGGCACGCACCTCAGGGTTACCGCGATTTCCGGGAATAGACAGCTCAGAAAAATTTATCAAACCGGAGTAAATCTGACTGCCGTCAGCATGGAGTATCTGATCTCTATCTTTTCAATGGTGAAAAGCGATCTCTGGATACCCGACGTGATCGTGGCAGCCTTTTCCGGAGCTGGAGACCCTGAAAGGAAAGACAAGCTTAGCGGCGCCCTGAAGACGGCCTTCTGCGGGGCTTCGATCGAAGTGATAATGGATATCGAAGGGCTTTATAGGGCGGCAGTGGGCAGCGGAAGGGGAGTCGTGGTTATATCCGGGACCGGCTCTACCGTTTATGGCCATGATGACGAGGGGAGTCCTGTTAGATCTGGCGGTTGGGGGCACATCTTCGACGATGAAGGAAGCAGTTTCTGGATGTCCAGAGAGATTATAACCTGCGCTTTGAGATACAGGGATGGGCTGCTACCTCACGATCCGATCTTCGATCAGCTGCTGGAGTTTTATTCTGTGGAAAGTATAGAGAAACTCGTTAACCTTACAATAATTCAGGATTTCAAAACGAAGATCGCGTCGTTCAGCAAAGTGGCCCTTGAGCAGCCGACCCCCCTGGTCAAAGAGATCGTCGATGAAGGAATCGGCTTGCTAGCCAGAAGAACTCTCAAGGTTCTCGAAAGAACCGGACCCGTCGACTCAATAAACGTCCATGGGGGCTCTTTTCAGTCGACATATTATCGCGAGAGATTCACCCGGGCGCTCGGAGGGCACAAGATCTCCCTCTTCGAGGGGAATGTCGACGAAATACTGGCAAAACAGGTTTTCGATACGCTCAATAGATCCTGAAGGGCTTTATATATTCCTCGAAATTCCTCTCTTCGTCGGTCCACATAGCCACGAGATCCTTCGAAGTGGCGCCTTCTTCGATTTTTTGGCGGTAGATGCACTCTCCCATCAGCAAGTCGAAATGATATCTGCCGTCGGCTCCGTGGTACTGGAGATCCCATTCGAATTCTTCCGGATACGCTTTTCGCACGGTCGATATGATATCGATCGCCAGTTCGAGTGGCTCTATGCACCTCTTGTCGGTCACGAAAAACTCCAGCCCGTGGCATACCGTGTTCGAGAGTCTGAAGGCTGCTGGTATGAAGGATCTTTCGCGGAAGGCTACACCCGGCGGGTTCAATCGCGACACTTCTCTGTAGAGCAGCTCCGGGTCTATCCAGGGGGCACCGATGTATTTGAAGGGATGGACCGTTCCCCTGCCCAGAGAGAGGTTCGTGCCTTCGAAAAGGCAGAAGCCAGTGTAGAGCAGCGCATGCTCGAGGGAAGGTATGTTCGGCGACGGGGTGTTCCAGGGGTGTCCCGTTTCATCGAAGTACATATTCCTGTCGTAATTTTCCATCGGAACAACTTCCAGATCCGCTCCCATGTTGAAGGCGGCGTTGTAGTACCTCGCCAGTTCGCCAACAGTAAGACCGTATCTGAGAGCCAGCCCGTAACCTCCCACGAATGTCTCGAAGCCCCTCTTTATAGTCGGTCCCTCGACTTTGCAGGAAAGCGGGTTCGGCCTGTCGAGCACAATAACTTTGATACCCTTTCTGGCACACTCCTCCATCGAGTAGGCAAGCGAGTAGATGTACGTGTAAAAGCGCAGTCCCACATCCTGAATGTCGTACACGAAGAAGTCGAGATCGGAGAGCATCTCTTCGGTTGGCCTGTAAATCTCCCCGAAGAGTGAATAAACCGGGATACCGTACTTTGGATCGACCGCGTTTCCCACCCCGACCCCGTCAGGGGCGGCACCGGATATACCATGCTCGGGGCCAAATAATTTGACCAGATTGAATCCAGACGATACGATCAGGTCGATGTTCTGTTTCAACCGGCCGTTGATTCCCGTTGAGTTCGTCAGAAGGCCCAGCCTCTTTCCTTTGAATTCTTCTCTCTCTAGAAAGTCGTCTATTCCCAGTTTAACTTTCAGTTCAGACACCTCACTTTATCGCCCCCTGGGTCATTCCAGTGATGAACTGTCGAGAGAAAAGCAGGAAGAGTATTATGGTCGGCGCGATCGCGAGCGTGAGTCCCGAGAACAAAAGCGGCCACTGGTTAGAATATTCGCCGAAGAAGATCGAAATGGCGAGCGTTATGGTGGCCTTCGACTTGTCGTTGATAAATATAAGGGGGAAGAAAAAGTCGTTCCAGACATTGACGAAACTCACTATCGCCACGATCGAAAGAGCCGGTTTCACCAAGGGCAACACGACTTTCCAGTAAATCTGCATGGGTGTGGCCCCGTCTATTCTCGCGGCCTCCGACAGTTCGTTCGGGACACCGTCGATAAAGTTCTTGAGCAGGAAGACCGAAAAGGGTATGTTCACTGATGTATATATCAGAATCAGACCGAAAAGCGAATTAGTGAGCGTAAGGTTTCTCAGAAGTATGAAGATCGGTATTATCGCCAATCTCGCGGGGAAGGCAAGCCCGAGCATCGAGTAAATGAAAAGGAACCTGCGGCCCCTGAATTCGTACTTAGAGATTGCATATGCGAACATAGAAGAAACTATCAGTATTCCTACTACGGACACTCCCGCCACCAAGGCGCTGTTTTTGTAACCCGTGCCTATTCCGGCCTGGTTCCAGGCTTTGGTATAGTTATCGTACAGTACTTTCGTGGGGAAGGAGAAGGGCTTCATGAATATATCCCTCATGGATTTAAGGGAGTTCAGGATCATCATGAAAAAGGGGACGAGAATAACCAGACAGTAAACGGCCAGAAGTATGTAAACTATTATTTTTCCGAAAAGACTCAATTTAAGCATTTCTCAAGCACTCCTTTGTCTCTTCTCCACGAGGTAAACGTAAAGGATTGAAACGGGCATGACTATCATAAATATAAAGACCGTGACCGACGCTCCCAGCCCCATATCTACCGCGCCGCTTCCCAACCCGCCGAAAGCCGTTCTGTAGAAGAGTGTTCCGAGAACGTCCGTGGATCTGTAGGGACCGGCCTGAACACCTGTCAGGGCGTAAACCGTGTCGAATATATTGAAACTCCATATGAAAAGGAGAATCGCCAGCGTTCTGAAGGTTGAAAAAGTAAGGGGGAATATTATCCGCCAGGTTATTTTCCAGTTGTTGGCCCCATCTATGTAGGCAGCCTCTATCAAATCCGGCGAGATATCCAGTATGGCGGCCAGGATTACCAGAACGTAAAAGCCGAGATTACGCCAGACGTTCACGAGGATTATAGTCGTAAGAGCTGTGCTCTCCAGACCGAGCCACGGTTGTGCCAGCCTGCCAAGCCCCACCAGCTTGAGGAGCTGGTTCACCAGGCCAACCTGCGGATTAAGGAAGAGCCCCCACATGAAACCGACCAGAACCAAGGGTATCATGTTAGGAATGTAAGTGACGACTCTGAATACGCCCGCTCCCTTTATCTTGCTGGCTAGCATCAGGGCTATCAGAAAGCCCAGTCCAAGTTCAAGCACGATCAGGAGCAGAAAGAAATAAACGTTGTGCAGAAAAGCGTTGAAAAGTTCTTTAGCGTAGGAACCAGTGAAAAGCGTCTGAAAGTTTTTCACACCCACAAAAGTTCTCGCTCCAACCCCCGGCCAGCTGAAGAAACTGAGAATGAGACTGTCAAAGAGCGGATAGATGATGAAGACCGTATAGAGAAGCATCGCTGGAATTATGAAAACGAGAAGATATCTAAGTTTTATACTCATCATAGACTCCTCAAAGAACTCTCCCCCGCGCGGAGGCGGGGAAGAGTGAAAATCAAAGGTTTACTTATTCATTAGCGGTGGGTACCACTGAGAAATCGCATCCTGAGCCATCTTGGATAGTCCTTCCGGAGTGAGCTTCCCGGCGTACATTTCCTGCATACCCGGGCTCAGAACATCGTCGTACAGAGAGGGCTTCTGAGTGGTGAAGACCGAGCCGACCCAGTAAACGTATGGAGAGGCGTGGTTCGAGTAAATTTCCAGAGCCTCTTGAAGAACTGGATCGGGCGGAAGAGTCGAACCGGTCACCGCGGGGATGTTGTACGTTACCCCGGCGAAGATGGTACCGAACTCAGGGGTTGCACAGAATTTCAGGATTTCGATCGAATCTTCCATGTTCTTTACGTTGGATGTCATCGCTATGGCTCCGTCGAGATAAGTGTAAGCGTATGGTTTCTGATCTGCAGTTATCGGAGGAACCATGAAGTAACCCACGTGGATGTCCGGGTTGAGCTGCTTCCATGTCTGGTAGCCCCATATGCCGTAGAAAACCATTGCGGTCTGTCCGAAGGCGAAAGAAGCGTCCTGATCGACAGAAGAGTTACCCATGAATCCGTTCTGGTAGTAGATCTTGAGATCGTTGAGTCTCCTGTTGAGATCGGTGAACTTCGGATCGAGGAAGTTGGTCTTGCCTTCTGTGAGATCCTTTATCCATTCCGGTCCGAGGACACTGACTCCGGCCATCGCATGCTGCATGGTGAGTGTCCAGGCTTCCTTACCTGAAACAAAGAAGGGGTCGATGCCGTTCTTCTTCAGAACTTCGGCGTTGGCCACCAGTTCGTCCCAGGTTGTCGGCTCTTTCAGTCCGAACTGATCGTAGTAATCTTTGTTGTAGAAGATTCCGACTACCTGTACCGCGAAGGGAACTCCGTACACTTTGTTTTGCCAGGTCACCGAGTTCAACGAGGCCTGTGGGAAATAAGTCAGATCTACATACTCATCGATCGGCAGATAGAGACCATTTTCGATCAGTACCTGTGTTCTTCCACCGGGGAGTCTTCTGGAGTAAACTATATCCGGTCCTGTTCCTGTTTGAAGAGCGAGGTTGACTTTCGAGTCGTACTCGGTTGGAGCGTAAGCGGTGAATTCGATCGTTATATCGTGGCCCCTGCTTTTCAGAAGCGCTTCGATCTTCTGCCAGACCTCGGCATCCTGTGTTCGCCAGCTCCAGATTGTAACTTTGCCGGCAAAAGCACTCACAACAAGTAGAGCCATTACAACAACTAGCAAAATTTTCTTTTTCATTTTTCCCCTCCTAACACTTAAAGTTGAGAACGGATGGTTCGCTTATTCTATGTTCAATAACATCTATACAACATCTGTCAAAAAGGTATGGTACTGAATTCCCTTGCTAAAGCTGACTACCGAAATACTACCTCTTAAAAATCCATCATTGTCAGAATGATTATACAATACGGGCCATGCAAAAATGAAGACTTAAAACATCACGAACAGAATCGATTCTCGCCTTTTACAGCTACCTATGGTCTATCAGTAGCGAATTGGGCAAAATCAAGCATATACAGCGGCGAGTTTCACCGCTTCGATCAAGCTGGCGGGGTCTGCTAAACCCTTACCGGCTATGTCGAAAGCAGTGCCGTGATCGACCGAGGTTCTCAATATGGGCATTCCAAGTGTCACCGAGACGGTTCTGGCAAAATTCAGCGTCTTGGCCGCAATGTGGCCCTGATCATGATACATGGACAATACGGCCGAGAACTCTCCCTTGCGGGCCATGGCGAAGACCGAATCGGCTCCGAAGGGACCCGCAACCTTGATCCCCGCTTTTCTGGCTTCTTCGATGGCGGGTATTATTTCATCGATCTCCTCTCTGCCGAAGAGACCGTTTTCCCCGCAGTGTGGATTGAGACCGGCTACCGCAAAAGGTCTATCGTCTTTCAATCTCAACTGTTTTAAGGCTTCCGTGCAGCGTATTATATAATCCAGCACCCTCTCTTTTTTCACCATATCACAGGCCTGCCGAAGCGATACATGTCTGGAAAGAAAGAAAACTCTCATCTCTCCGTAGATCTCGAACATGGTCAAGGGATCACGCGTGCCGGTGAGTTCGGCCAGAATCTCTGTGTGGCCGGTGAGTGTGATGCCGGATTCTTTCAAGGATTGCTTGTTGATAGGACCTGTGACTATTGCGGCAACCCTCTTTGCAAGGGCCAGTTGAACGGCCTGGCGTATGTATTCGAAGGCGGCCCTACCACAATCGGCCGATACTTTTCCAATGGGAAAGTCGTTTTCCTGAAGGGATCGTGGTGATAGGAGCACGAGTCTTCCGGGACGGTAATCACCTTCTCCTGAGTCTCCTGCTTCACTTATTGTTAAATTCAATTCGTTGTGAACGATCTCTCTCTCGATGCTTTTGCGATCACCTATTACCAAAGGCCTACAAAACTCGTATATTCCTCCACCGGCAACGGCTTTTGCAGTTATTTCCGGGCCTATCCCCGCAGGGTCGCCCGTAGTTACGGCGATAACGGGATTGCCCGGCGGAATTTTCAATTCAAGAGGTTTTGCTTTACTCATGTCGTCCACGGAGATAGTTCCGCACTTCATATTATCCCTCTCCGAAGACTTCGGTCCTTATTCTTCCGAGATACCAGTTGAGAGCGTCCAGGGCTATTTCGGCACCCAGTTTATTTTTCTGAGTACCGGCCATTTCGATCTTCGTACCAATTATTGAAATAAAATCGAACCCACAACCGGAACCGGCTTCCCTGAGAGAGTTTCCAATATTCTTTATCTCTTGGAAATCATGCTCTACAATAGCCTTCTGGAGTTTCTCGGAATCGAGTTGTCTGCTAACTAGAAATCCATCTATGAGACCTTCCAGGTCGGGCTCCACAGTAACGATGATCCTTTCCATTGGCTATCCTCCATGTTCTCACAACTTTCCTGCCAGATTTTCGCCCTGTGAATGTTCTATGATATTGCTATGGCCGTGTGTGAGTCGGTCTATCGCCAGTTTTTCCCAGACCTGCCGACCATATTACAGTTTTTCTGGTCTGGATTCTGTCAGGATATACCAATGATACAATATAAGATTCGTCAAAGGGATATTTCAAAGTGGTAACGAAGATCCTTCGAAATCACTGTAGAACGGGGAATAAAAAAAGTCCGGGGAAAGGTCTTTCCCCGGACTCGAGAGATCACTTACTGGTAATAGACATCGTCCTTGTTGGCTTTGGAAGGATCTTTGAAGAAATAACCGAGACCATTTTCAACGATCTCCTTGTATTTGGGCGCAGAAATGGTAAGACCTCTTTCGGGGTTCTTCTTCGACCACTGTACAACTATTTCCTGAATGACCGAAGAGTGTTGGCCAACCCTTCTATCCATCGAGAAACCGTTTTCATCGTAAGGAATAAATAGAAGTCCCTTTTCGGCGGCTTTGAGAACGAAGGGATCGATACCGTCCATTATCAGCTCGGGAGTTTTGGCCGCGGTTATCTGGTCCAGATGAACGCCGGGAGACTCCAGCAGGAAGGGATAGGCGTCCGACCAGTCGCCGATTTCTCTGTGAGACAGTCCTCTGAAAGCCGTTGGGGAGCGTTCGACATGGTTTTCGAACTTTTCTCTACCCTTGACGTAGAACGAGGCTCCGGTGGCGTAGCTCATCGATTTCTCCGGTACGACTATACAGTTGGTGACCGGATACATGGCCTCGGCTTCGTGGAGATCGATAACGATGTCGATCTTTTCCTTCTTTATCATCTCCATGGTGGCGTAGGTTACCTGTTCGGCATAGTATCCGTCCGGTCTTCCCGGCCAGGCTCTGTTAGTGTTTCTCGCGTCTATGTAAGACATGGCCTGACCTTCGGGATAATGTATATAGACATCGGGATCGGGCCACTGATCGAGAGCCTGAAATCCTCTGTCGCCCATTCTGAAAGTCTTCTCTCCCCAGGGAGTTTCCATACTGAAATACAACGGGAAACCGCCTCCGGGCTGAGTGCCGAGCGAACCGCTTCTGTTGAAATGAGGGATTATGTAAACAGTTCCACGATCGACTTTCAGATTTTCAATAAGATAGAATGCCGTGAGCGCCGCAGAGGGTTCGTTCTCGTGCGTACCGGCTATTATGAGCATCTTCCCTCCCTCTTCGGAACCTTTCAATTCGAAGACGTCGGTATCGGCTATAGTTCCTTCGATGCCGCTGAAGTATCTGCTCAATTTGAAGACATCGGTTACACCCGGACCGGCAACGACCTCTTCTTTGAAGTTTCGTTGCAGGTACAGAGGAATTCCACCGGCCAGAACCACCAGCAGCAGTACCGCCAGAATAATCCATTTTCTCATCATACAATCCCTCCTATTTCATTCTCAGTAATCTGAGAATGAGTGGTAGAAGGGCCAATGCGTAGAGTATTTCACTTTTTATGTCCTTGGTTTTGATGAAATTCCATATAAGCATGCCCACTACATAGGCTGTCATCACGTAATAAAGGATCATGATAAAAGTCATGACAATTCCTCCTTAACCCACCATCATCAGGAAGCTGAGGTTGTTGGCAAAGATAACCATTATCATTCCCACGACGGTAATAGCTATCCAGGGAACTATACACTCCTTCAGGAAGGAGCCGTAAGAGCCTTTGTAGCCGACGGTACTTACTGTCAGGCGTCCGATGAGCGCGGTCGGTGGCAATCCGTCACCGAGAGGCCACAGCAGACTCAGACCGGCCAGAACGATAACGGGATTTATGCCGTTAGAGTTCAGCATCCAGATGAGAGGAATACCGATAACCATCGCGCCTCCGTAGGTTAGCAAACCTTCGGAGATCGGTATTATGAATGGCAGGATTATCCAGACGACGATCAGAGGAGCCGTGACGATCCACATGGAGATCAAGCCTTTGACTCCGTTGAAGCTCATTATCTGAACAAGCATTCCAACGACCGCGGTGGTGGCCAGTAGAGGTGTCAATTGAGAAACCGTATCTTTGCTCACCTTGAGTATATCGACTCGCTTGTAGTTCATTATCCAGGCCACGATCGCACATATCGCAAACGACAGAGGCAGACCGAGAACGGGGAAGTCGAAGGGCCAGATCCTCGGGGCGGCGAGCAAAAATATAAGAACCAGGAAGGGAATTCCGACGCTCCAACCGCTCAGACCTTTGGGCTCGGGAATATCCTTGAGGGCCTTTTCTTTGTCAACGACTTTGGCCTTTCTTCCTAGGAACAACACGGTGAAAAGACCGAGAATTATGATTGGTATTAAAAGCGGCATTGTAAACCCAACATAAGGTATGGCTGTACCCGCACAGGTCATCATAGCCCATATGTTGATTGGTGGAGCGGCAGCGCTGAGACCGGCTACTATGAATATTATCGCCGATATCGTGACTTGCGAAAGTCCCATCGCACCTAAGGCGGCTGCGACGGTTCCGCCCACGACGAGAACTGAGATACTCCCTGCTCCGGTAAGGGCTCCTGGAACGAGGATTACACACATAAGGAGAATCAACATGAGGGTCTTTTTATTATAGAAAGCTCCTACGATTTTCCTCACTATGTAGTTTGTCCCACCGGATTCTTTGATGATATTCATGAAGATCGTTGCAAAAACAAATATCAAACCGATATCGAGATAGGTGACAGATCCTTCCGCAAGATGCCTGAAAAGGTCAAATCCGGCGCCCCCTGCTATACCTCCGCCAACCACTGCCAGGAACATACACATTTCCGTCGAGAACTTGAGTAACTTCCCGACCACGTACGCCCCGACCATTACTATACCTGCGATGATCGTTTGCATGTAAATTGCATCAGCAGACAATTTTACTACCCCCTTCAATTAAACCGGCTCTCTCACAACCCCTGTGACAACGCCGGTCAATGGGAAAATCAAAGGCCGAAGATCGTGGTGAACGTATCCAGAAGGTCGAAGGCCGACTCTATTTCTATAGCCGGAACGTTTCTTGCTTTGGCTTCGTTCGAGAAGCGTCCATCTTTGTTTGAATCGCTCGTGAACACCAATACATCTGCAGAGGGAAGAACCGTGTCGATCATGACTTCGTTCGGGCTTCCTGGAAGTCCACGTCTGATCTCCCCACCGATTGCTATTGCAACGATCTTAATACCGTTGGCCTTGGCATACTCGATAAGGCTCTTCAGTCTTGCGACTTCGGTATCCACCGAAAGACCGGATGCACCCATGCCCTTCAGATCTGCGCCCACGACAAGAATAAGCGTCTGGAACTTCGTGCCCTTTGGATCGGGTGAGAGAGTTGTAACATGTTTGCCAATTCCGGATTTGGCATCTGCCAGTCCTACACCGGCCGCGAATTCATCTTTGGAGAGAATGTCACAATAATCGTACTTAAGACCGACTTCGTCGGCAACGTAATTGACAGTCTCGACTTCGGCGCTCTGACCGGCAGATGTTATTGCCAGAGGAAGCATAAGCTTGACATCCGTAGTTGCCAACGCCAGTGTTACAACGGAGATGGCAACAAGGATCAGTATAGCCTTTTTCATATAAAACCCTCCTTTTGAGTTTTTTATGGAATGCTTTATCTCAAAACAAGATCTTTTTCAAGTCACTGGACAAAAAAATATAGAAGCCTGCCCCCTTATGGGGACAGGCAACAGTGATTACTTCGCTTTGTAACCGTCCGGTCCGAAGATATGGCCGTCGGCGTATCCGACTTCCTTGAGCCACCAGTCGGGATAACCAACAGACTTTCCAACATCGGGGATGTTGATGTAACCGTCGCGGTACTTGGTTATCAGATATTCGTTGAATTCCCATGTTTCTGCCATTACTCTGTCAGTGACATCGGCGACGTAATCTGTCAGGAATTCCTTACAGAGTTCGGGGTCCACCTCGTAAAGCTGTGCCGCAGCGGTTTCTACCGCCGACTGCATTGCGAAGAGTTTGCCTTCAGTCTTCTTCTGGAATGCCTGGATTTCCGGGTACATGTAGCTCCACTTCAGCTCGGCCCAGTTGCCCATGAAATTGAAGGCCCAGGATGCGACATCGCGATCGAATTTCTGGAGACTGCCGCTGTCATATGCGTAAGGAACATCGGTGATGCCACAGTACATCGGAACGAGTATCGTTTCATGAGGTGCCGCTGCGCCCCACCATACCACTCCACCGACAGGATCGGGAAGCCAGTCTCTAACCTGAGACACAAACACGTATTCACATCTGAAGATCGAGAGTGCTCTTTCCCAGCTGCCCTTGATCAGTTTGCTCGAGCCAGAATAGCGGTTAGGATTGCCGAACGGTCCGGCGGCTAGACCCTGTGTCAGGTCGAACTCGGTCCCTTCGTAGTGGTCTCTGAAGAGGTCGATCACGTCGGCCACGGAGAGCTTCTTGTCGGGAACAACCGAGAACGGGTAAGCCTTTGTGAAGCTGTCTTCTACCCACGGAGAAAGTTCCAGGGAAGGAGCAACCCTGTCGAGAACTCTCCAGGTCCTTCTGAGACTGTAGTAGGGCATGGAGTATTCGCCGGTGCTGACGGTTGCCATCCAGTCGATAGGACCGGAGCTGGGGTCATACCAGCCGGCCGCCGTCGCGACTTCGATCAGGTTCGGGGAGAACATTATGTCGGGATCGTTGGGATCGAGTTCCCTGATCCTGAACATGTTGGATTCGACGAAGACTTCTCCGTCGGGAACTTTCTTGGCCGCCCAGAGAGCGCTCTTCTGGTCCGGTGTCGCACAGATCTCGAAGACCCAGGCTTCCTGAGGGTCGGTTATTGTGAGAGTTTCGCCCCAGCCGTAGTAGCCGTACTCTACGGCCAGCGCGCCCATGAGCTCGATTGCCTCTCTGGCCGTCGTGCATCTCTCCATGGCTACTCTGGAAAGAGCGGCAACGTCGAAAATACACTGGCCGGCTTTGGGCTGCGCATAGACTTTGGCCGAACATGTACACTCGCCGATCGCGAGCTGGTGTTCGTTGATTACTCCATAGACTGCATCGAAGTATCCGTAGGTGTGCTCGACCTGGTCGATGTAACCAAGAGGTTCTGTCGGTGGATAGTTAGGATCATCGTAGGTCGGGCCCATGTCCTTACCCACATAACGCGGATACGGTTCGATGAATGGATATACGGCTCTCTGTGCGCCTGGTTCATAATCCGCCGGTGGAACGTAGACATACCTGAAATCGCAGAGACCACAATCTGCGGAATGGCTGGTCATGACCGACCCATCAACCGATGCGCCCTTGGTGACGATGATGGTCGTGCAGGCCCAACCGATCGTTACGATTGCGGCAACCGCAAGCAAGACTAACAGGATCTTACGCAATTGAAACCCCTCCCAACAAAATGTATTGGGGATATACCCCGGATTTAAGGTCGTTAGACCTTATTCAATCACAGTAAAGACAAGTAGATCTTTTCCCACGGAATTACCCGTCTCTAAAGAAGTGGAGTATCCCGTAAAATACAGCTTTTTGTCTCCATAACAGAACGATAGTATCGCATCGTCCTTTGAGCCTCCGACTGCGAGCCTATCCAGAATTTTACCGGCGGTGTTCACCCGGATGATCCAACCGTCGGCCATTCCATGGTTTCCAACCACATCTTTATCGCTGGATGTTGAATAACCGGCTACAATGAATTCATCTTTTCCAACCTGTACAACTCCACGTGCGATGTCTGAGAAGCTTCCGCCGAAATTGTTGCTGGAGATCTCTGTTCCATCGGGTGAAATATACGCAATCCAGAAATCCTTTCCGCCGAGTCCGCTGGAGAACATCGAAATCCCCGCGTCCTGTTCTCCGACCACGACTATGTTTCCATCGCTCGCAACTATTAAATCCGATCCCGCTTCGTACCAGAAACCTCCGTATTGATTGAACCATTGTATGATTCCGTCGCTCCCTATCTTCAAAACGGACGTTTGTTCTTCAACGTAGTTGCAACTGACGTTGCAGTCTTTGAACGCGTAGTACCCGACAACGTAAATCGAACCGTCGTCGCCTATGGCGATCCTTTTAGCGCAATCTTCGCTCCGGTAGGCCCCGGCGAGCCACTGCCCGAGCAACTCTCCGTCGCAGTTGAGCTCTATTACCCAGAAATCCTCGCCCCAGTCGTACCCTATGACATCTCCGTTATCCGATCTGGTATATCCCGCAACGAGTATATTTCCTTCGGGAGTCTCCACCACATCGTAGGCGTAGTCCTGTCCGCTTCCACCGAAGGTTTTCTGCCACTCAAGCTCGCCCGTCGAAGAAACTCTTATCACCCAGAAATCTCCCAAACCTTTGTTACCGGTTACATCTCCGTCGGAGGATTCCGTCAATCCCGCAAGCACGAAACCTCCATCCCGTGTAGTCGTAAGCGCCTGAGCAACATCGCGCTTGCTTCCACCGTAAGCCTTCCACCATATTAGTTCGAGATCTTTGTCGAACCTGGCTATGAGAAAGTCTTCCTGTCCATGACTGGAAAAGAAAGTGCCTTTCGAGGAAGTGGTGTAACCGGCTATTACGACACTACCGTCTGCGAGTAGAACGATATCGTTGCCCACATCGTTCCCGTCTCCGCCCACGACGACCTGATCAGAAAGTGTCAAACCGGCGCAGACCGTAACTGCAAAAAAAGCGAATAAAACTACCATGTATCTCTTCATCCATTTTCTCCCATCAATCACAACATCTTCCCCCACCGAAGTCCCTCTCGAAAACGATCAAAAGATCCACCACGACCGAAAGTTTCAAAACGATTGGCGAACCTTCATACAAAGCGGACGCATAATTTTCTCTAGAACTACCGGCAAATATAACGGCATCTGTAAACGGAATCAATCTTCGGGCGAACTCCGCCTTGATTGAGTCATCACCGGAATCATCCACATCTATATCGATGATCATTACCAGTCCGTTTTCTTTCTTAATTTCGGCTGCCATTTCCACGACTCTGGAGATATCCCCCAGATGCCTTTCGGATCCACCACCGGCAATCACAATCAGGGTCCTGTATTGGGTGCCAGGCGTATAGAAATGGTAGAAAATATCGCCCTCGCTTTCTTTTGCCTTACCGAAACTTGCGCCCATTTTCATCTGCTCCAAAGTCGCTCCGGGAACGTAATCACGGGCTATAAAAAGATTACTGCAGAAGTAGTTCACCGTATCTATCTCCTGGCTCTCTCCCCAGACGGTCATTAACATGGGGTCTTCCATTGGAGGTAGAACGTCCGGCACATAGGCGAAAGAAATTGTAGTAATAAGAAAAAACAAGAAAGACAAAAAGATTTTCAAAAGACCATCTCCGTTTAAAAACCAGTGTGAGTTTTGGACAGAAAGAACATACATAATTGCCGTCAGAATTACTATACTCCAAATTGTACCAGATAAATACTTCGATTAGCGAACTTTTCCAATTTTGATACAGAAGTTTTAAAAAGGAGCTTTTTTATCCGGTTGTCTCTTAACTACTACATGATCATATTTAGAAATCGACTCTAATTCACTTATTCACACTAGACTCAATCCACCATCGGAAAGTATCACCTGACCGGTAATCCAGTCGGACTCCTTGCAAGCTAGGAAGACAAGCAGGCCGGTATGGTCTTCGGGTTGACCGATCCTTCCGGCCGGAGTTCTGGATTCTATCCTCTGGAGGACCTCCGGGTGTTGCAAGTAGAACGGCGAGGAGAAGGGAACGGTTTCGGTCGGCCCTGGAGCCACGACGTTGACCTGGATGTTGAACTGTGCCAGCTCGAGAGCCATGACTCTCGAAATCGCTATTATACCCGCCTTGGCCGCACAGTGGCCGGTGTGCTCCCTTTCTGGATACTTGCCCCCGATCGAAGCCATATTGATAATCTTTCCACCTCCTCCGTCTTTCATTACCCTCGCGATCGCCTGAGAAAAGATGAAAACAAGTCTCACGTTCACATGCCACTGCCTGTCTAGCTCTTCCACCGGGTGATCTAGAAAAGGCGCGCGGAATATGTAAGCAGGACAGTTGAGGAGTATGTCTATCCTTCCAAAGATCTCAATGAGTTTTTGCGATACTGTCCGTGCATCCGACTCGCTCTCTATGTTGCTCTCGATGGCGATGCAACGTTGGTCTTCTCCCCTGCCTTTTAATAGACGTTGTTTTATAGTTGCCAGTTTTTCCGAGTTTTTATCTATCAGGGCGAGCGAAGCGCCTTCACTCCAGAAGGCTTCGGCGGCCGAGCTTCCTATCCTTCCGGCGCCTCCGAAAATCACCGCAACTTTATTTTCAAGTCTCTTTCCCATTATTATATTCTCCCCCTATCTTCGATCGGTGGAATCAGGAAATTCTTTCCGGCTTGTTCAGAAAGTCTTTCCCATCTCTTGAATAGAAGCGCTGCTTCGCACGCGCATCTGATAGCCGGGTCGTTAGATGGCGGATATTCAGGCCTCAAACCTTTGGTTATGTTTGAGCCGGCGGTGCAGATCGCTCCGGCTGAGATTCCCAGGAGCGACGACAGTACAAACAGTGTAGCGGCCTCCATATCCAATTGAAGCGCTCCGGCTGATTTCCAGAGGTCCATCTGGCCGTTTATAGTAGAAGGAAAGTCCTTCCCAATCAATCCAGGCTTCGTCGCGTAAAAGGAATCGACCGAAAGGCCCAGACCGACGTGAAATGTGGTCCCTTCTCTGTCGCAAGCGCATATCAGTGCCTGAAGCACTCTATAATCGGCGATCGATGGAAAATTCTCCGGCACGAACAGATTTGCAGTTCCCGAGTACTTTATGCAACCTGAAAGAACAATTAAATCGCCGGGCGAGATTTTTTCTGAAAGACCGCCGGACGTTCCGATTCTTATAATAGTATTCACGCCGTGTTTGTGAAGCTCAACCACTGCTATCTCCGTCGATGGACCTCCCATGCCACTCGAACAGGCCGCTATTGGGAGTCCCCTGTACTCACCAACTATGGTCAAGTAATCCCTGTTGTTCCCAACCTCTTTAACGTTATCCAGAAAACGTCCTATCTCATATACCCTTGCGGGATCGCCCGGTAGGAGCAGGACGTCCGGCAATTTGTCTACGGAGAGCTTGAGATGGTCCTTGGATATATTTATATTTATGCTTTCCACACGCTCACCCCTTCAATCCAGTTCCGCTTATTCCGCGAACGAAGTATTTTTGGAGAAACAAAAATAGAATCACAGGCGGCAGACTACCGGCGATCGCAGAGCTGAAAAGATTGGCCCAGCTCGTACTTTCGGTAGATCTGTGAGAAGCAATGGCCACCTGCACAACTTCAAACCTGCTGGAATGAGTCGCAACAAGCGGCCAGAAAAGGGAGTTCCACTGGAACATGAAGACCATGACGACAACCGTAACTATCGCGGGCATACTCAGGGGCAGCAAAATCCTCCAGTAGATCCTGAACCAGGAAGCGCCATCGATTCGGGCCGCTTCCATGATTTCCGAAGGCACTTCCGAGAAGAACTGCCTGAAGAGGAATATCGCCAGCCCGTTCGCCACGCCCGGAAGTATGAGAGCCCAATAAGTATTGTCTATTTTTAGCTGTTTCACAAGAATATAAAGCGGAATCACGATCGATTCGAACGGAACCATGAAGGTTATCAACACTATGGCAAAGACCAGGTTCTTTCCTCTGAAACTGAATTTCGCCAGTGAAAATCCAGCCATCGATGAAACGAAGACCGTGAGAAGTATCGTAACTAGCGAAACGAAAAGGCTGTTGGCGATTGCCCTGCCAAAGTTGAGCTTCGAAAAGATGTGTACGAAATTCTCCAGCGTCGGTTTCGAGGGTATGAAAGTCCTCCAGGTAAGGGGATTGGCGTACTGGTAAAGCGATCCGGCCGGCCTTAAGGCCGAGGCTACTATCCATACCAGCGGCACTATGAAGAAAAGACTGATGATCGCCAGCACTATGAAAAGCGATGTTGTTTTCCAGACTCTGCCACTTTTCATAAATCTCGCCTCAATACTCAAAATTCGCCTTCGTCAGCTTCAATTCGAAGAAGCTGAAGACGAGAATGATCGCAAGAAGTATCGACGTAATGGCCGATGCCCTGCCCATATCGGCATTCACGAAGGCGCTCTTGTACGATTCGTACATGAGCAGGTTGGTCGAACCCATCGGTCCGCCTTTAGTTATTATATATACCGGAGCGAAACTGAGAAAATTGAAGGCCGTGTTGGCTACCAGAACGAAAGACATAGTTCGTGTCAAGAGCGGCAGGGTTATCTTCAGAGTCTTCTGGAGGGTCGATGCGCCGTCCATTTCGGCCGCCTCGTAGAGACTTTCCGGAATGTTCTGCAGGCCGGCCAGGAAGTACATCATCCAGTATCCCGAACTTCTCCAAACGTTCAGCATTATCAATCCCCACAACGCCTGATTGGGCGAGGCGAAAAAAGGCTGTGGCTTAAGACCTAGCGAAGTTAAAAAACTGTTCGCCAGTCCGTAGTAAGGGTCGAGCACGATTGACCAGATAACCGCGACCACCGCGTACGAGATCGCCGTGGGCAGAAAAAAGACCGTTCGAAAAAACTTTGTGAAGAAATGCGACCCGTTGAGCAACAAGGCCATGAGCAAGGAACTCAAGACTATCAGCGGGTTGACTATCGCCGAATAAAGGAGAGTTACCCAGAAGGAATTCCAGAAAACGGGATCGTACTTGAACAGATAGGAGTAATTTTCAAATCCCACAAAAGACTTTGTTCCTCTGAAACTGGTCGTTGTCAGACTCTCGATAAAAGAGACGCCTATCGGCCAGATCTTGAACAACAAAAGAAATACCAGCGCGGGTAATATAAAAAACCATGCAACTCTGCCACTTCTGAACACTTCCGCACCATCCAGATTAAATTCAAATACGATCCCCTTCGATCATTTGTACCTCTTCAGTTCTCTATCGATTCTAATTGCGGCATCGTCAAGGGTTTTCTTAGGATCGGCCCCATAGTGAATAGAGTTGAAAGCCTCTCTGAGCATCAATTCGTATTGCGAGTAACCGGGCGTTACCGGCCTGGCCACGGCGGTGTGTTCCATCTCATACAGGAAGGTCTGCCACATCGGATTTTCGAAGACCTCGGGCAGGGCCTCATAGACATCGTACCTAGCCGGAGCGATGCCGTTCAGCAAGTGCCAGGTTATTACGGCTTCTTTCCCGGTAATGAACTTGGTGAACTTCAGAGCTTCGTCGAGCTTCTTGGTTTTCGAGTTTATTCCCACATGCCAGCTTCCGGTGGGAGTGACGATCGCTCCTCCTTCGAAATAAGGGAAGGGTGTCAGGCCGAATTCGACCGAAGGATACTGGGACATCCTGCGTATATTCCATTCGTTGCCCAGCATCATGGCCGCCTTGCCGGTACCGAAATACTCCCTGGCGATGGCTGAATCGGAAACGCCCTGGGGACTTATCTTCCACTCGTTGAAGAGTTTCCAGTAGAAAGTTGTGCCTTCTATGAACTCCTTGGAGTTGATATATCCCTGCGAGACGAACCCGTCGCTGGAGAGTACTTGAGCTCCAAGCGATTGTACGATCGGGAATATAAGATAGGGTCTGTCTATCTGCTCGATCACCAGGCCCCAAATGTCAGTTATACCATCGTTGTTCGTGTCTTTGGTGAGAGCTTTAGCAATTTCGACAACCTCATCCCATGTCAATCTCTCGTCGATCCTTTCGGGTGGAAAGGGTATTCCGTACTCCTTGAAAATGGCCTTGTTGTAAAAAATCCCGGCCGAAGATGTGCCGTATGGTACCGAATAAAACTTGCCGTTGTAGCTCCCCTCTTCGATCGATGAGCTAAACCAGTCATCCATCTCTTCATCCGTGAAATAATCGTCCAGGGCCAGTAAATAGCCTCTAGCCGCGTAAGACGCGGTGTTAGGACCGTCAACGATATAAACGTCCGGCGTCCCATCGCCCGCGGCGAGTCTCACTTCGAGAGTCTGGAAAAGCTGCCCGAACGGAACAAGTTGAATGTCCACTTCGATAGTGGGGTTCTCGTCCTTGAAAGCTTTCACCAGCTGCATGACCTGATCCTGTGGCCAGCCCATCCACAAAACCTCGATGGTCGTTGCAGAGAGAAAAATCCCGATCAACAGTACCAGCAGTACAAAAAGCCTTCTCAACGCACTCACCTCCTTGGTAATGGTATCTTAGCGCCTTCTGATCAACTTGAAAGTGAACTTACCGACAGGGAAATAACTTTTGGAGTACAGGACCCTTCTGTTCTGCGAATCGTAATGTATCTGCTCCAGCAGCAGAACCGGCGTTCCGGTCTCTACGGAGAGCTTTCCGGTCAACTCCTCTCCAGCGGTCATAGGTATCAGATCGCACTCGGCGTACCTTATATCCACTCCGTAGTGATCCCTCAAACCGTCGAAGATGGAGTTGTGAATCCTGTCCGGATCGATGTTCCCGGCGATCGAACGGGAAATGAAATCTACGCAGAGCGCTACCGGCACTTCTGAGGCGTACTTGATCGTCTCCATTATGAAGATCTTTTCACACGGTTCTGTATCGAGCTTCTGGCCTATCTCACCCGGGCATTCCAGGAGCTCGAATCTGGTGATTTTACTTCCGGCCTTGAACCCCTGCGCCCTTATGAACTCAGTGATCCCGGCAAGTCGTTCAATTCCTCCACGGATCAACGGATACCTGTCGGTCACGAAGTTGCCCACACCATGACGCTTCACCAGAAGGCCCTCTCTCTGGAGAAGACCGATCGCCTCTCTCAAGGAGTTTCTGCTCACCCCCAGCTCCATTGCGAGTTCCGGCTCGGAAGGAAGCTTCTCTCCCGGCTTGAAGGCTCCGTTAACTATCCTGGTCTTGAGTTCGTTTTGAATAACGCTTATCAAAGAGCTGTGACCGCGGTTCTCTACGGGAATGTGAGACATATGCAACCCTCCCGATCAAGATGTAGGATGTCCTACAACAATACTATATCAGAATTCTCTGGACTCTTGCATATTTTTCGTGATGTCGAATGGAAAATTATATACATAATCACCCGTACGGAGTGTATAATTTCTCTCGGATAAAGAGGAGGTGGCATCTCATGCTGGATATTATCCAGGCTCACAGAAGAGCGATCCTCGGCGGAATTGCCGATTCCGTGGGTGAATGCTACCTCGTCAGGCTCGGTACCGGAGCTTAAACCGCCTCAAAGCATCAGTATACAAGGCCGTGACGGGAGTCACGGCCTTTTTATTTTAGGAGAGGTTTTGAATGGATAAACTGGCTGTTGGAATGGAAAAAAATATACGCAGGAACTACGTATTCTCTTTCTTAATGAACCTCAGGCTGTCTGGCGGCCTGTGGATGATCTATATGGCCTTCAAGGGAATGAGCCTGACGCAGATCGGATTATTGGAGGGCATATTCCACGTCACTTCGCTGGCTATGGAGGTACCTACCGGTTCGATCGCGGATCTTTTCGGAAGAAAACTGAGCCGTGCCCTGGGACGTTGCATGTCTCTTGCAAGCATTCTGATTTTGATAGCCTCCAGCGATTTCACTCATTTTCTTTTTTTCATGGTGTTTTCTGCCCTTTCATACAATCTAGAATCCGGTTCGGGAGAGGCTCTAGTCTACGATTCACTGAAATATCTCGGAAAGAGCGAAGAGTTTATGCGAATTGCAGGAAAACAGGAGGCCATCTTTCAGTGTTCATCGATCGTGGCCTTCCTCGTCGGAGGTCTCCTCGGAACTCTCGATTATCACCTTGCCTTCTGGGTGTCGGCGGCGATAATAACCTTCACCATCGGCTACTCTTTGCTTTTCGTTGAACCGCCGATAGACTCGGATTCGACCGGATTTTCGCCAAAGCGTAGCCTGAAGGGTTTTGCAAGGCAGATTGCGGATAGCTTCGGCGTGATCGCGAAGACCAGAAAGGTGGCCTTCCTGATTCTCTTTACGCAAACCATGCTGGCCTTTTGCACCTGTATTTTCTTCTATATGCAGAACTTCTGGAAGGGCGAGGGAATGAGTGAATTCCAGATCGGGGTGTTGCTCGCTATCGGCTCTCTTGCAGCGGGAGTGACGGCCTCAAAGGTTCACAAACTCCAGACGCTGCTCAGAGAGAAGAGGATGCTCATCGTTTTGCCGTTGGCGGCAGTGATTTCTATATGGGCGCTCGCCCTGGCCCCATTCAAGGCACCCTTTTCATTCTAATATCAATGTTTGAAGCCATGCTCTTTGTGACCAGCAGCGATTACATAAACAGACTCATTCCATCGCAGTACAGAGCGACGATCATCTCGTTTTCCAGCATGGTTTTCAGCGTAGTCATGATAGTCATTTTCTCGTCGTTCGGAAAGATGGCCGACACCTTTTCTTTCGGCATCGCCTTCATTTCGCTTGCGGCTGTCGGGTCGTTTCTTTACGGGCTGAACATGCGGGTTCTGGCAAAGCTCGAAATGTGACCTTCACACTCGACCGTTCATGGCTCAACCCACCAGTTCTTTGTGAAGGAGTTCGAGCCTCTTGTTTATATCGGCGGCGGAGAGTTCAGTGACAAGTTCCTCTATATCTCCATCCATTATATCCAGGAGGCGGTAACTGGTGAAATTGATCCGGTGGTCGGTCACTCTGTTCTGCGGGAAGTTGTAGGTCCGGATTTTTTCACTCCGCTCTCCGGTGCCGATCTGTGATCTTCTGGTCTGGGTTACTTCACTCTCGGCCTTCGAGCTGTACATGTCGTACAGTTTTGCCCTCAACAGCTCCATCGCCCGGGCCTTGTTCTGGTGTTGTGATCGTTCCTTCTGCACCGCCACCACTATTCCGGTGGGGATATGGACGATCCTGACGGCCGAGTCGGTCTTGTTTACGTGTTGCCCGCCGGCCCCCGAGGCCCTGTACGTGTCTATCCTGAGATCGGAAGGCTCTATCCTTACCTCTGTCTCGCTGACTTCGGGGAGTACCGCCACTGTGGCGGTCGAGGTGTGTATTCTCCCGCCGGATTCGGTTGTGGGCACTCTTTGCACCCTGTGAACGCCGCTCTCGTATTTGAGCTTGCTGTAAACGCTCCGACCCTTTATCTGGAAGATGATCTCTTTGAGGCCGCCGAGATCTGTTTCACTCACTTCTATAACTTCAGACTTCCAGTTGTTGCGCTCCGCGTAGCGGCTGTACATTCTGAAGAGATCGGAGCCGAAAAGGGCCGCCTCTTCGCCGCCCGTTCCCGCCCTGATTTCTATTATTATGTTCCTGTCGTCGGCCAGATCAGGAACTAGAAGCGACTTGAGATTGCGCTCTTCTGTCGCGATCTTCACGTTCAATTCATCGATGGTTTTCTCTATCTCTTCGAGCTCTTCCTCTTCGCTGCTGTTCTTCATTTCGCTCCAGTCGTCGAGTTCTCTCTTCATGATCTCTATCCTCCCGTGAAGCTCGATTATCTGGGAGAGCTCGGCATGTTTTTTGCCGTATTCCATAAGTCTTTCCGGATCGGAGGCGATTTCGGGCCTTGAAAGTTGGGCCTCGACCTCTTTGAATCTTTCCCGGAAGACTTCCATGATCTTTTCGAGATTCATCAAAAACTCCTCCTGGCCATCGAACTGGCGTCCCTAGCGTAGGACAAAAGCTGATCTTTGTCTATTATCCCCTTCTTGAAGATCTCCACAAGGGCGTCGTCGAACGTGACCATACCGAATTTCACTCCGGCCTGCATCATTGACTCTATCTGGTGGAATTTCTGTTCACGTATGAGATTCCTTATGGCCTGATTAACCACCATGATCTCTATGACGGCGACTCTTCCCTTACCGTCGCGTCTTTTTAGAAGCCTCTGGTAAACGACGGCCATCAAGGTGTTGGCCAGCTGCATGGATATCTGGTTCTGCTGGTGGGGCGGAAAAACGCCGACGATTCTTTCGGGTGTCGTAGCCGCAGAATTGGTATGTATGGTGGAGAAGACCAGATGCCCCGTCTCGGCGGCGGTCATGGCCAGCTCCATGGTCTCGCTGTCTCGCATTTCTCCAACGAGAATCACGTCGGGGTCCTGCCTGAGAGCGTACTTCAGGCCGTTGTAAAAGGATTGTGTGTCAGGTCCTAGCTCTCTCTGATGGATCAACGCGTTCTTTTGCTCGAAGACGTACTCGACCGGATCTTCTATGGTTATGAGGTGAACATGCCTGGTGCGATTTATATTCTCCAGCATGGCGGCCAGTGTCGTCGATTTACCGCTTCCGGTGGGACCGGCCACCAGAACCAGCCCTTTGTCAGGCTTGCAGAATTCCTTGAATAGCTCCGGGTATCCGAGATCGTCGAGCGTTCTTATCGTTTTGGGTATTAGCCTTAGCGCGAGTGCCGGCAGCTTGTTTGAATAGAAAAAATTGCCTCTCACCCGCGAAGAACCAAATCCGAAAGAGAAATCGATCTCTTTCTTTTCCGACTCTTCGAACTTTTCGTTGGTGAGACTCTGAAGCTCTGAGAGGATCTTCCTCATCATTATATCGTCCGTAATAAAAATATCCTCGACCAGCTCGCCATCAACCCTATACATGACGTTTCCTCTACAGGTTATGTGAACATCGCTGGCGTTCATCTTTTCGCCCTTGCCGAGCAACTCTTCAATCAACATTCGATTCCATCTCCTTCTACCGGGGCTAGAGAAAATTTTATCACAAGAAATAATCCAACAACCGTGATAAGATGTAAGATTCTAATGTTGAGTTGACCGGTCCAAATTAGTCCACACTGACTGGAGGGAAGAACTTTGTTTTATGAGCTTTATCTCCGTTCCTTCTGCGACGGAAACGGCGACGGGTTAGGCGACCTGAAGGGAGCCGAAAAGAAGCTCGACTACATAGCCGAACTTGGGATGGAAGGAATCTGGCTGCTTCCCATAATGCAATCTCCCGCTTACCATGGGTACAGCGTAACGGATTTCTTCGCCATAAATCCGATTTATGGAGATCTGAAGGACTTGAGAAACTTCCTTTACGGCGCGCACAAAAGAGATCTCAAAGTGATCCTTGATCTCCCGCTCAACCACACATCACCCAGCCATGAATGGTTTTTGAAGGCTCTGGACGGCGAGAAACCGTACTGCGACTGGTACCTCTTTCTGCAAAGTGAAGAGTGGCTTAAGGCGCGCCGCCACTGGGACAATCAACAGGTCTGGTCGAATTACTCGGGCCGGTGGGTATATGCGCTCTTCGGACCGGGGAGTCCCGATCTCAATTTCGAGTCGCCCTCTCTATGGCAACAGATAAAAGAGGTTTTGACTTTCTGGCTTTCTGTGGGATTCGATGGTTTCAGGTTCGACGCGGCCAAACACATTTTCGATTTCTCCATCGAGAAGGGTATTTGCGAGTACCAGCACAGTAGGAACATCGCCTTCTGGAAGGAGATGACTTCACACTGTCGCGCGATCTCCCCCGATTGTCTCTTCGTTAGCGAGGTCTGGGACGACGCCAGGATCGTGGATATGTACTCGAGCATCTTCGGGATCGGTTTCAACTTCCCCCTGGCCGAAGATCTGAAGCTGGCGATAGCTTCCAGGAACGCCGAATCGCTCGTAAAGGCTCTGAAGACGGACATGCAGAGATTTTTCAGATCCAAGCGTAGTTACGAGTCTGGTACTTTCCTGACCAACCACGATATGACAAGGCTCGTCAGCTCCATGAATGGCGACAGGGATCTGGCTCTTCTGGCGCTTACGGTACTGCTCACTCTCCCGGGACTGCCCTTTCTGTACTACGGAGAAGAGCTGGGAATGGAAGGGGTTTACGACGAGTACTTCAACGAAGAACAGTTGGAACCGTTCCTCTGGTACGAAAACGGTTATGGACCCGACCAGACCGAATGGAAGGCTTTGGGAAAGAACCGCCCGCACGGCGGCGTATCCATCCAGGCGCAGAGCGGTATCGCTGGTAGCTATTTCGAGCGCTTCAAAAACATACTGAGATTCAGGAGGGATAATCCCTGGCTAAGGTTCACCACGATCAAAAGCATAAGCAGAAAGAAGGATCTGGTAAGGATCAACCTCCACGGGAGCAAAGGAAACGCTATTTTGTACCATAACACAGGCAATTCTAGAGCGACGCTCGACACGACCGGAACCCCTGTAGTAATAAATGGAAGACTGGAAAAGCAAAGGGGCAGGTGGAGTATGGCGGGCCTCTCGAGCGCGATAGAGGTGTTAGATGGAGAATAAAGACAGGGCCTCGACAGCGAGGATCGGATCGATAATCGGCGTAGTGGGCAACGCCATTCTGGCAGTTCTGAAGTTGTTGACCGGTTTCTTCACCGGAAGCGTCGCGATACTGGCCGACGGTATAGACTCATCGACGGACATACTGACGTCGCTGATCACTCTGGTATCGACATCGGTCTCCAATAAGCCACCAGACGCGCAGCACCCGTACGGTCATGAGAGAGCCGATGCCGTAGCCTCGAAGATAGTATCGATGGTTATCTTTTTCGCCGGCGCTCAACTGGCTATGAGTTCTATCGAGAAGCTGTTTTCGGGAAGTTCGTCGGTTGAGAATCTACCGCTCGTGGTTACGGTGGCTATGATCTCGGCGATCGGGAAGTACGCACTCTACAGATACAAGCTGGCGATAGCCAGAAAAATCGACTCATCGGTCTTCAAGGCCGATGCCCTGAACATGAGATCGGATATAATAATATCTCTGTCCGTTCTTTTCGGTTCCATTCTGGTTAGCCTCACGGGGTTCCAGATAATCGACACGCTTGTCGGCCTGGCCGTTTCTGCCATGGTTATAAAGACGGCCGTCGGACTATTCTGGGAGACCAACTTCGAGCTCATGGACGGTCTCAAACCCGGTGACGATATATACAATATAATCTTCGAAGCCGTCTCCAAAATTCCCGGCGTCCAGAACCCTCACAAGGTAAGGGTGAGAAAAATGGGGCACAAATACCTTGTCGATCTGGATATTGAGGTGGATCCGCTGCTCACGGTGAAGAAGGCGCACACGCTGGCTAAGAACGTAGAAAAGGCGATAATTGAAGGTCATGAGAGTGTGTACGATGTACATGTCCATATGGAACCGGCCGGAAACGTTGAAAACGAAAACTTTGGAATCGACTCGGCCGGTCAGTTTGAAGATAAGAATTAACGATCTAGCCGATCCATCGAACAAAACAAAGTAAATTTATAATATACTAAAAGAGTAATGATTTCCATCTCAAATTCAACCGAGCTGACAAGAAAACCAAAAAATATCTCAAACCTGGGGGTGAATAAATGGATCTTAAAGGCACAAAAACACTTGAAAACCTTATGAAGGCCTTTGCGGGAGAATCACAGGCGAGGAATCGCTACACGTTTTACGCTTCCGTCGCGAAAAAGGAAGGCTACGAGCAAATAGCCGCGATCTTCACCGAGACTGCCGATAACGAGAAAGAGCACGCGAAAGTATTTTTCAAACACATCCTTGAAGGAATGGCAAGCGAACTGCCGATAACGGTACATGTCGATGCCGACTACCCGGTAGAGCTGAGAACCACCAAAGAGAATCTCAAGGCCGCGGCGGCCGGAGAGAACGAAGAATGGACTATACTGTACCCAGAATTTGCCGATGTGGCCGAAAAGGAAGGCTTCAAGGATGTCGCCAACAGCTTCAGACAGATCGCTAAGGTCGAGAACAGACACGAAGCCAGGTACTTGAAGCTACTCGATAACGTCGTGAAGGGCAAAGTCTTCAAGAGGGAAGAGAAAGTATTGTGGAAATGCGGGAACTGTGGCTATATTCTCGAGGCCAAAGAAGCGCCCGATATATGCCCGGCCTGCAAACACCCGAAAAGCTACTTCGAGCTTTTCTGCGAGACTTACTGAGATCGAACCAAACCATACGAAAAGACCCGGTGAATCGCTACCGGGTCTTTTTTTGGAAAAGTCAGGCTCGATGATTTTAAATGATCTGCCCAGGTTTGACATAACACAGGCGAATAAAATGTACAAATTCATTGCCTTAAAAAAGTTATATAGCCTGTGAAGATTGTGAGCGTATCACTAGGTGTCTTGCTGGATTTCGAAGTAGATTGGAGATACTTCAACCTTAAGTCATGCCGGACCCGATCCGGCATCCCGTGCGCCCGGCATGGTACACAACTATAGGGTGAAAGACCCGAATGTGGGGAGTCAAAGAAGCATTAGCCAGAGGCAAGGGTGTCACTGGTAACGGTGAATCTGAAGGAAGCCCGAGGCAAAGTCCGGAACTGAACGAAAGTGAACCAGAGATGGCCGTTACAGAGGGTAACCCTGCGAGATAAGGGAAAGCCCTGACTCCAGCTGTAAAGGTTCGGATGGCAGGATTCGGATGAAAGTGGTGTATCTTACCCGGGGAAGTCCTCATGAGTCCGAAAGGGGTAACCGTTAGCAAGGAGGAGATCCAAGTTAAGGGAAAGCTCAGGAGGATGGCAGATGAACCCGTAGTAGTGAAGAACCTCTCCGAAAGGAGAAGGGACCTTGGCTATAAGCCAAGGGGGTGATGAGGAGGTCGAAAGGCTCCATCACTTGCGAAGGGGAGAAGGATCGAAGAAATGTGATCGGAAGACAGTGAAGAGACTTAGGTCAGACAGTTAAAGACAAGGTACATATTCCCGGGAGGGTAGAGAAGCCAGTCATTAATTGTCGCAACAATATCTGAGGCTGGAGCTGTTGGAAGGGAGCATGCAGGAGAAAGAGATGAAGTATTACAGTCTAATCGACAAAGTCTATTCGAAGAAGAACCTATTGAAAGCCTATCACAGGGTAAACTCCAACAGAGGAGCTCCTGGGATAGACGGAGTAACCGTAAAATCATTCGGGGAGAAACTCCTTGAAGAAATCGAGAGATTATCCGAAGAAATCAAGAGCGGTGAGTACATGCCCATGCCACTCAGGAGAGTAGAAATCCCAAAAGCAGATGGTAAAACAAGGCAATTGGGAATACCTACTGTGAGAGACAGGGTGGTACAACAATCTCTCAAGGAGATACTGGAACCTATATTCGAGGAAAGATTCCATCCCTCCAGTTACGGTTACAGAAAGGGAAGAAATGCCTGGCAGGCGGTGGAGAAGGCGAAAGCTTTTGCATCCAAATACGGTCTGTGCAATGTAGTGGAACTTGACCTGAGCAAATGTTTCGACACTCTGGATCATGAGAAGATAATAGACTCCGTAGCAGAGAGAGTGAGTGATGGAAAGATACTCAAACTCATACGCGCAATGCTGAAGAGCGGAGTAATGGAAGATGGAGTCTGGAAGGCAACAGAAACTGGCAGTCCACAGGGTAGTGTAATAAGTCCCCTGCTGGCGAACATCTACCTGGACGAGTTCGACCAGAAGATGAAAGCCAGAGGAATAAGGATAGTCAGATATGCAGACGACATATTAATCTTCTCGAAAACCCAGGAAGAAGCCCGAGAGTTTCTGGCAATCGCGATCAACATACTGGAGATTGACATGAAGCTCAAGGTCAACAGAAACAAGACGAGAATCACAACACTGGAGGAGGGCTTTCACTTTCTTGGCTTCGAAATAAAAGGCGAGAGAGTTGGGATAGAGAAATCCAGATTGAAAAGGTTCAAGGGAAAGGTCAAGGGACTTACAAGAAGGAACCAGAGCACACCGGTAAAGGAAATAGTGAAAGAGCTAAATCCACTGTTGAGAGGATTTGCCAGCTATTTCAGGATAGTAGACTTACAATCTACCTTGAGAGGGCTTTTGAGCTGGATAAGGAGAAGGCTTAGAGCCATCATACTACACCAGTGGAAGAGCACAAAGAAACTGAACAGAGTCCTTAGAAGGGCTGGATGGGAAGAGAAAGTCAATTTGAGAATGAACAAATGGCGCTCTTCTCACACAAAAGCAGTCAATTACGCCATTCCCAACAGGTTCTTTGAAGAGATGAACTTATTCGATATGACATCGTACTATCATCCCCTGTCGAAGTATCCGATACTCGATCCATGAGCCGTGTACGAGGCCCGTACGCACGGTTCTGTGAGAGGACGAGGGGCTCCGCCCCTCTCCTACTCGATCGCTCTTTCCTCTGTCTTGAACCAGGAACGAGGAGCCTGGACTCGCAGCGTCGGAACGAGGAACTGCACGAAGGACGGGTCCATGATCTGGGACGAACAACGAAGGACGGCTCTTCTGAGCGAGATCCCGTATAGGATCATTACGGGATGACGGTCCTTCTTCCTTCCCATCATTCTAAGCTTGACTCAGAATCTCGTGCGCCCGGCATGGTACACAACTATAGGGTGAAAGACCCGAATGTGGGGAGTCAAAGAAGCATTAGCCAGAGGCAAGGGTGTCACTGGTAACGGTGAATCTGAAGGAAGCCCGAGGCAAAGTCCGGAACTGAACGAAAGTGAACCAGAGATGGCCGTTACAGAGGGTAACCCTGCGAGATAAGGGAAAGCCCTGACTCCAGCTGTAAAGGTTCGGATGGCAGGATTCGGATGAAAGTGGTGTATCTTACCCGGGGAAGTCCTCATGAGTCCGAAAGGGGTAACCGTTAGCAAGGAGGAGATCCAAGTTAAGGGAAAGCTCAGGAGGATGGCAGATGAACCCGTAGTAGTGAAGAACCTCTCCGAAAGGAGAAGGGACCTTGGCTATAAGCCAAGGGGGTGATGAGGAGGTCGAAAGGCTCCATCACTTGCGAAGGGGAGAAGGATCGAAGAAATGTGATCGGAAGACAGTGAAGAGACTTAGGTCAGACAGTTAAAGACAAGGTACATATTCCCGGGAGGGTAGAGAAGCCAGTCATTAATTGTCGCAACAATATCTGAGGCTGGAGCTGTTGGAAGGGAGCATGCAGGAGAAAGAGATGAAGTATTACAGTCTAATCGACAAAGTCTATTCGAAGAAGAACCTATTGAAAGCCTATCACAGGGTAAACTCCAACAGAGGAGCTCCTGGGATAGACGGAGTAACCGTAAAATCATTCGGGGAGAAACTCCTTGAAGAAATCGAGAGATTATCCGAAGAAATCAAGAGCGGTGAGTACATGCCCATGCCACTCAGGAGAGTAGAAATCCCAAAAGCAGATGGTAAAACAAGGCAATTGGGAATACCTACTGTGAGAGACAGGGTGGTACAACAATCTCTCAAGGAGATACTGGAACCTATATTCGAGGAAAGATTCCATCCCTCCAGTTACGGTTACAGAAAGGGAAGAAATGCCTGGCAGGCGGTGGAGAAGGCGAAAGCTTTTGCATCCAAATACGGTCTGTGCAATGTAGTGGAACTTGACCTGAGCAAATGTTTCGACACTCTGGATCATGAGAAGATAATAGACTCCGTAGCAGAGAGAGTGAGTGATGGAAAGATACTCAAACTCATACGCGCAATGCTGAAGAGCGGAGTAATGGAAGATGGAGTCTGGAAAGGCAACAGAAAACTGGCAGTCCACAGGGTGGTGTAATAAGTCCCCTGCTGGCGAACATCTACCTGGACGAGTTCGACCAGAAGATGAAAGCCAGAGGAATAAGGATAGTCAGATATGCAGACGACATATTAATCTTCTCGAAAACCCAGGAAGAAGCCCGAGAGTTTCTGGCAATCGCGATCAACATACTGGAGATTGACATGAAGCTCAAGGTCAACAGAAACAAGACGAGAATCACAACACTGGAGGAGGGCTTTCACTTTCTTGGCTTCGAAATAAAAGGCGAGAGAGTTGGGATAGAGAAATCCAGATTGAAAAGGTTCAAGGGAAAGGTCAAGGGACTTACAAGAAGGAACCAGAGCACACCGGTAAAGGAAATAGTGAAAGAGCTAAATCCACTGTTGAGAGGATTTGCCAGCTATTTCAGGATAGTAGACTTACAATCTACCTTGAGAGGGCTTTTGAGCTGGATAAGGAGAAGGCTTAGAGCCATCATACTACACCAGTGGAAGAGCACAAAGAAACTGAACAGAGTCCTTAGAAGGGCTGGATGGGAAGAGAAAGTCAATTTGAGAATGAACAAATGGCGCTCTTCTCACACAAAAGCAGTCAATTACGCCATTCCCAACAGGTTCTTTGAAGAGATGAACTTATTCGATATGACATCGTACTATCATCCCCTGTCGAAGTATCCGATACTCGATCCATGAGCCGTGTACGAGCCCCGTACGCACGGTTCTGTGAGAGGACGAGGGGCTCCGCCCCTCTCCTACTCGATGGTCCTTCATAAGAGCGAAAGAGCGAGATCCCGTATAGAACCATTACGGGATGACAGTGCGGGGGAGCATTTCAAGACAGACTCTCCCTTCACGTCATCCTGACGTGCTCCTAGTCAGGATCCCGGTCTTTCTCCCTTCCCGTCATGCCGGACTCGCTTGACGTCATTCTGAGCTTGACTCAGAATCTGCTCTTTCAACGTTAAGGAACGAGATCCCGTATAGAACCATTACGGGATGACAGGATGGGGGCACTAAAGAACGAGATCCCGTATAGGATCACTACGGGATGACATGAGTGGGGTGGTTAACGGGATGACAATCCCCTCACGTCATCCTGACGTGCTCCTAGTCAGGACCCCGGTCTTTCCTCCCTTCCCGTCATGCCGGACCCCGATCCGGCATCCCGGTCTTTCCTCCTCAGAAAGAGCCGGAGCGAGATCCCGTATAAGAGCACTACGGGATGACCCTGAAGAGGTTAGAAAATCAAGATCTTAACGCTTTTCACACCTCACACCTCTGGCCTCTGACCTCAGGTTTACCAGGAACCTGGACGCGCAGCGTCGGAACGATTAACCGCTCTAATGTATGAGTAACCTCCGTAATCAGTATATGGAGTATAATATTCAAACCGGATCAGGCTTTTTCGGGTCAAATTCTCAGATTTTCGGTCTTTCAAAACAGGCTTTTCCAGAAATGCGGATCTACCGTTAGGTACCTTCCTGTGTTAGTTACAAACATTACTGAAGAAACCAGACGAAGGAGGGAGCGCCATGTACATTGTATGCGATTTGAGGTACACTGTTTCGGAAAGTAGATCCACAGAAGCTTTGAAAATGATACTCGAGACGCTCTCAAAGAAGTTGCTCCTGGGAGCCCGGGGGGATGCTCTCAACATGAAGGCAGAGGACAGCAGTGTCCTCGAGGTGCAGATCATGGCCTTGAAAGGCGAGTGTTCCTTTGAAGAAGTAATCCCGAGAATCAACGAGTACCTGACAATCATTTCAAAAGCACTGGAAGAAAAGTTCCCAGATTACAGAGTAGTCAGTTCTTACATTTATCCAGATAATGAGCAGAATCCATATCTACTCTGTTGAAGAGATACAAAAAAGGGCCGAAAGGCCCTTTTGTTATTGATGCTTGACATGAAATGTAAAGACATATATAATCAAGATATTACAGATTATAATTATTATAAATAGGAGGTGCTTTATGGAAGGAAGAATTCCATTGATCGGTGAAGACTTTCCAGCGATGAAGGTCAAGACAACACACGGGGTTATGAATTTACCCGAAGCATACAAGGGTAAGTGGTTCGTGCTTTTCAGCCATCCGGGAGATTTTACCCCTGTTTGTACCACGGAGTTCGTCGGTTTTCAGAAGAGATACGAGGCTTTCAGAGAATTGAACTGTGAACTCATCGGCCTGAGCATAGACCAGGTCTTTTCACATATCAAATGGGCCGAATGGATTGAAGAAAAGCTCGGAGTCAAGATCGAGTTCCCGATAATTGCCGACGATATGGGCGAAGTTGGCAAGACACTGGGTCTCATACATCCGGCAAAGGGTTCTAACACCGTCAGGGCCGTCTTCATAATAGATCCCAAGGGAAAGATCAGAGCGATCCTTTACTACCCCCAGGAACTCGGAAGGAACATGGATGAGATACTGAGAATGGTAAAAGGCTTCCATGTAGTTGACGGCAAAGGCGTAGCGCTTCCTGCCGACTGGCCAAACAGCGACCTGGTAGGCGATCATGTGATAATCCCGCCCGCGTCAGATGTCAAGACGGCCGAAGAGAGAAAGAACAAGGAAGGCTGTTACGACTGGTGGTTCTGCCACAAGAGTCTTTAAGAACAATCAAATAGAGAAGCGGGCATAATGCCCGCTTCTTTTTTTAGAGAGTGGCACCTTCTACCAATCGATTATGTTCTGGAGAAGCTTTTTGTTGTTGAATATGTCGATATAGTCTCCCGGCACGTACGACCCAGGTTCATTGCCGAAGATATTCGTGTCGCCAACCGCGAAGACCTTTCCAACTCCAACTCTTGCCGCGGCAACTATCGGTACCGATATTATGACTTGAGAATCGTATCCTTCTTCCTGTGAAACTCCTATAGATGATTCGGCAGAAAAGTGTACAGTATCGACACTTGCGGTATAGGATGTAGCTTCCGCCCGGGCCACTATACTGGCACCGGCGCCAACGTTCAGCGTGCACCCCGCAAAGATCACTATCTTGCTCAATCCTGTACTCAACGGATGTGTTTCGAACTTCGTTGTCGTTACCCAGTAAGTTGTGCCATCGTAGTTGTTCGTGTTGTCCAGAAGTTCGTTGTTGTTGAAGGATATGTTGACTCCTATTGCCGCGGTAATGGCATTCATTGGGGCGTTGTTGTAATAGCTGTACCATTCACCCAGAAGTATTATCTTTCCTCCACGGCTGAGCAGGCTCGATAGTTTGTTTTTTTCGGCTGCAGTATATGTGAGCTCGGGCACTGCGATGAGAACGGCTCCATAGTTTTCAGGGGAAAATCCCACACTCGATGCCAGACTCACTGAATAGCCCTTTGCCTGGAACTCTTGAATGAACTTCGCGAAAAGAATATTGAAGGATCCGCCGATAGCGTTGTTGTGAATATCGTCGATCAGCAGGGTTTTAGGAACCAGAGGTATTGACCCCGGCCAGCATGAAGCAAGCGCAATTACAAGTATAACGACAACACCGAAAAAGACAATTCTCTTCATGAAATCACCTCCATTTGAATAAAATCATCTCCGGTCAAGACTATCCTAGGACTCGAGTATCTATACTTAAAATAAGATGTCGAGTCTTTCAGGTGATTTTATCGGACTAAGTAATTAAAATGGCTCTTTTAGGCACATGCTTTTGGAAAAAAACTATTGACTGTATCCAAGATGTAGGTATGAACTCCTTTTTTCGGTTTCACAAGCTACGACTCGAGTGTTAAATATATCTGAGTTTTATCGCTTTCATAGGAAATCTGCAACCATAATGGCGCATCAATCGTAAAAAAACCGGCCCGAAGGCCGGTTGATGACCGAGACCATTATCACCAGTTTATGATGTTCTGAAGCAATCTCAAGTTGTCCAGTTGATCGATATAAGCGCCCGGCAAGTTACCATCTCCGCTGAAAATATCGCTGTCGCCCAGAGCCACAACTTTGCCGCTCCCGACTCTCGCGGCAACCACGAGCGGAACTGAGATGATAACATCCTGCGATGAGAACCCTTCACTTTGAACACCGCTCTCCACACTGCTGGCCTCAGAGAATTCAGGTGAAATCCCGGCGGGAGTGTAGGAAGTGGCTTCGGCTCTGGCAACAATCGACGTGTTTGCCCCCGCGTTGAGAGTTGAGGTGGCAAAGAACACTATCTTGTTCAGACCCACGCTGAGAGTGTGTGCTTCGAATTTGGTGGTCGTTACCCAATCGGTATGACTTTTGTAGTTGTTGACGTTATCCAGAAGTAGATTGTTGTTGAACGAGATATTCACCCCCAGATACGAAGTGATTGCGTTCAAAGGGGCACTGTTGTAGTAGCTGTACCATTCGCTCAATATTATGATCTTGCCTCCGAGACTGAGTAAATTGCTCAACTTGGATTTTTCGGTGTTTGTATATGCCACTTCCGGTGCCGATATCAGCACGGCGCCGTATTCTTGAGGGTTGAAGCCTACTACAGAAGAGTAGAATACCGAATAACCTTTTGCCTGAAAAGCCTGTACTATTCTCGTAATGCCTCCGCCACTGGATGAATGAGTGTTATCGATCAGCAGGGTTTTAGGAACCAGAGGTATTGACCCCGGCCAGCATGAAGTCAGTAAGAGCGCGAAAATCACAAGGGTGGAAATCAAAAGCAGTTTCTTCATAACGTCACCTCCCGAAGATTGAAGCCTCCTTTGCAGGCTCGAATCGTTCTTGGGTGAAGTATATTCCCGCAATTTTCTTTTGGTGAATAAGATAGAGAGTCTTTCGGGTTAACATGGATTGTATTAGCCAATAAGGGACATACTAAACGAGAAAATGAACCTGAACTTATCGCGAATAAATCAACAATTAAGCATGGATATTTGAATATATGGGGTCAGGGATTAAAATATTCTCGAGTTGAAGTATTGGGTTCACTAAAGATAAAAGAGAATGTTCTCTAAAAGCTTAAAAAATCGAGCTGCATAAACAATATCGGCGATGTTCGATCTTTGATAGACGAAATCTGAGATATTACCGATCTCGATGGCCGGATCTCTGAGGAGTATCGATGCCTTTCCCGAGCTGTCCTCCCAGACTTCTCCGTAAACTCTCACCGTTTTTCGATAAAGCTTATTGAAATCGAATCCCTCCGGCATGAAGAGATCGGCTTCTTCCTGTCGGATTTTAACTATTATGTCCTTACCGCTTATAGAAAGCCTTGATATATCGGTGACGAGAAATTCTACCCAAACAATTTTTCCCAGGAATCCACCCTGGCTGTAAGGCTTAAGATTGTCTTTGATCTTTGAGGCTTCAACGGTTTTGAGGGTGTTGTAAGAGCTGAAGATTCCCTTCCTGTTCTTGAAAGCTTCATGATACGCCGATACGATCTTGTCGTTGTAGTGGGAGGTCTCTTCATAAGTAAGGGGTCTGGCGAGTCCGTTGCGCAGGAGCTCCGTGTTCAGCATCTTTCCGTCGGGAGTGAAGACGTAGGCCAGGTTCCGCCCGTAACTGTCCTTCCCGTGGAGTTCGAGTCTGACTTTAGAGTTCCCTTTCTTTAAACTTTCAAGAATGAAAAGCCTGGCCTCCTGGGCGTACTGGCCGGCCGGTTTGCTGCCGTCCCTGAGTTCCGGAGCGTCTATTCCGATAAGCCGTACGCTGGCTTCCAGAGATTCTACGACTATCGTATCGCCGTCTATGACTTCGGTTACGGTCGTTAACCCATCGGTTTTACAACCGCACAGAGAAAGAACGACGAAAAGCGCTATAAAAATAGAAACTCTGACGATATGCCGGACGTGTTTCGTTTTGTCACCTTCTCTTAGTCTGTTTGGAGGCCTCTGCCTCCTAAAGTGTCAATTGCATAGCGACGACTATTCACAAGGAACTGCAACTAGAGGAGTTCTCTGAGAATTCCTTCTAGCGCTCCGTAACCGAATTTTTCACTCCCTATGGAGAAGTTGTTTTCGGTTGTTGCCAGGTATTTTTGGCGGTTGAAAAGTAAATCGACCAGGTTTTTGATGGCCCTGTTAAACGCTTCTTCGGAGATTTTTACGAGTCCCTCTTCCAAAATATAGCTGTCTCCAAGGTCCACGAAGGAAAGTCCACTGTCTTCGATGTCGCTTTTAAAGACAGCATATTTGAAAAGCGCGACGGGTTTGCGTGCAAACATGGCTTCCAGGAGCTGATTGCCCCACCCTTCAAGTATGCTGGGATAGGTTACTATGTCAGCGATACTGTAGGACTGGAAGAACTCTTCCTGCGTTTCACAACAGTGATAGGAAAGATCTACAACGTTCACGCCCAGTTTTGATGCAAGAGCGTCGATTTTTTCCCTGTATCCGAGAGATCGCTTCTCCGTAAGGCCTGTTAGAACCAGGTGAGCCCTTCCCGAAAATTCCCGACCCGTGTAGAGACTCCTGCCCTTCAGCACGTGCGAGAGGGAGTTGAACCTGGCCACCAGTTCTACGGCAAGTTCTATGGCTTTGCGTTCCGTGACCCTGGTAGCCTGAAGAAAGACTACGTCGTTCTCGGCGATACCGGCAAGCCTTCTAAGCTGAAGATTCTTTTCCCAGGACGTCCAGGACTGTTGCGCGAAATCCATAACATTCGGCACTACAGTCGCGCGGAGCTTTCTTCTTCTCAGGAGATCACCGGCGGAGATAGAGTTTATAGTTATATGAGATACGTTCTCCAGAGAGGGCGGAAAGTACCTCTCAAGAATTTCGACGACTCCGGGGTGAGGGCTCGAATAGTAAGGTCTGTCCCACCAGAAGTCGTGGTTATGCGAGATTAAGGGTTTGCCGGAGTCTCTGGCGTACATATAAAGGGCCAGTCCAGCGGGCAAAGACCAGCCGAGCGACCAGATATTGTTGGGAACGAGTAGATCAAAACGCGAGAGTTCTCTATCGAAATCGCGAAGAAGTTCTTCGCTTCGCTCATGGATTTCTTCAAAGAGCGCCTGAGTTTCTATTTCTCCTTTTTCGTACAACCTTTCGTTCAAAGCGAGGTTTCTCACGTCGTTGTATTCTATACCCGGAATGGTTATATCGACTCCCGGACAGGAATTACCGGCCACGATCTCAACGGAGTGCCCCATGCCCGTGAGAACGGCGCGCCATTTCTCCATCTCTAGAGAGACTCCATCCATGAGTCCGGCTCTGTAGTGAATCAATCCAATTCTCATAACTCGTACCTCTCAGTGAACGTGCAACCAGACACACATTGGCGAGCTTCCACGGTTGTTCCAGGCGTAGTACGGTATGAGAGTGAAACGCACGTTTCTGCCTTTGTTCTTGACGGCAGCCAGCGGCTTGTAGAGAGCCTCTTCCCATTCATCGAGATCATAAGCGATCCCTTTTCCAGAGATAGCCATGTATCCACCGGGCAATTCTTCGTTCATCTGTACGTCGTAACCTCTTTTCACCGGCACGGACAGAGTCCAAACGCTGAACCCCTCATTATCCGTTCCTTCTGCGCAGTAAACCAGCGGACCCCGTTCAATGGCGACTTTGTATGTGTTCTCCCTGATCATCGGGTTGGAGGCAATCATGTTGATCTCCATAGGTAGATCGAGGAGTATTGTGGTCTTCCCCTTCCAGTTGTCGGTGAGTTTTATGAAACCCTTTTCAACCTTCGCCTTCTGTTTTATACCGTCTATTTGAAGGTCGAATTCGCCCTCCGTCCAGCCTGGTACCCTCAACAGTATAGAAAGCTGCATATCCAGATCCGTTGAGACCGTGAGTTCGATTTCTCCATCGTGAGGATAGCCGGTTTTCTGAGATATGTTGATTTCTCCATCTCTGAAAGGTATGACGGCCTCGCTCGTTTCGTAGAAGTTCACCCTTATCTCGTCCAGAGTGAGCCCGTACATGTAACCTCCGAAAGAGGTCAGCACCCTGGCTATGTTTGGCGGACAGCAGGCACAGGAATACCATTCCTTTCTCTCATGGTTCCCTATATCCTCCAGAGGGTTCACGTAAAAGTACTTTAACCCGTCGAGGGATATCCCGGGAAGAACGCCGTTGTAGAGAGTCCTCTCCATTACATCGAGGTATTTGCCATCACCGGATATCATGTACATCCGCCAGTTCCAGAAGAAACTCCCGATGGCCGCGCAAGTCTCGGTGTACGCTCTCCTGTTGGGCAGCTCGAAAGCTTCCCCGAAAGCCTCCCCTTCGTGTCTGGAACCGACTCCACCGGTTATGTACATCTTTCTACCAACCAGATCGGCCCACAGGCGATCTATAACTGCCAGAAGCGTCTCGTCACCTGTTTCAAGGAAAACATCGGCGGCGCCGGCCACCAGGTAAAGCATTCTCACCGCGTGGCCAGTCAACTCTTTCAGTTGTCTGAACGGTACATGATCGATCCTGTATTCATCGCCTCCGGCGAGCCCCTTTCCCCTGTTATCTATAAGTCTCGATGCGAGTTCAAGGTATTCCCTCGTTCCGGTTTCTCTGTAAAGTTCAACGAGCGCCATCTCCAGTTCTGGATGGCCCGTGGTTGTCTCGCGCCCGTTTTTGCCGAACATCTTGACGATATGGTCGGCGAATTTCAGGGCGACTGCGAAGAGATCCTCGCTCCCCGTGACCCGGCGGTGGGCGATCGCGGCCTGTATAAGATGCCCGGCACAGTACAGTTCGTGCATGTTTTTGAAATCCGTCCAGCGTGCGGACACCTTTTCGAAAGTGAAATAGGTATTCAGATAGCCGTCGTCTCCCGCATTCTGCGCATCTCGAATAACATCGATCGTCAGGGTTATCTTCTCTCTTAGTTCGGGATCGTCGTTATCGATGAGAGCATAAGAAGCGGCCTCGAGCCATTTGTAAACATCGGAATCGTTGAAAAAAAAGCCCTGGAAATCTCTTTCGATCTTACCCGCGGCCCTCCTGAAATTGTCGAGCCTACCGGTGGATTCCAGCAACTCGTACTGGGAGATCAGTGTTCTGGATCTCATGATGTTGTTGTACCTGCCCATGAAACCGCCCAGTTTCACCCTCTCCAGTGCCAGTGGCCTGACTTGAGCTCTAGATGATCGAGACGTATCGTTTATAAAAGTCACCCTTCACACCTCCCCAAAAAACGCTCTCCCTTCTAGAGTAGCAGAAAAGACTATAACTTATGTATGCTTTTGATGGAGGGGATGAAGATGTTTGAAAAGATAGATTACTGGGTCACGGCGGCAAGCTACGCTGACAGAAAGGGAACATGGCTTCTGGAAGCCGCACTCATTCATCCAAACATTGGAGAGTCGCATGAGTTCAACGAAGAGTGGACTCGCGAGCAGATCCTTGAAAAATGCGATGTTTTCGTTTTCTGTACGATTGCTAAAAATGAAAAAGGCGAGTGGAAGAGGATGGAACAGGTCAGAAAGATAAAGACGGAACAGGGTGAGTTCCTGAGAGTTGATGGAAAGGTAAAAGCGGGAGATCAACTGGGTCTTCTGCCCACCATTGAAGAGGTTCTTTAGGAGCTTGGGGTGAGAACTCTATAAAGCGTCATACTTTAATGAGTTTTTTACCTGAGTTTATGCCTGTCTTTTTTTAATGATGAACAGTGTTTGTGTTTTTTCGGCCCGTGAATTATCCTGGTTTGCCTGCTTTTAGAAAGGGAGTTTATGGTATTATTTTATCATCATTTTCTATTTTTACATTTTGCGAGTCATAACAAGACTGAAGGTTTGGGGGTTTCAGATGAGAGTAAAAGGACTTATCTTTCTTGTGATTCTCGTTTTTCTTTGCACCGCTCTCGGTAACAGCTATGTTCGTTATCTTGTAGAGCCCGGCGACAAATTATTCAACATCATCAGGGATTACAACATCAGAATCAGTACGATTCTCGACTTCAACTGCATAGATGATCCCAGATGTCTCGAATCGGGTCAGGCGATCTACATTCCCGTAAGAGACGGTTTCTTCTACGACGTTCAGGAGGGCGATTCTCTGGAGTATATCGCCAAGCTTTTTTTCGCTCTGGTTGAAGACATAATGAAGGCCAATGGGCTGAGTTACTCTTCTAAGATCTTCACGGGTCAGAGACTGTTCATTCCTTTGGAAGCCGTGAGTGTTTGCAGCAACGTGAACATAAGCACTCAGTATTCCTGGCCGGTTTACGGAAAGATCTCCTCTGAGTTTGGCTGGAGAAAGGATCCTTTCACCGGTACTTCAACCTTTCACTCTGGATTGGATATCGCTGTTCAGCAGGGTGCGCCGGTTTTCGCGGCCAGAGACGGGACGGTGATCGAAGCTGCCGACAACGGTGGTTACGGCCTGAACATAATTATTCTACACGCCGATGGTTCAAAGACACGTTATGCCCATCTGAGTCACATAAGTGTCTATTCGGGACAGCGGGTCGCCAGAGGAGAGTTGATCGGCAGGGTAGGAGAAACCGGCAGGGCAACCGGTCCGCATTTGCATTTCGAGATAATCGATTCCAAAGACCAGTGTAAAGATCCGAGGAGTTACCTGTCCAGCAGTCAGTATATGTACGTGAGAAAAGAGCCGGGCTCTCTCGGACTCGGAGGTAAATAAGAAACCTTGAAGACCGCTTACATAGAGTCGAACTCTTTCGATCCATGGTTGAATCTTTCGATAGAAGAATATTTGCTCGACACTTACGCGTGCGATAACAACGTGCTTTATCTGTGGCAGAACGCCCATACCGTGGTAATCGGGCGTAACCAGAACGCCTGGCGAGAGTGCCGTATAGAGAGCCTTGAGAGGGACGGCGGTAAACTCGCCCGGCGGTTATCGGGCGGCGGAGCCGTCTATCATGATCTGGGAAATCTTAACTTCACTTTCCTGCTTCCCAGGTCAGAATACAATCTGCACAGGCAGCTTGCAGTAATAGTCGATGCAGTTAAGGGTCTTGGGATTGAAGCAAGCTTCAGTGGACGAAACGATATTCTGGCCGAGGGCAAGAAGTTTTCCGGCAACGCCTTCTATCATGGACGGCAGGCATCGTATCACCATGGAACGGTGCTTATAGACGTCGATATGAGCAAGCTTTCGATGTATCTGAACGTCTCGAAGGCGAAAATGGAATCTAAAGGCGTCAGATCAGTCGCTTCTAGAGTGGTAAACCTAAAAGATCTTAAACCCGATCTGACGATAGATATAATGAAAAGGGCCATGTACAACGGCTTTATAGAGGAGTACGGTCATATAGACAGGATTCTTAATTACAATGAAATTGCCTCTCGGGAAGAAGTCCGTACTCTTTACGCAAAGTATTCATCACGAGAATGGCTTCTAGGAAAGAGTCCTGATTTTGACTTCGGGATCGAAAACCGCTTTGCCTGGGGCGGAATAGAGATAGGATTGAACGTCAGAAAGGGAATGATAAGAGAAGCGGTGGTTTATTCCGATTCTATGGACTTGGATTTCATAGAATCGCTAAGAGCTTCTCTGAAAGATATAGAGTTTTCCAGAAAGAGCCTGGCAAGAGCCCTTGCCAGCCTCCCGGAAAATAAGGAACGTGCCGATCTTTTAGAGTGGTTCGACCAGGTGGAACTGTAAGACTCGAGGTTCTTGTGTTCGATTTATATAAGGTAATCGCTTCACTTGATTTCATTGATTTCATCTTCTCTCAGCAATGCGATTATTGTTATTATCGAGCCCGCAAACATAGCTATCCAACTTATCCAGTTCAGAGAAATGCCGACAGTTATCTCTTGTGTCATGCGCATGAATCCGTCGAACTCGGGCGAAAACGGGTCTGGATTTATGCTACTCTGAAGAGAGTTGAATTTAGAGATATCCGAAAGAAAGGTGACGAGTCTGAAGACGAGTATTCCCAGAGCCGCAACGGCTCCTATGAACGCCCATTGGAATCTCTTCGCAATCGCAAGCGTCACCACAATCAACGAAAGCAATAGAAGTATCACACCGTAAGTCTGGTCGGCCTGAATATAGTTGCTCGAACCGGCAATGTTTGCCAGCAGATTATTGGCGTTCAGAGAAATCGCCGGAAGAAAGAGCCCCGTCAGGAGAATGGAAGCCCCGATTATAATCGCAATCTGTTTCCTCGATAATGCCATGAAATCACCCCTTTGAATTTTGATCATATTTTTATATCATATATCAATTTATTTTGCAAGATAAGATAATTATTTTATTTATTGATATTTATGACTTAATTTTTATTCGTTGTATTTTCTATTTTTTTCTTAGCGAAAGTTCTGTTTTTTCGACAGGTTGTTTAATGCAGTTCACAGGCTAAAAAAAATCTGTCCATGAAAGCTGTTGCAACTTGTTCTATAATGTAGATGAACAGTGACCGGAGCACTGAACTAAATTCATGTATATCATGAACCATATAGATCAGCCAAAACTTCAAGGATTCCAGGAGGTAAAAAATGGCACGAGTAATGAAAACAATGGACGGTAATACGGCTGCCGCCCACGTCGCTTACGCTTTCACAGAGGTGGCGGCCATTTATCCTATCACCCCGTCTTCCACCATGGCGGAGCTCGCAGATGCCTGGGCGGCAAACGGGTTGAAGAACATTTTTGGTCAGGTCGTCGATGTTATAGAAATGCAATCGGAAGCCGGCGCGGCGGGAGCGGTTCATGGCTCGCTTGCAGCCGGAGCTTTAACTACGACATTCACGGCGTCGCAGGGACTTCTTCTCATGATTCCCAACATGTACAAAATCGCCGGCGAACTTCTACCGGGAGTTTTTCACGTCAGTGCCCGCGCAATCGCCGGTCACGCTCTCTCGATATTTGGCGATCATTCCGACGTTATGGCCGTCAGGCAAACGGGGTTTGCCCTTCTGGCCTCGGGAAGCGTTCAGGAAATAATGGACCTCGGTTCGATCGCACACCTTTCGGCGATCAAGTCCAGGGTTCCCTTTTTGCATTTCTTCGATGGATTCAGAACTTCAAGTGAAGTCCAGAAAATCGAGGTGCTGGACTACGAGGAACTGGCAAAGCTGGTCGATTACGAAGCCATCAAGCGCTTCAAAAACGACGCCCTGAACCCCGAGCACCCCAAAACTATGGGTACGGCTCAGAACCCTGATATCTTCTTCCAGGCGAAAGAAGCTTCCAATAGATTCTACGATGCCGTTCCGGACATAGTTGCCGGGTACATGGAAGAGATATCCAGGCTCACCGGACGCGAATACAAACCATTCGTGTATTACGGCGATCCCGAGGCCGAAAATATTATTATTGCCATGGGTTCGGTGACAGAGACTATCGAGGAGACAGTGGACTACCTTCTCAAGAAGGGAGAGAAGGTCGGCGTTATCAAGGTTCATCTCTACAGACCATTCTCGGCGAAGCACTTCTTCGAAGTGCTCCCAAAAACAGTCAAGAAGATCGCCGTTCTCGATAGAACGAAGGAGCCCGGATCTCTGGGTGAGCCGTTGTATGAAGACATCAAAACGGTTTTCTACACCCGCGAAGATGCACCTCTCGTGGTCGGTGGAAGATACGGTCTCGGTTCGAAAGACACGACCCCCTCTCAGATCAAGGCCGTTTTCGATAATCTCAAGACCTCTACTCCGAAAGATCATTTCACTATCGGAATCGTTGACGACGTTACCAATACGTCCCTGGAAATCAAAGACAAGATAAACACCGCACCGGAGGGCACCATCCGCTGCAAGTTCTGGGGGTTTGGTTCCGATGGTACGGTTGGAGCGAACAAAGATGCAATAAAGATCATCGGCGACTACACGAAACTCTATGCTCAGGGATACTTCGCCTACGATTCGAAAAAATCCGGCGGTGTAACTATCTCGCATCTCAGGTTCGGGAAGAAGCCAATTAAATCCACCTACCTCATCGACGAAGCCGACTATATAGCCTGCCACAAACCGGCCTACGTCAATCAGTACGATCTTCTAGAAGGACTCAAGAAGGGCGGCACCTTCGTTCTCAACACCGGTTGGAACCTCGAAGAACTCGATAAGCATCTTCCGGCCAGTATGAAGAGATACCTGGCGGAAAACGATATAAAGTTCTATACGATCGACGCCACGAAGATAGCCGTTGAAATCGGTCTCGGAAACAGGATTAACATGATAATGCAGTCGGCCTTCTTCAAGCTTGCCAACGTCATCCCGATAGAAGACGCTGTAGAGCATCTGAAAGACGCAATCGTGAAATCTTATGGCCGCAAGGGCGAAAAAATCGTCGAGATGAACTACAAGGCAGTCGAACAGGGGATAAGCGCCCTGGTAAAGGTCGAAATCCCTGCCGCCTGGAAAGACGCGGTCGATGAAAAGGTTGAAAATTCCGACAGACCGGAATTCATCAAGAAGGTTGTCGATACTATGAACAGGCAGGAAGGCGATAAGCTTCCTGTATCTGCCTTCGTCGGAAGAGAGAACGGTGAATTTCCCAGCGGAACATCGGCTTACGAAAAGCGCGGAATAGCCATAGACATCCCCGAGTGGCAGCTTGAAAACTGCATACAGTGCAATCAGTGTTCTTACGTCTGTCCCCACGCGGCGATAAGGCCCTTCCTGGTAAACGCCGAGGAAGCCTCGAAGGCACCCGCGACCTTCGAGATGAAGAAAGCAATCGGTGGAAAAGCCTTTGAAGGACTGCAGTACAAAATACAGGTCTCGCCGCTGGATTGTACCGGTTGTGGAAACTGCGCCGACATATGTCCGGCCCCCAACAAAGCTCTAATCATGAAACCGCTCGAGTCGCAACTCGAGAAGGAGATTCCCAACTGGAACTTCGCCACCATGATCTCCGAAAAGAAGGATCTGATGAACGTAGAAACTCTCAAAGGCAGCCAGTTCGTAAAACCCCTGCTCGAATTCTCCGGGGCCTGCGCCGGTTGCGGAGAGACTCCTTACGCCAAGCTCGTGACTCAGCTTTTCGGCGATAGAATGTTGATTGCCAATGCCACAGGCTGTTCCTCGATCTGGGGCGCCTCGGCACCGGCGACTCCTTATTGCGTGAATGCACAGGGCCATGGACCGGCATGGGCCAACTCTCTTTTTGAGGACAACGCCGAGTACGGTTTCGGCATGGCCATGGCAATTAAACAGGGAAGAAACAAGCTTGCCGATATCATTCGGGAGCTTCTAAAGCTGGACATTCCCGAAGACGTAAAGGCACCGTTCGAAGCCTGGCTTGAGGGAAAAGAAGACGCGAAGGCATCCAAGGCCGCCGCTCTGGATATTCTAAACATTCTATCCAAAGGCTGCAAGAATGAAAAGGCCAGCCAGCTCATGAAGGAAATCGAGGAACGAAAGGATCTTCTGATCAAGAAATCGGTCTGGGTGTTCGGTGGAGACGGCTGGGCGTACGATATTGGTTATGGCGGTCTCGACCACGTTCTAGCTTCGGGAGAGGATATAAACGTACTGGTCTTCGATACCGAAGTTTATTCGAACACCGGCGGACAGTCGTCCAAATCTACTCCGGCAGGCGCGGTCGCAAAGTTCGCCGCTTCCGGCAAGAAAACGAAGAAAAAGGATCTCGGTAGAATGGCCATGACGTACGGTTATGTCTATGTTGCCCAGGTTGCGATGGGAGCAGACAAGAACCAGGTCCTGAAGGCCATGACTGAGGCCGAGAAATACCACGGTCCATCTCTAATAATCGCTTATGCACCGTGTATAAACCACGGCATCAAAATAGGAATGGGGAAAACCCAGGAGCAGGAGAAGAGGGCCGTTGCGGCCGGTTACTGGCACCTCTACAGGTACAATCCTCTGCTGAAGGAACAGGGCAAGAATCCATTCATTCTCGATTCGAAGGAGCCCACCGAATCCTTCCAGGACTTCCTGATGGGTGAAGTCAGGTACAGTTCTCTGAGGTCAACCTTCCCGGACATAGCCGACGAGCTGTTCAAGAAGGCCGAACAGGATGCCAGAGAGAGATACGATATCTACAGAAAAATGGCTGCGGAATAAGGCGATATAACGGCTGCGGGTGGTCAAAGACCACCCGCTTTCTTTCAGATAGGAGGTATATGATGAACGCAATCGATTACGCATTGAAGCTCGAGACCGATGGAAAGGCTTATTACATGAAACAGGCCGAGTGCACTTCCGATCCTCAGTTGAAGCAGCTTTTCACCATGTTGGCCAACGACGAGCAGAGGCACTATGAAATCATAAAGGGATTCAAAGACAAGAATTACACGTACAGAGGAACCTACACTTTCAAAACCACCAGAAACATGTTCTCGGAAATGCTTCAAGACTCGAGGTGTTTCGATATCGAGGCAACCAATCTGGAAGCCTACGAACATGCCGTGGAAATGGAAAAAGAGAGTGTGAAACTGTACCTCGATCAGGCGAAAGTCACCAAAGAGCCTTCCGAGAAAGAGATATTGATCAAGCTCGCGGCCGAGGAAAACAAACACCAGATAATACTCGAAAACCTCATGGATTTCATTCGTAAAGGTAGAGACTGGGCCGAATCCCCCGAGTTCAGTCATCTGGAAGAGTGGGATGAAATAACAGATTTGGACAAATATTGATTAGAAGTACATTCTTCCAAAACCGTTATTTCGTTTGGCGAAAATAGTGGAGCCTGCCCTGCGCGAAAATGGGGACTGACGGGCTCCTGACGTCTGTCCCGTTTTTCGCGAAGACCGGGATCCTGACTAGGAGCGCGTCAGGATGACGTGAGGGGATTGTCATCCTGTTAACCACCCCACTCATGTCATCCCGTAGTGCTCCTACTAAGAACCGTTGTTGGTTGTGCGTTGTGCGTAAGACCGCGATGCCGGATCGGGGTCCGGCATGACGGGAAGAAAGAGCCTGCCCTGCGCGAAAATAGAGACTGACGGGCTCCTGACGTCTGTCCCGTTTTTCGCGAAGACCGTCATCCTGACTAGGAGCGCGTCAGGATGACGTGAGGAGATTGTCATCCCGTTAACCACCCCACTCATGTCATCCCGTAGTGCTCTTATACGGGATCTCGCTCTTTATATACGGGATCTCGTTCTTCTCACTTTGCGGGTGGAGAAGTAAAATGGGTCCTCTCTTTGAGGACCCATTTTCAATTGGGGAAAATTTCCGAACAGGGGTGGGGTTTAGCATGTTTATGTAAACGATTCAATTGGGATTATGAATTTTCAGGACCTTCTACATGATCTTTGCGTCTAAATTCTAGTCTATTTTTGACCCTTATCAATTAACCTTTTGTGACCCTTTTTTAAGTCTCTATGTACTTTTTTTCACCAGGAACAAATTTCAACTCTTGACAGCCTTTGCCATATTCATCCCCAGTTCCACGCAACGATCTATATCTTCGGCCGTCGGCGAGCTTTTGGCTTCTATTACCGGTCCTACCCGCTCGCATTTGGACTTGCCGGCGAATTCCTGGAGCTCTTTGAGAGCACCGCCACTCCATGTGTAAGAGCCAAAGATACCTATTTTGCGGTTTACCATCATCCGGTTTTCAATTGCGTTCACAAGCTGCTTCATCGGAGGGAACAGTTCCATATTGTACGTGCAGCTTCCAAGAACCAGTCCCTTGAATCTCCAGATATCTCTTATGATGAACGAGAGGTGTGAAGTCGAAATGTTGTGAACCCTTATCTTTTCGACTCCTCCCTTCACGAGGCCGGCAGCAACGGCCTCCATCATCTTCTGAGTGTTGCCGTACATGGAACCATAAACCAGTACCACGCCTTCTTCGGTCTGCTGTTTGCTCCATCGATCGTAAAGGTTTATGATGTGAGCTGGATCGTTCCTCCACACTGGCCCGTGCGTGGCGCAGATTATCTTTATATCGACCCCTTTGAGCTTTTCGAAGGCCTTCTGTACCATAGCACTGTATCTTCCGACTATATTGGAGAAGTACCTAAGTACCTCATCTTCGTAGTAATCCACATCGACCTCGTCGTCGAAGATGCCTCCGTTTAGTGCGCCGAAGCCACCAAAGGCGTCTCCCGAGAAGATAACGCCGGTACTTTTTTCGTAGGTCATCATCGTCTCGGGCCAGTGAACCATGGGAGTCATATAGAATACGAGTCTCTTTTCGCCCAGGGAGAGTTCCTCTCCATCTCTGACTACGACCAGATTGTCCGTCAACCCGTAGAAGGCCCCAAGCATATCGGCCGTTTTCTGGTTGCCAATTATCTTGACCTCCGGAAAGGCCTCCCTCAAAACCTTTATCGAGCCCGAGTGATCCGGTTCCATATGATTGACGACCAGATAGTCAACCGTCTTTCCCACAGGTAGCAACGATTTCAATTTATCGAGGTAAGTCGAAAAGTAAGGCCCCTTCACCGTATCTATGAGAACCACTTTCTCATCCACGATCATATAGGCGTTGTAAGACACTCCTTTAGGCAGAGGCCAGAGAGCCTCGAAGAGGTGGGTTTCAAAGTCGTTCACTCCTATCCAGTGAATTCCATCGGTAATTTTGATTCCAAGACTCATTATTTTCCCCCTTTCAGATAAAAGTGTCGGTAATATTCTACAACACCGGTCGCTATTTCTCTTGAATAAAGAAAGACCGGAGAATATATTCTCCGGTCTGCAGTCTGCGAGATTGAATATCTAATCAGGAAGCCTTGAGATATCTCCTGCCGGTGAAATAGAGCAAGGCGATTCCACACAAAGAGAGTACAAGGTTTATAACTACGAAGTCCAGATTCGACAAAAGCTCTATTCCTAAAGAATGTCTCATCAATTCGCCGACGTACTTTACCGGCATGAACATCGAGACTACCCTCAGGTAATCGGGCAGGAAAGCCAGCGGGAAGTATATCCCGGCGAGGAAGATCATTATGACCATCAGAATACTCGCCGCGGAATCGGCCGTCTCGGGATTTTTGAAGATAAGTGTTAGGAAGAGACCGAGAGCCATCATGCCGAGCGTCGAACTTATCACTGAGATCAAGAATATTGGCCAGTCGATCTGGAACGTCGTCTTGAAGAGTAGCTTGCTCACAAAGATTATGAGGAGTATAGAGACGAAACTCACCAAAAACCTCGTGAGTGTGCTTCCAAGAACGAAGGTCATGGGTTTCACCGGGGTGATCTTGAATCTTTTGAGCACCCCGCGCTTCCTGTACCTGCCGAAGACGCTTATAACAGAGAACATTCCCGCCGATAGAATTGAGATTGCGATAACTCCGGACATGGTATAGTCAGCATCTGTGGCCGTCGTCCTGCCAGCCGTCTCAGGTATCTTTTCAAGGACTATGACGGTTTTGGCATCGTTGATCTTCTTTTCAACTGCGGCCGAAATGCTCGACTGGGCCATCGTTATGGTGCTTCTCTGGCTCAAGTCGCCTTCCTGGTAGCTGTATTCTATAACTGCCCCGTCAAAGGCGACGCCCAGAAGAACTTCTCCTCCGCTGACGGCCTCGAGCAGTTTATCCCTGGTCTCGTAAATGGTGACTGACCATGCACCGGACTCCTCTATTATCGGCCTTAAATCCATTGTTCCGCTCTGGAAGAGACCCAGCTTAGATTTGCTGTACCCGCCGGAACCACTGAAGAAGAAGCCAAAAAGTATCAGAAACAGCATCGGGAAAAATAACGTGAAAAAGACCTCCAGCTTGTTTCTGAAAGCCTCTTTGGCGAATGCGACGAACATCGGCTTCAGTTTGCTTTTACTCATAACCCATCACCTTCCTGAAGTTCAGCGCGAAGACGCTCACCGAGAAGATCATCCATATCAGGGGAACGACTATCAACCAGGTCATGGAAATCGGGGCGATCGTGTAACCCATGAAGCGCCGGCTGAGTTCCACCAGGTATGTCGTGGGTAGCAGATAGACTATCCATCTCAATCCCCAGGGTAGATCGAAGACGGGAAAGTAGAGACCTCCCATGAACATCATCACCTGGTAAAGACTCTGTCCCACAACGGTGGCGGTCGAAAGTTTTTTAGCGAACGAGGCCACCATCAGACCAAACGATACCGAGACAAGCATCGAGTATATGAGCGATAGAATGAATCCCGGATCGAAGATAGTTCCCTGAACCCTGTAAACCGTGAGTGCGATGATGTACAGGAGCACGAGCGACATGAGCATCGTGAAAATCAGCTTGACAAAATGGGCCGAAAAGTACTCAAGAGGCTTCAAGGGAGTTGTGTAAAGCTTCTTGTTGGTACCGGAAACTCTGTACTGTATCAATCCGATGGGGCTGTTGAAAAGCGAAACAGAGAGAATCATCATCAACGCCACGCCCGGGAAGATGTACTCGTTGTAGTCGAAGCCCTTCTCTTGTTTGGCCGAGACAACGTGGTTTGTGGAAGCTATGTCTATATAGTTCTCATCCTGTCGCTTCTTTATCTCTAAGTTCACTTCATTCATGATCTCTCCCAGGATGTTGGCAGCAATAGATGAGGATTCCTTTCCGCTGATGTAATGCATACGTAGCGGCACATCGCCAACCTGGAGCATCAACGATCCCGTCATTTTTGCGTTGGTTCCTTTAGGGATCACGAGCACGATATCCTGTTTGCCGTTTTTGAGATCTTCTAAGGCCTCGTCTAGATTGCCGTATTCCTTCTGTACGAAGGGACCTCCATTGGAGCTTATACTTCCCAGCACTTCGTCGAGAATCCTGCCGAAGCCCGTGAGGTTTTCCTCCTTTACAATTCCCAGATTGAAAGATATGCCCTGCGGATTCCCCGTGGCCATTCCTCCAAAAACCGACGTGAGGATGAAATAGAGAATCAGGGGAAAAATGAAGCTCCAGAACATTACCTGGAACTCCCTGATTTCGTTTTTAAAGAGTCCTGAGGTAAACTTCAACATTCTGCTCATCGAATCTCACCCTCAGTCCCTGAGTTTTCGACCGGTAAGCGTTATGAACACATCCTCCAGATTCGGCTTTCTTATAGTTACGTCGTCAAGCAGTATTTCGAATTTTTTGGATCTCTCGAACAGCCTTCCCAGAGCTCTCTCAACGTCTTTTGTAGTGACCGCGTATGTTCTGTTCTCGACGTGCTTGAGGCCCTCCATCTCAAGGAATTCCTGTGGAATCTCGTCCTCGCCTCTGACTCTGAAAGAAACTATATCTTCCGTCTCTATCGAAGCTATGAGTTCGTCGAGAGTACCGCGGGAGATTATCTTCCCGTGATCCATGATTATTATCCTGTCGGCCAGATGTTCGGCCTCTTCCATGTAGTGAGTGGTAAGAATAATGGTCTTCTGTTTCTTCTTGAGATTTAGAACGGTTTCCCAAAGCATTCGCCTTGCCTGCGGATCGAGTCCGGTCGTCGGTTCGTCCAGGAAGATAACCTTTGGATCATTCACCAGCGATACAGCCACCGCCAGTCTCTGAAGCTGGCCCCCCGAAAGGTTCTTCGTGTAGGTCTTTTTTTTCTCGTCTAGAGAAACCTCCTTGATCAATTCATCCGATGAAATACCTTTGGTGTAGAGTCCCCTGAAAAGGTCGAGCGTCTCTTTAACCGACAGATACTCAAAAAAACTCGAAGACTGCAACTGAACGCCGATTTCTTCCTTCACTCTGTCACTGGAAGGGGGTAGTTTCTCTTCGAAATACTCGATTGTGCCCGAGTCCGGCCTTCTGAGACCTTCGAGCATCTCCACGGTGGTGGTCTTCCCGGCTCCGTTCGGTCCGAGTATGGCTAGAACTTCACCTTCCATGAGGTTGAAGCTGATATCGTCAACTGCCTTCGTTTCTCCGTAATACTTTTTCAGATTTCTCACATTGATTGCCGTTTTAGGCACTTCAACACCCCGCTTTCACAAGATCTCGTAGCAAAGGATATCATACTTTTGCTGTTATTTTTACATTTTATGACTCGAGTTCCTCGATCGCTTCGAGAAGAGCCTTAGCAGCCTGAAGCGGACCTTCCATCTCGAAACCATGAATCCCTAGCCGGGTCATAACCTCGCCCACCTTTACACCGCCGTCAATCATACTCTTCAGGTAGCGCTGCGCGATCGTTTCATGTTTCTCTCTTCTCTGAACAGCCCCAAAGGGGTTAGCGAAATAGCTGTACGTCAGACCTTTTTCCGTCGTGGTTCCTTTGGCCATACGCGCACCTTTAGAAAAGACCTCGTTGGCATCCTCGGCCTTCTTGAAGAAAGCGATCTTCTCTTTCACGTTCTCGTTGTAGTTATTGGCGTAAAGAAAGTAATCGATCCTGGTCGGTTTTATGATCTCCGTATAGTTGGAGTAAGGGACGATCACTCTGGCGTTTATCTCGTTGGGATTCATGAAGATACTTCTGTCCATAGTGGAGTAAGCGTACCCCGGCTGGAGGTCATCCAGTCTGACGAAGGCGCCGGTTTCGGTCCCGTAAGCGACGACCGCCCCGTCGGCCGTGACATCTAGCGAGCCCATGTCGTCGATGAGTATGTTAACCTCCGATACCTCTTCCTGGAGCCTGTTGAGAGCATCGAGCGTCTCGGACTTTCCGGCGCCGCTGTCTCCTATGAGCATGACATTTGCCTTCTTTCCGTTTCTCAATTTTATATGCGCCAGCGCTCCGTGGATCGGAAGCCTCCCCTCGTCTATAACCAGCAGGTTATGAATCGTGAGTATCATCTTCTTCATATAACCGAAGTAGTCTATGGATGGATCGTCTCCGACTAAACCAACATATGTACCGTCGTTCTCTTTATATATCACGCCGTTGAAGTCGTTGGGCTCTTCGAAGAATTGATTATCGATACCCAGTATGTAAATGCCATCAGGCTTTTTGTTCTTTATTATGTCGAAGCTGGCCAGCTCGAAGAGATTTCCCAATCCCGAAGCGAGAGCCAGATACTCTTTATTAACGACGACGTATATAAGTTTCGTTCCAACGTGTATCGGAAAGCCGAACCAGTCTTTGGGGTCGGTGATATCGATTCTATCGAGAACGGGCCTGTCGTTGACCTTGAAGACTCCCCTGCGCTTGTTCGACTTGGTGTAAAAGATCACTGGCGGCTCGAATACTATACTCCAGACATACTCCAATTCATACAGCCAGCCGGCGTTCTTGAGCTTAATCCTTGGGTCCACCACGGGCCTGTCAACGATGAAACCCACCTGCGCGCCGCCCGGTTCCTGCCTGAGAATTTTTAGCCTGATATCCGAAACGTTTATAAGTATCTGACGATACATGCTGAGTACGAGTCCTTTTAGATCTGTGTTGGTTCTAACCAATAGCATCTGTTTGAATATTCTATCGAACCTGTTGGGTGTATATTCGTCATGCTTGATAATGAACCTGTGCTTGTTTCTCCAGAGAGAGAAGAGACTCTCCACGAACCTTACCAGCAGGTCCTTCTTGTTGCTCATTTTCGGGAAAGAGTAGTAAGGCGAACCGTCGATCTTCTCTATAGGATCGATCGTGAGAGCCAGAAGAAGCTCTATTATCCCCTCTATATCGTACTTCTGTGCGGTGTCAACCGTATCGGTATTCTTCAAGAACGGCTCAAAAAGCGGAAGAAGTGAATTCTTCTTCTCCTCTGAGTCCTTTATTAGCTCGGAGAGGATTTTCTTGAAGGTACTACTGTTTAATATCTGCGATGTCGCATTATAAGTGACCTCTCCGTTGATCAGTATGCTTCTCATGTTGGTTTCCTCCATCGATCAAGGGTTTTTACTATATTATACTTACGATGCTATCGCGTTCTTTTCGTTAACATGAAGGCTTGTCATTTCATACTTCGAAAGAACGGGAAGAACCGTCCTTCGAAAGAGCGGTTCTTCGTTGCGGAGCTAGGAACTTCGTTCTTCGTTGAGGATAGCAGTGCGTAGAAGAGCCGTCCATGGGGACCTGAGGCTAGAGGTAAGAGGCGGGAGGTGTGAAGAGCGTGAAGATCTTGATCTTCTTACCTCTGACCTCATTCCTCTTACCTCTGTTTAGAGGCGAACGAGAAGAGCGAGAGAACGGGATCCCGTATAGGAGCATTACGGGATGACAGCCTCCTCAGGTCATCCTGACGTACTCCTAGTCAGGATCCCGGTCTTCGCGAAAAACGGGACAGACGTCAGGAGCCCGTCAGTCCCCATTTTCGCGGTCTTTCCTCCTTCCCGTCATGCCGGACCTGATCCAGCATCTCCACCATCTTTCGAAAGAGTGGGAATTTAACAAGACAATATCACTGAATATGGCTTAAAATAAAGGTTATAGCGTCTAGTATTGTCAATATGGTATAATACGGTTAAAGCAGATCAACAATCCAGCCGATAATAGCCGCGTTCGGTATATTCCAACAGAACTACCCTCGAAAGGAGATAAGCATGAGTGCAATAGTCATATTTACAGGTAACAACAGAGAACTCCTTGGTGAGTCTCTAGACTTGATGGCACACAGGGGAGAAGAAAAAACTATTTATGAAACTGTAGATGGTTATCAGATGGCCTCCGTTGCTGGCAGGGCCTTTTCGGCCTCAAAATTGCGACATTCATCATCAGAAGGCATAGCTGTCATCGACGGTTTTCTCCTGTCTCCGTCAGGATCGGGTTGGTCGGAGGAGACCGTACAGCTTTACAGAGAACTCGGGAAACGTTTTCTCGAGCGACTGGAAGGCTCTTTCTCACTGGCTGTGAACGATGGTAAAGAGACGATAGTTGCTAGAGATCCAATTGGGTTGAAGCCGCTTTATTACGGCCTGATAGGCAGAGAGACGATCTTCGCTTCGGAATTGAAGGCGATCGCACCTTACTGCGACGAAGTTGCCCTCTTCCCACCCGGTCACTATTTTACCAGAGAGGAAGGTTTCAAAGAATATTCCACCTGCAGGGAAATCATCGACTCCGGCGAGATCGCCACCGATAAGGAAAAAGCCATCGAAGATGTGAGAGAAACCCTTGAGGATTCTATAAGGAAAAGACTTGAAGTTCTGAATTGCGAACCCTCGATCTTCCTCAGTGGCGGACTGGACAGCAGCTGTATCGCGGCCTCCCTGAAGCCGTTTGTCGGCAGTTTCAAGACCTTCACGGTAGGAAAGAGCGACGGTGAAGATCCAGGATGCGCAAGAGTTGTCGCCGATCATCTGGGCACCGAGCATCTGGAGTATTTCTACGATCTCGATGAGATGCTTGAAGTTCTGCCGGACGTGATCTATCATCTAGAGTCATTCGATCCGCTCCTTGTCAGGAGCTCGATACCGAATTTCATTCTCTCGAAACTCGCCAGTGAAAACGGTTGTGAATTCGTCTTTATGGGCGAAGGCGCTGACGAGCTCTTCGCCGGGTACGATTATATGAAAAAGATCGGGGCCGGAGAGGAGATCGAGGCAGAGCTGTTACATATAACCGAGAACGGTCACCGTTCAGGCTTCCAGAGAGACGATAGAATGGCTCTGGCTCATGGTATCGAATACGACGTTCCTTTCATGGATCAGGAGATGTTGAAGCTGGCTTTCTCCATACCGATTGAATGGAAACTGCACGGTAAAGACAAAACCGAGAAGTGGATACTCAGAAAGGCCTTCGAAGACCAGCTGCCACACGAGATAGTGTGGAGAAGAAAGAAGAAGTTCAGTATCGGAGCGGGTTCTTACAATCTTATGGAAAAATACGCACAAGAGACGGTGAGTCAGGAACAGTTCGAAAGAGATCGGGAGAAGGCCGGTATAAGGACCAAAGAAGAGTCTCTTTACTTCAATATTTTCAAAGAAGTTTACCACTGTGAAGGAGCCATAGAGACCGTATATCGCAATTGATAAACAGATAAATATATACAAATCGCTGTGAATGGCTTATAAAAAGATGCACGACGAATAAAGTATAATTGTACTGTGGGGGATTATTGTTTTAGAATCTGAGTTATACGGAGATCTCTTCAGCGGTCTTCTGGGAAAGGGAGGTGTCGAATGAAAATAGCTGTGATCGGTGCGGGGAACGGCGGACAGGCTCTTGCCGCGGTGCTTGCCATGCGTGGAAACGAAGTTGCGCTCTACAATCGAAGTCAGAGCAGAATCCAGCCTATATTGAAAAGCAAAAAACTCAAAGTTGAGGGCGAATCTGGTGGAACGGCCCGGCTCAAGTATGTCGGAACGGATATGGAGAAGGCCGTTTCCGATGCGGAACTCATCATGGTAGTCGTGCCCGCCTTCGCGCACGCGGAAGTAGCCCGAAAGCTTTCAAAGTTCATCTCGGAAGGTCAGATTATCATTCTCAATCCCGGAAGAACCGGAGGCGCCCTCGAATTTGACAAGATATTAAAAGAGTGTGGCGTGAGGAACAAGGCTATACTGGCCGAGGCACAGACCTTTCTCTTTGCATCGAGAATCTCTGGTCCGGGGATGGTAAGGATATTCCGGATCAAGAACGCCGTACCGGTGTCTGTGCTACCTTCAAAGGATAATGAACTCCTCATGCCGGTGATCAGCGATGTGATTCCAGAATTTACGCTCGCAGACAACGTACTCTACACGAGTTTCAACAATATCGGCGCGATCTTCCATCCCGGGGCGATCATTATGAACGCCGGCTGGATAGAATCTACTCACGGAGACTTCCAGTTCTATCTCGACGGAATCAGCCCGGCCGTAGCGAGGGTTCTTGAAGAGGTTGATAGAGAGCGTTGCGAGGTTACAAGCAAACTAGGCGTTCAGGCGATGGGCGCCAGAGAGTGGCTTGATTACGCCTACGATGCCAGAGGAGAAGATCTGTACAACGCTATCCACAACAACGAAGGCTACAGAGGCATCATGGCGCCGATCAGCATGGAAAACCGCTACATAATCGAAGACGTCCCGATGAGCCTGGTTCCCATGAGCTGTTTCGGGAAAAAACTCGGCGTCGATACCAAGACCATGGACTCTGTGATAAACATAGCCGGGGCGATAATGGGAAAGGACTTCTGGAAGGAAGGTAGAAACATCGAACGACTGGGAGCAAAGGATATGTCGGTTGAAGATCTCTGGCATTACGTTGAAAAGGGGAACGGCGATGGATAAGATACTGGCCGGCGCTATAGGGAGCGACATTCACACTGCAGGAATTCTGAACTTTCTTAACCTGGCCAGGAAAGAAGGGTACGAAGGCGTGTATATCGGCAACGTACTGGGAATAGACAAGCTTTTGGACAGTATAAAAGAAATTTCGCCCGATATCATAGCTATAAGCTACCGGCTTGGTGGGGAGTCCTGCAGAGAGCTTCTCAGAGAATTACGTACGGCGCTGGAGAGAGAGGGAATCGAAAAGAAGATGATCTTCGGCGGCACCGTCGAGACGGCCAGGGTTGCCCGTGAATCGGGGATGTTCGACAGAGTCTTCGACGGGAGCGAATCGATTGAAGAAGTGATCAACTATCTCCGTGGTCGCGACGAAGCGCGAGGAACCGTTGAATACCCTCAGGAACTACTCGAGAGAATAGCCTTCAAAGAGCCTTTCCCCCTGATCCGTCACCATATTGGCCTTCAAACGCTCGAGGAGACCGAACTGGCCGTGAAGGAACTCGCGCAATCTCGTTTGCTGGATATCATCTCTCTCGCGCCGGATCAGAATTGTCAGCAGTGGTTCTTCCATCCCGAGAACATGGTTCGTTCCGAGGACGGCGCCGGAGGCGCGCCCTTCAGAAAGAGAGAGGATTTCGAGAGAATGTACGAAGCCAGCCGAAGGGGTAACTATCCGCTAGTGCGTTCTTATTCGGGCACGAGAGAACTTCTGAAGTTCTCTCTCCTCTTCAAAGAGACTTTGAACAATGCCTGGGCTGCCATCCCGCTCACCTGGTACTCACGACTCGACGGAAGATCGGACCGAGAGCTTCTGGAGGCTATAAGGGAAAACCAGAGCGCGATAGCCTGGAACGCCGGCAAGGGAATTCCCGTCGAGATAAACGAGGCCCACCAGTGGGCTCTCAGATACTGCCACGACGCCATTGAGGTTACGATGGCGTATCTGGCCGCCCTGACAGCCAAAAGACTGGGAGTGAAGGTGTACGTGGCCCAGTACATGATGAACACGCCTCCCGGGATCTCGCCTTCGATGGATATCGCCAAGTCTCTTGCGAAAAAGGAAATGATCGAATCTTTGAAGAGTGAGAACTTCATTCCTGTAACGATGGTACGGCCCGGACTCATGTCCTTCCCGGCCGATCCCCACATGTCGATGGGCCAGCTGGTATCCTCCCTTTTCACGGCCTCTTATCTGCAACCGCAGATAGTACATGTGGTGGCCTATTGCGAAGCGACTAAAAGAGCCACGCCCGCGGAGATAATCGAAAGCGTGAAGATGGTGAAACAAGCCATGAGCGAGGCAAGAAAAGGTCTGCCTGATTTTTCGAAGGACGATAAGATTGAACGACACAAAGAGTTCTTGAAAAACGAATCTGCCACTATACTTGAAGCCATGGAGACCATAAAGATCTCCAGTTTGACTTCACCCGAGACTATCTATGCGGCCATAAACGCTGGAATTCTGGACGCCCCAGGATTGAGAAAAATGTCGGTGGCCAAAGGTAGAACAATGACAGCGACCATAGACGGGGCTACCTTCGCGGTCGATGAAAACAACGAAGTGATCGACGAGAAAATCAGGTTGAGAAAACTGGGAATCCTCACGCTAGAATGAGCGAGAAAAGTGTTAGGGGCCATCCTTCGTCAGTCGTCCCGGAGCGTGAACCCGTCCTTATAGAGAGCGGTTCTTCGTTGTGGAGCTAGGAGCTTTGTTTTTTGTTCAAAAGAACAGTGAGCGGAAGAGCGAGAAGGGCCGGAGCGAGATCCCGTATAAGAACACTACGGGATGACAGTCTTACTCCCTTCCCGTCATTCTGAGCTTGACTCAGAATCACGGTTTCCTAAGGAGTGGATCCCGGGTCAGAGCCCGGGATGACAGTTGCCTCACGTCATGCCGGACCTGATCCGGCATCTCCGTCCTTCGAAAGAGCGAGAAGAGCGAGATCCCGTATGTAAAGAACGAGGTCCCGTTTAGGATCATAACGGGATGACACGGGATGACATGAGGGTGAGCGCTGCGAGATGACAGCCTTTTCTGGATCTAGATCCTAAGCTCTCCCTAGAGGGTTGAATGTTTTTCTGTAGCTTTCCAAAAGTCTGTTCAAAGCCTCCTCGACGGTGCTTCTGGGACAGGCGAGGTTGACCCTCATGAAACCGGCACCTTCCTCTCCGAAGACCGAACCGTCTTCGAAACCCACCCGGGCCTTTTTGTACAGAAAATCTTTTAGTTCTTCCACGGTCATCCCCAGTCCCCTGAAATCCAGCCAGGCCAGGTAAGTGCCTTCGAGTTCCGTCACCTTCACCGCTGGCAGATTCTTGCCGATGAATTCCCTCATATAATCGAAATTCCCCCTCAGATACGGCAGTAGTTGTTCCAGCCACTCTTCACCGTATCTGTAAGCCGCTTCGAATGCAACAATTCCGAAGGTGTTGGCCAGCCCTATCCCCACCGAAGAGAGTGCGTTGTTATATTCGTCGAGCATCCTTTTGTTTTCGGCAATTACGGAGGCTGTAGCCAGTCCTGCAAGGTTGAAAGTTTTGCTCGGAGCGACGCAGGTAATCGTCTGCATCGAAAACTCTTTCGAGATAGAGGCCAGGGGAATATGTTTGTATCCCTCGAAGACAAGATCTGAGTGTATTTCGTCGGAAACTATCTTTATATCGTGCTTAAGGCAGATCTCTCCCAGTCTTTCCAGTTCTTTTATTTTCCAGACCCTGCCCACCGGATTGTGGGGGTTGCTGAGTATGAAGAGCCTTGTCCTGGAGTCTATTCTTCTCTCAATATCATCGAAATCCATTTCGTAACGGCCTTCATCGCTTTTAAGAGGACTCACAAGAAGCTGTCGGCCAGTGTTCTTTATGGCACTGTAAAAGGGATAGTAAACCGGGCTGTTGACCAGAACGCTATCGCCTGGATGGGAAAAGGCCATTATGCTCAGATGAACGGCGGGAACCACTCCGGGAGCGTACGCCAGCCATTCCTTCTTTATCTTCCACCCATGCCTTTTTTTCATCCACTCGACAAGGGCCTCGTGGTAACTTTCCGGTTTAACTGTGTATCCAAAGACTCCATGACCGGCCCTCTTTTTGATTGCCTCCAGTATTGGTCCGGCCACTTCGAAATCCATGTCTGCCACCCACATAGGCAAAAGATCATTTGTGCCGAAAAACCAGTCCGCGTGGTCCCATTTAAGGCAGTTAGTACCCCTTCTTTCTATTTTCCTGTCGAAATCGTACTGCACAAGCACAACCTCCGTTTTTTATAATTCTTCAATTTTTGACTATTTTCAGAAAGCGATCAACGATCCTTTCATCGAATAATTTCCCTGAATTCTCTCGCAAATACTTCAACGCCTCTTTTTCGGGCCATGCATGCTTGTATCGCCTCTCAGAAGTCAGCGCGTCGTAAACATCCGCGACTGTGAAAATCCTTGCCGAAAGCGGAATCTCTTCACCTTTCAGTCCGCGGGGATAACCAGAACCGTCCCAGCGTTCGTGATGGCAGTAGGGTATATCCAGCGACGGCACCAGGTAGTCGATCTGTGAAAGGAGCTTACGGGCATATACTGTGTGCGATTTCATTATTTCCCACTCATTTTCATCTAGCGGACCTTTTTTGAACAGTATCTCATCCGGCACGGAAATCTTTCCGATATCGTGCAAAAGTGCACCCCTGTAAAAATTCTCGAGTTCTTCACCGTTCAATCCCATCTCTTTGGCGAGGGCCATGGATAGTTCCGTCACTCTTCGCGAATGTCCCTCCATCTCTATGTCTCTCAAATCCATAGCCATCGCCAGACCTTCGAGCGTTTGATCGTAGGCGTGTTTGATCATCTTGTTGCTCGCTTTAAGGCTTTCTATCATGATAGCAATGTCTATTGCCAGCGATCCCTGTCCGGCGAGGGTGATCAAAAAGTCGTGCCATTCGCTGTCGCGCTCCCTTTCTTCAACACTGAAGACCTCCAGTACCCCCAGGGTCTTGCCGCGCGTCTGAAGGGGAACGGCGTGGTATTCGGATATCTTCATCTCTTTTATCATTGCAAGTCTGGGACAGTTTGAACCTGGATCGGAGTGCAACGGCCCCGAATAAGACTCCCCAGTGAGTACGACCTTACCGGGAACGGTTCCTTCGAGCGGAAGATCGATGGGGAGGCTTTTGTCGGATAACAATCCCATTCCGTGAGTGAATCTCAACTTATTGTCCTCACTCAGCAAGTAAATATCTGCACCATCCACTTCCAGTCTGGATATGGACTTCTCAAGAAAGACGTCTAGCATCTTCTCGAGTTCTATGTTGTAACTGACCGCAAGATCTATCTCGTGAAGAGCCTGAATATCGTTCAATCTTTTAGTTGCGTTTCTCTCCGATTCTACGACTTTGGTTATATCGACTCCTGTGAGAACGAAATAATCGTTCTCTTCCTTCCAGGAGGCTAGAAAGCGCAACGACCAGCGGATATGAAGAGTCTTACCGGAAACAGTGCAGCCGCTTTCGAAAACCTGTTCGCTGTCTATATTCCGGATACTTTCTACGGCCGATCTCAAAACGCTCGCCGTCGAGGGATTTAAAAAAACATCGTATATGCTTTCCCCGACGATTTCTCTGCCGGAAGAGGCGAAAAGCTTTTCGAACTTCTCGTTGATTCTCGCGATCGTTCCCTTACCATCAATTACCGCTACATAGACCCCGGCGCTGTCGAGCACGGAATTGGAAAAATCCTTCTGTCTTGTAAGCAACACGTTAGCCTTTACTTTTCCACGGAATTCCCTGAAGATCATGAAATAAAAGAGAAGACCGCTTGAGACTACAAAGGCCCATCCTTTATAGGTCTGAACGGCTGAAAGAGAAGCCTTATCCGGAAAAAACGCATTGACCAGCATATCCGAGAACAAAATCCACAATGCTCCAAATACAATATACGCGAGTACAACCTTAAAGGCCGGATTTTTCACAGCAACTTACCGCTAAGGACCTCGCTCTAAGGGTTAAGCGGTATGCCTCCCTCCCTAAAAATCGGATCTTTCCAGTTATAAAACATCTTGCCAGCTTTTCACGATTCGATAAAGGGTATTTCCATTCCGGTGTATATGCAATCGGGAATCTCTGGCTCCGGGTAGGTATTCTTTATCAACTCTTTGATCGCATCGAGATAGCCCTTTGCAGTTGCCGCCCAGGTGTATTTGTCAAGAACCCTGTTCATTGCTCTTTCCCTGAAGGACTTCCAAACATCCTGATCGCAGTTTATCAATCTTTTCAACCCGCGAGCAATATCCTGCGGATCGGCAGGATCGACCAACACCCCGTACTCGACTCCATTTTCGTTCAAGCTCTCGGATGGACCGCCATTCGATGTGGCAACTACCGGTAATCCGCAGGCCATGGCCTCGATCGATGCAAGACCGAAAGGTTCATACAGAGAAGTCAAAGCAAAGATCGATCTCAACTTGCCAGCGACTCTGTACAGGGCGGCCAGCTCGAGCTGGCTTTCGATGTTGAGAAAGAGAACCTTTTTCTCCACGCCGTTTCTTCTGACGATCTCGATAATCTCGGAAAGAACTGCTCTTTCGGGGTCATCTGTCTTTTCGTACTCATCGTACGGATTTTCCATGCCCCTCACGACTATCAGGAGATTACTGGCTTCATTCAATGCTATATCTTTTGAAAAGGCCCTTACGAGGCCAGTGTGGTTTTTCTTGGGTTCCAGTCTGCTCGAGACGATTATCAGGGGCAGATTCTGTCTCGAAGGCTCCACAAAACCTTTCAAAGCTGAAGTTAGCTTCTCCTCGACACGTGCGTCCAAGTCGGTAGGTTCCGACTTGAAGATCGAAGTGTTCACGCCGGGGGGCACGACTCTGAATTTGGAATCATCCCCAATATTGACGAAATCCCTGTAAAGCCTGTGGCTGTACTGCTGATAACGCTCCATTGAGGTGGAAACAAAGTTGACGGCCGAACACTTCATGGCAATTCTTTCGGCAGCTATCCGGTAAGAAAAATTGTATTTCTCTTCGAGACGGGCTCTATCTTCACCGGCCTGGAGAAGCTTTTCGAGCTTCTGTGCACCGAGCGAATGAGCGGTGAAAGAATAAGGGATACCTGTATCCTTGAAAAGCATCGCTCCGACCAGGCCGCCATCACCGTAATGGGCGGTTATAAAGCTGGGCATGGTTCTGTCCTGACGGTAGAAATCGATTATCCCCTTTCTAAACTGGTCCAGATATGGCCAGAGCTTTTCCTTTTTCAGGAAGCCTTCGGGCCCGAACGGGATTCTTATGATCCTCACATTTTCGACACCGGGATACGAATCCATATCGCCCGCGAACTCCGGCCAATCGGGGTCCGTTATTCTTCGAGTGATTATATCGCAGCTGATACCCAGTCCGGACATCGCGACGGCCAGTTCTTTGACATACACGAGCTGTCCACCAAAATCGGGATGGGTTGTCCAGTAACTGTCGCGCGAGTCGAAATTCCCCTGTGGATTGATAAATGCTACTCTCATGCTTCAACACCTCTCATAAATCGTCTTTAATTCCTCGATCGCAGGGAGTTGCGTGTCTTTTCCTTCGTGTTCTATTCTAAAGGCGGCACACATGTTTCCGTACCGGGCTGCCCCGAAGATATCTTTCCCATCGAGCAATCCCCTGTATAGGCCAGACCAAAAGGCATCTCCGGCACCGGTAGTATCGACGACCCTTCGAGCGCAGGGAGCGATCTCTTCGACCCTGAAACCGTTCGAGACGACCGAACCGCGCTTGCCGAGAGTCAGTATCACGTTTTTCGCCCCAAATCCGTGAAAGAGGTCTAAGTACTCTTTCGGTTGCATCTCACCGAAGATATGCCGCGCGTCGTCGTCTGAGGGCTTGACAATGTAAATATATCTCAACATCTCCTTGATGAAGGCAGGTCCGTCGTGTCCATACTCCCAGAGAACCTTCCGATAGTTGGGATCGAGCGAGATCTTTATCCCTTTTTCTGCAGCTTTCTTAACAATTGAGACGGTCGTCTCGCGGGCCGGTGAAAGGGAGAGTGGCCAGGAAGTGAGATGAAGAAACTGCACACCATCGAGAAACCGATCTATCTCCAAGGGAGGCTCCAGCATAAAATCCGCGTCGCGCAGGGCCAAAAATTGCGGAGTCGAGTCGGACCGCGATACTATCACGAACGAAGTGTGCCTCCTTCTATCAAGTTGAATGTATGAAACATCGATCCCCTTCTTCGAAAGAAGATCGATATAGGCACGGCCAAAGGGGTCGTCCCCGACTCTTGAAAGTATAGTGGAATCGACATCGAGATCGCGCAGATTGAAAACGAGGTTGCCCGGCGAGCCTGCAAAGAACCTGTTGAAGCTCTTCGCCCGTGAAAGATCGCTGACCTGTGTATCGGAGATAAAATCTATGAGTAGCTCACCGATCACCGCAACTCTTCCCAACGGAAAGCCCTCCCTTCCATGATTCAAGTTTATCATTATGGCCGACAAATACGTAAAGCCTTTGCAGTGACTCATCGGAGGCATATCATAGAAGACGGGTAATTGAAAGAGTAGATCGCTTTTAAGATGAGCCAAGAAAAAGGTTTGATGTTGCAGAACGCTATCCTTTTCCTTTTATAAGATCGACCTGTATCTGTAGAAGATTTTCCCGACGTATTCACACCTTTCCACATCGCCTCTAGAAGATAGTTTTTCAAAAAAAACTTCGGCCGAACCCGGACCGAACCGCGAGCGAAGAAGGCTTTCTATATCTTCTTGCGACATGGGGTGCCGCTTTATGATCTCGATAACGGTGCTCTCCGCATCACTTTCGCGCGATAGAAAATTGCTAACTGGCATATTCTCGATGCTCGTAGCACCCAATAATTCACGCGCAAGTTTCAAAGTAGCGATATCCGGTATTTTGACGCCATCTTCGGCCGGTGGTCTTGCAGGAACATTTATATACACTCTCTCCGTTTTGACTCTGGAAATACGCTCCTTCAAAAGCATAAGAGACTCTTCGTCGTCGTTATAACCCTTTACGAGCATGACCTCTAGCCATAACTCTCCGTCGAACTTTCTGGAAAAGTCCACCAGGCCTTCGTAAACCTCTTCATACTCGAGCTTTCCGAGCGGTCTGTTGATGCATCTGAAACTTTCCTGGTCGTAAGCGTCAAGTGTCGGCATCACGATATCGAAACCAGAGATCTCGTCCCTGAGGTCTTCGTCGAAGAGAAGCGATCCGTTGGTGATCAGCACGAGTGGTTTGAAAGTCAACTTCCTGATCGCTTCTGCCAGTTGATCAAGGGGTCTGTAAAGTGTGGGTTCGCCCTCGCCCACGACAGTTACAACGTCGAAACTCTCATCGCCCTTCTCGTTCACGAAATCCCTGACCTGGTTTATTATCTCCCCGGGAGGGTAGAAACTCGTGCGGGTGTTAGTCATGTTTGTCGTTCTTCCAAGCTGGCAATAAATACATGAATAATTGCAGGTCTTGAAGGGAATCGTTGACACGCCCAGCGACCTGCCCAATCTCCGCGAAGGCACAACACCGTACACGTGAGTCATGAAAGCAACCTCTCTTTACAACAAAAGATCCATAGATATTATATCACCACATATATGTCTGAGACATATATTTGTAATCATATCTTTTACATTGAAAAAGAGAGCTTGTTGCATCTGTAAGGAAAGACTATAAGCGATTTTCCGGATGTTACTGCGGAAAAACTTTTAGTGGAGAATGGTTGTTTGTACGAACAAAATGTTTACTGGTTGGGTATGAACATTTTTCCAATTCTTCCTTTCTCGATGAATAACGACTATTTCTTAAGTCAAACATATAAGTCTAGATTGTAGAATTGAAGTGAATGGAGGTGGATTATGAAAAGATTGGCTTTAGCGACGCTGATAGTTTTTTTCTCCAGCATGGCGGCAGCCTTTTATGGTAGTTTTGGAGGAGAGAGGAGCGAAGAACTTCTCGATGTTATTAGAGTTTCCGATACGTTCATTGCTGTGGGCTTCTCCGAGCATTACGAAGAACCTTATATCGAGACGCTAGCGATTAAGCTTGACCTGGATGGAGGAGTTTTGTGGACAAAGGAGTTCGGTAGCATGGGCGATGACCTGGGGAGATGTGTTGTCGCGATAGACGATAACCATTATTTCTTGGTATCGCGAACCGAAAGCGCTGGAAATGCAAAACTCCTAATAGCTATGATTAACGGGGAAGGCGATCTCATATGGCAGAAGAACCATGGTAAGAACAGTGATTATTCTCCGTGGAGCGTCATTAACACCGGAGATGGCTTTGTCGTTGCAGGACAGTGCGCTACCGATAGGAATTACTTTCAGGCCAGTTTATTGAAAATTGAAACCTCCGGTAAAATCGTCTGGGAGAAGGATTTCGGCAAGAATGATTTCGACGCCGCGATCGATGTAATTCTGCTTTCAGATGGAAAATTGCTCGTTACGGGATATAGCTGGGTCGAAGATCATCAGTACCTCTGGCTTGCAAAACTGGATTCAACGGGAAGGCTTATCTGGCAAAAGCTTTTGGGCAAAAAGGATGGGTTGCATCTCGAAGGAAGGGGTCTTGCCGAAGTCGAGAACGGTTATTTGGTGGCCGGTGTTGCGAGCGATTTTTCGGGGTCGGCCTATATTGCTAAGGTTGATCCATCGGGAGAACTTCTCAACGAGGTCTTTCTAGACGATAAATTCCCCGCCGTTCTGGCGCTTGCAAAAGATAATGAAAGCTATGTTGCGCTACTTTCATTCGTAACCGTCGCTGAGGAAGGATTTGGACTGGTTCGAATCAACGAGGACGGAGAGATCATACAAGAGAAGGTTTTCAAGGTTGGATCTTTCGAGCCGCATTCGTTCGCCAGACTGGATTCGGGTAAATTTCTCGTGGTCGGAACGAGATCAAATGACTCAAAAGGAAGACAGGCTTACTGGACATCGGCAGAATTCTAAGATTACCGAAGAATCGCTGAAAGAGCTGCTATAAATACAGGGATAATTGCAGGTCTTGAAGGGAATCGTTGACACACCCAGCGACCTGCCCAATTTTTGCGAGGGCACAACACCGTATATATGAGTCATGAAGAGCACCCCCCATATTAAATAGAGCTCAAATTACTGCACCGTCCTGCAAATACGGAAGCCCAGATAGTGGCTCGTGTAAGTAGGGGTGTAGAAGCTGCGGTAAGCCACACGCGCGACCGCCTCAATGTTGACCCAACTACCGCTACGATACACCCGGTTGGAACCATTGTTGCTATTATAAGAGTTTGTCTGTGCCGAGCTCGAGTATGAAACATACCAGTCACTACACCACTCCCATACATTTCCAGACATATCATAGATCCCCAGCTCGTTAGGTAACTTCTTCCCAACTTCCTGTGTCTTGCTTCCCGAGTTCGAAGTGTACCAGGCTACGTCATTAACGTTGTCGCTGCCAGCAAACTTGTAACCCCTGCTCTTGTTCCCTCCTCTTGCCGCGTATTCCCATTCGGCCTCTGTCGGCAGTCTGTAGCCTACTACCTTCGACGGATCAGTCGTTATCCTTCCGTCTTTATCCAGCAGATTTCCGTTGCTGTCATACGCCTTCGGAAGTTTCTCCTTCTCGCTCAGCCAGTTGCAGTATGCTACCGCATCGTTCCAACTGACGTTAATTACAGGTCTGGTTTCCCTTCCCCAGTTATTGTCGGATGGCTTGCTTCTTCCTGTTGCTTCACAGAAAATGTCGTATTCTTCGAAAGTCACTTCATACTTGCCTATATAGAAGTCATATGTGAAAGTCACTGTATGAACCGGTTTCTCATCACTATATCCGTCTCCCCATGTATCTCCCATCGTGAAACTGCCTTTCTCCACAAGTACCATGTTTTGAAGATCATTAGTTGCTACCTGAGAAGAAATCGGTTCTATGTCTCCAGATGTGTTTTCTTTCAAGAAAACAATGCTCTTTATCTTTCCGGGCGATACTCCAAGCTCACTTCCAGACAACAACCTGAACACTATGAAATCATCCTTTATCGTTCCCTTTATCTCAGATCCACCTTCAAACTTCACTTTCGTAAGTACGTTCCCGTCTCCCTCGAACTCCATGCTTATGAGGTTATCCGTCTTTATCTTGATCTCTGCATATGATGATTGCACTGTTGCCTGAGTAGATAGTACCTCTCCATAGAACTGATCTCCTGTCTTGAGTGAGACATGTACTATGCTCTGATCCACAGTCCGTTTCTGGTTATACATGTCTATCCTGCTTATGAAATCTTTATGGAACTTGAGGGGTGACCCTTCGAACTCAAGTGTGATGTACTCATCCAGAAGAAAACCGCTGAAGGTTTCTCTCTCATATACGGTAGAAAGAGTAGTAGCCATGCTTCCTGGTGCTGGGAAGACTATCTCTTTCACGAAAGTGACCGGTATCTTGAACTCCCCGTAGTCTGTTATGAAAGAGATACTCTCCATGCTTATCTCACATTCGATCACATCTCCATTCCTCATCTGGATTCTAGCTCCCGTATTCGCTATTACCAGAACAGAGAGCAAAAGGACCGAGACTACTATCATGGCTTTCTTCATTTCTCTTCCCCCTTCTTGACTCAAGGCTTTCATAGCAGTTGAATAGTCCGGTTTCTCATTATCTGTGTCTTCTCGCGCTTGCGGGCTACTCCGTGCCCGGCGCTCGAAGCCACAGTAAGCAGTAAAGGGTAATAACGTAAAAAGGCTAAAGTGTAAATCAGGGCACCGTCCTGCAAATACGGAAGCCGAGGCCGTAGTACGTGTAAGTGGGGCTGCTGTTGCCGCGAAGCGCTACCCGCACGCGCGTCGCAATGCTGTTCCAGCTACCGCCACGAAGCACCCGGTAGGAACCACTATTGTTATACGGATTCGTCTGTGCAGAACTGGAGTAGCTTCCCTTCCAGTCGCTGCACCACTCCCACACGTTTCCAGACATATCGTACAGCCCCAGCTCGTTAGGTAACTTCTTTCCAACTTCCTGGGTCTTGCTTCCCGAGTTCGAAGTGTACCAGGCTACGTCACCGACGTTATCGCTACCGGAATACTTGTATCCGTTGCTCTTGTTCCCACCTCTGGCTGCGTATTCCCATTCGGCTTCGGTCGGCAACCTGTAACCGACGACCTTCGACGGATCGCTCGTTATTCTTCCGTCTTTGTCCAGCAAATTCCCGTTATTGTCATATGCCTTCGGAAGTTTCTCCTTCTCGCTCAGCCAGTTGCAGTATGCTATTGCATCCCACCAGCTCACGTTTATTACAGGTCTCTTTCCCCTTCCCCAACCGTTATCAGATGGTTTGCTCCTACCCATAGCCTCACAGAAAGCGTCGTATTCGTCGAATGTAGTCTCATACTTGCCCATGTAGAAGTCGTAGGTGAACGTGACCTTGTGGGTTGGTTTTTCATCACTTTCTCCTCCACCCCACGTGTCGCCCATCGTGAAACTGCCTTTATCTACAAACACCATGTTACCTGAAGTCTGAAAGAAACTTGAAGAGGAAACCTGAATAACTCCGGATTCTGTTTTCTTTAGAAACAGTATGCTCTTTATCTTTCCGGGTGATACTCCAAGCTCGCTTCCAGATAACAGCCTGAATACTATGAAATCATCCTTTATCGTTCCATTCATTTCGCTGCCATTATTGATCTTTATCTTTGTCAGTACATTCCCTTCTCCTTCGAACTCCATTCCTTCTATGTCCTCTGTGGCTATTTCCAATTCTACATACGATGTCTGTATCTTTACAACGGGAGAAAGCATCTCTCCATAGAACTGGTCTCCTGTCTTCAGATATACCTGAACGAGTTCTTGAGTGATTATCCGACTATCGTTGTATATGTTTATTCTGTTTATCGCATCTTTATGGAATCTGATTGGATTGCCAAGCAGTGAGATTGATATGTACTCGTCCAGAAGAAAGCCACCGAAGGTTTCATTGGGAAAGACCGTGTTCAGAGTCGTTACCCTATTACCCGGAGCAGGAAATACTATCTCTTTCACGAAAGAGACCGGTATCTTGAACTCCCCGTAGTCTGTTATGAACGAGATGTTCTCCATGCTTATCTCACACTCGATCACATCTCCATTCCTCATCTGGATTCTCGCCCCTGTATTCGCTATCACCATAACAGAGAGCAAAAGGACCGAGACTACTATCATGGCTTTCTTCATTTCTCTTCCCCCTCTTGTTTACCAAAGCTTTCAATGCATTCAAATGGTTTAGTTTCTCAGTATCTGACTATTATCTGCGTCTTCTTGCGCCTCTGGGGCACAAGCCCACGCCCCGGCGCTCGAAGCCGCAGCACAGGGTAAAAATGTATAAAGGCTAGAGTGTAAATCAGGGCACCGTCCTGCAAATACGAAACCCGAGGTCGTTGTACGTGTAAGTGGGCGAGTAGCTGAAGCGAATCGCTACCCGTACGTCCGTCGCATTGCTGCTCCAGCCACCGCCACGAACCGCCCGGCGGGAACCGACAGTGCTATTGTAAAAATCAGTCTTCGCGGTACTCGTATATGAGGCATAGTAATCCGAACACCATTCCCATACATTTCCGCTCATATCGTATAAACCCAGACTGTTCGGCTTTTTCATGCCCACCGGTTGAGGTTTTTGTTCTGAGTTAGATGAATACCATGCTATTTCGTCTATATCATCGCTTCCCGAGTATCTGTATCTGTCTTTATTCGGTCCACCTCTAGCCGCGTATTCCCATTCCGCTTCTGTCGGCAATCTATATCCGATAACCTTAGAGGGATTTGTCGTTACGTTTCCATCTTCATCTAGGAAGTTTCCCTCGTTATCATATGCTTTTGGAAGGCCTTCTTTTTCGCTCAACCAGTTGCAATATGCTATCGCCTCCAACCAGCTGACATTTATGACAGGTCTCTGGCCTCTCCCCCAGCCTTCATCTGAAGGTCTCTGCATTCCAGCGTCTATGAAGAAGTCGTCGTACTCATCGAAAGTGACTTCATACTTACCTATATAGAAATCATAAGTGAAGGTAACTTTCGAAAGAGGCGTTTCTTTGCCATCCGATATATCCCCGAGAGTGAAACTGCCTTTCTCCACAAGCACCATATTGTGGGGTATCTCTACAGGTGCTTCCTCCCCGGGAAGAAAATCGGGAAACTCTTTTACTTCCGGCGCTTCGGCCAGCTCCATAGTAGAGAAGTCTATTGCTCTGATCTTTCCCGGGGCTATACTGAGCTCTGCCCCGGAGAGTAGCCTGACTACTATGAAGTCGTCTTTCACGATACCTCGCATCTCAGAACCACTTTTTAGGGTCGTTTTTGTGAGGACATTACCTTCTCCTTCGAATTCCATCATGGTTATGTTGTCCATACTCAGCGTAAAAATACCATACGATGTTTGAACGCCGAGTTCTTGCGAGAGCATCTTTGCGTAGAATTGCTCGCCGGTTTTCAGCATTACCTGAACGGCTCCCCCGGTTATCTCCTTATCCTCTACCAGGAGCTCGACCCAGCTAACGGTGTCCTTGTGAAACCTTACAGCCATGCCTTCAAATTCGGCGTTGATATATTCTTCCAGAAGGAAGCCCCTGAAGATCTCGTTTTTGTGGATAGTCTTCAGAGATGTGATGATAGTCCCGGAGGTGGGGAAGACTATCGCCTTAACGAACTCCATCGGCATTTGGAACTCGCCATAATCACTTATGAAGGAAATTCTATCCATTGTGACGTTACACTCGATTATGTCGCTGTTTCTCATACGCAGTCTCGCCGGTATAGAAGCTCCCAGGAGCGCGGTAGCGCAGATCAGCATTATCACAACAAAGATTATTCTTCTCACGGAAATCACACACCTTTCAGAAATCGACGGATATCTTCTTCGCTTTCTTGAGGAGCTCCTTATTCAGTGTTATTCGCCATACAAGCCTCTGGGGCTGGACGTTGATCTTCAGGACTCCCGGCTCTATGTATAGTGGGGCAGGGGCTATGATTACCTGGTTACTCTTCTGGCCTGTATAAATCATCCCAAGCCCTGGGGCATTGAGAAGCAGACCACCCTGAGCAAGATTTTTCAAATCACTGCTGAAGAGAATACTTCCCATTTCATCTTTCAAAGTGAGAAGAAATTCGTAACTCCGAATAGAATCGACATGTCTTTTGAACTGCTCCCAGACTGAGTACTCAATATCGTCTTTCGCTGAAAAGAAATACGTTTTTAGAGATATCTTTCGATCATTTCTTTCTTCAAGAACCCTAACAACGTACCGGCAATCCTGATCGTTAATGAGGCTGGATAGTTCCACTCTCAGCCAGCTGTCTGCCTGTTCGAGTTTCATGGCCTGTGTTATCTGTTTTGACGCTACCATATCCAAGATTTCCGAAAGCTCATTTATCAGGCCTTTAAAGCTTTCAACATCCGGTTCTAGATCTACCGTTACTTCCAGTACTGCATTTTCATCGTCGGTGCTTACGATAGCTGTGGTTATTTCGCCAATCCTCCAGAACCCTTTTGGAGTATCGAAATCGTTCAGAATGGATTCAGTGAGTTTCGCTGCGTTTTCCACCGTCTGTGTATTTGCTTCGAAGAGTGCAAGCAATTTGTCACCCTGGAAATCTTTCACACCTATCCTGTTCCTGAGCATGGTAGCTTCGAGTGCCCTGAGCCTTACATTCGCAATTATCGTAATCTCAACCATCCCAGATAACTCAGAAATGGAGGTTATTTCGTAGTCTTTTATGTATGCTCTGCTGAAGGTCAAAATGTTTTCCTTGAACTCTTCGGTGTAAACAAGACCCGATGCGTCTATTGTGAGGCTTGAATCAAGACTTGAGTAAGATCTGACCAGGATTCCCGTTGCAAGCTCAAGCGAATGTTTAATCGCGTTATCCGTCGCCTCTTCAAGAGTGTTTCCGTAACCGATCGCCACAATCTCAACCGTATCGTCTGTACTTGCAAATACGGGTAAAGTAATGAGGATCGCTATTATCAATAAGAGATATTTGTAGCTATTATTTTTTGTCATACTCTTCAAACCTTTCTTCAAGAGTCTTGTTCAGTGGATTTACCTGCATTCCGTATGCCCAGTAACTGAAGGCCTTGTCTCTCTCATCGACAATTATAAATATATCTCCGGCAAGAAGGAATTCATCATCTCCAAAAGCTTTGGCCGAGAAGATTTCTCTGGCATCTTCGGGGAGTTTGTTTATTATCCTGGCGGCTTTTTCTTCATTTCCGAGATGGATTTGTACAGCCGCGCCGTAGAGCCAGACTCTCCACATGCTTATCTGACCTATTTTCAGAATGGCTGCATTTGAGTCGATATAATCAATAACATCGGCCGTATTCTGCAGAGGTTCTGTGTCAACAAGCACATCCAGTCTTTTTATGTAGTAATCGATGAATTTATTTATGAGACCATCGGGCTGGATAGCTAGATTGTTTTGCTTCACGATCACTATCGTGCCAACCCATTCGTCACCGGAAGCCAGACGTATGAGCTCCGTGCTGGAGACCGAAATGAGCAGGTTTTTCAAAGAGTACGGCAGAAAGTAGAGGTTTATTATTTCGCTCAGATTGTGAACCCTGGAAAGCTGTCTTAAAAAGGGAATTGCAACCGATCTGGAAGCGAGATCCCGGGTTGTGTCTTTTATGCCGTCTCTGGTGAGCGGCTGTTCTTCTCCTGTGAAAAATGAGAAAGAGACTCCCACAAGGGAGTCTCCGTAAGATATTCCGCCGCAGTAAAAGCGATTTATAGTGGTCAGGCTCTTTTCCAGATCGCCAGCGATTTCGTTTTCGAGGCCCGCAATTTCGGTTAACTTCAGTAAAGCTCCCGAAATCGAAGCAGATAATCCCACCCCGGCCAGGAATACTATCAAGGCAATAGAAAAAAATTTAGTACTTGTCATCACTGCTCACCGGACCGGTCGGACCTTGAGGGTTCTCGCTCGTTCCACTCTCTTTCTTTTCCCCTGTCGTGGTTTCTTTTATCGGCTGTTCAGTAACAACTGGTTTTCCTTCCATGGCTGCAATTATTTGCTGCATAGGCAATTCTAGCTCCGGGTAGTAAACAGCTATAGCAAATACCCATCCATAACCGTTCTTCTCAATCGACTCTTCCATAGCTATCCTTATCATAGTTCCCGCCGGTACAATACCAGATGAAACTGACTCGTAGTTCTTATCTCTACTGAACAAGTTGAGAAACTCGCTTGACATGGTCTCAGCGACGCTGTCGGATCTTGAATTCCTTAGTTCATCGGCTTTAGTAATTACTTCATCCATGTTTTCAAACTCTGCCCGGAGCGTCCTTTCTTCAAATCCGCTCTTCCAGATATTTATGTCTCCCTTCAAGATATCTACCAGAGTTTGTGTAGCTCTCATTCTTGCAGTTTCGATTGCAGCTTTTTTGTATTCGTTAGCCAAGACTTCGTTGGAACTGTGTCGCGCAATCGCCGAACCAAAAGCGACTACAGCCGTTGTGCCAGCTTCGGGGACATAAATGACTTTTCCCCCAATAGGGGGAACTATACCGGCTTCAATATCGTTGAGTATGAACTGGAGGGAAGTCGCAAGATCCGCAGAAGAAATCACTCCATCTGAAACCTGGTTAACGGCGGCGAGTGTCTTCGGAGAAATCACGATACTCACATAGACTTTTCCACTCTTCTCGCCAGCTATGTCTTTAACTTCGTAAGTCACATAACCCCTGAGCATAGCCTCTACTACCTGCTCAACCTTTTCAAACTGAAATTCGTAGAACCCACCAATATTCTTTTCCGTGTCGTCTAAAGATACTATAGAACTCTCCAAAGCCTTTTTCTTTCGGGTGAAATAACCATTCAACCCTTGAGCCAGATAGCCCTTGGCAAGATAGTAAGCGGTCATGTAAGCTGCTCTCTTCGCTATCAGGGTAGCGTTTATGTTTTCATACACACTGTAGCTGGAAGTTGCCCCGGCAATATAGCCAGTTCCTGACGGAAAGACTACCGCCTTGAATCCATCTCCCTGTTGCTCTTCCCAGATAAGTTTTGAAGCATAATTAAAACCATCCTGAAGATCAAGCGAAACCACTTCATCGTCTGCGCTGCTTGTAACCGACGCTGTTTCACTCAGTTCAGTCGATCCACCCTGGACAGGTGGGAGAAAATCATCCACACTGATAGCCAATGCACAGGAAATCACCAGTAAGAAAAGAGAAACCAGTACCAGAGCTTTTCTCATAACGTTACCTCCCTATGTTAGATAGAAGAACCTTGTATACAAACTATGACAAATGATCCTACAAAAGACTTAAATAAGAATCAGTCCGGCAATCTAGAATCAGTCGATATACTTTACAGAAAAAGATAATGATTTTTTCGTAACCAATAATATGATAGCACCTTCATATACTATTTCAGCATTAATACTTAGTACGGTTTTATCTTTTTGGGAGTCTTAGGGAGGCCTTAAAACAATAGCCAGTCGCCTCGGGAGACTGATCTGCTTTCTAACAGTTGTTAGCGATAGATTGTGCTGTTGGCAAGAGCGATCGAGTAGGAGAGGGGCGGAGCCCCTCGTCCTCTCACAGAACCGTGCGTACGGGCCTCGTACACGGCTCATGGATCGAGTATCGGATACTTCGACAGGGGATGATAGTACGATGTCATATCGAATAAGTTCATCTCTTCAAAGAACCTGTTGGGAATGGCGTAATTGACTGCTTTTGTGTGAGAAGAGCGCCATTTGTTCATTCTCAAATTGACTTTCTCTTCCCATCCAGCCCTTCTAAGGACTCTGTTCAGTTTCTTTGTGCTCTTCCACTGGTGTAGTATGATGGCTCTAAGCCTTCTCCTTATCCAGCTCAAAAGCCCTCTCAAGGTAGATTGTAAGTCTACTATCCTGAAATAGCTGGCAAATCCTCTCAACAGTGGATTTAGCTCTTTCACTATTTCCTTTACCGGTGTGCTCTGGTTCCTTCTTGTAAGTCCCTTGACCTTTCCCTTGAACCTTTTCAATCTGGATTTCTCTATCCCAACTCTCTCGCCTTTTATTTCGAAGCCAAGAAAGTGAAAGCCCTCCTCCAGTGTTGTGATTCTCGTCTTGTTTCTGTTGACCTTGAGCTTCATGTCAATCTCCAGTATGTTGATCGCGATTGCCAGAAACTCTCGGGCTTCTTCCTGGGTTTTCGAGAAGATTAATATGTCGTCTGCATATCTGACTATCCTTATTCCTCTGGCTTTCATCTTCTGGTCGAACTCGTCCAGGTAGATGTTCGCCAGCAGGGGACTTATTACACTACCCTGTGGACTGCCAGTTTCTGTTGCCTTCCAGACTCCATCTTCCATTACTCCGCTCTTCAGCATTGCGCGTATGAGTTTGAGTATCTTTCCATCACTCACTCTCTCTGCTACGGAGTCTATTATCTTCTCATGATCCAGAGTGTCGAAACATTTGCTCAGGTCAAGTTCCACTACATTGCACAGACCGTATTTGGATGCAAAAGCTTTCGCCTTCTCCACCGCCTGCCAGGCATTTCTTCCCTTTCTGTAACCGTAACTGGAGGGGTGGAATCTTTCCTCGAATATAGGTTCCAGTATCTCCTTGAGAGATTGTTGTACCACCCTGTCTCTCACAGCAGGTATTCCCAATTGCCTTGTTTTACCATCTGCTTTTGGGATTTCTACTCTCCTGAGTGGCATGGGCATGTACTCACCGCTCTTGATTTCTTCGGATAATCTCTCGATTTCTTCGAGGAGTTTCTCCCCGAATGATTTTACGGTTACTCCGTCTATCCCAGGAGCTCCTCTGTTGGAGTTTACCCTGTGATAGGCTTTCAATAGGTTCTTCTTCGAATAGACTTTGTCGATTAGACTGTAATACTTCATCTCTTTCTCCTGCATGCTCCCTTCCAACAGCTCCAGCCTCAGATATTGTTGCGACAATTAATGACTGGCTTCTCTACCCTCCCGGGAATATGTACCTTGTCTTTAACTGTCTGACCTAAGTCTCTTCACTGTCTTCCGATCACATTTCTTCGATCCTTCTCCCCTTCGCAAGTGATGGAGCCTTTCGACCTCATCATCACCCCCTTGGCTTATAGCCAAGGTCCCTTCTCCTTTCGGAGAGGTTCTTCACTACTACGGGTTCATCTGCCATCCTCCTGAGCTTTCCCTTAACTTGGATCTCCTCCTTGCTAACGGTTACCCCTTTCGGACTCATGAGGACTTCCCCGGGTAAGATACACCACTTTCATCCGAATCCTGCCATCCGAACCTTTACAGCTGGAGTCAGGGCTTTCCCTTATCTCGCAGGGTTACCCTCTGTAACGGCCATCTCTGGTTCACTTTCGTTCAGTTCCGGACTTTGCCTCGGGCTTCCTTCAGATTCACCGTTACCAGTGACACCCTTGCCTCTGGCTAATGCTTCTTTGACTCCCCACATTCGGGTCTTTCACCCTATAGTTGTGTACCATGCCGGGCGCACGGGATTCTGAGTCAAGCTCAGAATGACGGGAAGGGAGTAAGACTGTCATCCCGTAGTGTCCCCATGGAGCCTGCCCTGAAATGCTCCTATTCAGGGTCATCCCGTAGTGCTCCTATACGGGATCTCGCTCTTACCAGGAACCAACAACGAACAACCAACAACCGCTCTTATCATCCCAATATGGTTCTCGCTCAGAAGAGCCGTCCTTCGTTGTTCGTCCCAGATCATGGACCCGTCCTTGGAAGAGGAGTTTCTCGTTCCGACGCTGCGAGTCCAGGTTCCTCGCTCTTGGTTCAAGACAGAGGAAAGAGCGGGATTCTGAGTCAAGCTCAGAATGACGGGAAGGAAGGAAAGACTGTCATCCCGTGGTGTCCCCGTACTGTCATCCCGTAGTGTTCCTATACGGGATCTCGTTCTTACCAGGAACCAACAACGAACAACCAACAACCGCTCTTATCATCCCAATATGGTTCTCGCTCAACGGTTGGATCACCGACGATACGCACGTCGGTTTCTCCAGTTTCCATCCCACTATGGTTCTCGCTCAGAAGAGCCGTCCTTCGTTGTTCGTCCCAGATCATGGACCCGTCCTTGGAAGAGGAGTTTCTCGTTCCGACGCTGCGAGTCCAGGTTCCTCGCTCTTGGTTCAAGACAGAGGAAAGAGCATCGAGTAGGAGAGGGGCGGAGCCCCTCGTCCTCTCACAGAACCGTGCGTACGGGCCTCGTACACGGCTCATGGATCGAGTATCGGATACTTCGACAGGGGATGATAGTACGATGTCATATCGAATAAGTTCATCTCTTCAAAGAACCTGTTGGGAATGGCGTAATTGACTGCTTTTGTGTGAGAAGAGCGCCATTTGTTCATTCTCAAATTGACTTTCTCTTCCCATCCAGCCCTTCTAAGGACTCTGTTCAGTTTCTTTGTGCTCTTCCACTGGTGTAGTATGATGGCTCTAAGCCTTCTCCTTATCCAGCTCAAAAGCCCTCTCAAGGTAGATTGTAAGTCTACTATCCTGAAATAGCTGGCAAATCCTCTCAACAGTGGATTTAGCTCTTTCACTATTTCCTTTACCGGTGTGCTCTGGTTCCTTCTTGTAAGTCCCTTGACCTTTCCCTTGAACCTTTTCAATCTGGATTTCTCTATCCCAACTCTCTCGCCTTTTGTTTCGAAGCCAAGAAAGTGAAAGCCCTCCTCCAGTGTTGTGATTCTCGTCTTGTTTCTGTTGACCTTGAGCTTCATGTCAATCTCCAGTATGTTGATCGCGATTGCCAGAAACTCTCGGGCTTCTTCCTGGGTTTTCGAGAAGATTAATATGTCGTCTGCATATCTGACTATCCTTATTCCTCTGGCTTTCATCTTCTGGTCGAACTCGTCCAGGTAGATGTTCGCCAGCAGGGGACTTATTACACTACCCTGTGGACTGCCAGTTTCTGTTGCCTTCCAGACTCCATCTTCCATTACTCCGCTCTTCAGCATTGCGCGTATGAGTTTGAGTATCTTTCCATCACTCACTCTCTCTGCTACGGAGTCTATTATCTTCTCATGATCCAGAGTGTCGAAACATTTGCTCAGGTCAAGTTCCACTACATTGCACAGACCGTATTTGGATGCAAAAGCTTTCGCCTTCTCCACCGCCTGCCAGGCATTTCTTCCCTTTCTGTAACCGTAACTGGAGGGGTGGAATCTTTCCTCGAATATAGGTTCCAGTATCTCCTTGAGAGATTGTTGTACCACCCTGTCTCTCACAGCAGGTATTCCCAATTGCCTTGTTTTACCATCTGCTTTTGGGATTTCTACTCTCCTGAGTGGCATGGGCATGTACTCACCGCTCTTGATTTCTTCGGATAATCTCTCGATTTCTTCGAGGAGTTTCTCCCCGAATGATTTTACGGTTACTCCGTCTATCCCAGGAGCTCCTCTGTTGGAGTTTACCCTGTGATAGGCTTTCAATAGGTTCTTCTTCGAATAGACTTTGTCGATTAGACTGTAATACTTCATCTCTTTCTCCTGCATGCTCCCTTCCAACAGCTCCAGCCTCAGATATTGTTGCGACAATTAATGACTGGCTTCTCTACCCTCCCGGGAATATGTACCTTGTCTTTAACTGTCTGACCTAAGTCTCTTCACTGTCTTCCGATCACATTTCTTCGATCCTTCTCCCCTTCGCAAGTGATGGAGCCTTTCGACCTCATCATCACCCCCTTGGCTTATAGCCAAGGTCCCTTCTCCTTTCGGAGAGGTTCTTCACTACTACGGGTTCATCTGCCATCCTCCTGAGCTTTCCCTTAACTTGGATCTCCTCCTTGCTAACGGTTACCCCTTTCGGACTCATGAGGACTTCCCCGGGTAAGATACACCACTTTCATCCGAATCCTGCCATCCGAACCTTTACAGCTGGAGTCAGGGCTTTCCCTTATCTCGCAGGGTTACCCTCTGTAACGGCCATCTCTGGTTCACTTTCGTTCAGTTCCGGACTTTGCCTCGGGCTTCCTTCAGATTCACCGTTACCAGTGACACCCTTGCCTCTGGCTAATGCTTCTTTGACTCCCCACATTCGGGTCTTTCACCCTATAGTTGTGTACCATGCCGGGCGCACGTGATTCTGAGTCAAGCTCAGAATGACGGGAAGGAGGAAGGACTGTCATCCCGTAGTGCTCTTATACGGGATCTCGCTCAGAAGAGCCGTCCTTCGTTGTTCGTCCCAGATCATGGACCCGTCCTTCGTGCAGTTCCTCGTTCCGACGCTGCGAGTCCAGGCTCCTCGTTCCTGGTTCAAGACAGAGGAAAGAGCGGAGATGGCGGATCGGAGTCCGGCATGACGGGAAGGAGGAAGGACGGTTCCAGTTAGGGTGGTATTTGTCCTCGCTTCAGATAGAATTGAATCGAGGTGATTGCGGTGGGCAGAATCGAGTTCTCGGAAAGGCTATTAAAAAAGGAAGAACGGATCGAATTCAAAGGCAAAATTGGACTGGTTCTTTCAGGAGGCGGTGCCCGCGGGTCATATCAGATAGGTGTCTGGAAGGCTTTGAAGGATTCCAGGATCGAGATCGGAGGAGTTTACGGAACTTCGGTGGGCGCTTTGAACTCCGTCGCGATTTCCATGAACAAGTTTCGCGACACACGCGACCTGTGGCTGAAGATCAACATGGATAGAGTCGTCAAAGGAAGCTTCAGCAACAACCTTGTGGGAAAGATATTCGAAGCCTTGAAAGCCGGTGGTTTCGATGCTTCTCCGCTCAGGGAAAGTTTCAACGCTTTATTGAACGAAGAAGCCGTTAGGAAGAGCAAGATCAATATGGGAATAGTCGTCTTCTCTCTTACGGATATGGAGCCAAAAGAGCTCTATATAGAGGATATTCCCTCCGGCCATCTGGCCGATTACGTTCTTGCCAGCGCGAACCACCCTGTCTTCAGAAGGGAGACTATCAGGTCAGAGAAATTCATTGATGGCGGAGTTTACAGAAACATTCCGGTCAATATGGCAATCAACAAGGGCTTCAAGGAGATTATCGTAGTCGATCTTGGCCCCAAGAGGCTGCGGGATATGCTTTCGCTCTCTTCATTAGAGAGATCGGAGGAGATCACCCAGCTTGTGATTACGCCGACCGAGAACTACGGTGATGTGCTGGATTTCGACCCTGAGGTTTCGGCAAACTATATGCGCGAAGGTTATCTCGACTGTTTGAAAGCCCTTGGCCTTGTGAAGGGCGAAAGGTACTACATTCACGCTCCTGACGATGCTTTCGGTGCGGCCCTTTTGACCATGACAAAACCCAAGAAAGTGGAAATGCTGAAAGTTTTCGGTATAGAACCCTGGCAGACGGAATCGACCCATCACTTCTATTACGGTCAGTTGTTGCCTGTTCTGCAGGATTTCTTCAAATCAACGGTACCCCTAGATACTGTGATCGCCCTTCTGGAGAGCATGGCGAAAATCGCCGGATTACCACAACTGACACTTTATTCGATTCCCTCGATGATGGCAGAAATAGCGGACTGCGATATCGACCTCTTCAAAGGTCACAGATATAACGATATAGATGTCGAAAGAATCGCGAGGCTCATCAAATTTGCTGTTGACAATTTTGTGCCGGAAAAACTGGAGGGAAGTCAGTACAGAGCTTTCAAAGAGGGGTTCGCAGAGCTTTTTCCCGAGCAAGAGTAGTGTTCGACTGTCTTTTCAAGGGTTTCGCGGTTCGTAAGACCGCATTTCGAAGGATCTTTTCAGCAATTCGATCGATTCTCGGAAATCCTTCAGTTCGCCGAGTGCGAGCATCTGAACGATTATGTTGCCTATCGCCGTACCCTCTGCCGGTCCGGCGGTGACGGGAAGACCCGTGAAATCGGCTATCAGCTGGCAGAGCAGTTGGTTCTTGACTCCCCCGCCCACTATGTGAAGCCCGTCGAGCCCGCCGGTAAACCTTTCCAGCTCTTTTCTGGTCAGCTCCGTCATTGCCGCTATGCCTTCCAGAGCCGTTCTTACTATTTCACCCCTGGTGGAAGGTATCGGACCATTTTCGGCGCACTCCTCAAGAATCGCCCTTTCCATGCTTGCCGGTCTCTTGAAACGTGGCGATTCAACGTCTATCTTTCCGGAGAACGGTCTTGCCTCCCCGGCCATACGCACAAGCGAGGGGTAGTCCAGCGACGGGTCTTTCGCTTTCCACTCTCTAAGAAGTTCCTGCACCAGCCAAAGCCCCGTGGCGTTTTTCAAAAGCCTGTATTTGCCTCCATAGCAGCCTTCGTTGGCGAAATTCAGTTCCAGCACTTCTCTGTCGCGGACTGGTGCGTCAAGCACCACGCCTTCAAGACACCAGGTCCCCGCGCTCACGAACATCGTTCTCCCGGAGAGGGGTATGGAAGCGACAGCCGAGGCGGTGTCGTGGGTGGCCGGGAGAACGACTTTCAAAGTGGTGCCAAGTTCTCTGGAAAGCGAGGGTGTAAGTCTTCCGACAACGGTGCCAGCCGGGACGATCGGGGTGAATATATCCGGCAGTGAAAAGAAGTCTATTATTTCTTCGCACCAATCTCCGACTGCGGGGTCGAAGATCTGGGTGGTGGTCGCGAAAGTGAATTCCGTTAGTTTCTCTCCACTCAAAAAGTAAGAGATCAAGGAGGAAATCGAAAGGAGAGAGTCGGCCTCTTTTAGAGCGCTATAACCTCTCCTTTTCATCGAAATGAGCTGAAAAAGCGTGTTGAACGGTTGGAACTGCGTCGGGGATCTCTCAAAGAGCCAGTCCCTTCCGGCGAGTCCGATGGCGTACTCCATCGAATCATCGCCGAACATATCCCTGTAATGTCGGGGATTGCCCAGAAGCTCTCCGGAGCCGTCCAGCAGACCGAAATCCACCCCCCATGTGTCCACGCCTACGCTCTGGAGCTCGACTCCGGAGTCGATTGCCTTGATGATGCTCTCCAGAGTGCTTTCATAGAGCGACAGGATGTTCCAGTGAGTCCGTCCGTTTACGGAAATCGGTCTGTTTGTAAAGCGCGAAACCTCTTCGATCGACAGTCTATCACCGTCGTATCTGCCGATGAAGGCTTTGCCACCAGAGGCACCGATATCGACAGCGAGAAAACCTTTCAAGCGGGATCACCTTCGATGGGACTGAAGAAATTCCCCGATCTCGTTCCCGGATGGCATGGCGTTTGCCGCTCCGTACCTGGTCGCTACGATCGCCGCGCCGGCGTTGGCGAATCTCAAGACCCCTCCGAGCGTTTCAAAGTCAAGGGCTTTGAACTGTTCATCCGTGAGCGAGTAGAGTCTGGATATGACGGCAGCCATGAACGAATCGCCGCAGCCGGTCGTCTCAGCCACTTCGACCTTGAATCCCTCCTCGCTTATGAACCGTCCCTGCCAAAAGGCCACGGCTCCTTTACTGCCGAGCGTGACCAGCACCAGCTCGTCACGACCGACCCCCAGGCTCTCAACCGCCTTTTCAACGCCGCCTTTTCCCGCTATGTATTCCAGATCCTCGTCGCTCAATTTCAGGATATCCACCCGGCGCATTATCTCCCTTAGCTTTCTTCTGAAGATATTATGATCGACGACCGCATTTTTTCTCACGTTCGGATCGAAAGAGGTTCTCACTCCAGCCTTTTTGAACCTCTCGAAAAGATCGATATAGGTAGAAGCCGACGGCTCATCCAGAAGGGCGATGGAACCGAAATGAAAAAACGAGAAACTCTCGGGTGAGAGGTCCTTCAACTCGTCTTTGCGCAGCGATATATCCGCGGCGTGGTCTCTGTAAAATCTGAACTCGGGCTTTCCTTCGCTGTCAAGTGCTGCGAAGGCTAGCGTGGTTTTGGTTCCGCTTTCTCTGACTATATAATCGGTCCTTATCCCAAGTTCATCCAGATATTCGATAAGAGACTCTCCGAACTCATCGCAACCGATCTTCGAAAGAAAGGCCGTGGGAACTCCGAGTTTCTGAAGACCTGCCGCTATATTGAAAGGTGCACCACCCGGTCTCTTTTCGAACAGGGTGGTGCCTCCCAGCCCCTGCATGCGGTCTCTTGAGATAAAATCGTAAACTATCTCTCCCGCACAGAGAACCGGTTTGGATTCTTGATTCATAGTTTGAAGTCTCCCTCGAATCTGTTCAAATCATCGGCAGGGAAGCTTCCCTTAATGTACTCTTCGGCGATATCCACGGGAAGAGTGAGGTCGTGAACTCCCAGTGCCAGTAACAAGTTGGCGCTCTCTATATCCTTTATGCTGGCCGCTATTATGTGCGGGGCGTTGGAGTGCCATCCTCCGACTTCGAGCATCTCTTCGATTCTTTCCTCAGCGTCTATACCGGACTTTATCATTCTTTCGTAGTAAACGGCGACGTACTCTACTTCCATGCTCAGTGCGGCATAGTACTGCTGAACGGTATAAACGGCGGTCGCACAAACCCCAACACCCATTTCGTTTAATTCGGGTACGATGGCCGAAGCCTTTTGGGGGTCCCAGGGAAGCTTTATGGTGAAGATTTCAGGGTCGAAGTCGCTCTTCTTGAGGAACTCTCTTACTTTCTGGATCCAGTTGCTGGAGAGTATACTTCCCTGCACGAAGTGTCTCTCGCCGGGAACTTTTGAAAGGAACTTCATGGTGTCCATCATTCCCCAGCCCGGTCTATCTCGTTTTATTATCGTCGGGTTTGTTGTTAAGCCGGCAAAGACCGGTTCCTTGACCAGTTGAACCGCTTTCTCGCATATTCCATCTATGTATATCATCTCAGTGTCTCCTCCCTTCCAGTTTACTCTCCGAGTATCTGGTAATCGATTCCCTTTATATCACAGAACTGTACGAGTTCTTCAACGTAATCTCCGTACACCCCGTGGATGTGGTTGCAGGGGTAGTACTTGAGGAATGTGTCCATATCAGTATCGAGTTTGACATAGGCATGAGGCCACTGGATCTGAACTTCCTCAGAGAGTTTCTTCTCCTGTGCGGCCGAAAGCTTGACAAACTCTCCAGGCACGATGGTCATCACATACTCTCCGTCCTGCCTGGCCAGCCTTGCCAGAGTCACCCTGCCCGGTGCGGCGAAATGCTTGACGGCAGCTCCTCCGGCGGGGAAGTAGAAATCTTCGGGATAGAACACCACGTTCTTCAGATTCTCTTCGGGATTGAGAGATCTGCCTGCGAAGTAAGTCGCGTGGGTGCCGGAATTACAGAGATCCAAAAGATTCTCCTCTTCGAAGTAGTGTCGAACGTCCGCGAAGAGGACCGGTTCCTGTGCGATGTGTTTGAATATCTCCATCGTGAGGGCTCCGTCCATATCGGTCTCGGTAGCCGCGACAATCGGGTCCTTCATACCGTGCCAGTCGTAAGGATCGTTCAGGAAGGCCTCGACAACGTCCATGGTCGCGTAATTGTTGGTCATCTCCGGCTGGCCTTTGAAGCCGACGAAGTCCAGTTCGTACTCTTTTATTATATCCACAGCCGCTTCGTACAGCGCGATCTGTTTCTCAAGTTTTTCCGGCGTCAGCTGCTTGCCGTCGTATTCGACAGTTGCGAGTTTCTCGAGCCACTCTCTGGCTTTCTTCGTGACCTCTTTAGAGACCTTTTCGGCCCTCACTACGAGCTCGTACTGGTCGATCTGTTCGACGTCAATTCCGAACTCTTTGAGCCATTGGTCACCGTTGGAGGAGGCAGTGTACATACCCATTGGGCGGCCGCCGAACATCCCGTACCTTTCGCCCTTCAACCTCGCCGCGGCCGATGCCGCCCTGACGAAGTGCATCACTTTTTCTATAACATCAGGGTCCTCGGGGTTTCCCCAGACTCTTTCGGGAGTTATTCCTACCTGCTCCAGAGCTCCTGCAGCAGCTAGAAGACCTACCATGCCGGGGTAGGCCGGGTTTATCTGACCGTACGCCAGATACGGACCGGGGGCGTACAGAGAGGCCATCACCGTCAGATGGGGCCAGCACCAGATGGCGTAGTTGAATATAGTCGCCTCGACTTCGGCCTTCATCATCTCTTTTCCGGCCTTCTTTGCAAGCGATGGCTTCCAGACTATCTCCGAAGCCACTACGACCTCTACCTCGCCCGTGGCTTCGAGCGCTCTCACCAACCGGCTCTGGAACTCTCTGTTCATATCGATGAGATCTCTATGCACGAAATCTCTACCGTCGGAAAACGTAATAATCCCTACTCTTCTCTTCTTCATGCTCCTCCTCCTTTTATGCCTTAAACAGTGGCGATCATCATAACCGTTTTACTATTTTCCTGCCGGAGAGGCCACAGAACACCTTTCCAGTAGCTCGGCCTTCAACACGACCCTGGTCTGCTCCCCACGGTCCCCGTCTATCCTGCCGAGAAGTAATGTGGCGGCTATCTTCCCCATATCCACGACAGGCTGTCTGATAGTCGTCACCGGTGGATCTATGAGCTCATTCAGAGATGAATCGTCAAAGCCCATAAGGGAAAGATCGGCCGGTATATCCAGGCCGAGTTCACGGGCCGCCCTGACTACCGTCTCATTCAGGTACTGGTTGGTGGATATCACTGCCGTCGGTCTATCGGCAAGCGTCAATATCGACCTCAGCTTATCTAACGAGACGGAATAATTCACCATGTCCTCCAGAACCCACCTGTCGTCGGGATGTATTCCCAGAATTGCACAGGCCTTTTTGAATCCCGAGTACCTCTCTTCTATCGTATAGATACCTCTTTTATGAAGACAGAGCGCAATTCTTTCGTGGCCACGATCTTTCAGATAGAAAACACCGTTCATTATCGCCTGCTCGTTGTCAAGGGTCACAGAGTCTATGTTGCTAATCCCTTCGATGAGCCTGTCGTAGAAGACCACGTGAATTCCAGAGTTCATAGCCTTTTTGTAAAAGGTACCGTTGTTGTTTCCCTCCCTATCCTGATAAGGAGAAGAGATGATGCCTTCCACCCCGTGTTCCATGAGCCACCTTATATATATCTCTTCTTTTTTCGAATCCTCACCCGTGTTACAAACTATGAACTTGAATTCGCGTGGAAAGAGGACCGTTTCGACTCCACCCATGAACTCCAGGAAGAAGGGATTTCTAATATCGGAAACGATGAGACCGATAGTCTTGGTTTTTCTTGTTCTCAGGGACTTTGCGGATGAATTGGGGACATAATTCAACTGTGAAGCAACTTTGCGGATCCTTTCGCGGAGATCGCCACCGACGCCCGGTCCATTCGACAGAGCCCTCGACACGGTCGAAGGCGATATTCCGAGACTCTTTGCGATGTCTTTGATCGTAGTTTTTCCGGCCACAACAAACCTCCGCAAACGTTTGCGTACAATTGCATTATACAATCAACCTCCATGAAAAGCAAAGATCTTGATTGTACGGTCGGATTTCCAGCTGATAGCGACTCGTGGCCGGCAATTTCAGATATCGGCCCTGTAACCTAGGGCGAAGGAGATTCTCGAGACCACTTCCCTCAACAATTTTGAATATCGTTCAATGATCTCCTCACCCATTCTGAAGGCCGGACCGGAAATACTTATGGAGGCGACAACTTCTTTAGAAGAATCGAAAATCGGTGCACCTACGCAGACAACGCCATCTTCGTTTTCTCCGCTATCGATTGCCGTTCCCCTTGATCTGATATTCGCAAGTTCTTCTCTCAGAGCATCTTTGTCTATGATTGTTTTCGAAGTGCGACGAACCAGCTGCAGCAAATTCACCAGTCTTTCGCGTTCGCTTTCAGGGAGAAAGGCGAGAATCGCCTTTCCAACGGCAGTACAATAGAGCGGGGCCCGTTTTCCAATGAATAGCTTGGTGTGCAGAGACTTCACGCTTTCAAATCCTTCAATTGAAACGACTTCAGTTCCGTCGAGGATTCCCATATGAATCGTTTCACCGGTTTGCTGATGAAGCTCTTCCATCTCGGCGAACGCAACGTCTTTGAGTCTCATAGAGGATAGATATTGGCTGCCCAATTCGAACAGCCTTATCCCAATCCTGTAAGAAGATGTCGAGCGATCCTTCTCAAGGATATGCTCTTCGCACAGAGCCTCTGCGATTCTATAAACTGTCGCCTTTGGAAGGCCGCTTTTTTTTGTAAGGTCGTCAAGACTCAACCTGGATTCGGAAAGGTTGAATGAACTGATTATTTTTACTATTCTTTCGACACTCTGCATCTTCAATCCCCGTTTCTAAATTCAATGTGCGTACCCCAATAACCTTGGAAGCCACAGAACAAAATCCGACCAGTAAGTTATTATTACCAGTCCCATAACTTCGATGGGTATCCAGTATTTTAGCATCTCTTTAAAAACCTTCCCAACGGGCGTTTTGCTTATAGCACTTGTGATAAACCCGGTTTGCCCATAAGGGGGCGTGTCAAGCGCCAGCATCAAATTGAAGGTAGTTACTATTCCGAAGTGAATGGGGTCGATTCCCACAGCTTTGACGAGCGGGAAAACTATTGGTATCACTACCAGTTGTATGACGGATACGTCGAAGAACATTCCGAGAATGAAGAAGAGAACGTTCACGCTCAGCAGCAGAACCCAGGCGCTGGAAAGAAATCCCATATTGACAAATGCATTTGTTAGCAACGAAGGTATCTCCTCCCTCGCAAGCACATATTTCACAACGAAGGCTCCGGCAATCATAAAACTTATGGCGCCGATGTTATAAACGGTTCTGAGCATTATTTTTCTCAATTTTTTCAAACCAAGTGTACGATAAATAAATATACTGACTAGAATCGAATAGGCAACAAGAACGGCCGCTGATTCTGTCGGGGTGAAGATGCCGCCATAGATCCCCGCAAGCAAGATCACAGGCGCAAACAACGCCGGTAAAGATCTTAAGAAGCTCTTGGCGAGTATTTTCAAAGGATACCGCTTTCCCACCGGATAGTTTCTCTTCTTCGATAGATAAAAGACCATCCCGGCTTCCAGGAGACCTAGAAGAAGTCCCGGCACAACCCCGGCAATAAACAAGTATCCCAAAGAGGTGCCGGTAAGCATGGCGTAGATGACCATGGGAATGCTCGGTGGGATGAGAGGAGCGATCGTGGCAGATGCACAGGTTACAGCGCAAGAGAAAGGCCCGTCGTAACCGTCGTCCATCATGGCCTTGATCTCTATGGTTCCAAGACCCGAGACATCGGCAATTTCCGAACCGCTCATTCCAGCGAAGATTATGCTTGCCCCAATATTCGCGTATGCAAGACCCCCGCGCATACCTCCGAGAAGTTGCTTCAAGAAGCCGAATAACCTATCGGTTATCTCCGTATCGTTCATAATGTTCGCGGCGAAGATGAACATGGGAACTGCCAGGAGAACATCCTGCGCCCTCAGCTCAATAGCCATTATGTCCAGAAAGATCCCCAGGTCCATACCAGAGGTAACGAAGTAAGCGAAACCTCCCATTATCATTCCAAACGCGATCGGGTATCCGAGAGCGAAGGTTATACCGAATATTAAGAAGAACAGTATCAAACCCATGGTTCAACCTCCCTCGGTAAAGCTTTCCCGGAGAATAACTCTATGAAGCTTTTAACGATCCAGATCACGTTGTGAATGAAAGTGAGGATCATGAATATTGGGAAACATATGAATAGATAAGTCCAGGGAATTCTCAAAACTTCGGACTTGATGATCTTATAGAAAAATACATCACCAAGTACGGGCATCAGTGTCACTATCAACATTATGCAGAAAAATAGATCGAACAGTATCTGTAGAATCAACTGGACCTTTCTGGGAAGTTTTAAGAATATTATATCGAACTTTATGTGCGCATCGAACTTCCTGGCGTAAGGCGCACCGAGAAATATAGTCCAGATGAAACTATACTGAGCTATCTCAAATAACTCAGGTGAAGGACTGCTGAAGACATACCTAAGTATGACCTGAAAGAAGACGCTGAGGAAAAGTAATCCGAGAAACAGCACTCCACCCCACGATTCTATCAAATTCAGCAAGATTTGAACTATCTTGAAAAATACCGAAAAGAATTTCTTCATGGTAATCCCCCAACGAAAGCAGCCTGGGTCCGGCCACAGGCCGGACTCAGGTGATTCTCATCAGAAACTAGTTCGTAGGATAAGATTGGATGGTTTCGTACATTCCTTTACCCCAAGCCTTATCGAATTTCTCCTGAGAATAATACTCCCTGGCAAATTTCATGAAGGCTTCTTTATCGGGCACAATTATCTCCATCTTGTAGTCGTCAACAAACTGCTTGAGCAGTCTAGATTCTTGCTCCAGTACGAGGTAGTTCATGTAGTATCGGGCAACTTCAAGCGCCTTAATAATATAAGTCTTATACTCAAAGGGAAGCGATTGCCAAAACTTTTCATTAATTACCGGGTTTATCATTCCTATTGAGTGATCGGTTAGAATTATGTACTTCGTAACCTCGACGAATAGCGCCGATAAGTCGGTCGGGAGTGGATTGTCCTGCCCGTCTATCGTCCCAAGTTTCAACGCTAAATAGACCTCGCCGAAGCCCATAGGTGTCGGATTGCTTCCAATAGCTTTACCCATGTCCATGAAAGCCTCGTTGTTTGGCATCCTTATCTTCATGCTTTTCAGATCTTCGGGCTTATAAACCGGGCCGGCCTTCGCGGTAGTGTTCAACTGTCTCATTCCGAGGTACCATGTATCAAGAACTCTCATTCCGGTCTTGGATGCCAACTCTTCGAACCAGGCCTTTACCATTGGGCTGTTCATGACCGAGTACATGTGATCTAGGTCTTTGAAGATATAAGCTGCATTCAGTACGCCCATCTTCGGCATATTACCCAGATCGGCGAACCATGATGGAGCACCGTCGCCTGCCATTTCTAGGTCTCCCCTCATTACCGCCAGAAGCGATGTTTGCTGATCTCCAAGTTGACCCGAATGGAAGACTTTGACAACTATCTTTCCCCCGCTCAGGTTCTCGACAACCTCTGCAAACTTGTTCATGGCGAGGACCTGCGGTTGAGTCGGTGCGGCGACTGTGTTGAAACGAATGGTGTAAGTATCACTAGAGGCAAAGCAAACGCACACTACTAAAAAAATGAATGATGCAAAAAACCATCTTTTCATTGCCAAACCCCCTTTTGTTTTTAGTTTCTGTAGCTCAGGAAATCTTTCCGAATTTTCTCAGAGTATCTTTTAAAACAGCTACCTCGTCCTCTTCTATTTCCATGAGAGGTGGTCTAACTCTCGAGACATCCAGACCCGAGTGAAGCGCAAAGGCCTTCTTAACTGCGGGCAAAGGATTCGTCAGGCGTCTGTTTCTACCAAAGAATGCGCTGAACAATTCATAGAGTTGTTTAAAACTATTTGATGCTTTTATCGCATCGCCAGAAAGAAATTCCTCTATCATGCTTCTCATCATGTCGCCTATGACATGGGACCCACCGCTTATAACCCCGATTCCCCCCTGGCTCATCACGGAAAGAACCATTAGATCGTCTCCTGAATATATAGCCAACTTTCCTTTAGTCGCTTTCAGAAAGGCCGAAGTCTGCAATGGGTTGATTCCGGCTTCGTCCTTCACGGCTATGATGTTCTCAAATTCCGTAAGCTTCGCCAGAGTTGCAGGTTCGATATTTGAAGCCGTGAAAAGCGGAATATTGTACACCATTATCGGCAGATCTGTAGATTTGCAAACTTGAGAGAAGTGATAGTATATTCCTTCCTGAGTGGGATGACAGTAATAGGGCACGACCACCATTGCCGCATCGTAGCCTAATCTGGCAGCTTCTTTGGTAAGCTCAACCGTTTCATGTGTATTTGCCGTTCCCGTCCCCGCAATCAACGGAATCCTGTTACCGACCTCTTCTTTTACCTCGGCAAAAAGCCTGACTTTTTCTTCAAAGCTCATCGTGTAAAACTCACCGTTTGTTCCCGCTATAACAAGTGAATCGCAGTATTTCCTATCGATCAAATAGCTGGCTATTCTTCTCGTTTTTTCATAATCGATGGAATAGTCTTTTGCGAAAGCCGTGCTCATTGGTATAAGGATTCTTCCAAACTTTCCCACAACATCCATGAATATTCCTCCTATATATTTCATTCAATGGAACAACATTTCTTTTAATGAAATTATACTCATTCACTAAAAGAAAACTGAGACCGATGAGGTTCGAATACGAACGATTTAGAGTTACAACGGTCAAAAGAAAGGCGTGGTTCTCGAATTCCTATCCATTAATTGTCTGTACTCATTGTTTATCAGGATCGTATATACGAAATTGTAGAAAACTAGTTCAGTCAAGATCTGGCCCAGGATGATCTTAAATGAAATTGAAAAAGAAAAGGTAGGACCCAGAGGTCCTACCTTTCATGCCCGGATTACCATAAAGTGTCAGGAAGATCGAATCATCGAACCCGATCAGTATTGAAGAACTCGAGGTAGTTTTTTGGCCTGCTCCACCCACTTTATGATCTGCTTTTTGGCCGGAAGAGCCTCAACCAGTTTCTCCTTTTCGTTAACCTCGATCATCTTCAAATAAAGGTTCTCGGGGTTTCGCTTCGACAATTCCGGTACGGTATCGACTCCAACGGCTTCCAGAAGTTTGGAATACTTACCGCCTACCCCGCGAATTCTGATCAAGTCGGCATGATTGGACCAGGTAAGAATCTTCTCTTCAGGAATCCCGGTTTTCTTTGTGAGTTCTGTCCGGGCTTTTTTTGTTGCACAGGCTTCTAGAAGAGATTCTACTGAAACTATGCCAATCGCTTTCAACTTATTCTCGATTGCGGGTTCGATTCCCCTAATTATACCCAGTTTTGTCACAGACTCTCCTCCTCTCTTAAAACGTATTGAACATAGACAGATACGGATTTTGTTAGTTGATCAGCCGCTTGCTATTTGCACTGAAATCATTTCTTCTTGAACATCTTCCCGAACAGGTTCCCCACATCGTCGATAATGTTTCCATCTTTGTTGCCGTCAAGAAAGCCGGCCGCCACTCCCATCATTCCGCTGTTTCCCTGACTGGCAATGTTAGACAACAGACCGGTTATTCCAGAAGCGTCAAGGTTCTCTTTCTTCTTTTCCTGCCCGAGGAAACCCATCAGAAGCGGAGCTAGCTGAGACATTAGGCCGGCAACCTGATTCGTTTTCAAGCCGGTCTCTTTCGCAAGACTTTTCTCAACCTGTTTTTCCTTGCGGAAAATATGTGACTGAGCATTTTTAAACCGTCATCTTTATTTACTCCGTTCAGAAAACCGGTAATATCGCTGACATTGTCATCCTTGTGTTGGTCCAAAGCCTTAGCCAGTGATGCGGCACCTTCAGTAGTGGAGGAGTTTTTTAGCAGCCCCTGAAGAAATGTCGGCAATCCGATCTCTGCAAGCCTTTACACCTTTTCAGGGCTTACACCAACAGACTCGCCTAATTTCGCTGCCGTACTTTTTTCGCTTAGCTGCTTGGAAAGCGTATCGAAAAGGCTCATCTTTTTCCCCCTTTTTAAAAATAAGTAACATCAAACTTATTATACTTCTTAATTCAAAATTGCCATAGCTAATGAGAGAGGTTCGAAAAAGCCAGGATCTGAAACCTCATGGTGATCGATGGTTGACACGTCATTAAGAGAGTAATAGCGTTAAGAACAGTCCTTCGTAGTTCTTCGATCGTTTCAGACCTCTTACCCTACCCCGTACAACTAATCTATTATTGAGAGAAGGCAAGACGGACGATATGCGAGGATTCTTGTCTTCTGGTGAACGAAGCGAACTACTAATGCACTCCTTTCCGTTTTCTGGTTAAGGACCACGTGATAAAGAGAATCACATCTGATCGCTGCCTGATCGTGCCGATGCCCTGAATCAATCTTATTTTTATGGCAGATGGCGCGACTATGGACTAGCTTACCCAGGCCTAACTCAAAGGTAAGTGGGCTAATTTGTCAAAGTTCACTATATAGAGAGTTGGTAATTTCTACACCTTTTGACATGTAATTCGACAAGACGAAGAAGAAATTGCTGAATGAATTCTGGTACAGTTCAATACTTAAATATTGACTGACAGGGTTTTGAAGTCTGTTGTCCCAGATCTTATTGTCAAAATAACAAGGGCCCTTTTGGGCCCTTGATTTGAGTTAGTAGGGGTTTTTAGCAGTTACAGCTGTGCCGCTTTTCCGAATCCTCTGCCTAGTCCCGGTCCCTTTATACCAGAGGCGCCATGCCTGTAGCCTGTTCCGTCCTGCGCATTCTTTAGTTCTCTTACACCGTCGTTCGGGCAGTTGTCGTTGATTCCGTCGCCATCAGCATCCACGAAGTTTTCACAGGTTGGCTCCTGGACTCTCTGCATCGCTTTCGTTCCGTAACCTACTGCCAGCGTCATTCCAGCAATTAGAAGAACCGCTATTGCAATCAACACTATCTTTTTCATTTCTTACACCTCCATATGATTTTTAGTACATTCCCAGTCTACGGCGCGCTTCTTAGAGTCAGCTTAACAGCCGCTTAGAGATTGCTTAGAGATTTGAAGAGCCTTTATTGCGGTTAGAGAGATAACGAGAAGAACGAGATCCCGTATAGGATCACTACGGGATGACAGTACGGAACCACAACGGGACGGCGGTTATTTAGGTGTGGTGTCTCTTATTCAGGATTTTTAAGGGGCATTACTATCTTTGTGAGGTGCTGGCTTTCTGGAAATTCTGGACCGTTATAATAATGCTCATAAACTACTCCGGTGGGAATGAATCCGTTCTTTATTATCCATTCGGCCATCTCGCTGTACACCGATTCCATCTGGGCATAAGGACCCATAAAGATAGAGAAAACGTTCAAGCCCTCGGGAATCGATCCCTGAACGATATCACCCCTTCCGGGAAGTTTCGATGAGACGGGAAAACCTATCTCGACATCGAGATTTTGCGTATCCATGTTGTGATAGGCAACGAATGGGATATCTGCCGGAAATTCTCCCAGTTCGCCGAGATAAGCCGTGATCTCTCCGTAGCTCTTTCCTATCAGTCCGGGTAGATTTTGAACGCTCGTCGTTGCACGTACTACAAGCGTTGACTGTTCGCTCCGTTTCAGTATTCCGATCGTAGATACCCTTGGCATTTTTGTCCCCCTTTGCACCTCGTTTTGAAGTGCCCTTTGTAGTATCTATTTCTCGAATCTCTAAGCTGTTCGATTATATGCGGCAACTACATTCAGAATACTACATTTCTCTGGAATTTCCACAGACCCAAAGATCGAGCGCCGTTTAGTATTTCGGGTATATCACCACGTCGCTTTTGAGAAAGTCCCAGGCTGGGTTGTTTCTTGAACCCTGAAGCAGCCTCGATATCTTCCCAATGGACTATCCTTTTCTAAAATCTAGTTTTCGCATATACTCTTTGTCAACCATCATGAGCATCTCCTTGTCCCCGCTTTCTTTTTGTGTGTGCTTAAAGAATAGCAGGGTAAGTGGTACTCGGGGTGGTCCATTTTTCGATTATCGTTCTTCTTCTATGTAGTCCACTTTCAGTTTACCGTTACACACCCAAATGCCTCATAATTTCAACTTACAAAACCTAGTATTACAGCGTCAGATATAGCTAGATATAGCTAGACGATTTTAGCTAAGTTAGATTGGCTTTCATAGATAATAATCGAATGAGAATAGATTTTCATAATTCTTATCGATCATATATAATCATGAATATACTAAAAATATAATCATTTATGACTTTATATGACTAGGAAAGATTTCTATGCTCACAGATGAAAGAAAACTGAAGATAGTTGATTTCTTAAAGAGGCACCAGGCAGCAACTACCGAAGAACTTGTAAATCACTTCGCCGTATCTGGTAGCACCATCAGGCGAGATCTAGATTCACTTGCGAAGATGAAGCTTATAGTTCGAACTCACAACGGTGCAATGATATTGGCTCCAAACGTTGATAGAAGTTTCGCAGTTTCGTACAACATAATGAAAGACGAGAAACGACAGATAGCAAAAGCTGCAGCGAAACTTATAAATGAGAAAGATTTTGTGGCAATCAGTGGCGGTTCAACTGCTTACTATCTTGCTGAACAGCTAATAAGCTCGCCCATTGGAGACCTAACAATACTCACAAACTCTATTAATATTATGACGCTGATATTAGAGAGTAACAAATCATTCGATTTGATCGTGGCGGGTGGAGTGCCTATGAAGGGCTCTTATGAATGCGTCGGGGAGATAACTCTGAGCACAATCAGGCGTTTTAACATAGATAAGTTCTTTATGGGCGTCAACGGAATATCAATCGAAGGGGGAATTTCCTTTAACAATCAAGAAGAAGCGGCTGTTGCTAGAGAAATCTGTAACCGGTCGAGTAAGGTTATAGTGATTGCCGATAGCACGAAATTTGGGATCACAAAGAGAATGAAGGTAATGGACATTGAAGATGTGGACATTTTCGTTACCGACAAGCTTGATAAGAAGCGAAAGGAGGAATTTGAAAAGGTAATCCGCACATTAATAACTAATTAAGCTCCAAATCCTTTAGAGGAGGTTTAGTATGAAGAGAACGATTCTGGTTATGATGATTATGGTTCTGGTATCTGTTTTTGCGTTTGCAGTATCTCTTGAAAACAAGCTGATCATCTACACCTGCCATGGTGAAGAAATGCCCGGGGCCTTCAAGCAGTACTTTGAAGAGGCTTATCCCGGTGTAACCGTTGAGTTCCTGGCGATGGGTGCTCAAGACATGTATGACCGCGTCAAAGCCGAACGCAGCAATCCCCAGGCGGATATTCTATGGGGTGGACCGACAAATATCTTCCTGCTTGAAAAGCAAGATGGACTACTCGAGAAGTATGTTCCATCTTTTGACAGATCTGTTCCTAAAGAGTATAAAGACGTCGATGGGTTTTTCTACGGTCAATTCCTTACACCTCCAGCGATAGTCTATAACACTGAAACTCTTGCCGAAAAGGATGTGCCTCAAGACTGGGACGACTTACTAGATCCAAAGTACAAGGGTCAAATAACGATACGCTATCCTCTAGCTTCGGGAACGATGAGAACGGTTTACTCTGCGATGATATGGAGGTACTACAAAGTCGATGGCAATCCCCAGAGAGGTTACGAATGGCTTAAAAAGCTCGATGCAAATACCAAAGATTACACTTCACACTCTTCGGTAATGTTCACGAACCTTGTCAGGGGACTTGCCAAGATAAGCATATGGAACTTCTCGGATGCAATGCTACAGAAAACTCTGAATGGATATCCATTCGGTGTTGTACTCCCCAAAAGTGGAACTCCTGTAATAGTAGACAATATAGCTATTGTAAAGAACGCCAAGCACCCTGAAGCTGCAAAGGCTTTTGTCGAATTCGTCGGGACGAAACAGTCATCAGTGATGATGGCACACCAGTATTTCAGAATACCTGTAAGAACCGATGTCGATAAGGCGGTTCTTCCTTCATGGATGAAGGTCGAGATAGTGCCCATGGACATCGATTGGGTGGCTTTTGCTGAACTCTCCCCAATGTGGATGGAGTACTGGGACGAGAACATAAAGGGAAGAGGCAACTGATATATTTTGGCCGGGTACCTTGAGTACCCGGCATATTTGTAATCAATATTGGAGGGAGAGCAATGGCCAAAGTCACTTTTAAAAACGTCTCGAAGAGATTTGAAAAAGTTATCGCCGTCGATAATGTGAACTTCCACATAAACGACGGTGAGTTTTTCACTCTTCTGGGCCCTTCCGGTTGCGGTAAGACGACTACTCTTAGAATGGTTGCTGGTTTCTACTACCCCAGTGATGGGAAAGTCTTCTTCAACGATAGGGATGTTACTTATCTTGTTCCCGAAGCCAGGAATACAGGAATGGTTTTTCAGAACTACGCTTTGTTTCCTCATATGACAGTGTATGAGAACATAGCGTACGGGCTTCAAGTAAGAAAAATTAAAGGGAAGATTATGAAAGATAAGATATATGATGTTCTGAATCTAGTTCAGATGAACGGTTACGAAAACAGGAAGATCGCTCAGCTCTCGGGTGGACAACAGCAGCGCGTTGCACTTGCAAGAGCTTTGGTGATAAGACCCGATATTCTTCTGCTGGATGAACCTCTCTCCAATTTGGACACAAAACTGAGGAAAACCACTTCTGAAGAGCTCAGAAAGCTTCAGAAACAACTCGGTATAACTGCAATATACGTAACTCATGATCAGGAAGAAGCCTTCTCCGTTTCGGATAGAGTCGCTGTCTTGAACCTTGGCAAAATTCATCAGATTGATTCTCCAACGAGGATATTCAACTATCCTGAAGACAGGTTTGTAGCAGAATTCCTCGGTAACGTCAACCTATTCGAAGCCACAGTATCAACAATAGATAGCGAAAATATAACTCTGTCTGTTCCATTCTCTGAAAGAGCCATCGTTGCGAGCAGAGCGAGACAGCGACAGGATTGGACTTTCGCCATTTCGGAGAAAGTTGACGTGATGATCCACACAAACCAGTTGCAGCTGGTGAAGAAATCCGAAGGGACTAATCACATTACCGGACGACTGCTTATGAAAATGTTCAATGGGTTGATCTGGAATTTTGACGTTGAAACGGTTAATGTGCAATGGCGAGTCTCTCAATTCAACTATGCAACCGTGAACTACTCTGATTTCGTAACCGGTCGGGAGGCTTCTCTATACCTTCCTCCAAGGGAGATTTATCTAATCAAGCGGAGGGAAGGGGTATGAAGCTTCTTTCAAGAGAGAGATTTCGCTACTGGACCGCACTCCCGCTTTTTGCAGTGCTCGTGGGTTATATTCTTTATCCGCTGATCCGTGTTTTTATTGAAAGTCTTACAGACAGATCGGGAAATCTGTCGCTTGCCAACTACATAGCCTTCTTCGATCCACAGCGTCCATCAAACATAGAAGCTCTACTTACAAGTCTTGGGCTTGCCTTTGCTTCTGTTCTGGTAGCGGCTCTGGTAGGAGTTCCTCTTGCTTTCCTTCTAACTAAGTATCGCTTCCCTGGAAGCAGGATATTGTCAAGTCTCGTGATTATTCCGATGGTCTTTCCTCCTCTTATTAGCGTTTTGGCCTATATATTCCTTTACGGCGAAGCTGGTTTTATACCTCGCGGCCTGCAGAATCTGTTTGGCTTGAGCAGCCCACCATTCTACATAAAGGGAATCGGAGGCATTCTAGTCATACATGCATATACAATGTTCATTTACTTTTATATGCTAACCTCTTCAGCTTTGAAAAAGATCGATTCATCAATAGATGAAGCTGCCAGAAATCTCGGAGGTAAGTTCTGGTTCAGATTCCGAAAGATAACCTTTCCCCTCATCACACCGGGTCTGGTAGGAGCTTCCTTACTAGTCTTCATGATAGCAATGGCCTCATTCAGTGCACCGTTTCTACTTGGCGGCAGAAATAGATTTCTCAGTCTGCAAATATACATTTCTAAACTCAACGGGAACATGGAAATGGCCGCAACGCAATCAACGATACTGGCCTTAATATGTTTTATCTTCCTTTTATTTATTAGATATGTTTCTCAAAAAAGAGACTATAAGATGGTTTCAAAAGGTGTAAGCAATGCCACTTCAGATATTAAGAGCAGGTTAGGAAAGTGGGGAGCAATGACAATATCTATCTTGATTCTTATTATGTTGAGTCTTCCCCAGGTGACTCTCCTTATAATTTCGCTTGTACCAATTGGCACATGGACGCACCAGACTTTTCCTCCGAAATACTCTTTTATCAACTACATTGAGATCTTCAGTAATCCGAGATTCTTCAATTCTATAAAGAATAGCCTTATAATGTCTTCGATAGCCACTCTTGTTGCAGTAATTATCGGCAGTCTCGTAGCATATTTCCTTTCGAAGAAAGATTTTAAGTCTCGCTGGGCAATGGAAATTCTTGCCATGCTTCCCTGGGCCCTTCCGGGAACCATCATCGCAATCAACCTCATAATAACATTTAACAGACCCACCTTCCTTACCGGTGGTCAAATCCTTGTAGGCACATATTTCATCTTGCCTATTGCATATATGATAAGGAACATACCTCTTCTGGTAAGGTCGACGTTTGCAGTTTTTGAACAGCTAGACGAATCTCTCGAAGAGGCCGGAAGAAATCTTGGAGGGAACTGGTTCTATGTGTTTAGAAGGGTGATTTTCCCAAACATTCTACCCGGAATAATCTCCGGGGCGTTGCTAACTCTTGTGGCAAATATTGGAGAATTCACCTCTTCGGTAATGCTCTATACTTACCATAACAAACCGATGTCGATGGAAATTCTCGACCAGATGCAGAGATTCAACTTTGGTGCTGCAGCAGCACTCGGAATTCTTCAAGTAGTACTGATGGCAGCTGTAATGCTTATTACAAACAGGTACCTCGGAAACAAGCGAGGTGCGGTGGTCTACTTCTAGGGAGGCTATGGATGCCCTATAACGGTTTTAGAATACTCGATTTTCACGCTCACTTTCCTACAAACTCTGGAGAGAGGCTTAATGCTTCGCTCGAGGATGAGTATCTCGATAGATTCGACAGCGAAAAACTGAAACACCTTTCAGCGCTTGGTTATGCTACTGAAAAAAAGAGGTGGGCGGCCTGGAACATGCAACCTCCTTTCAAGGAGAGGCTTGAGGATACCGAGATTATGAAATTGTGGGATGAGGACAGAAAAAATAAGAACATTGATGAAATAGTCTTTGTTACTGGGGGTGGAAATGAGAACCTCTCGGCACTTGTAAGCGCATACGAGAATTTCTCCGGTTTTGCCCATCATAGTCCTGAAGAAAAGGATGCTCCACTCAAGCTCGAAAAAGCAATAAAGGATTTTGGTCTGAAGGGATACAAGATTCTCGCTCCCACAGTTGGGATACCTCTTAACGACAGACGCTTCTTCTCTTTGTGGCAGAAGGCCGAAGAACTAAAGATTCCAGTTCTTATTCACTTTGGCATCTTCGGAGGCGGGGCTGGCTACGCAGGAAGGCTGAACTGCAATCCTCTAATTCTAGAGGATGTTGCGAAAGGTTTTCCTTATTTGAATTTCGTTATTCCTCACTTTGGAGCTGGATATATGAGGGAACTTCTTTTACTTGGATGGAGCTGCCCTAACATCTATACGGATACATCAGGCTCCAATCAGTGGATCAAATGGTTACCCTACGAAATGGACAAAAAAACTGTTCTCCGTAGGTTTATAGAAACTTTCGGTACGAGAAGGGTAATATTCGGCACTGACTCCTCATTCCTTCCGAGAGGTTTCATAATCGATTATCTCAAAGAATGGATGATTATCGTGAATGAATTAAATTTGAAAGATGGCGATATTGCAGATATATTCTACAACAACGGCCATCGTCTCATATATGGTGGTGAGTAGGTTTGAAGATATCTATAATCGGTGCCGGAAGTATAATATTCACCAGAAAACTCATTAAAGACTTGCTTTCGTACCCTGATCTGCGTAATGTAAAGATCTCTCTAATGGATATAGACAGCGAAAGGCTTGATATCACCGGAAAGATCGTTGAAGAGCTAATTATAGAAGCCGGAAGTAACACTAGGATTGTCAAGACAACCGATCTGGAAAGCGCTGTCGAGAAATCGGATTTTGTAATCAACACTGTACAGATTGGTGGTCAGGCCGCCACAGAGATTGACTTCGACATCCCCGAAAAGTACGGCCTCAAACAGACTATAGCCGATACACACGGTGTCGGTGGTATCTTTAGATTCTTGAGAACAGTTCCTTTCTTGAGAAAACTGGTAAGCGTAGTAGAGAGAAAGGCACCGGGAGCTCTATTGATAAACTTCACGAACCCTATGTCTATGTGTATGTGGTATATAAAGTCTATCAGCGACCAGCCAGCAATTGGATTGTGTCATTCAGTGCCACATACAGTGAGGCAGATAGCTGGATACATTGGCCTTGATAGCCGCGATATCAACTTCTCAATTGCAGGTATTAATCACATGGCCTGGGTTTTAGAACTCTCAGACGGAGGAAGAGACCTGTATCCATTATTAAGAGAAGCAATGGAGAATCCGGCAATCTCCGCTATGGATCCAGTCCGTTTCGATATAATGAAGAGATTCTCATACTTCGTTACGGAATCATCCGAGCACATGTCCGAATATGTGCCGTTCTACATAAAGAATCCTGCGGAAATCGACAGGTTGAAGATTCCCATTCGCGAATACCTGAAACGCCTTGAGAGACATGCAAAAGCCTACGAAATCTACAAAGATGTGTATATAAAGGGATTGACTTATAGAAAAAGTGAGGGGGAAATCCTTTACCCGCAATACTTCGGCGCAGAGACTAGCGCCGAAGAGGCGACAAAGGAATATGCTATTGAGATAATCGACTCGCTTGTGAATTCCCACACACGCGAAGTTTACGCAATTGTAGAGAACAGAGGAGCTATCGAGAATCTTCCCTTTACTGCACAGGTCGAAGTTCCATGTATCGTCAACGGGAATGGGATAAGACCCGTCTGCATTGGAGCGCTTCCCACTCAGCTAGCAGCCCTGAATATGTCACAGATTCAGGTACAGCAACTTGCTGTCAAGGGCGCGCTGGAAGGGTCGAAAGATTGCATAAAGTATGCGCTGATGCTTGACCCCCTGGCATCTTCCATACTGACAACAAAAGAGATTTCCGATATGACAGAAGAGCTGTTCCAGGCGCATGCTGTCTATCTTGACGAAATTTTTAATTGAAGGGCAATGAAAGGGGATTATAGCATTGATAACAAAAAAGGAAATTCTTGAACAACCGCAGAAACATAAAATTGTTGCAGCGAGATACAGTGATCTCGCCAGGCCTTTAATAGATCTAATAAATCATACTAACCCTAAATCTATCGACTTTGTCGGATGTGGGACTTCTTATTTTCTCGCCATGGGCTGCTCAATGCAACTTGAAAGGCTCTCACGAGGAAAAATTAGATCGTCTTTCTATAGTGGTTCGGAGATAATGCTAGGTCTGAAACGTCCGGCGAAAAATAGTCTGCTGGTTGGGCTATCCAGATCAGGTTCATCTTCGGAGACTATATTGGCTCTACAAAAAGGTCGTTCAATAGGAAACACAACCGCTTCGATAACATGCGAACCGGGAAGCGAGATGCGAGGAGTATCAGATATCTCCGTTGAACTTGATTTTATCAATGAAGAGGCCATAGTGATGACGAAGTCCTTCACGTCTATGGCCTTTTTCGTGAGTGCTCTTGCTCGGGAGTTATTCGTTCCAGAACATCTGGATGATTATCTTCTGGCAATTCCAGAGTCTTCAAGTATCACTCTTGAAAACTCCCGGAAACTCATTAATGGTTACTACATCTTCGATATAAACCATTTTGTTTTTCTGGGTTACGAAGAGTATTTTGCGGCTTCAATGGAAGGACTGATAAAAGTGACAGAATCATCTCTTATAGAGGCCGACTGCTACCAAACACTCGAATATAGACATGGTCCGAAATCGAAGGTAAGACGCGAAACACTGGCGGTAATCTCCGTGAACCCTCTGGCGACCAACGAAGAATTGTCTGTGGCAAAAGAGATAGATCTTCTTGGCGGAAAATCAATCATAATCTCCGGCGAACATATGCCTGAATTTGATCAGATAAACACGTTCTACCATGGAAAGGATTTTGGTGATTGGTTTCTCAGAGTAATACCCCTCCAGTTGTTAGGCATAGAGAAGGCCCTGGCTAAAAAGCTTGATCCAGATAACCCAAAAAATCTGACAAAGGTTGTAAGACTATAATGGAATATTTTCTAGGTGTAGATGGCGGGGGTACCCACACAAGGTCGCTAGTTGTTTCGGAAGACCTATCGGTAATCGGCAGTGGTTTTGCTGGTCCGGCAGATATCCTAAGTATGGGCAAGGATAGTGTCCGTAATAACCTAGTGCATGCGATTGAAGCTTCTCTTGCTAGTGTAAACATAAGCATCGAACAGATAGTGAGCTCATGTTTCGGTATGCCAACTTACTTGGACGGTGTTGGTACGGACGAAGCTATTAACTCTCTTATAAAAAAGGTATTCCCTGGACTTACTGTAATTGTGAACGATGTTCAACTCGCACTTGAAGCCTCATTCCCGATGAAAAGTGGTGCGATAATGCTCAGCGGCACAGGTGCCATGCTCATGTTTAGGAACGCATCCAATGAGATTCATAGAATAGATGGTTGGGGAGAACTAGCTGGTGATATGGGAAGCGGTTACTATATAGGCCTCAAAGCACTGCAAACAGCATTCAAACAATTTGATGGAAGGATCAAAAACAAGAAACTTTTAGAAGCAATCATGAGAGAAATTGGTGTTTTTGATATAAGAGAGGTAATAAATCATAGCTTTAACGGTTCAAGAAAACTCGTGGCAAGCCTTTCAAAAATTGTGTGTTCTGTTGCCAATGAAGAAGATGCTATCTCAAAGGCGCTTCTGGAAGATGCTACCAACGAACTTCTGATTACTATTTTTGCAGTTAAGGATCTCACAGATTCTCTGCCAATTGAAATTGCCCTCTCTGGTGGCGTCTTTAAGTGTTCTTATCTAAGAGAAAGAGTTGAGAAAACAATTCTGGCAGATAAAGATCTGAAACTTGTGAATTCGGAGTTTGACAACATATGGGGAGCAATCTTCCTCGCAATAAGCAATGTAAAAGATCGGAGATTTTTGCAAGATTTCATCGATAAACTCAGGAGTTTATCAGCACATCATAAATAGAGTTGAACTCGAATACCCAAGAAAATACATTTGAATTCAGTGGGAGAAAAGCCTTACGAAAAGGTAGAAAAAAACAACTGGGAATAATGCTCATTCTTCCGCTTATGTATAACCTGATAATTATGAATCTTAGTTCACGTAATATCTGACGATGAAAGACGTGTAAATCATAAAAATACCACGCTTGATCTATTACACCATATCTAGTAAACAAATCAGCACAATTGAGGTAATCCAGAATAGAATCGTTGAGCACGAACTTCGAGAAGGCAAGAATAACAACCGTTAGAAATAGTGCCGTTATTCTGGGCAAGAGATCATCTCTGCCACCTTTTCTGGGAGTTTCCACTCTGAACACCTCTTTCATTTTCTGAAAGAGCCTCTCTATCTTCCATCGCTTTGAATATGTCTGTTAGTGATTCTCTCCCAGCATCTGAATATCCCCTTTTTGCCTGAGATTATTCAAATGTTAGTCCACAATTTCTCCCAATGCTTTTTTCACATTTTCTACCGGCGTTTTTCTTATTTTACTGTTGATGTCGACACCTCGTTTTGAAGTGCCCTTTGTAGTATCTATTTCTCGAATCTCTAAGCTGTTCGATTATATGCGGCAACTACATTCAGAATATTACATTTCTCTGGAATTTCCACAGACCCAAAGATCGAGCGCCGTTTAGTATTTCGGGTATATCACCACGTCGCTTTTGAGAAAGTCCCAGGCTGGGTTGTTTCGAAAGTCGAAGGAGAATCCCCTGAAATTAACCGTCAGCTTCTCGAGTTCTACGCGGTTTTTTACTACCATCTTGTCGGTATATATGAAAACCCTGATTTCTGAGTCGCCTGCAACGCTAATAGTCTCGGTAATTTCAAAGCCTTCATTCAGAAGTACGAGGATCGAGACCTTCATTTCACTTATGGTTATGTCGAAGGAGCCAAAGGTGATCGCACGGTCCGTGTTGTTTCTGATGTTCATCACGAAAACGGGATAACTTCCGTCGGCCACGACGAACCGGTCTCGATACATAGATCTAGAGCGATCGTGCTGGGCGGCCGAACCATCCGTGTTCATCATCCAGCAAAAGAACTCTTCGTCCACCGGATGGCAAATGGCGGTCACGGTTCCATCTTTCCGATACAGATAGGCGCCCTGTCCGATGATGTCGAAAGCATGAACCGCACTGGCCAGAGACTGCGGATACAACGCCATTAAAGAACTTATGAACGAGATCTGAAAAAGCAAGACGGGTATCCGGTTTCGTGATCTTTCTAGTTGTCCTCTCATGAGAATATGATACACCGATCCGCAATATTTAGCTTATGAAACGATATTCGCCAAATAAAGTTATTTATGTTCTTCCATCGCTCATATACTCTCGATAACTCATCTAAAGTTCCGATTTCATAACTTTATAATTACCAATGATCCTGTCGGTCGTTGTTGTGATAGTATGATTAGCAAAGTTGGGCAAATTCTTCAGAATTTTCCACATCATTTCTACCAAGGGGAGGTGCTCTATGAGAAAGTTATTTGTGTTCCTGCTACTTTCTACCTGTTTCTTCGCGGCTTTTGCGCTCGCGGCTCAAACACTGGTGGTCGCCTATATGGGCGATCCTATATGGTTCAATCCTTGCGCCAAAACCGACGACTACGGCGCGGCTATTAACAGAAACATCTTCGATCAGCTAGTTGCACAGGATGTCAATTATGATCTGGTTCCCCAGCTGGCGACCAGTTGGGAAGTCTCCGAAGACGGTAAGGAATACACGTTCTATCTGAGAAAAGGTGTGAAGTGGCATGACGGGGAACCCTTCACTTCCAGAGACGTTAAGTACACGCTCGAATCTATCGTGACAAATAAGGGTTCGGCTTACAACAACGTGGCGATGATCACGGAAGTTGTCTGTCCAGATGATTACACCGCCGTGGTCAAGTTGCAGGATCCATACGCTCCGTTTATTCCCTTCCTTGCATGGTACGGAACGCAGATAATGCCGGCCCACCTGTACGAAGGAACTGACTGGAACGACAATCCGGCCAACCAGAAACCGGTGGGCACGGGACCATTCAAATTCGTCGAGTGGGTCAAGGGAGACCATGTGACTCTCACCAAGAACGAAGAGTACTGGGGTGAGGGACCGTATGTAGATAGGCTGATCTTCAAGATCATTCCCGATCCAAACACCGCTCTGCAGGCTTTCCTGAATGGCGAAGCCGATATCGACCAGAACAGGCCTGGCTTCAATACACTTTCGATCCTCAAGATGAATCCCGAGGTCAACGTTGTGATCAATCCCTCTCCGAGTAGATACTATCTCGGATTCAACCTCACCGATCCAGCAAGACCGACGACCAACCTCAAGGTCAGGCAGGCTATCTCCTGCGCGATAAACAAACAGGCCATCGTCGATAAGGTTCTCGGCGGTTTTGGAGGGATCGGTGAATATTTCTACACTCCGGCCATTCCATGGGCTGTCGATACTAATGTTAAGGCGGCCCTTTACGACCCGGCCAAAGCCGACAAACTGCTGGACGAGGCGGGTTACACAAGGGGTAACGACGGCTGGAGGTTCGCGCTCGATCTTCTCTACTTCCAGGGCGCCGATTGGACTGACATGGCCGCCGTTATCAAGGAGAACCTTGAAAAAGTCGGTATAAAGGTCAACCTGGGCGAATACGAGATCGCCACATGGATCGAGAAGGTTCTGAACGCGCACAACTACGATATCGCCCTTCTCAACGGTTTCCAGGGCCCCGATCCGGCGAACCTCACAATGAGGGTGGCGACCGGCGGCAGTCTAAACATAATGGGCTATTCGAACGAAGTCGTCGATTGGAACCTCAAGGAAGCGGCCAAGATCTCTGATATCGAGCTGAGGAAGCCTTACTATTACGCGGCCCAAGCGCAGCTGGCGGCAGATGCTCCCTTCGTTCCACTGGCCGAAGTTTCATACATTTACATCTTCAAGACTTACGTCGAAGGAATGGATATAGAGAATCCGGGAAAGATAGGTACCGGAAGTTACGCGTTGACCAAGCTCAATTTCTAGCAGGCTGAACTTTCAGGGGCGGTCTTTCCGCAGCCCGGACGGATCGCCCCGCCTGTTTTTTTCTGGAGGTGTTACTTTGTCTTCCTTTGCGAGATATATCATAAGGAGAAGTCTCAGTATTGTTCCCATGGTTCTCCTTATCATTGCTTTGAATTTCTTCATTATCCACCTGGCCCCGGGCAACCCGGCGCAGCTCATCTCCGGTCTCGAACAACCCTCCGTAGAAGTGGTGAAGGCTCTCGAGGAGCAATACGGTCTGGACAAGCCGCTTGTGCTTCAGCTGGGTCTGTATTACAAGAATATCTTCCAGGGAAACCTCGGTTATTCCTTCATATACGGCACCAGCGTGAACGGACTGATCGCGGAGAGGATCGGCGCCACGATTTTACTCACGGTTTCGGCGGCAGTGATAGCCTTCGCTCTCGGAACGCTGATAGCGGTCCTGGTGGGTCGAAGAAAGACCAGGATACTTGACTCGATCTTCTCCGTTCTTTCCTACGTTTTTTATGCCATGCCCTCCTTCTGGCTGGCGCTCGTTATGATACTCCTCTTTTCTTCGACCTTCAAATTGTTTCCGACTTCGGGGATGTTCAACGTCAGGGCCAGTTACGAAGGCTGGGCCAAGATATGGGACATTCTGCACCACCTTTTTCTTCCCTGCCTGACTCTGGCTCTGATCCAGATTCCAGTTTTCTTCAGGGTTACCAGGTCCTCTATAGACCAGGTCAATCAGGACGAGTACATAACGACGTTTACCGCTATCGGCCTTCCTCGGAAAAAGATATACAGGAAGTACGTTCTCAAGAACGCCATATTACCGGGGATCACTATCTTCGGCTTGACCCTCGGATATTCAATAGCCGGCGCGGCGCTCGTGGAGATCGTCTTCGCATGGCCCGGAATGGGCAGATTGATGCTGGATGCGGTCTTCAGAAGGGATTATAATCTGCTGCTCGGTATCTATTTCGTGATGGCCGTCTGTATCTGTGTGGCCATACTTCTCACCGATGTGGTTTACGCGTTTGTAGATCCCAGAATAAGGTATCAGTAGAGGGGTTTTGTTATGATAGTAGAAAATCAAATCTCGTTGAGCAAAAGAGAGAATAAATCACTTAAATACGCGAGGAGTTACTTCTCCAGCGTCAAGGGGACAATAGGGTTCTCGCTGTTGCTTATCTTTGTCTTCATGGCGATCTTTGCGCCGGTGATCGCGCCTTACAGCCCCGACGAGATGACAGACGACGTTCTCAAACCGCCGTCGGCCAAACATCTCTTCGGAACCGACCACCTGGGAAGAGATATTTACAGCCGGGTCGTCTTCGGCTCGAGGATCTCGCTTTCAGTAGGCTTCGTAGCGGCCGGCCTTTCGGCCGTGATCGGTGTTTTGATCGGCTCTTTCTCGGGCTTTTACGGAGGAATCACCGACGATATAGTGAGCAAGATAGTGGATACTTTTCTGATGATCCCATCCTTCTTTTTGATTCTGATCATCGTCTCGATCTTCGGAAGCAACATACTCTACATAATGTTCGTGATAGGACTGACCACCTGGCCGGGAAATGCCAGGCTCATGAGGGCTCAGGCGCTCTCGATAAGGGAGCGGACCTTCATCATGGTGGCCAGATCGACCGGTGAGTCCAGGATCAGGATACTGTTCGGTCACGTTATCCCGAACGGCGTTTTTCCTGTGATAGCCAATTCGGCTCTCCAGATGGGCGGAGCCATACTGACCGAGGCCTCGTTGAGTTTTCTCGGTCTGGGAGATCCGAACCTCACCAGCTGGGGAAAGTTGATCTTTCAGGGAAGGCCGTACATGACTTTTGCGCCCTGGATGATAATCATTCCGGGTATCTTCGTCGTCCTCGCCGTTCTGGCTTTCTCTTTCATAGGAGATGGCCTCCAGTTCACGTTCAATCCCAAAAACAGGAAGGGTGAATAATATGCCTTTGCTTCAGATGAAGAACGTGAATATAAATTACAGACTGAAGAACAGACAGGTGAGGGCCGTGCGCGACTTCACGCTGGATATAAACGAGGGAGACATAGTAGGAGTGATAGGCGAATCGGGATCTGGAAAGAGCACGCTCGCACACGGTCTGATGCGTATTCTCCCGGGAAATGGTTACTTGGAGGCTTCGACGATTACTCTTAACGGCAAGGATATACTGAACATCTCCGATAGCGAGTTCAGGAAATTGCGCTGGGTGGAGATGTCCATCGTCTTCCAGAAAGCCATGAGTGCCCTCAGCCCGGTACACAAGATATTCGGCCAGATGTACGATGCCATTCTCGCCCATAAACCCGAGACGGGAAAAGAAGAGGCGATCAAGAAGCTGGAGAAGCTACTGGCGGTGGTCAACCTGCCCCGCAAGGCGCTCGATATGTATCCCCACGAACTGAGCGGGGGAATGATGCAGAGGATGATGATATCTCTGGGCCTTATATTCAACCCGAAATTGGTGATTCTGGACGAGGTGACCACTGCGCTGGATGTTATAACCCAGGGTCAACTTTTGGATGAAATCAAGAGACTGGTCAAAGAGTTCGGCCTGACGGTCATGATGATCACACACGATATAGGAGTTGTGAACGAGCTCTGCACGAAGATAGCGATTCTTTACGCCGGCGAGCTCCTCGAATACGGCGACGTGAAGGATGTCATCTTCAAGCCTCTCAACCCCTACACAAAGGCGCTCGTAGAGTCCCACCCCGATCTCAATCCGCATGGCGGCGGACTGAGGGGTATTCCCGGCACACTCCCCGATCTATCGAACCCGCCGGAGGGGTGTATCTTCTACGACAGGTGCACCTGCAGATTGGATCGTTGTAGAGAAGAAAAGCCGGAGTTGAGGGATTTCAACAACAGAAAAGTGAAGTGTTTTAAGGCCGGTGAGTTTAATGGATAAAGATATTCTACAGGTCAAAGATCTTGTCAAGTACTTCCCTGTTAGAAAGTTCGGGAAGAAGCAGTATGTGAAGGCCGTCGACGGTTTGAACTTCTCGATAAAAGACGGCGAGATATTCGGCGTTCTCGGCGAGAGCGGTTGTGGAAAGACGACGCTCGGGCGCGTGATCAACAGACTGGAACACGAGCAGAGCGGGACGATCGAGTTCATGGGCGGGACGATATCCGGCAAAGAATACAGGAAGGATCGCCATTTCAGAAGAAGGATGCAGATGATATTTCAGAACCCATACGACTCTTTCGATCCACGGGTGATAATATACAGAAGCATGGACCTGCCCATGAAGATAAACGCGGTCGAGTCCGACGGCAGGAAGAGGCTGGAGAGAATAATCGAGACGATGAACCACGCCAAACTGACACCGGCCGAAAGTCTCCTCACCAGATACCCGCACGAGTTAAGCGGTGGCCAGCTCCAGAGGATATCCATAATACGCTCGATGCTCCTCAATCCGAAGTTCATAATCGCCGACGAATGCGTCTCGATGCTCGACGTTTCTGTGAGGGCCGGCGTTTTGAATTTGCTTCTAACGATTCAAAAAGAGCTGAAATCTTCGATGCTCTTTATCACGCACGATATCTCCGTTGCAACGTACCTATGTCAGAGGATCATGGTCCTCTACGCCGGAAAGATAATGGAGATAGCCTCGAGCGACGATATTCTCAAAAACCCCCTTCACCCCTACTCGAAGGCGCTCGTGTCTTACTCGCCGACCATAAGCAAGGAAGAGAAGATGAGATACACCATAACCGGGGAGGTGGTGACTCCGATCGATCCGCCCCCGGGCTGCAGATTCGCCTCCAGATGTCCTATCGCCAAGGAGGAGTGCACCGAAAGAGAGCCTGAACTGAGATATATTGCTAATGATAGACAGGTCGCATGTCATTTCGTATGAATGGAGGTCATTATGGACGCTATCAAGGAAGTAATCAAGAACGTACCGGAGTACACTTTCTTCAAGACGGTCGATGAGCTGAACGAATCCAGCAGGGAACTGGCCGAAAAGCACCCAGAAATCGCCAGTTTCTACCAGATCGGGAACTCGATGGCCGGCGATCCCATCTACTGTTTGAAGATCGGAAAAGGCTCGAAGGCGATACTCATGTATGGCTTTCCCCACCCTAACGAACCGATAGGCAGCATGGTGCTGGATTATCTCTCCTGGCAGCTGGCGGAAAACGAGGCTTTCAGGAATAAGTTCGAGGATGTCAGCTGGTACATAGTCAAGGCCGCCGACAACGACGGGGCGAAGCTGAATGAAGGCTGGTTCAAGGGTCCATACACGCCGCTCAACTACGCGCTGAACTTTTACAGGCCAGCCGGTTACCAGCAGGTGGAGTGGACCTTCCCCATCAAATACAAGACGCTCGATAACAACGATCCGATTCCCGAAACGAAGGCACTCATGAAGATCATAGAAGAAGTGAAACCGATCTTTATATACAGCCTGCACAACGCCGGTTTCGGAGGAGTTTACAACTACATCTCCGAGGACGCCCCGATTCTCTACCCGATATTCGAAAAGGCCTACACCGATCTGGACATCCCCGCGGCCCTCGGGGAACCCGAGATGCCCTACGCGGTCAAATTCGCCGATGCCGTTTACAAAATGCCGACGACCGTTGACACTTATGAATTCTACGCCGCTAACTCCGATAAGGATCCGGCCGAGATCATTGGCAAATGCGGAACCTGCAGTTACGATTACGGGAGACTCTTTAACGAGAAGGTCTTCGAGCTTGTCTGCGAAGTCCCCTATTACTACAACCCGAAGATAGAAGACCTATCTTTGACAGAGTTCGTGAGGCGTGACCTAGTTCTGGCAAATCTGGAGGATATGAAGTCTAATTATCAGAAGATCAAAGATATCTATTTCCCACTGAAGGAGAAGATAACCATAGAATCTCCCCTGAAAACGGCCCTCGATCATTTCATCGAATCGGCCGACAAACACCTGCCCGTGCAAGAAAACTGGGCAAAGACTGCCAAAGAGCTGGACGCAAAAGCGACTGTGGCCGAAGCCTTCGACAACGGGCCAGTCTCGAAGACTTACAAGATGCTGATGTGGGGTATGTTGAGAAGAATTTTGCTCCTCAACTTCGAAAAGACTGGCGAGCGTGAATTGAAAGAGGCCGCGGAAAAAGTGTACAAACAGATGAAGGAGATGAGCGACGCTCTGGAAGGCGAGCTCGACTATGTGGTGATACCAATAAAAAAGCTGGTGCAGATCCAGCTTATGAGCGGACTTTACGCGGCATTGTACGCCATCGAGAAGAACTCGTAGTAGAAGCTGTGCTTATTTTCTGATTCCCGCTCCATTTTCTGTGGCGGACCCGATAACCGGGTCCGCTTTTTTGTTAGAATTCTATGATGATATAATTGTCTTGCTCAGATTAAGTTCAACTTCATCAACAGGCAGGAGGTGCGAGATGCTAAAGAAGTTCGTTTTGATCTGTGTGCTTGTTGTTCTCTCCGCAATGGTATTCGCGGGAATAATAGGCCACGTGAAGGAAGTGGACAAGTACGGAAACGTGCACACGGATATACCGGTGGAAGCTGTCGTTTATGCGGCCATAGAAGCCGGCGATATGGTCTCGATCGGGATCGGGGAGACCACCATTGTAGTCCCGTTCGTCACCACCTACGGCGATGTGGACAGGGGAAGCGCGCTTGCTAGATACTCCGGCGATCACGTCCTTCTAGCCATCAATTACGGAAACTTCGCCCAGACTTACGGCCTTGAAGTCGGCGAAATGATTAGAATGGCCCTGGTTGAAAAGGGCGCCTACAAGGAAGAGCTCGAGATACGCCACCTGGTGAGGACGGATCTGCGGAGCGATTACGCGAGCGACGAGGTTTTCGCCAACTTCAGGGAGGTTACGATAGGAAATATTGCCCCCCACAGACTCTACAGGTGTTCTCATCCATCCATCGACGATCCCAGGGCACCCTACGCGGCGGCCCTTGTGGAGGCCGCTGGCATAAAGACCGTGATCAATCTCTCCGACTCCGACGAAGAGCTGGCGGCCAATTATGCCTATTCACAGTATTACAGATCGATCGGCGAGGCGGGGAATTTGATTAACCTGAACATGGGAGTCGATCTACTCAGCGACGAATTTTCCCAGAAGCTCAAGACGGGCCTACTTTTCATGATCGAGAAGGAACCGCCATACCTGGTGCACTGCGTTGAGGGCAAGGACAGGGCCGGGATGGTTGCAGCCCTTCTTGGGGCGATAATGGACGCGAAGACCGGCGAGATATACGCCGATTACGTCAAATCTTACGAGAACTACTACAAGGTCGCGCCCGGAACGCTTGCCTACGAAGCCGTTGAGGGGATCATAGCCGATATATTCGTCGCGATGAACGACGGTAATCCTGTCGATGACTCCAACATCAAAGAGGTCGCGCTTAACTATCTGAAGACTAGAGTCGGACTGAGCGATACCCAGATAGCCGCTCTGCAGGCCAAGTTGAAGTAATACAAAACCCTTGAATTATCGAAGGCGGCCCACCGGGCCGCCTTTTTCTGTTGTATAATTGGCCTGATTTTAACCTGTTTGTCGGGAGGTTTCTATGTGGCATGGGTTGAATGGGCTGGAGCTCTCTTTGATGAACTGGCTGGTTTCGCCGATCGAGGGAGCTTTTATGGACTTGTTGATGTCTTTCTTTCTCTTCCTGGCCAGAGGCTCGCTGGTCTGGATTCTTCTGACCGTTTTTCTATTCTTCGATAAGAGGTACAGAAGAACCGGCTATCTGACTTCGGCCGGTCTGGCGATTGCGCTTTTACTGAGCTTCGTAATCTTGAAACCGATTCTCGCCAGAACCAGGCCCTTCCTCCTGCTGGAAGGGTACAGCCTTATATTCCCTATGCCCGAGACATATTCCTTTCCTTCCTCGCAGGTCACGGTCGCCTTCGCTTATGTGGTGATGACCTGGAAGAGCGTGAAGTCGCTGAGAATACCGGTTCTCACGATCGCTTCGCTCGTTTCGCTTTCCAAGATATACGTGTACTTCAACTACTTCTCCGATGTGGTCGCGGGAGTCTTTCTGGGCGTTTTCTGCGGCTGGTTTGCCGTGAAACTCTTCGAAAAGTACACCGTGGTGAGACCGGAGCTTCCCGAGAGGTGAGATATGAGCTTGAAGAGACTCCTCTACGGTAGCATCGTACCACGGGGTTGGCTCTTTGAAGAGGCAACGCGAAACTTGAAGGGCCTGGTCGGAGAACTCGACGATCTTGTTCCGGGAATAATCAGGGACGACGAGATCTATGGCCGCAACAGATTGACCGGTGCTGTGAAATCGAAAGATCTCGGGACCGTGGCCCAGGATCAGGAGTGGGAGGTACAGTACCTCTGGTGGAACAGTGAGTCGCAATCCAACTGGCTGGACGGACTGATAAGACACGCCTACCTGGTCGGAAATGCCATATACATAGAGAAGGCGAAGAAGTATTTGTACAGGGTTCTTATGGCGCAGGACGACGACGGGTACATTGGTATCTACGCCAGAGACCTCAGATTCGACTTCAAAGGAGAGAACGGCGAACTCTGGGCCCAGGCGACCTTCCTTCGCGCCGCTCTGGGTTATTATGAACTCACCGGAGAACGTGAAGTACTCGAGAGAGTGATGAGAGCTTTCGATCTTACGATGAAGGTCTATTCGGAGAGAAACCCCTTCGACCTCGAGAAGGCTTACGCCGGCGCCAGTCACGGACTGGCCTTTACCGACGTCTGTTACGGACTCTTCGGATTGATAGGGGATGAGAAGTACCTCCATTTTGCCGGCCGGCTGGTCGATTTCTACAACCGGGCCCGGCTTTCGGAGGAAGACATAAGGGAGGACAACCTCCTCGATTACGATTACAGATTCAAAGGGCACGGTGTTCACACCTACGAAGGTTTGAGGTCTTTGATCATAGCCAACATGCCAGACGGACGGTACAACCGCGCAATAGAAGCGTATCTTCACAGATTGAACTTCATCACGACTCCTTCTGGTGCTCCAATAGGCGATGAATGGATCTGGGGAAGAAGCGCCGATGCTACGGAGACGGGGTACGAATTCTGCTCGATCCAGGAGCTACTCCACAGCTATCTCACTCTTCTCGAAGCGACGGGCGATCTCCGCTGGGCCGACAGGGCCGAATGGCTTTACTACAACGCGGCACACGGGGCCGTGAATCCCTGCAAAAGCCAGATAGCTTACTGCAAGAGCGACAATTCGTACGCAATGAACGGTCATGCCGGCGGAAGGGGAAGTGAGAACGATCTGCGCTACAAATACTCTCCCGCTCATCAGGATGTAGCCGTCTGTTGTGCGCCGAACGCCGGCAGGGTACTTCCCTATTTCACCGGTTCGATGTACATGAAGAGTAGTCACGGCCTTCTAGTGACGCTCTACGGACCATCTAGAGTCGAGACGTCGGTCGATGGAATCGCCGTCACCCTTGAACAGATCACATCCTACCCCTTCGACTTGAACATCGAACTTCGCGTAACCGCCGCCGTGCGAAGCGACTTTAAGATCCTTCTCAAAAAACCTTTCTGGGCCGAAAAGATGAAAGTTGAAGCCGTCGGTGCAAAGATCGAAGATTACGTTGATTCGATCGCGGTTTCGAAAGATTGGAAACAGGACAGAATACTCATTGAGTTCACAGGCAGAATAAACGAGCGCCTTGATCTTAAGGGCGAAGTCTATTATTCTTACGGACCACTCCTTTACGCGATGGAAATCGAATCGATAGAAAAGACCGGACGCCTTTATGGCAAGGGCTTTGAAGACAGCCTCTTCCTGCCGAGAGACCGCTCCTGCCTTGAACTTTGCGCAACGGAAAAGACACTCGAAAGCCTTACCGTATCAAGCGATAAACATTCCGGGGACTTCACAGATCCGCCCCTGGTGAGCGGAAAGTTTCTGGATAGAAGATCCGGCGAAGAAAAGACTGTATCCTTGAAACCAATAGGCTCGACGATACTCAGAAAGACAACCTTCAAAAAGTGTACATTTCTGTGACTCTTGAAGAGCCGTCCTTCGAAAGAGAGGGAGAAGAGAGAGTAAAAGAGAGAGATTGAATATATGTGAGAATTCTCGCCTTCTAGTGAGCGGAGCGATCTCTCGAGCTCTTTCTTTAGTGTTTTGTCAACGCGCAACCCACCACTCACCATGTTCCTCTTACTATCATCTGAATTCATGATTTTTCTAGATACGGACTCGTTTAATGATGATATTACGCAATATCCCTCCCCCATTCTTCCAGACCGTCTCCCAAGGGCCGTAATAGCCGGATGAAATTTACATCCATGATGCTACAATGATAGTAGTAATGGCTATTACTACTAAGTGATTTTGACTGGTGGTGGCTTATGAACGAGCTGAAGATACTGAGGGAATTGGGTTTCTCGCTCAACGAGGCTAAATGTTATATTGCACTCCACAAGAGCAGCCCAATGACCGGTTACGAGGTCGCTAAAAAGGCCAAGATAACCCGGACCATGGTCTATGACATCTTGCAGAGGCTGGAGAGAAAGGGCAGCATCAATGTGATAGAGGGTAACCCGAAGTTGTACTCGGCCGTGAGCTACAAAAAACTTATCGCCTCTCTCAGGAAGGATTACACGGAAAAGCTCGACGATCTCGAGAGTTCCCTGGAAAAGATCACTCGCGAGGTGGATGCCGACAACTATATACTGAACCTCTCCAACCACGCCGAGATGCTCAACCTCATCGCGAACGCCATCAAAGAGGCGAAACGGGAGATCTATCTCTCGCTCTGGGATTCAGAGGCCGCACTCTTCGAAAACGAGCTTAGAGAGGCCAACGGAAGGGGTGTGAAGATATATATTTTCTCCTTTTGCAAGATGCCCTTCGATTTCGGCGTCCAGTTCACCTACAAGATGAAAAACGCGAACATGAACTTTCCAAGGCGCAGGATAATAGCCGTGTTTGACAGAGAATTCATGGTTATGGGCGAGGGGAATTCCAACATAAACGAGATAGGTATAACCACGCGCAATATCATGCTTATGGAGATGTCTATCGACCAGATGCTTCTGGATATTATACTTCTCTCCATCTTGAGGAAGGGAGGGTACATCTGGGACGGGATCGATGTCGGGGAGTACTACGACAACGTCCAGAAATTTTTCAAATCAATAGAGTTGCCGGTCGATCTGCCTTTGAGGGTAGATGAGTGATAAGGAGTGAATACAGTGTTTAGGGAATTGGATCATTATAAACCCGATATCGACAAAACGATAGCGATGATGGAAAAGACTTATGAAGACGCGCTTAGCCACAGCGGAGGCAACGTCACGATAAGGGCCCTCCCCGGGTGCGACGTGGAGCATTATTCCAGGCTCGATCTCACCCGCTACAATTACAGGGACGATATCGGCCTGTACGCGCGCGACCTTTGCGGTCTTATGAGCGAATCATTCGAGAAACGCAGAGCCGTCGATGACAACATGATACCTTCGGTTTCACCGGTTCTGGGGATCGGAGATTATTCGGCCTTCGTATGCGGGGACATAGAGTTTCACAAAGATACGAGCTGGTCAAAACCGGTACTGGGAGAGATAAAGGATTTCCGGAGGCTGCCCGAGATCGGAACTTCCTTCTGGTACGGGAACTTTCTGGACATCTGCGAGGAGATACTGAAACTCTCCTCCGGCGCCGGCATTCCATTCATGAAGGGCTTCTTCTCTCCGCTCGATCTTGCAGCCGCACTCAGGGGAGAGGCGATCTACACCGATTTCTACGAGTCTCCCGAAGAGCTGCACGAACTCCTCAATTACTGCGCCGATGCAACGATAAAATTCGCCGAAGACGTTTACGCGCTGGCCAGGAGGTACCTCAGTGGTAGCAAGTATGGGATGTGGTTGATCGATGAATGCATATATATGTCGGAGGATATCGCCTGCATGATATCTCCCAGGTTGTACAGGAAGTTCTGCGCGCCATACACACAGAGAGTCATCGATCATTTCGGCACCGGTCATATGCATTGTCATTCAAGAGCGCTTTACCTGGTGAAAGAGATTTGTTCGCTCGAGAAGGTGGCCAGCCTCTGGATCGCCACCGATCCCAATCAGCCGAGGCCGATAGACAATATAGGACGACTCGTGGAAGATTCGCGCGGTGTTTGTCTTGCCATCGACTGCGATTCCTTCGATGAGATAGTGGCGAACATGGAGACGATGAAAAGGGGGAACGTCTCTATCTGCCTCCCGGTAGAGGGAGTGGAAGAGGCTGTGAGGGTTACCGAGGAGTTCGAAAAGCTCTGAAGATCGTGTGCGAGGGGATAGTCCTATGAGAGGGTTCAGGTTCGTAGTCATTGTTCAGGCCGCCTTGCTGCTGGGTGCGACGCTTTTCGCGGCTCCAGGCGGTGACGGTTCGACCATACGTATCTGGTTCAGCCATATCGAACCGGAAAACCTTGCCATGGTCGCAATCGCCGAGGAGTTCACCTCTCTTACAGGGATCAAGGTCGAAGTGATTGGCCGACGCTCAATATTCGACGCTCCCAGAGATCTGGCTAACAATGCGGAACTCGACGATCGGCCGGACATAATCCTGATGCAGGCCCCGGATATTGGCAACATGGTCGCTTCCGGGCTGATCGTGCCCCTGAAAATAGACGACGAACTCAGAAAGCGTTATCTCGATGCGACTTTCGAAGCCTTCACCTATAACAACAGATGCTACGGTATAGGTTATTCACTAGATACTTCCGGACTCATATACAACAGGGACCTCATAAGTGAGTCGGAGCTGCCAGAAACCTGGGACGACTTTTTCAGGATCGCTGAGGCTCTCACTTTGAGAAACGGCGATGGGAAGATAGTTCAGTACGGTACCCTGCTCAACCCAAAGGACATGTGGTTCAACTACCCTATAATAAAAGACTACGGAGGCTACTACTACGGCAAGGCACCCAACGGCGATTACAATCCCTACGACGTCGGTTTGGACAATGACTGCATGCTAGATTACGTGAACAAAATGAAGGAGCTGCAGAAGAAGGGATTGACACTTGCCAACGAAAACGGTACCGAAAGCCATATATCGGCCGAATTCGCCAACGGGAGGGCCGCCATGATACTCTACGGTCTCTGGAACGCGTCGATCTACCAGAGCATGGGTATCAATTACGGCATCGCTCCTCTGCCTAAAGGGCGAAACGGAGAGGTTTCCAAACCACTGGCCACGGTTCAGGGTTTTGTAGTTAACAGGTTCACCAGAAACATGGAGGCTGTGGAGAGCTTTCTGGAGTTCGTGCTCAGGGACGAGAACCAGCAAAAGCTTATCGAGGCCGGTAACAGGGCCGAAAAGAAGACGGGCGAGAGGAACCCTTGCAATATCTCGGTCATCGAGAGCGATTACGTGAGCAAGGACCCGATACTTTCATCTTTGAGCGCAATAGGATTCAACTGTGAACCCTTCCCGAACATACCCGAAGGCACGATCTGGTATAACTACACCTCGACGGCCTTCAGAACTATTTTCTACGGGGACAAGTCGGGGAATCAGGTAGATGCGAAAGAGAAGTTGACCGAGCTTGCCAACAAGATCAGGGGCGATGTGGCCGTCATGAACAAAGTCCCGGAGAAGATAGAGATACCCTCCGGCTATCTTGTCTTTTTCACCTCGCTCGCCGCGGCAGCCTTCGTTTTTTTACTGGTCTGGCGAAGGCGGCTCGCCTCAACGGACACGGTAGGGGATAGTTATGGCAGAAAGGAGAGCTTCGTGGCCTGGCTGATGTTGGCACCGCTCTTCTTTCTCCTTTCGATGTTCTACATCTTCCCCGTCTTTCACAACATATACCTCTCGCTGACCAATTACAGTGGCATCAATCTGAGAGACTACGGAATCGTCGGGTTTTCGAACTATGCGGAAATCTTCTCGACAGGTATCAACGGCCTGATATCGATGATAATCTGGACCGTCACCTTCGCGGCCACGGTTGTGGGGCTCTCTTTTCTGGCCGGGACAATGCTGGCGGTGGTCCTGGATAAAGTCAAGGTGAGAATTGCCAAGATCTACAAGATCGTTTTCATACTCCCCTGGGTAGTGCCAAGCGTTATAACACTCCTGATGTGGCGTGGAATGCTTGAGAGCGACGGGCTCGTGAATCGTATGCTCGGCATACTGGGCATGCCATCCGTTCCGTGGCTCACGAGTTCCTTCTTCGCAAAGTTGAGCTGTATATTCGTCATGACCTGGTTTTCCTTTCCATACTTCATGGTTATCTCGTCGGGTGTGTTGAAGTCTATACCGAGAGACTACTACGAAGTGGCGAAGATAGCCGGAGCGGGCAACACATTCATATTCTTCAAGATCACAATGCCGCTTGTGTTCAAAGCTCTTTTTCCCATGATGATAATGTCGTTCATAATGCAGTTCAACCAGTTCGGAGTCTATCTATTGACCCAGGGAGGTCCCCCGGGCGATGTCCTCGGCTCTCCCGGATCGACCGATCTGCTGATAACCTATGTTTTCAATACGGCCTTCAACACCAAGAGATACTCGCTGGCGGCTGCATATTCGGTGATAATCTTCTGTTTCGTCGGGTTGTTCGCCTTCGTATCTCTGAAAATAGGAAAGAGAAAGATGTACGAGTAATCCCAGAGCGAGGTGGTGATACGGTGGGTTGGACAAAGGCGAAGACCGGCAGGGTATTTATCCATCTATTTCTGGCCGTGCTGGCCGTTATTACCGTGATACCCTTTTTCTACGTTGTGATCATATCCTTCGGTAAGAACGTCATAGATACCGGCGCCTTCGCGATCACGGAGCTTACGCTGGACAACTACGCGAGACTTTTCGGCGAGACGCGCTTCGTGAACTGGATAGTGAACTCGCTCCTTCTAGCAGCGGTTACGATGGTTGTGGCCGTTTTCGTCGTCTCGATCTGTGTTTATGCCTTCTCGAGGTTGAGATTCTACGGTAGAGTCGGACTGTTCAATTTCATCCTGCTGGTTCAAATCTTTCCATTGACACTGTCGATGGTCTCTATCTTCAAGATCTTCGTAGCACTCGGCCTTCTCAACAAACTGGAAGGATTGATTCTTGCCGACTCGGCCTTCGCTTCGGCCGGCCTAGTGATACTGGCCAAAGGGTACTTCGACACTATCCCTTACTCGCTAGATGAAGCGGCTATGATCGATGGGGCCGGCAAGTTCAAGATTCTGACCAGTATCACGCTGCCTCTGGCAAAACCGATGATAGCCATCGTTGCAATACAGAGTTTCGTAATTGCTTACAACGAATACGTCATCGCCAGCACTGTGATGACTCAAAAGCTAGAAGCCATGCCACTGGCAGTTGGACTGCAGAGTATGATAGTCGGCCAGTTCGGGATCAACTGGAGCGTTTACTGCGCTGGCGCGGTGCTCGGAAGCATACCCATGCTCGTGCTGTTCTACTCGCTTCAAAAGTACTTTATAGGCGGATTGACCGAGGGAAGCGTGAAGTCATAAAAGGAGACAGAGATGGAGAGAGCCGCTATTTACCACATATCCGAACACAACTACGCCTACGCCGTCGACGGCGACACTCTGGCTGTTAGATTGAGGGCGAAGAAGAACGATCTGGAGAGAGTCGTGGTCCATTACAAGAACCTCTATGACCACACATCCCGGCCAAAAGAACTCTCCATGGAGAAGATACTCTCGGACGGGATCTCCGATCTGTTCGAGGCGAGAATCATTGTGAAGGAAAAGAGATTTAAATATTACTTCGAGCTTTTTTCACCGGGGGAGAGAATCTTCTACACTTCCGACGGCTTTCTCGAGTCCGTCGATGAGAAGAACTGCTTCTTCTACCCTTACATAAACGACGACGATATTTTCAGGCCGCCCTCATGGGCCGAAGGGGAGATTATTTACCAGATATTCGTCGATAGATTCTACGACGGAGACCCTTCCAACAATCCGCCTGGCACGATCCCGTTCGGTACGCCTCCGGGCAGAGAGAGCTACTACGGCGGAGATCTAGAGGGGGTCATCCTGAAACTCGATTACGTGGCCGGTCTGGGGGCCAAGATCATCTATCTAAACCCAATCTTTCTCTCGAACTCTTACCACAAGTACGACATAGTCGATTACTACAGCATAGATGGCACTTTTGGAAAGGCCGAAGACCTCGCGCGGCTGGTGGAGGCGGCACACGAAAGGGGTATGAAGGTGGTTCTAGATGGAGTCTTCAACCATTGCAGTTCGTCCAATCCTCTTTTTATGGATGTCCTCGAGAGACAGTCGGAATCAAAATACAGGGACTGGTTCTGTATAAAACGCTTCCCGATAGACGCGAGCGGCAAGAATTACGATACTTTCGCCGGCCTCGTTCCCGGGATGCCGCGACTGAACACGTGCAACCCCGAGGTGATACGTTACATAACCGATGTCGTTCTCCACTGGACTAAGCTCTTCAAACTCGACGGCTGGCGCCTCGACGTCGCCGACGAAGTATCGCACTCTCTCTGGATAAATCTCAGGAGAGAACTGAAGGCCCTCTCTCCGGACATTCTCTTGATCGGGGAGATATGGAACCATTCCTCCCGGTGGTTACAGGGGAGAGAGATGGACACGGCCACCAACTACAAGTTCATGAGGGCGCTGCACGAATTCGTCGCGGGCAAGATAGAGGCGCACTCATTCTGGGAAAGGGTTAGCGCCAACAAGATGCTTTACAGATCCTGTCTGTACAACTATCTGGTCAATCTGGTGGGCAGCCACGACACAACGAGGTGTAGAACGATCCTGGGAAGCGATGAACTCCACGTTCTGGCGATGGCCGTCAATTTGGCATTCGAGGGCATGCCGCTGATTTATTACGGAGACGAAGTCTGCATGGAGGGTGGTTTCGATCCGGATAACCGCAGAGCGATGAAATGGGAAGACGTGAATAGCGATTGCGCGAGAAGGATAGGAGAGCTGTCACGTTTCAGGGCGGGGAGTATCGTACTGAAGAAAGGTTCAATTACCCCCATAGAGGTCGGCCGGAGAATTCTGGCCTTCTGCAGGGAGTTCGAGGGGGAGCGGATTTATTTCGTGGCCAATTTCGATGGGAGAGAGTGCGTTCTCGAAGGTCCCTGGAGAGACGCACAAGTGAAACTGGGGGAGGGTTCTCTCGAAGACGGGAGACTCACACTCGAGAGCGGGAGATATGTCTTACTGGGCTATAAATGACATCCGGTCAATCCGACAGGATGACAACAGCACTCGAAGGAACATAAAAGGGAGGTAGGAAAATGGGAAGAAAATTGCTTAGAGTCTTTGGACTGGCTGTGGTCCTGTGTATGCTGCTGGGTTCATCCACCTTGCTGTCACAGAGCTATTACCTCGGCACGAGTGCCAACGGTTATCAGGTGCCGCGTGACGGCGGTCTCAAACTCGAGCCGATACCGGGCAAAGAGAATTGGTACGCGATTACGATCGATTTCAACGAAGACAACAGGGATCCGATGTACGACGGCCATTACTACAAAGTCACAGACGGGACGTGGAATGCCGACGGTTGTTGGGGAGTGGATAACTACGCCTTTCAGCCGGCACCGGTGAAGAAGCTGAAGGACGGTACGGTGGTCGGCCTGGGTTCGATCTATATCCAGGAGAACTGCAGGCTCCAGATACTGTTCGATGCTAATACCAAAACAATCTATGACGACTACCTCCAGAGATTCCCGACGCCGAGGATCTACGGAGATTTCAACGAAGCGATGGGTAGAGGCGCCAACTGGAGCATGACGGACGAAAGTGCGCTGGTGCTTACCGATCCTAACGCCGACGGTGTATTCAACGGCTTCTACAAGTTGCCTGCCTATACCGGAAGCGGAGACGGCTACATGATGGTAACGGTTCTGTCCACCAGGTTCAACACGCAGTATTATTTCTTCGGGGCCGTCGAGCAGTACAAATTCGACGGAACGCCTGCCGGTATGGGCATGGCGAGTTATCTAAAGCCTCTGGTCGATACGATCTACGAATTCCAGTACGACGGTTCGACCCACGTAACAACCTTTACAGAATGCGTGACCGATCAGGTTGTGCAGCTTCCCTTGCCTGTTGTATACGGGGATTTCAATGGCTGGAACATAGAGGGGCCCAAAGCCATCACCCTCGCGAAGGATGGAGAGAACACATACTCGACAGTTCTGAAGCTTCCGGCTTACACCGGCGAAGGATCGGGCTACATGATGCTGGTATGTCTCTCCAAAAAGTTTTACAACGACCAGTGGGGAATGAGATGGGGAGCGGAAGAGCAGTACATATTCGACGGAACCCGGGCCGGAATGGGCCAGGTCAGCTATCTAAAACCGTCTGCGGAGACCTCTTACAAACTAACCTACAACTCCCTGACTCACGTAACCACAGTCGAAGAAGTGAAGTGAAAGGATCCGAAATCTTGCAGGCCCGGCTGGGTACTACCCACCCGGGCCTTTTTCTTTTCGAATACCCGCTTGACAACACACAGTGTCCGTGTGAAAATATATTGCAAATGATTTGCGCAAAAATATGGCAAGGATGGTGTTGGTTTTGAAACGACTGACGACCCTCAGGAAGAGCGTTCTGGATATAATAGACAGCTCGAGCGCCCCGCTGAACGCCGAGAACATACACGGCAAGTTGCGAGACCGGCCCGATCTTTCGAGTGTTTACAGAAGTCTCTCCTTTCTCGAGGAGAGGGGATTGATCAGATCGGTCTCCTTCGAATGTGAAACACGGTATTATTTCGGGGCCGGAAAGGAACCGGTCCACTTCATACACTGCAAGAAGTGTCACAGGACCGAGTCATTCCACGGATGTTTCGCCACGGAGTTGGAAGAGTCGGTCAGAGACGATCACGATTTCACGATCACCGATCACGTCTTCTATTTCATAGGCATCTGCGGTGATTGCAAGAGAAAGATGATGGAAGAATTGGAAGGAGGAAAACTGTGAGAAGAGTTATACCGTTCTTCTTGTTGATTCTTCTCGTCGCGACTTCCGTTATCGCCTTGAAAGTCACGACGACCATAAATCCTTATTACATGATTGTACGGGACATAGTCGGGGATAGGGCCGAGGTGAGTCTTCTGATCGGACCGGGACAGAATCCCCACGTCTTTTCTCCTACAATTTCGGATGTGAAAAGGCTGAACGAGGCCGATCTGGTGGTGGCGAACGGATTGGAGCTGGAGGTCTTTCTAGAAAACACGCTCGAGGAGCTTACTAGAAAGGGCAAGAGAGTTCTTCTGGCGGGAGAATCGGTTCCTCCGTCACTTCTGAGCGAAGAGGAGGATGGAAATGGTGAAGCCGCCACGCTCCACAGTCATTCGATCAACCCACACGTCTGGCTCGATCCGCTCTTGCTGGTTGACTACATAATCCCCGTGATCGTCGAGACCTTGACAGAAATAGACCCGGCTAACGGCCTTTACTACGGTGAAAACGCCGAAAAGATCTCCGGGCGGTTGATGTATTTCTACGGAGAGGCCGGAATGTATCTGGAGCAGTTCAGGGGCGGTGTGGTCATTGTGTCCCATCCCAGTTTCTTTTACTTTTTCGACCGTTTCGGGATAATGCTTGAACCCATTTTCGAAGGTGTGGGTGACGAACCGTCGATACAGGAGTTGAAAAGGCTCATCGATTTCGCCAGATCCGGGAAAGTGATAGGAATCTTCTCGGAGTACCAGCAATCGAAGAGGTCCGTGGAAATACTGACCAGAGAGACCTCCGTCGGGAGCGGTTCGCTCGACCCGCTGGGTATTTCGAGAACCGACATAATAGACCATTTTCGCTGGAATTTGGAGGAGATGAAAAAAGCCTTTGGAGAGAGATAGAGATATGATACTTCAAGTTGAGGACCTGTCATATAAAATTGGTTCCACATGGATACTGCGAGGCGTCTCATTCAACCTTTCAAGGGGCGAGTTCGCAGGAATAATAGGCCCGAACGGTGCGGGGAAAACCACTCTAATAAAGGCTATAGTCGGCGACCTGAGCGATTACGCCGGCAGAATAAAGGTTACCGGCCGGGTGGGATATCTCCCACAGAATCCCGAAAGAAACAGGGACTTCCCTATAAGCGTCAGGGAGGTGGTAGCCATGGGTCTCTACAAAGAACGCGGCCCCTTTAAGCGTTTCTCAAAGAGCGAGTGGAACAGGGTCGATGCTCTCCTCAAGACGACGGGAATAGAGGAACTAGGAAAGAGGAGAGCCGGAACGCTTTCGGGAGGAGAGTACCAGAGACTTATGCTTGCCAGAGCGCTGGTCTCCAGTCCGGAGCTCCTAATACTGGACGAACCGGAGGCCGGTGTGGACGAGATGGGAAAGTCTTCCTTTTACCGCCTTCTGGAAAAGCTGAAAAACGAGAAAAACATGGGCATACTCATGGTCAGCCACGATATAGGGATGGTCTTCGAGGCCTGCGACACGATCATGTGTATCAACAAGACGCTACACTGCCACACTTCTGCCGATATGATCTCTCCAGAACAGCTACAATCGGCCTTTTCCAGCGATCTAGATCTTTTCATACGCTCAAGAGACCACTTTGAAAGGGAACACAGATTATGATAGCTCAGTTCATAGGAGACGTTGTAAGTTACGAGTTTCTAAGAAACGCGATGATCGCCGCAATCCTGGTGAGTACCCTGACGGGTATTTTCTCCAGCGTTGTGGTGTTGCGAAAGATAGAATTCATAGGCGACGGAGCGGCACACGCGACTTTCGGAGGGATAGCCTTCGGCCTGCTGCTCGGCGCCAATTATATAGTTATGGCCGCCCTTACTGCCGTGGTCTTCGCGGTCGTGGTGAGTTACTTCACCAGGAGGAACAGGCTGTCCGAAAGCAGCGTCATAGGCATGCTTCTTCCCCTTTCGATGTCGCTGGGAGTCATCGCCCTCTCTTTCGTGAGAGGCTACACTCCTGACGTGATGGGCCTCTTCTTCGGCAACATACTGCTAGTAACAGCGGCCGATGTCTGGCTGCTGGCCGGCGCGAACCTGGGCACTGTAATCTTCTTCTCGCTATTCTTCAGGGAGATCCTTTACTACGCCTACGACGAAAAGATGGCCAGACATTACGGCGTCCCCGTGGCCTTCGTTCATTACGGAACGCTTATCGGTATAAGCTTGAGTGTTGTAAGCTCCGTGAAGATCGCCGGGATAATCCTGGTCACTGCCTTCCTCATAATTCCAGCGGTTTCGGCCAGGCTTCTCGCCAGATCTCTCAGATCGATGATCTCGATCTCGGTCGCTCTCGGGGTTGTAGCCAGCGTGCTCGGGATGTTTTTCTCCTACATTCTGAACATGCCCCCCGGTCCGGTGATAGTGGTTCTGCTGTTCATTCAATTCCTCTCCATACTTTCTGTGAAAAAACTGTTTGGCTCGAAAGAAAGCGATTAAGAGGGGCCGGTTCATCTATAATGGTTGACTTACAAAGTTTATTGAACTATAATTCATTTAAACGAATGGCAGTTCATTAAAAAGAAGTTGATACTGGTGCCTAAAATCATAAGAGACGTTGAAGAAAAGATACTTAAGGCCGCCTGCGAGCTCTTTCAGGAGAACGGTTATCGCAACTGCGACATGAAGTCTATAGCGGCGAAGGCCGGCACGGCAGTCGGAAATATTTACAGATACTACCGGTCCAAGGATGAACTCTTTGTTGAATCTATGAAGTCCTCGCTTATGACCGAGATAGATCTGCTAGAAAGAACCGTCGATTCTTCGCAATCGGCCAGAGAAAAGCTATTGAAATTTCTGGAGGGTCTTTACGGAATAATGGAGAAAAAGATAGATCTTTTCGAGGAGTATGTGACCGAGAGGGAGACTTTGCCAGGAATAAACCTCGAGATCCTTCTAGAAAATAGGCTGGTAGAGATTCTCGGCGAGCTGGAGTCCATTCCGGAAGGGTGTGAAGACCGTGCGGCCGTCTGTCTTATGGTGAGCATACTGGTGATGTTGAGGCACTTCCCAGGAGAAGGTGAAAAGAACCTTCGCTTTATGGAGTTTATGCTAAATGGTCTTCTAGTGAAACACGAGGTGAGAGATATATAAGAGGTCTGGACATCTTTTGTATTCGTCCGGCGGGCTTAAGATACCGAAAAAATCTTCGATTTCCTCTTCATAAAACATTTCGAGAACGAACTTCGCCTTTCGCAAGTGACACAAACGCTGTCGCAAGATACACATCGGGTGCCTGGGACGATATACGCGGGCAATAATACTGGCCTGGAATATGATAGCAATTACGGAATGTCGGACGAATGTGCTAATATGGTCATAGAGTCCAACCAGGACAGGTGTCTCGACTGGCGGCCGATGAAGAACTACAGCTCCGATGGTAGGTAAACTGGAGCGGGATAGGTCGGCTGCGGTTATGAAAATCGCGGAGGTGCGACGATGAGGATCACGGTTCTCTGTAACGATAAGGCCCTCGAAGGGTTCAGATCGGAACATGGCATTTCGTTGCTGGTGGAAGACCGCGATAAGATTTACCTCTTCGACACCGGATCGACGGACGTTGCCGTTTATAACGCTATAAAGATGGGTATCGATCTCTCGAAAATAGACGCCATAATCATAAGCCACGGCCACGACGATCATCTTGGCGGTCTTGCCAACTTGCTGAGACTCACCGGAGGTAAACCCGTTTACGCCGGGAACGGCGCTTACATCCATAAATACAGCGACTCAACCTTCGGCAGTCCGGTTTATGGCAGGGAGTTCTGTGAAAGTCTCGGTGCTTCTTTCAAATTTGTTACCGAAGACCTCGAGCTTTACGATGGAGTGTTTTTGTTGACGGCAGTCCCCTTCGAAACCGGTGAAAGACCTCAAGAAAAGTTCAACATCATGGTCAACGGCCAGAGGAAACGAGACCTCTTCGAAGACGAACTGACACTTCTTATAGTAATCAACAGCAGGGGAACGGTTATAACCGGTTGCTCGCACAGGGGTATAGGTAACATACTGAACCGGGCCGGCAGGTACTGCCGTGTGAAAAACGTTGTGGGCGGTCTCCATCTTGCTCACAAGAGCCTTGCGGAACTCGACGGGGATATCGATTACCTTAAGAGATTCAATATCGAAAGTTACCACATAGGTCACTGTACAGGCGATAAAGCCATCGAGACTATAATGAACAAAACCCCGGCTACCGTTGAGGAGCTCATGGGCGGCCAGATATTCGAGGTGTTTTAATTTTTGAATATAGATCTAGAATCAATCATGTATTCAGTCGGAGGAACGTATGCAGATACTTTTTCTTGGAACCGCGGCCTACGAAGGTTTTCCCAATCCATTTTGCGAAGGAGACAACTGCTCTGCCGTAAGAGGGGGACGGTGCGAATCTTTCAGATTGACCTCGGCGGTGTTGTTGAACAACGATCTACTCATCGATTTCGGGCCCAACATAATGGCCGGCACTCAAAAGAGCAATGTAAGTCTTTTCAATGTGGCGACTTTGCTGGTTACACACTCTCACTCGGACCATCTCTATCTTCCCAACTTCGGCTTCAGGAAGATTCCCTATAACCGTTCTTACGAGCGATTACCGGTGATGACCGTTCTCTCGAACTCCACGGTTCTGGGCAGAATCGCCGAGGCCACTTATTACGACCCGGAAAAAACGGTGCTTCTGGAGGCCTCCCCCTTCGAGAAAATGAAAGTCAACGGCTACACGGTAACTCCAATACCCGCGGTTCACAAGGCTGCCGAGGGCGAGACGCCGCTTATATATATAATCGAGAGGGATGGAACTTCGCTCTTTTACGCCACCGACACCGGTCCCCTAGACGACGAATGCATGGAGAGAATCTCGAAGACTCTCACCAAACCTGTGGACATGATCGCCCTTGATGCGACCATGGGACTGTTGGAGAGCAATATCTTCCCGTACCACCACAGTTTCTATCAGCTTATAGATACCGTCAGAGCGATGATGGAATTCAATATACTGAACGACGGGAGCAGGATTTACGCGCACCACTTCTCCCACGCTGCCAATCCTCCTCACGAAGAACTCGAGAAGCTTTACGCTTCGCACGGCATAAGCGTTACCTTCGATGGATTGAGGGTGGAGCTGTGAAGTTCCGCAGAGACTCAACCGGCCGGGAAGAGCTCACCCGGATGCGTGTCTGATGATCCCGTAACTGTAAAGCCATTCCACGGCGTCTCTCAAAGACTCCGAGACCTTCCTGGGAGTGTGACCCAATGCCTTGGCCGCCTTTTCGTGGGAGTACCTGTAGTTTCTCGTAAGCGTGTGAACCGTGTAGGGAGTGAAGCAGGCTTTGCTCTTCGATAGCATGTAATAAATAGTGGTCAAGGCCGAAAGAATGTATGCTGTGGTGCTTCTGAGAAAAGTACCTACCCTCTTTATTCCCGTAATCTGGTGGAGTATGTCGGTAAGCTCTCGAATCGAAACCACCTCGCCGCCAAGAATATAGACCTCTCCCGCTTTCGCTTTCTTCGAGGCTTCTATCTCGGACTTCACCACGTCGCGCACATCGACGAAATCGAATGATCCTTCGATCCCCACTCTCAACTTGCCCGAGGCGAAGAGTCTTATCATGTTTCCCATTTCCGACAGCTTATAGTCGAAGGGGCCTATGATCCCGGTCGGACAGAGCACGACGGCGTTCAGTCCCTCTCTTGCGGCCGTCAAAACACTGAGCACAGCTTCGGCTTTGGATTTCCCGTAAACCCCACTAGTGCGTGCAGGATTGAAGGGGACGTTTTCATCTATGAGACTCCCGGGTTCCAGCTCGGTGAAGGCATGGATCGAGCTGGTGTAGATCAACTTTTCCACCCGCTGAACCCTGCAGGCGTGGATCACGTTTTCCGTGCCGCCTATGTTGACGCCTCTTACCTGCTTCTTCATCGTGGGCATTATTGAGATGAGCGCGGCCAGATGATAGACAATATCTATTTCTTTGCAGGCAGCGATCACGAAGTCTCTGTCCCTTATATCACCCCGAAGTATCTCCACTCCGGGAAGATCGATCATAGAGACATCCTCTCCGGGAAGAGCCATGGCCCTTACTCTCTCGCCCTGGTTCACCAGCTCCTTGACGAGAACGTTGCCCACATGGCCGGTAGAACCCGTCACCAGTATCACGGCTGAGCACTCCCGCGGTTGCCGGTTGTGTCGGCGTACCATTTTTCGACGACGATGCCAGTTATTCTCTCGAAGCCCTCGGTGATGATCGCGAGATCTTCGGGACTGACGTTCTTCACGAAGATGGCGATCAGCTCCGAAAAGCTTGACAGGAAGCTTCTATAAAGAGCCGAACCTTTTTCTGTGAGATTGATCATGATTACCCTTCGGTCTTCCCCTGAACGGACTCGAGCGAGGTAACCCTTTTTTTCCATATCGTCCACAAGAAGAGTGATGTTACTCTTGGTCATAGAATATTCCTTCGCCAGCGAAGACATATTCTGTGGCCCTTTGAGTGCGACATATAAAAGGATGTAAAGCTCTATCGTCTTCATTTCTTCTGCTTCTATACTGAAAGAGAAGAACTTCGTGAAGTTCCTGATTAAATCGAAAACGGCCTCCAGTATCTTTTCTGGACTGATTTCCTTACCTCCCCCACTCATTGCTACACCTCCTCTGAAGTAATTATAACAGTTTAATAATTTAACTATCAACAAATTTTACTGTACATAAACATCACTATTCTAATAAGAATAGTAAAATTCTACTAAAGGGGGCCGTCCGTTATGATCAATCGAAAGATCTCTCTATTCATAATCGTTCTGTTCGCAGTTGCCACGGTGGTGATGGGTCTCTTTCTTCTGAAGTTGGAGATCAATGTATCCAGCGAATTTCTTCTTCCAGAGGAGTCCCCTTCCAGAGAAAATATGAGGAATATGGAAAGCCTTTTCGGAAAAGAGAAGCAGATCATCCTAGTGGTCAAGACCGACGGTCTCTTCGAGAGGGAAAACTCTCTCAAGATCTACGACTTTCTCCAGAAACTCTCCTCGATCGAAGGAGTCGTGAGTTACAACTCTTATCAAGATGCGGCCAAAGTAAGCCTGATAGGAGGCACGAACGTCCAGCCTTACTTCAAGGAAGGTCTTCCGGCGGAAAACGCCCGCGAGATACTCGACAACCCGCTCTACATGGACAACCTTCTGGATGAGGGAGGAAAAGTTGCGCTCATACCGATAAACGTGGCGGACGGAGCCGATGTAAAAGCCATCTTGAAAGTGGCCAGCGACTCGCTCGAGGGCATGGAGTTCCACGCCAGCGGCGAACCGGTAGTCGATGAGGAGTTGAACGGTTCTATTCTATCGCTCATGGTGGTATATCCCCCTATCCTCTTCGGCCTCATTTGCTTCATCTATTACCTGCGGTTGGGAAGCTTTCGCGCGGCGGTAATCCCTTCGATCCTTTCTATCATCGCCGCCCTCTGGACCTACGGGTTGGGTGTCATTATCGGTTTCGATATCAACATTCTTACATCCACGGTGGGGCTTTTCATAGTAATCATATCTTCGTCTTACGGGCTTCATTTCATAGATAGATATATCACCAACAGGAGGATCCTGGAAAGGCATCTGGCTCTCAAGCGCACCGTGCGCGAGGAACTCATCCCGGTCTTCCTCTCGGCGCTCACGACGGCGGTCGGCTTTCTGACATTTCTTGTCAGTAGCCTGGAAGCCTTCCGGCAACTGGGTATAATGGTTTCGCTCGGAATTATGTTGAGCTCGGCGCTGGTCCTGGTGGCACTTCCAGCTTTTATCTTTTTCGTAGATCTTCCTGCGGCCGCAAGAAAGCTCCACTTCAAGGGCCGAACACACGACAAAACAATAAAGGCAGACAAAATCATACTCATCGCGATCATCATCTTTTCGGTCATCTCGCCCTTCTTAGTCTCTAGAATTGAAAGGAACTTCGACCAGTTCGATTATTTCAGGAAAAGTTCTACGATCGTGAAGTCTGCCGAGACTATCAGAGAGGAGTTCGGCTGGAATATGCCTTTTTACGTCGTTTTGAACAAGAACAGCCTCTTCACCGGTAGCGATGCACAGACCATATCGAAGCTAATAGTCGAAATAGAAGAACTTCCCCAGGTCAGGGGAGTTTCCTCGATAATGGATGTCTCGAAGGCCTTCAACATACCGCTGCCACTACTTCAGCTGTCGGCGCGCAGCGGCGATCTACCCGTTCAGCAATACATGGTGGGCAACTCGATAAGACTACTGGTCAAGACTCCAAACACCGATGCCGTCAGTTCCCAGCAACTCGAAGATGAATTGAAAGAAATCCTCAAGGATTACTCTCAGTACTCTCCATATGTAGCCTCACCCCTCTTGATAATATCCGGTGTCAACAGCGAGATCCTCGCCAGCCAGGTGAGCACGATCGTATGGGCCCTGATAGTTATAACTCTGCTCCTGATAGTTGTCTTCAGGTCCTTCAAGTTGGCGTTAGTGTCGGTTCTGCCGATCGCCTTATCGGTATTCTTCAATTTCTCTTACATGGCTATACTGGGCATTAAGCTGGAGATTTCTACCGCAATTGTCGCGGGAATACTGCTTGGGATGACCATAGATTACGCGATCCATCTCGTCAACAGGTTCACAGAGACGAAAGATATATACAGGGCTAGACAGGAAGTCAGGCCGGCGATATTTTCCAACACCTTAGCGCTGGCGGGGGGCTTCGCAACACTCGTGTTCGCTCCTCTGAGGTTATTTTCTGGGCTTGGATTGCTTCTTGCCATCGGCATGGTTACCGGCGCCATTCTGACTCTCGCATTGATACCACATACAATCAGGAACTCGAAAAAGCCTATTCGTTGATCTGCCTGTCTCCTATGAAGAGCTTCACATCATTGCGAGAGAGTAAAGTCTCCAGGAACTCCTTTTCTGACCTCTCGCCGAAGGCGTACTCGAGAAAACTGTTTATGGATTTGTATAGGTATTCCTCGCCACCGCTGGTCATGAAAGTGCCGGTGAAGCCCAGGTAATGGGCCAGCGGCGACAGATGGTCCAGCATCGCAAAATCCGGGTGGTTGGCGTTAGGTAGCTTTAGGAGATACGGTTTAACCTCACCACTATTTGTCAGAAGGTGAAGATTCCCCGCCTCTTCTCTCTCCAGCCAATTGCCAGTTTCCATAATGAGAGTCGGTATATTCATCCCCACCTTGAGTTCATCGTCGGTCATTACGAAGAGCGCCGGGTCGAAGGAGATCAGCGCATCGATTCTCTTCTCAAACAGCGAGAGGAAATGAACCACGCCTCCACCGCCGGAATGACCGAAGACCGCTATTCTATCGGTATCTAAAAAGCCTAACGGGAGCCTGTCACCGTCGGCCATGTTTTCCAACTCATCGATAACGAAGGAAAAATCGTCGGCCATCAGTTCCATACCAAGCCTTACGCCCTCTTCGAAGCTATGTGCGCCGGGAAATTGTTCGGCCCTCTCTCTGGAAAAATGAACCTGTGTACCATCGGAGAACTCCACGACGGCCGCCGAGTAAGGGTGTTCGATACCTATCACCACGTATCCCCTGCTGGCGAGATACTCCGCAAAAGAGAAGTAGAGGGGTACGATGGCCGGAGTACCGGGTGAAAATATCACCACGGGAGCACCACCTTCGATCATGAGAGGTTTGGCTTCAATGTAGGAGTTAGATTTCACAGTTCTGAGGTGCTGGAAAATAATCGCCGGCAGATCGTAGTTGCTGGCCAGGCTGTTTATGAACAAAGGAGCGTTCCTGAGCCAGGGACTTCTCCTGTTGCCAGACGTGTCTGCTGCCGGGTACCAAACATCCACGACCAGCCTCCTGGACATGGTAACGTCGGCGAAGGGGTCCTGTCTGGATTTGTCTTCGAGCTCGATTATCTTCAATCCCACATCGTACCTGCCTCCGGGAGAGGGCCATGTCACGGTTGGAAAGAGATAAACCATCAGACCGACGATGGCTGCCAGAGAGAGTCCTATGAGAATACCGGTATCTATATTTCCCTTTTTTCTCTTCACAAGTATCACCTCAACTCAATTATCGCATAAAAAATATCGGAAAACAGCGCCTCGACAAAACCATAGCAGAAATTACCATTATGATCGTTGATTTGCGGCCGTATCTGATAGCGCGGTTCATATACTGTAAAATGATGAGAGAATACAGTTGTTCACGAAATCAGTTAGTCTGGAGAGACCTTTATGAGAGTGGAGAGATTGCTGGGAATCACCATAGTCCTGCTTGGCAGGAGAAGGGTTCCGGTTCGCGAATTGGCCGAGAGGTTCAGCGTCTCGTGCAGGACGATACACAGGGATCTCGATGCACTGTCGATGGCCGGTATCCCCGTGGTCACGGTTCGCGGAAGCGGTGGAGGCGTCGAAATAATGGAAGGATACAGACTCTCCAGCACCCTCTTTAACCAGGACGAACTGCTCTCGTCGATCGTCGCCCTAGAAGGACTGGGAAAGGCTCTCGACAGCGGCTCCATAACGAGCGCGCTCGAAAAGATAAAGGGGCTTCTCTCGAGAGAAGAGCAGGAAAGTATAGAGAAGGGAAGATCTCTCTTTCTGGATATCTCGCCATGGTTCTCCAGCAAGATAGAGGAACATATGCTGTCTCAGATCAGAGAAGCCATTTCGAAAAGCCTTCTTATCTCCTTCAGATACATGAACAACAAAGGCCAAGAATCGACCAGAAGAGTGGAACCCATGTCGCTCGTTTTCAAAGGCTATACATGGTATCTTTACGGGTATTGCCTGCTAAGGGACGATTACAGGTTCTTCAAGCTCTCCCGCATGGATGAACTTGAGATAACCTTGGAGAGTTTTATGCGCAGGGAGAAAGAGCTCGAAAAGAGGCGCGTGGAAAATTCCATCGACTGGCAGGAAAAACTGGAAAGGATAGTCATGAAGATCTCCTCGAAGGTCCGGGCAAGGGCCGTAGATATTTTTGGAAGGAAGGCAATCAAATTTATACCCGACGGCACCGGACTTGTGGAGGTTTTCTGGCCGCTAGACGAATGGGTATATTCTACAATCCTCTCTTTTGGAGCGGATATAATCGTTATCGAGCCCGAGTCTCTCAAAGACGAGATAAAGAAGAGACTGATATCCTCATTGAATAGGTATACATAAATTCCAAATATGACTAACTTATGTCATATTATTTCTGATATTATCCTCTCGGAGGTGATCGATGTGAAGATGTTAGCTTTCTGTGGAATCGATTGTGCGAATTGTCCAGCATACATCGCGACTTTCGAAAACAACGACCGGTTGAGGATCGAAACGGCCGCAAAGTGGTCGGAGATGTTTCGCTCTTCCTTAAAGAAGGAAGACATAAACTGTATGGGTTGCCACAGTGGCGGCCCTTTGTTCTCCTACTGCAACGAATGCGGGATAAGGAAATGCGCGCTGGAACAGAAAATCAAAGAAACTTGCGCCGAGTGCTCCGATTACTCCTGTCAATTGCTCACAGAGTTCCATAAAATGCTTCAGGACGAAAAGAAGCTTCTCGACAGGTTGCACTCGGAGATAGAAATGCGCAGCTGAACGGGGATATCGAGTCTCCCCGGTTCCGGCAAAAAATATTTAAGCCGGATATTCGAGAGAACGGGGGTGTGTCCATTTTGGAAAGAGAACGTTTCGATCGTTCGAGGAAATCAGCTAAAGAGTTCGGTGGCGTAGTGTATATATCTTTCGCCGCACCGGAAAAGAGATACTCTGCCATTACAAATATCCGATTAATTTAGTCATAAACCGAAAAAAGGCCGGAGACTCTTGAAAGCACCCTCCGGCCTTTTTTATTTCCTAGGGTTCCACTCTATGCCGGGCTTAATCGTTTCCAGTAGTCTCAATTTCCTTCTGGCTTCCTTTATACCCATCTTCTTGAGTATGAACTTGCCCAGGGCGTATTCGAAGGGAAACCACGATACATGGCCTATAGGGATTATGTACCTTCTGGGTCTTTTGAAAGCCTCCCACAACTGTTTCCTCGTCTGGTAGGGAAGGGTTTTGTCGAAGAGCGCTTCGATCATGGTCACCCTGTTCCGGTCGCTGAACCCGGCGTAGGCTAAAGGGTCTATCTTGAGGAGCGGGTGGAGATCGGATTCAATCAACTGCCTGACGCTGGAGAATTCACGCAACCTGTTAACATCTCTTTTGAAGCGTTCTTCGAGACGCTTCTCATCGTTTAGAAAGCCTTCCGATCCCAGCCCTCTGGCGAATGAACCTCTCAGGGATTTGAGAACGGGAGAGCCCCATATTATCCGGGCCATGTTGCCGCCGACCGTCATCAGAATCATGCTCTTGATCCTGTCGTCCAGAGCGTTCACTATGGTTGCCACCATCCCTCCCAGACAGTAACCGAAGAGACAGTTGTTGTCCCACCAGATCTTCTCCTGCTGAAGAAAATCGATCGTCGAGAGTGTATCCACGACCGCCTGTTCCCAGAACTTCACGAGTCTGGACAGATCATGGGAGAAGTAATCTTTGCCGCTCGTGGAGCCTGAGGCGGTTCTGGTGTAGTTCCCCGGGAGGATCATTACTGTGGCCTGAAGCCCGGCGCTAGCCAGATGGCTTCCCATCCAGAAGAGAAAGGGTATATTCACAGTTCCCAGGCCGTGTAGAATAATTATGGAGCCGACCGGGTTCTCTCTGGGCGAGAAGTGATAAAGCTCGACATTCTCGCTGCCCTTTGCACTGTTGACGTATCTGGAGGGATATCTGATCAGCGAACAACGGTAATGTTTTCCCTTGAATATATATCCGCTGGAAAAATCTATTCTCTCTTTAATGTAAGAAAAATCCGGAATCATATTTCAACCCTCTCTACGCGTCCACATAGCTCCCGGCAGAAGCCGTCGTCGTCGCTGATTATCACGGCGATCTTGCCGGCTTCGACGATTCTCTGAAGCAGACAGTTCAGGACTTTCAACAGCGATGGATCCAGTCCGATCGAAGGCTGTAAGAAGATGAAGAGATCGAAGGCTTTGAAGCCCATCTCTGCGAGTTCCCTGTCCTGGGTCGTTATGAGGGGGAGAAAGTTCTCGGCCAGTCCCATGGTTGCCAGATACTCTCTGACGGAGACAGGTGGCTCCCTGTTGACCAACGCCCATTTCTTGAAGGACCGGCGGAATTTGAAACTCTCCCTTTTTTGCAACATCTGACAGATCACGAAGCCGTTGTTTTTGTAGTTGGTTCGAAAGTACACCCTGTGCGAAGAAGTTTTACGGGCGAAACGCTCGAAGAAGTTCTTGGCTTCTTCGAATATCGGGACGGCGTTCTCTCTGAACGGGTTCTGACGGGTTATCGCCCTGGTGATCTCTCTCATCCCCTGTCTGCTTTTACAGAGCAGGCAGACGGTTTCTCCCTTCGTCAATCTCAAGATTTTGCCGGTGCCAGCCAGATCCTCCACAACGATGAAGGGCTCGCCGGATCTGTTTTCGATAGGCGCCGGAGGTAGCGGACGAAAATCCGCAAGGAGTTCGTCGGCATTTTCAGCCGTAACATCTATGAGTCTGCCGCGTTCGATTATCGAAAGAGAATCACCCAACGACATGATCTCGGGGTCAACTGTGGTGAGAAGCACGGAAATTCCTTCGGCCGTAAATTCTCCCAGGAGTTTCAGGGCTCTCTTATGGAGAGGTCTGGACAGACCCGTCAGGGCGTCGTCTATTATCAGCAGAGAGGGTTTCGATGCGATGGCTGTGGCTATTTCGAGGAAAAATTGAGAGTCGCGATCTATTTCCATCGCCTTTTTCGAAGGATCAATTTCAAGACCGACCCTCTCGAGTATGGCTCCTGCCAGCTGGTTCATCTTCTTTCTACTTGTCAGGAACTGGCCGATGCCCAAAAAGATATTTTCGGCGAGCGTGAGGTCCGGAACCAGCATATATTCCTGGTGAACCATGGCCATTCCCAGTTTCCTCGCATCTTTGAAGCTTTCGATCTCCACCTGATGGCCCTCGATGTACAGGCTACCGCTATCGCGCCCGAGCTGGCCGGTAAGGATCTTCACAAACGTCGATTTGCCTGAACCGTTCAGACCCCCTATCACGTGAAGCTCGCCGTGTTTTATGTTGAAATCTATTTTATCCAGAACCTTGTGGCCATCGAACGACTTTTCGATCGCTCTGGTTTCAAGTATCAAATCCACCACTCCTGTGACTGTTGCCAGGGATATTACTATACTACCACTCGCGGCGGTTTCGAAAAAGTTCTACGGTGAATTTATTCTCCATCAGGGTTGAACCAGAGGGATCAGGAGATACTGTCCGCTTTCGGGACTGCCGACGAGCAGGTTCTTCTCCTGTATCGAAAGGTTGAGCGCCTGGGCCTTCATTCTCGAAAGTACCGAATGCAGTCTGTGAGGGTCGATCTGAACGACGAAGCTGCCTCCGGAAAAGCTCGAGGCTATCGACTCATAGCGCAGGTTGGCGGCTTTTAGGTAGAAGCTGAGAGTCGAGTTTTTCGAGATCATCAGCACCGAGAAGCCCTTTCTGGAAAGTCTTGTGATCTTTCCCAGCGCTATCAGTAGTTCTCTCCTCTCCACCCTGTGTCCACAGTTGTTTCTTATCAGCGAAATCGGTGGAGAGAAAGTAGTTTCATCGGTGCAGACGGAGAACAGTAGCGGTCCGACCTTGAAGCCGAGTTCGGATATTCCGACCCCGGTGTCTATCTCTTCGACCTTCAACTCCTCAAAGGCCTTTACCAGATGGCGAACGGTAACGTACGGGATCGAAAAGGCGAAACCGTACCTGGGCAGGGATTCTATAGAGGCTACCAGAACCAGCTTGCCGGCGGCGGCGGCCATGTAGGTCTTTTCTTCTTTCGAAAAGATCTCGATCGAATCTCCCTCCATTGAAGCTGCCGAAACGAAATCGAGTCCGTCTCTGAACTCTTTCAGCGAATAGCGGAAGGAGAATTCGAACTTTCTCTCCATGAGCGGCAGTTCTTCCGTCCGCGTTCTGTCGAGAGTAAGCGTCTCGGAACCCGTTGATATTTTGATCTGGCTTCCGTCCGTTGAGAAAGTAATAGTAGTATCCCTTTTGCCCGTCTTCAGAGCCCTGGCGTAATCGATCGGAACTGTGTACACACCAGTGAAGGGATCGACCTCGATCGGGGAAGAGAACTCGAGCTTGGCACAGCCGTCGCTCGCGAAAAACTTCAGGCCCCGCCTGTGATAGATCTGGAAGTGACGATAAGTGGGCTCCACCGTTCCGGTGACCCTGTTCAAAAGGTCGATGAGTCTGGAGTACTCTTCGGAGTTGATCCTGAATTCCATCGGCCACCTCAGAAAAGCGTTATCTGTTCTTTCTCGGGAAGCCCCTTGAGGGCTCCGTACTTTCTGAGCATCTCGATGCTGGTTTTGTTGAGCGATGTCCTTCTCATTAGGTCCTCGACGGAGGAGAAAGGTCTCTTTTCCCTCTCCATATCGATCGACATCGCGGCTTTGTCTCCCATGTTCTGGAGGCGATTGAAGGGTATCCTCAGCATCTTCCCCTCGATCTCGAACCGGGTGGGATGTGATTTCATGAGATCCACGTTCAAGAAGCCGAAGCCCCTGAGAAGCATCTCCATGACCACTTCCAACAGGGTTTCTTTGGCCCTGTCCTTGACGTTCCTGTCCTGTTCGGCTCTCAATCTGAGTATCTCTTTTTTGATCGAGTTCAGATCGGAGGTGCAGAGGTCGATATCGAATTCGTCGCCCTTTATTGAAAAATAAGTGCTGTAAAAGGCGAGTGGATGATGGACCTTGAAGTAGGCCACCCTGTAGCCCATGCTCACGTAAGCGGCCGCGTGTGCCTTCGGAAAGAGGTATTTGATCTTCTTGCACGAGTTAAGGAACCACTCGGGAACCTTCAGTGCCCTCATCGCTTTCTCGTCCTCTTCTTTGAGGCCTTTTCCCTTCCTGACTTTCTCCATGATCTTGAAGGCCTGGGCCGGTTCCATTCCCCTGGATATCAGATAGTTCATTATATCGTCGCGGCAGGCGATTACCTTCGAAAGGGTTGCCTGGCCGGAAGTGATGATGTCTTTGGCGTTGTTGAGCCAGACGTCAGTCCCGTGGGAGAGTCCGGATATTCTCACCAGCTCTCCGAAGGTGGCCGGCCTGGTGTCGGTGAGCATTCCCCGGACGAAACCCGTTCCAAATTCCGGGATACCCAGAGTCCCCATGTCCGTGCCCAGCTCCTGCGATCTGATACCGAGAGCCTTGACGGAGGAGAATATGGACAACGTGTCGCGATCGTCCATCGGGATGTCCTCGGGGTCTATTCCGGTTATATCCTTTAGCATTTTGATGAAGGTGGGATCGTCATGGCCCAGAGCGTCTATCTTGACGAGATCATCGTGGATGACTTCATAGGCGAAGTGGGTCGTCAACGTGGCGCTTTTCGTGTCGTTCGCCGGATGTTGAACCGGCGTGAAATCGTGTACGTCCAGATCCTTGGGGACGATCATCAGTCCTCCGGGATGCTGTCCGGTGGTGCGTTTCACTCCGCTTATTCCCCTTGCGATTCTCTCCTGTTCGGCCTTTCTGAAGGTTTTTCCGCTCTTTTCGCTGTAGGCCCTGACGAAACCGTAAGCCGTTTTCTCCGCGAGCGTGGAGATCGTGCCGGCTCTGAAAACGTGGTCCCTTCCAAACAGCTCTTCTATGAAGGCATGAGCCCTTTCCTGGTATTCGCCGGAGAAGTTGAGATCTATATCGGGCACCTTGTCTCCCTCGAATCCCAGAAAAGTCTCGAAGGGGATACTCTGGCCATTCTTCTTCATCTTTCGCGAACAGGTGGGACAGAATTTGTCCGGTAGATCGTAACCGGATTCGATATCGGTTTCAGGAAAGATCGAATTACCGCATTCGGGACAGAGGTAGTGAGGCGGCAGCGGGTTGACCTCGGTTATCCCTATAACGTTGGCCACCAGCGAGCTACCGACTGAACCTCTCGAACCCACCATATAACCGTCTTCGTTAGATTTCTGCACCATCTTCTGGGCGATCAGGTAGAGAACGGCGTAACCGTGGCCGATTATCGCGTTCAACTCCTTCTCCAGACGTTTTTCTACTATCTCCGGAAGCGGATTACCGTAGATCCTTCTGGCGTTCTCCATGGTGAGTCTTCTTACTTCGTCTTCCGCGCCCTCTATGATCGGTGGGTGTAGCTTTCCCCGAACGGGAACTATCTCCTCGATAAGCGAGGAGATATATCTGGTGTTATCAATCACTACCTCACGCGCGATGGCCTCGTCCTCGAAGATCTCCATGGCTTTGGCCAGCATCTCTTCGGTCGTGTGGAGGTGAAGGTCCGGCTGGTTCTGAAAATTTTCGTAATCCTGCGCCGCGTTTATCGCCGCCCTGAAAATCTTCTCGTGGGGTTCCAAGAAGTGGACGTCGCCGGTCATTACGACGGGTATGTTGAGTTTCTTTCCGACTTTGTAGAACTCTCTGTACATATTCTTCAAAGTCTCTGCGGATATGTTTGCCTCTCCCTCGGTCGAATCGACAGTATCCAGAGGCATCACCTCGATATAATCGTAGAACTTGGCAATCTCCTCCAGTTCATCGGTGTTCGCCCCGGAGATGTAGGAACGCGCGAACTCGCCGGAAATACAGGCCGTGCCTATCAGCAAACCTTCACGCAGTTCGTTGAGAACGCTCTTGGGAATTCTCGGTTTCATGTAATAGTGCTCTGTGTGTGAGACGGTCACGAGCCTGTAAAGATTTCCCAGTCCCTTCTTGTTTCTGGCCAGAATACTTATGTGGATGGGCTTGAGGGAGTTCAGGTTCAAGTTCTTCCTGAGTCTGTCGAGCTCGGCGACTTTCTCGACGCCCCTCTTTTTTGCCATGGAGATGAACTTTCTGAGGACCTCCGAGGTGACTCTGGCATCTTCGCTGGCCCTGTGATGCTCGAAATGGCCGAGCTTCAGCTTTTTGACTATGGAGTCCAGCGAGTAGCTCTTCGATTTTATGAGGCTTTTAGCGAGTGCTAGCGTGTCTATGCAGGGCATTTCCCAGTCCCCTCCGAAATGCTTCTTGACCGTGTTGCGCACGAAACCGTAATCGAAGAGGGCGTTGTGGGCCACCAGTATGGCGCCTTCGCAGAACTTTATGAATTCCGGGAGAACGGTCTTTATCTCTTGCGCGCTCTCCAGATCCTCGTTTGTTATTCCGGTTATGCTGGTGATCAGTGAAGAGACCTCTTTAGACGGTTTGACGAAGGAAGAGAAGGTGTCGATTATCTCGTTGCCCTCCACTCTCACGGCGCCGATCTCTATTATTTCGTCCTCTTTGGGGTTCAGGCCGGTCGTCTCGAGGTCGAAGACCACGAAAGAAGCTTCCTCCAGCGAGAGGGTCTCGTCTTGAAGGTTGTACAGGATCGGCTCGGAATCGTTTATCATGTAGCCTTCCATGCCGAAGATGGCCTTTATTCCGGCCTTCTTGGCCTCGAAGTAAAACTCTGGAATCGACTGCACGATTCCGTGGTCCGTTATGGCGACGGCGTCATGGTTCCACTCTTTCAGGGTCTTTATAAGGTTTTTGGTCTCTACCACGGAATCCAGTGCGCTCATTTTGGTGTGAAGGTGAAGCTCGACCCTTTTAACGGGAGCGTTGTCCTTTCTTCGCGCAAGGCTGGTTCTGACGATATCCCGGGGCACCAGGACATCCTCCTTCAGCCACGTGTCGGTTTCCATCTTTCCCCTGACGGTTATTTCGTCACCGTCTTCGAGCTTGGTGGAGAGGTTTTTCGCATCTTCGCGCGTGATCTTCACGCTGAGAGAATCTGTGTGATCTGTGAGATTGAACATGAGGACAGGAAAGCGGTTGTTACGGAACTCGAGCCCGAAAACTTTTCCACTGACTACCAGGTCGCTCTCGTTGCCTATAACTTCGCTCATAGGTCTGGATACGGCCTTTATTTCCCTGCCAAGCAGGATTCTCTCGACGGTCGCAGGTTGGGGTTCCGGCTGTTTTTCGATTTCCCTCTCAAGGGTAACGGTTTCTGCAAGAGCCTCCGCTTCGGCTTCTGGCATCTCCTCAAGAGTTATCTCGAAAGGTATCTTGGTTCCGGCGACCTTTTCTATCGCCATCCGAATGTCGGCCTTCTTTGAGTTTATTCTCTGAAGCGAGAAGTGGTCGCCCACCGTTATGGTGATCTTGTTTCCATCGTATTCGATTCTCGAAGAGGAAAGGTACGAGCTGGCTCCGTTGGTCCACTTTAAGATCTCTCTCGGGTCGAATTCCGCGGCTCTGGAAGACGGCCCGGCCGGTTCCTCCGTGGTGTTTTCCCTGAAGGTCAGCTGTATCCTTGACTTTAGCTGGGCGGAGGCGATTCTCTGGAATTTCGTGCGGAGAAAGTCCTTCAGATCGTCGGGGGTCTTCCCGCAGAAGATAAAAGTGATCTCCTTTTTCCCCGGGTTCAGTATTATGTCCGAGAGCGTGCTGTCTTCGCACTGACAGTCCGGGTAGAAGCCCAGAACGTTCTCGATAATCCGGGATGCTGGCAGGTTGATCTCTCTTATCTTCAACTTCATACGTTTCTAACACCTCCGGGAAATCTTCTCGATGAAATATGACACCAGGCAACGGCCAGTGCGTCGGCCGCGTCGTCGGGTTTGGGCGTCTCACTCATGCCGAGAAAGGCCTTCAGAGTTCTCTGGATCTGTCCCTTTTCAGCCTTCCCATAGCCGGTTACGGCCATTTTTACCTGGTGTGGAGTGTATTCGTATATCGGGACGCAAAGCCTTCTGAGGACCAGAAGTATCACCCCTCTGGCCTCCCCGACCTCGATGGCGGTGGTAACGTTTCTGAAGAAGAAGAGCTCCTCGACCGCCGATTCGTGTGGCGAATACTTCCTCGTAATCGCTTCGAGCTCATCGTATATCTTCAGAAGCCTGTCGGGAATCGGTTCGCCGGATTCTGTCTTTATCGCACCGTAAGCCACAAGATCTACTCTGGACGCGCGGGCCTCGATTATTCCATAACCCAGAGTTCCAAAACCCGGATCGATTCCGAGCACTCTGACAGGATCGGACAACTTCTGCACCTCCAGTTCTATCATTCTAACGCCGGAAATTTGTTTAGGCCTTCCAAACTCTTTGTGGCAGTAACCCTCAGGGGTTTGACATACTTAGAGTCTTTCCAGAAGCCAATTACAGAGAAAAAACCGGGTTTACAAAGTTTCTTTTATAATACGAAAAACATAATTCTGATCGCCAGCTTTTTTGTATCAAACATTTTCGATGCTTTATGAGCACACCGCTATCAGAAGGCGAGCGGGCACTTTGAATAAATCTCCGGGGAATCGGACACAACCCTTCACGGACTAATTTACATTCTATCCCTCTTTACAGTGAAGAATGTGAAGAAGGGGATCTTTACTGTTGAGGCTGTGTTTAAAACCGGGTACAAACCGCCTCATGAAGAAACAAAAAAGAGAGTCCATAAGGACTCTCTCTGGCGGGGACGACGAGACTTGAACTCGCGGCCACCGGTGTGACAGACCGGCATGATAACCAAGCTTCACCACGTCCCCGAACAGATATCATTCTACATTAACCCCGGCTATCTGTCAATAGCCCCGTGTCCTGATGATCTTTGACTGCAAAGGAAAAACCACGAGATAAGGAGAGAGGGCGAGACGGACTAGAAGAACGAGATCCCGTATAAGAACACTACGGGATGACAGTGTGGCGGCATTACGGAATGACAGTCCCTTCCCGTCATCCTGACATACTCCTGGTCAGGATCCCGGTCTTCGCGAAAACCGGGACAGACGTCAGGAGCCCGTCACTCACCATTTTCGGGGTTTTTCCTCCCTTTCCGTCATTCTGAGCTTGACTCAGAATCACGGTTTTCTAAGGAGTGGATCCCGGGTCGGAGCCCGGGATGACAGTATAGGAGCATTACGGGATGACATGAGTGGCGCACTACGGGATGACCCTGAATAGGAGCCCTGAATAAGAGCATATCAGGACAGGCTCATCAGGGCAGGCTCTCCCTTCCCGTCATGCCGGACCCCGATCCGGCATCTCCAGCCTTGTAAAGAGCAAAGAGTCGTCCTTGGTTGTCCCAGAACATGGACCCGTCCTTCGAAAAGAGCCTTCTATAATGGATCTTACCCACCATCCACAACTCGCAACGCACCACGTATGAGTCCGGTGCTGTGCGTTCAGGTTCTTCGTTGGTTAAGGACCAGTCTTATGAAGTGTTCATGTGATAATCAAAAAAAAGAAGCTAATTAAATCATATCGTTTCTAACTTACTGTAACTCATTGGTTTCGTACTTTTTGTTATATAAACCGGAATGATATAATTTTCGTAATTGAAAAGGCTAATTTATCCAATTGCGAAAATATAATTCACAATTTCGTTCTGATCAATAACATATGAATTAAGGAGATGATTCGTATGGTTAAAAAGGTAGTGATCTTGCTTGTCGTTTCGTTGATTTCGTCGGCGATGCCTCTTGCCGGCACTCTGTCCGGTTACCTTACGGAACGGATGGGCTGGACCTACATCGCGAGCGGAAGCGATGTCGAAATGAGTATGTATCCACCGGACGGAGTGAGGGCGCTTGAAGATGAGCGTATTTTCTATGGACAGATCAAGATCGGCGATTCGACCGTCAACATAGCGATCATGGACATCGAACCTCCTATCCTCTGGATCGACAGCGATTACGACGGCTGTTTCCTTAACAACGTTTCGATATGCGGCCAGTATGGAGGGACAGTTATCAATGAAAGACGCACCTATAAATTCAGTCATCAGTTAAGGGTCGAATATCTTTCCGACGGGAAATCGTCTTACATGACACAGGATCTTGAAATTCACGCGATCCTTCCAAAAAAGGAAGGCGTCGAAGTCGACTACTTGCTCATGAGTAGAAGGGAAGGTTTGCTGGAAGTCGACGGAGAGCTGATCGGAATCGCCCTTTTTCCTACCGCGCCCGATGGCCTGGCCGATAAGATAGACGAAGTGTTCATCGGAATAGATCTAGACAGAGATGGAACTATAGACATGGTTCACAAAAACCACGAGCTTTTCGAAGCGACCAGCGTCATAAGAATCAACGATAAGAACTACAGAGTAAGCGAGATCAGCAGAGACGGCAGAAAAGTCACGTTCGAGCAGGTCGATGAAGATGCCCGGAACAAGCCTCTGTTGAAAAAAGGTTCTACCGCACCCCTGTTCGAAGCCAGAGACATATACGGAAAGAGCTTTTCCATGAGCGATTATCTAGGAAACCCCATAATCGTAGTCGTGACTTCGAAGACACCGCTTGAAGTTTTCACCGGCGGAGTTCCATGCGCTACAGGTGATTGCGAAGATACTAGCAGAGAAGAGAAGAGGCTGAGCAGCCTTTTGAATGAACTTGTCGCATGGAACGAGTATTCCACAAAACCGGAAGTTGAGCTCTTATGGCTTTACTCCGGCGACGAAATCAGTTCTGCAGATTCTCTCGGCGAATACTCCTGGTTGCACCTGATAGCCGATAAATCGGCGGTGGAACTTTACAGCACACCCCTGTCGAACGGAATGTTCCTGATCTCAAAGGATGGCAGAATAGCCTATCTGGATGATTATGTCGTTCAGGCGGGCGACCGTTCGATTCCCGTATATCCGGTGTTCAGAATTCCCACTTCCGGGATGACGAGTTCAAAGTGGTTCAGGGAGTTCGTATATAACGATTGATTTTTCCACGGGCTTGATAAAAGCGCATGAAAAGATAGCGGTGTTAAGTGTTTTAGATACGGCAAACGTAAAAGTATGGAGCATACTTTCAAATAGCCGTTCATAGTGTAGAAAAAGAGTGCTAAATCACTTTGCTCCCTTCAGGTTGGACAAATTCGGGCTTGGGTTTCCTGAAAATAGACTGTATCATTAATTTGCAAAGGATGTCCCCGCGTCCTGTTGCGAGTTGGTTCCAGGCCCATAATATTTGGAGCCAACCTCCCTCCTGAAGAATTTTCCACCCCGAGGGCCGCCGAAAGCGGCCCTTTTGTGTTGAATTGATGGAAATTACATGCTAGAATTATACCCGTCAAGGCGACGTAGCCAAGGGGTCAAAGGCGGAGGTCTGCAAAATCTCTACTCAAGGGTTCAAATCCCTTCGTCGCCTCCAGGAGAGGACGTGTTTGTCCTCTCTTTTTCTACCTCCCTGAGGAGTCTGTTGAGTATCTCGTCCCTGTTATCGACGGTCAATTCTACGCTCCTTATTCCCATGGATCTCTTGAGGTGGTCGATGAAAGAGTAGTTTCCCTTCCGAAGAACGCAGATGCAGTTTTTCGAACGTCTTATGGCCGCCACCACGGCCTGCTGGAATTCTGGAGACTCCTCTTCAAGATAGCCTATTTCGTCCATGATAAGGAAGCAACTCTCAGGTATCTCCATGGTACCGAGCTCTCTCGCCGCCTCTTTGAAGCCTTCTTCGATTATCCTCAACCTTCCTGAATTTCTCTCGCCGATCATGAAGGAGAGGCCGTTTAGAAAGTGGAGGAACAACCTCTGGCCTTCCGGCTCGAACCTTGTCTCGAAGCCCTTCACATTTACAAGGGGCTTTATTTTCTCTACTAGATAGGTCTTGCCCACGTTCCTTTCACCTGTAACGAAGTATTTCATCTCATTCCCCCAGTTCAATTACTATGGTCCGGTGGACCAGCTGACAATTGGAAAGAAACTAACGGTGTTTCAAAAATATGGCATCTGATGTAGAATACCAGAGAAAAGGTGGATAGACGTGCTTTTGTAAGAGAGTGCGCTTTTCTGGGTAATATTTACTTTCCTGGAGTGCATGGTGAAACATGAAAGCGAGTTATCACCTCACATTGAGAAAGTGTAATTGCTATCGACACGTTTTCAGTATAATTCGATTCTTCGCATTAGTCAATTTGCCGGGAGGCTTTCGCAACCGATCATATTTTTTTGAAGTTGAGAGCATTTGAAAGGAACCTGGCAAATCGGTTGGAGGTTTAAATGAAGGTTCTGCTTTATTCCGAAGGAAAAAAACTCTTCAGCAAGTCCGGCGTGGGAAGGGCCTTGAAGCATCAGATGATAGCGCTGGAGAAGGTTGGGGTCGCCTACACAACCGATGAAGAGGATAATTACGATCTGGCTCATATAAACACTATCGGTCCGGGCGGGGAGAAGGTGCTCAAAAAGTCCAGGAAGTCCGGTTTGCCTGTCATCTACCATACGCACACCACGTTCGAAGATTTCAGAAATTCCTTCATGTTCTCTAATTCTCTGGCCCCTCTTATAAAGAGAAGGATAAAGAGGCTCTACTCTTCCGCCGATTTTCTGATTTCACCCAGCGAGTACACCAGGGACCTGGTTAGGGGTTACGGTGTGAATCTTCCCATAAAAGTCATTTCTAACGGCGTAGACAACGAGAAGTTCACCAGAAATGCCTTCCTGGCAGAATCTTTCAGAAAACAGTACGGCATAGAGGGGCCGCTGGTTATCTCTGTGGGGTTGCCCTTCTCGAGGAAGGGAGTTGTAGATTTCTGCGATATCGCAGCGGACAAACCGGATATTAGGTTCTTCTGGTTCGGCGCAAAAATCACCTCTCTTCTTCCCGCAAAGATAAAGAAATTACTCAACCATCCTCCGAAAAACGTTATCTTCCCGGGCTTCGTTCCGCAGGAGACTATCATGGGCGCCTACTCGGCCTGCGATGCCTTCTTCTTTCCGAGCTACGAGGAAAACGAAGGGATCGTCGTCCTCGAAGCATTATCGATGGAAGCACCTATATTGATAAGGGATATACCCGTTTACAGAGGCTGGATGAGGAGTGAAGAGAACTGTCTGAAGGGGAGGGACAACCGGGAGCTCTCATTCCTTCTGGACAGACTGGTAGCGGACAAAAAACTCGCGGGAAAACTCACTTCCACTGGAAAGGAGACGGCTCTGGAGAGAGATCTTTCGATAATCGGCCAGAAACTCAAAAACACTTACCTCGAGGTTCTGGAAAAAAGATGAAGAGATCCAAAAGAAACTTCCTGATCGCGCTGTCGCTCAGTGTGGTGATCATCGTCGTTATACTGGGCGCCACCGATTTCAGAAAGTCGATCTCCTATCTTTTAAACGCCAAGCCCCTGTGGATAGCCCTCATCTTCGGCCTCTCCATCGGTAGCTGGTTTTTCGAATCTCTGACGCTTAAGATCTTCGCGGTTATGAGATCGCTTTCCGTTCCGCTCACGTACCTCTTCAAAATAACCGTGATAGGAACCTTTTTCAACGGGATAACACCGTTCTCTTCGGGCGGACAGCCGGCACAGATAGTCATCATGCAGCGTAGAAACATATCCGTCGGCGAATCGACGGCCATGCTGGTTTCCAGGTTTCTAGTCTACCAGAGCGTGATCACGGTCCTCGGAGTTATAGCCATCTTCGGCGCCTATCCGGTGGTTTCGGGCAAAATCTCGAATCTGGCGGTTCTTTCTATCTTCGGGTTTTTGATAAACAGTGCCGTGCTCTTCTTTTTGGTTCTCTTTTCTCTCAGTCCCAGGTTCACGGCTAAGGCGATAAGCATTATAGTGAAAATTCTGGGCTGGTTGAGAATAGTGAAAAACGTCGGTCTGGCGACAGAAAAATCACTGAAGGAGCTGGGCTTTTTTCACTCTTCAATGTCGGAACTCATGAAAAGGCCTTTAGTGCTGATTCTGGCCAGTTTGGCCACACTTGCCCAGTTGATCTGTATGATCTCCATCCCGTACTTCGTGGCCCTGTCGATGGGGATCGAGATGAACTACTTCGAGATCACGGCCGTTCAGTTGATCCTCTTCCTTGTTGTCTCGCTCATACCGACGCCCGGTGCCAGCGGCGTTTCCGAGGGCGGGTACCTGCTCTTCTTCCGGCCTTTCTTCGGTGAAAGCATAGGTGCCGCGCTTTTGGTGTGGCGGTTCTTCAGCTACTACGTGAACATAATATTTGGCGGGCTGGCCACGGCTCACGAGATAGGTTTCAAATCTAAACTTCGTTCCTGAGAACTCTCCCGTAGAGGTCGAGGGTCTTTTCGGTGTTGGCCTCGGCCGAGAAATCCAGGGAGATCTCTCGCGACCTTTCCGACATTCTCTTCCTCATGGAGTCGTCCCTGAGAACCTCTATGATAGCTTTGTAGAGGTTGTCTTTCGAGGGGCACATGAAACCGTTATCGCCGTCGAAAACCATGTTGGCGATGCTGTCGTCCTTGTAGGCCACCACCGGAAGGCCCGAGGCCATAGCTTCCAGAGTGACCAGACCGAAGGTCTCCGTGTGAGAGGCGATGATGAAGAGGTCGCTGCTCTTGTAGGCCAGAGAGATCTCGGTGGGCCATTTGAGGAATCCCGTGAAATGCAGATTCCTTCCCACACCCAGCGCGACCGAAAGTTCTTTCAGCTGTGTTCTCAGCGGGCCGTCGCCCACGAGCAGAAGGTGGGAGTTGGGAATCTCCCCGTTGACACGGGCGAAGTTTTCGATAAGTTTGTCTATGCTCTTCTCGCCGCCCATTCTGCCGACGAAGATCATCACCGGATCCTCCTCGCCGATGTTGTACCGGTTTCTAAAATTTCTCCGCTCTTCTTCTGATATCTCTCTTTTGAAGGGTGTGAGATCCACTCCGTTTGGAATTACCTCTATATGCGAGGTGACACCGTACGTCTCAAGAAGTTTCTTGATTTTTATTGAAGGGGCTATCACCGCCCTGTTCCTGTCGCAGAAGCGTTTGTCCTGCTTTCTTATATATACCCTCAGAATGGGTTCCATGAAGGGGATGTAGTGAACGTACTCCTCCATCATGGTGTGGTAAGTCGTGACACCGGGCAGGCCGAGTTTCGAGGTGACTAGGTTGGCCAGATACCCGACTATTATCGAGGTGTGGGAATGTATTAGATCGATCTTTAGGTTAGATATGATCTGAATCAATTCCCGGTAGTTCGTTGGAAGACCGATTCGATGCTGTTTTTCCCAGGGAAACCTCAGAGAGGGTACCCGATACACATTTTCCTGACTCGTGGCCTTCGGGTGATCGACCGTGAAGATATAGACGTTGTGCCCCCTTTTCTGGAGATTCTCTTCGAGCATCTTTATCATCGTTACCACACCGTTGACCTGCGGCGCGTAAGTGTCACTGAACATCGCTATATTCATAAAGTAGTCGCTTTTGAGACCCATGAACTCATTCGCGGGATGAAAAAGCGACATTACCTCCTTTCACATAATAGCGTAGTTTCCGAAACACTTAGGCTAGTCAACTACGGGTCAAGCCCGCTACTTCACTCGTGGGTGGTTGACCAGAAGTGCCTCCAGATCGCTTGACACCAATTGCCTTGTGCTTTATAATCTTTACTGTCTTGGGAGATCGTCCAATTGGTAGGACAGCGGACTCTGGATCCGCCGATGGAGGTTCGAGTCCTCCTCTCCCAGCCAGGGGCCTTCAAGGCCCTATTTTTTTGCTTTCGCGATCGAGAAGAGCGTGATTTCTTTAACGCCTTCCTCTCTTAAGACTCTAGCACATTGCCCAACGGTTGCACCAGTAGTTACGACATCGTCGAAGAGTATTATTTTCCCGGTCGAAAGCTCTCTCTTGACACGGAACTTGCCCTCTACGTTGCCATGCCTGTCGGCCAGTTTGAGACGCGATTGTGGCGACCTCCTACCTGTCGCCACAAGAACATCTTCGATCTTCAAATCCAGGTCTCTGGAGAGTTTTTTCAATATGAGGTGGTTTGTGTCGAAACCTCTTCTTCTGAAGGCATCGACTGTTGTTGGAACTGGTACGACCGTATTTACGTCCTCTCCGAAAACCAGGAACATTTCAAGGAGCATTTTCGAGAAGAGGTCGGCCATTCTCGGTCTGTCGCCGAACTTGTAGGCGTGAATCATTTCTCTGAGCGGGGTGTCGTAACTCCAGTAAGAGTAGGCCCTGTCTATATGCGCGAGCTTAAAAGAGGCCATGATAGGTCCTCTGATCAGCTTTTCGCACTCGCCACAGAGAACGGCGCCCAATTCGATCTCGCAGTTGCAGACTTCGCATCTGTTCGGGAAAAAGTGCGAAATCACCCTCGAAATCTTCAAAGCCACTCTTCCTTTTTCAAACTTCTCAGCCGGGTAAAGATCTGGTTGCTCCTGGCGCTCTTGATCTCTATGCCCGGCGTCATTGATGCCAAAAGCTTCTTCGAGTATGGTCGGTCGGGATCGACTAATCTCGCGTCGAGCACTATCACCACCCCGTGATCCCTTTTAGATCTTATTAGTCTTCCGATACCCTGTCTGAAGGCGGTTATCATCTTCGGGTAGTAGTACTTGTTCATGCCCTCCGAAGGGTTGCGGGGCCCGTAATGCTTTATCCTCGCCTCTATCAGAGGTTCATCCGGTCTTTCGAACGGGAGTTTATAAACGATGAGCAACTTGAGTTGTTCGCCGGGGAGGTCTATCCCCTCCCAGAAGACCCTGGTGCCGAAGATGACCGATCTCTTCGAATTTATATGCTCGGCCAGCAGGATTGCCGGGCTGTCGTTTCTCTCCTGTATGTTGACTGTTATCCCTTCCAGGTTTTTCTCGATTCTCGCGGCCGTCGTTTTCATATCGTCATAAGAAGTGAACAGGACGAGAGATCCCCCGCCCACGATGCTCAAGGCGGTCTCGATAAACTGGGAGGCGCTTTCCAAATAAGAGAGCGAGTTTGGCCTATAATCGGGCATATCCGACGGCACGAAGAATTTCAACTGCTGGGTGTAGTCGAAGGATGTACCGAGCCTTATGGCAGGATAATCCTCTCTGGCGCCTATCACGCGCCTTGCGTAGTTGAATCCGTCGCTGCCCTTGCTGTAAACCCACAAGGTCGCCGAGATGAAGATCTTGACTTTCACATTTGGAAAAACGCTGGACATGATCCTGTCGTTCTGAACGGGCGAGGAGGTTATCTTCAATCCGTTTCCGTTCAATCTCTCCTGTTTGTGTATATAGACGACTTTCGAGCTCTCCATCGCCGTTATGCCGGCGATCTGTCTGGCCCACTCGCGCAGCTCGGCATGCAACGCCTTCAGGATTATGGAGAGCTCTTCCCCCTTTCCCTCGCTCTGTTCCCGAACATCCTCGAGCATCTGTATCGTCTGACCGGAAACAGCGATGTGTATCTGGAGTCTGTCGGCCATCTTAAAGAGAATTTCCACCAGTTCCGGAAGGGTCTCTTTCGTGAAAGCCCTCTTCTCTCCACTCGAAAGTGTTCTACCGCGTTCGACCAGTTCCCGCATTATGCCTTCCAGCTCTTCGGTCGCCGTGTTCATTTTTGCCCAGAGTTTTCTGAGAAACTCCTCGTCGAAGTGTCGCTTTAGAAAACCGAAACAGCTTCTCACGGATTTGATGACCTTCTTGAGCGAAGAGACTACCTCGGCCGGGTCAAGTGTGAAACTCATGGCCTGGGTCAGCGAGTTCTCCACCTCGTGAGCCTCATCCACGACTAGGTATCTGAAGGACGGCAGGAGGGTACCGAGTGCTTCGAAATCCTCTTCTTCCCCGTCCATGATCCTGAGGTTCGCCTCGCTGAAGAGTAGAGAGTGGTTGGTGACGACTATATCGGCGTTCCTGGCGTTATCGCGGGCTACATAATAAGGGCAGGCATCGTACAGCGGGCATAATCTTCTTGTACAATCGAATCTGTTTCCTGCCAGAGTCATCCTTGTGTCGTCTTCTAGCGCTAGCGAGTCGAGATCTCCGTCGGGTGTGAGAATGGACCAGAGAATAACGCCAAAGATCTCCCAGGCGGTGTCGCGCGCTAACATGCCGTTCGAAACGATTCGGAGGTTCTCGTAAAGTTTGCGCAGGCAGAGGTATCTTTCCCTTCCCTTGAGGGAGACCGATCTGAGGTCTTTGAGGTTCGGTAGTTGTTTTATTACCGGAAGATCTTTCTTTACTAGCTGATCTTGCAAGACCCTGGTCCTTGTCGCGACGACGGCCTGATTTGTGGTGGATACGCAAGCATAAGCGATCGGGGCCAGGTAGGCCATACTCTTACCGGTGCCAGTTCCGGCCTCGATCATGATACCGTTTTCATTCACTATCGATTCGGCTATCTCGAGACTCGCCATGAATTGCTCCTGCCGGTATTCGTATTCTGGCAGGAGATCCTGCAGGAGACCGCCTTCGCTGAAGACCAGACGGATGGCCTTCTGGATATCTATCCTCTGGGCCTTCATCTCCCTCCGTTCGACCAGTTCCAGAGAGGATGAGATGGAATCCTCCCAGGGCTCGACCACCTTGCTCATCTTCAAAAACTTCTGGAGGAAGTTCCTCAGCCCTTCTCTGCCGGGGAGTCTTACGAGGATTGAGGTCAGACCTTTGGGGAGTTTTTTGAGTATCTCCGAGTACTCTCTTATACGGTCTTGAATGTCCTCTGCGGTCGCCGCGGCGAGGAAGTTCTTCAGGAACCTCTCATCTACCGAATACTCTGTGAGCTTTTCAGCATCGGCCAAATCGGGAATAAAAAGGCAGCCGTTTCCCAGACCCTTCATGTATCCGTCGAGCTCTTCAATATCGAGCGAGACGAAGGGCTTTTCCTGGTCCATGTGTCTCAGCGATACCCTTTTTCTAGAATCTCTCCTGAAAACCTTTCCTAGCAGGATATCCTCCAAAATGCACCTCTCCGAAAACCGAAAAGAAAAACCGGGCCTAAACCCGGTTCGGTGGTGCCGAGGGCGGGACTTGAACCCGCATAGGCTAAACGCCCACATGGACCTCAACCATGCGTGTCTGCCAATTCCACCACCTCGGCAACTTCACGAGAAAAATTATAACTTGACCGGATTCCTTTGTCAAGAAGCCACAACGCGGATAAAGCTCATACGAGCATTTCGAAACCTATCTTGAGAAGTTCTTCTCTGATTATGTAACGATCGATTATCGCATTCTCGTATTCGATCTCGAGAACACCACTGCTCGCATCTACCTGGACGTGTACGATGCCATCCATCGAGCGGAGTTTATTCGCTATCTTGTCGGCTTCATCCTCTTTAACGAGGTTTTTGACCTGAAAGAGCCTGACAACTCTCGGCAAAGTTCATCCCCCCAAAACCATACCTTTTCCGAGCAATCTTCCACTCAAAGCATCCATGGGACGCATCTTTTTCTTTCCGGAAAACTGCACTAACGATATGATAACACTTCCCGATCCGCAGCTCACAACTATTCCAGAGTCATCTATCTCGACGATCTCTCCATCGACTCCGGCAGTTTCTTCCGCTCCTGGTCGCGCGCCGAACAGTTTGATGATTTCTCCCCCCAGAGAGGTCCTGACTCCCGGGGCGGGGTCGAAGGCTCTGATTTTGTTAAAGACACGCGTGGCGCTGGAGAAATCTTTCAACAGAAGATCTTCGGGAAGTATCTTCGGTGCGAAGGAGGCCTCTTCGTCGTTCTGTGGTATCAGGAAAGGTCTATGGCTATCTAGAGAGCCGGCGAAGTCCAGAAGCATTTTTATCCCGAGAGTCTTGAGCTTTTCAAAGAGCGTACCAAAATTGTCGGATATCTCTATATCTATCGATTCGGCCATGGCGATCGGACCGCTGTCCATGCCCTCATCTATTTTGAAAATCGTGATCCCGGTCTTGGTCTCGCCGTTTTCCAGCGTCCGCTGAATCGGGGCGGCACCCCTGTATTTGGGAAGCAGCGACGCGTGAACGTTATAACATCCAAGTGAGGGGAGCTCGATCACTCTTTTTTTCAAGAGCTTTCCGTAGGCTACCGTTATTATAACGTCGGGCGAGAGCTTACACAGAGTATCGAACCCGTCTCCGGTGTTGACTGAATCGGGCTGAAAGACAGGAATACCGTATTTAAGTGATACCAGTTTAACCGGAGTGGGCATCAACTTTCGGCCGCGGCCTTTAGGTCTGTCGGGCTGCGAAAAGACACCCACTACGTTGTAATTGCTTTGCAGCAATACTTCCAGGTGGGAGGCCGCGAAATCCGGTGTCCCCATGAAGACTATTCTCATGCGGTCTAGACTTTCTCCCTCATTATCTGATTCAGTTTGGATTTTAAAAGTGCCCTTTTAGCGGCCGAGAGATGATCTACGAAGAGAACTCCGTCGAGATGATCGGCCTCGTGCTGAACTATACGCGCGGCGTACTCGGAAAGCTCTTCCTCGTGGAAGTTGCCCTCTACATCCTGATAGCGGAGTCTGACTCTCGAGGGTCTGAATAGATCGGCGTAGATACCGGGAATGCTCAGGCAGCCTTCCTCCATCTTTACTGTCTCTTCGCTCTTCCAGAGAAACTCGGGATTGATCACCACCCTGATTCCTTCGCCCGCATCGTAGACGAAGATCCTTTTAGAAATGCCGACCTGCGGAGCAGCCAAACCTACGCCGTCTTCGACGTACATCGTTTTGCTCAGCTCCTCGACGAACTCCCTCAACTTTTCATCGAAGACCTCGATTTTTTTGGCAACGAGGCGTAATAAAGGGTTCCCAATGTAAATCACTTTCATATCTTTTCCCATCCCTTTGACTGTTCCTTCAACTCTTCGAAGTAATCTTTATCGGTCATTATGGCGTGGAGGGGCGTGATCGAAACGTAGTTCTCTTTTACCGCGCAGAAATCGCTGTCCAGAGAGCATTCATCCTCGACCACTTCTCCGAATATCCAGTAGTAATTGTTGCCGTAAGGATCTTTCCGCTTCTCGAAGTAGTCTTTGTACCTCCTACGACTCTGTCGGGTTATTCTCCACCCCTTCAGGTCTTCCCTCTCTACCGACGGAACGTTTATGTTCAGGGCGGTGAATGGGGGCATCTTTTTTACGTCGAACGTCTCGAGAAATTCGAGCATAAAATCGGCGGCCGTGGAATAGATGGGGTTGCTCCAATCGCTGCTCGATACGGCGATCGAAGGCGTGTCCATAACGGCTCCCTCCAAAGCGCCCGATACCGTTCCCGAATAGAGAACGTCTATACCCATGTTCTGTCCCTTGTTTATTCCGCTGATAACCAGATCGCGCTTGATTTCCGAAATCGCCAGGAGACCGAGCTTTACACAGTCGGCCGGGGTCCCGTTGATCGCGTAGCCTATCATTCTGTTGCCGACTTTCACTTCCTTGGCCCAGAGCGGTGTCCTTATGGTTATGGCGTGTCCGGTGGCGCTTCTCTCAACGTCGGGAGCTACAACCAGAACGTTGTGCCTTTCCGAAAGTCTATCGGCCAGTTCGATTATCCCCGGAGACATTATTCCATCGTCGTTGGTAATTAATATATTCAATATACTGCCTCCTCTCACGTCTTCATACTGTTCTTGTAGTATTATTTTACAATATCGAACAGGACTTTTCTGGTAAGGTCGGGGTCCAGTTTTATGTATGGAGAGGAAATTGAAGATAGCGCAGTTGTTTGAGAGACACCCCGAACTCGAAGAGATCTACGGGCTGGTTCGGATCGCTTTCGAAGCCTCTCGCGATCCGGCCCACGACCTTTATCACGTCGTCAGGGTCACAGAAAACGCAGTCGAGATAGCGCTGGGAGAAGATGAATCGGTGGAGATCGCCGCCCTTGCAGCCCTCCTTCACGATATAAAGAGGCCGTCCGAGGATATAGATGGTCTCGATCATGCCACCGAGGGAGGCAAGTATGCGCTTAAAGTGCTTCTGAGCATGGGATACGCTTACGACATAGCCTCGGAAGTAGCTCTATCTATAAGAGACCACCGTTTTTCATCCGGGAGGGAGCCCGGAAGTGCTACCGGAAAGATTCTCCAGGACGCGGACAGACTCGACGCCATCGGGGCGATCGCGATCGCGCGTGTCTTCTCCTATTCGGGAAAGGTAGGCAGGCCGCTCCATTCACCAGACCTGTCGCCGCGCGACCGTTATGAAGGGTTCTCCACGAGCGCAATAAACCATTTCCACGAGAAGATCTTGAGGATAACCCCCGAAAGTTTCTGGACAGGCACGGGCAGGGAACTGGCTCGGGAAAGGTACGAATTCACCGTCGCCTTCGTGGAGAGGTTTCTCAAGGAATGGTGAACTTTCAGTACCTGACTTCGAAGTCGGTGAAATGCTGCTCGGGGAGTTCTTCGATCAGGCATTTCGAAATATTCGCCCGTATGGGACCGCGATCGACCTTCTGAATGAACTCGTCGATGGAAGCGTCTTCGCCGGTGCCCACTATTTCGACGCTACCGTCGTACTCGTTCCTGACATATCCGGTTATTCCCAGTATTCTTGCAGTGTGCAGGGTGTAGTATCTGAAGCCCACACCCTGGACCCTGCCGTAAACTCTTATCCTGACGGTTCTCATAAACCCAGCTCTTCACCGACGAGCATCACCGTGTATCTCCCCTTGCGCCGGCTGGAATCGCTTACGGTCACATAAGTTCCGCAGATCCTTTCGTCGCTCGTACAGTCCATGCAGAAGCCTGTGGCCGTGCAAGGGGTGTGGAGATTCAATCTTTTCGCGTTCATAGGCGCTATGAATTTTATCCTTTCGATAGCCGAATCAATGTCGCCGACGACTTTGTTCATGCCGACAACGAGAATGACCCTTTTCGGGCCGAATAATACGGCCGCCACACGGTTGCAATTGCCGTCCAGCAGGAGTATCTGTCCGTCGAGCGTGATGGCGTTCGCGCTACATAGATAGAAATCCGCCCAGAAGGCCTTTCGCAAGATCTCCTCTCGCTCTCCGCTGTCCGACACCGCTTCGCGGTCCAGATAGTTGTAACTACCCGATTTTAGAAGATCCCTCGCACCCGTCTCTTGAAGGGTGAGCGATCCGCCGGAGGCAACAGTCGAACCTGCGGGAATCAGCTCCACGAGCCTGGGAACGACCTGCTCTCTCGAGGGAAGATAGACGGCCTCTATAGATCTTTTTGCGAAGTTTTCTATCAACTTCCCGGCCAGTTTTTCATATTTCCAGTTCAGGAGACTGTTACGCATATTTCACCCCTTTCAAGAATAACCCGGTTAGAAGGTTATGACTGTTGCGCCCCTGTCTATGTAAGGGGCCAGCGGGACATGGTTGCTCATATCGCCGTTCAGCGGTAATCCTTCACTTTCCGCGATTTCCAGAGCGCCCATCATCTTCGAGCAGCCATAGCATACGGCCTTGATGAGCCCTTTGCTTTTCGCCTTGTTGTAGAGAGGAAAGAGAGGGTCGCTCTCCTGAGTTATCTCTTTAAGCAGAGATGGCGACTGCCCTTCGAGGACCACTGAAACGTCGAAACCTTTTGCGTGCATATCCAGCGCGTTCAGAAGGGCGTGGAGAAAACAGGGCTTTTTTCCTTCGAATGCAAGTATCAGGACTTCTTTAGCCATTCATACACCTCCTAACAGTTTGCTCAGTTTCATAGCGTGAGAAAGATCGCCCGATATCTTTATCCTGCCGCTCATGAAAGCCGAAAGCGGACTGATAGAACCTTCTAATACATCTCTGAAAGTTTCGATGTCGGTTTCTACAAGGCAATCGGATTTTTCACCGTTCAGGAGTATCTCCGCCCTGCCCGAGGCTATGACGACCGCGAACTCCTCCGGATCTCCGTCATTGATACGGAAGGAAAAACATCCCTCGATACCTTCCAGAGTTTCGGGATTCAAATTCCCGATTTTTTCTAACGCATCTTTTAGAGTCATAAACTCCTCCTCGTTTTTGCTGTCAGAAAAAGTCTATCATCTTGTCGTAGAATTGAGAGTGATATCTGTCGAGATTGGGGGATAAATATGAGGAGAAGCTTTTACCGTTACGCTGATTCTGTTTTGAGAGTCGCCGTTGAAAAGGATGAAGCGGTTATATACCAGACCGGTGCGGTTATAACCTCTCCTTTAGAGGAGCTTGAGAGCGGCAGGGCTAACGGTTTTATACCCGGGATAGATTTCAGTGCGACCGGCCGGCCGGGCTCGATCTCCATTGAGGAGTCCGCAGAGGGTTTCGTAATCGTGATGAAGCTACGGGAAGATCAGGGAGTCTTCGGGCTCGGTCAGGAGATCGGTCCCCTCAACAAAAGGGGAAGGATATACGAGATGTACAACACTGACGACCCCGACCATTCACCTTCTAAGACGCGCCTTTACTCGACCCTACCGGTCTTCTATCTCATATCTCCGGAAGGGTGCACGGGTTTCTTTCTCGATCACGCCGGTTACTCGAAATTCGATGTTGCCTTCGAAAAGAGAGACACGCTACTCATAAACGTGGAAGGGAAGGCCTTCGATCTTTACGGAATGTCCGGGACGCCCGGGGAGATTATAAAGAAAATCTTCGGGCTGACCGGAAAGCCGTTGTTCTTACCCGTATGGTCACTCGGCTTCCAGCAATCGAGATGGTCCTACCCCGACGAGGAGAGCGTGATGTACGTCGCCTCTAAGATGCGCGAAAAGGAGATCCCCTGCGATGTGATCTATCTCGATATAGACTACATGGACGATTACAAGGTCTTCACCTGGAACGGTGAACGCTTTCCCGATCCCCGTTCCGTGGTTAAGAGACTCAAAGAGATGGGCTTCAAGGTCGTAACGATAGTAGATCCGGGTGTCAAGGCCGCAGAAGGGTACAGGGTCTTTGAAGAAGGCAAGAGAGAAAACGTTTTCTGCAAAAAAGAAGACGGCCGGGACTTCAGGCCGGCGGTGTGGCCTGGCGAAGCGAGGCTTCCGGACTTTCTGAATTCGAAGGCGAGAAGATGGTGGGGAGATCTGTACAGGGAGTTCGTGGAGCTTGGCATCTCCGGTTTCTGGAACGATATGAACGAGCCTTCGATCTTTTACACGGCCGAGTCTCTCGCCAATCTCTCGGAGATGATGAAGGGTCTCAAAAACGACGGCGGTATCGAGACGGATTTTCTCTTCGGAAAGGTGCTCTCTTTGAAAAAGTACTACGATCACGGTCGGGATTTTTACCAGGTTGACGATGCCGGCGTCAGACATCTCCATAGAGACGTCAGAAATGTTTACGGTTTCAACATGGCCAGAGCGGTTTTCGAAGGTCTGAAGAGGATCAGACCGGAACAGAGGGTCTTCAGCATAACGCGCTCCTCCTACGCAGGGATTCAGCGTTATGCGATCCTGTGGACCGGAGACAACGAGAGTCAGTGGGAACAGCTTTTGAGCGAAATAAAGATGGTTCAGTCGATATCTCTCGCCGGGGTTAGCTTCACCGGCTGTGATGTCGGAGGCTTCGGAGGAAATTGCCACGGCGAACTGCTGGCCAGATGGACACAGTTTGGCGCTTTCCTGCCTTTCTTCAGAAACCACAGCGCCATGGGCACCAGGCCGCAGGAACCATGGGCCTTCGACGATGAGATCGAAAGGATAGTCAAAAAGACCGTGGAGCTCAGATATTCACTCCTCCCCTATATCTACTCCGTTCTCAGGGATTCGAGCGAGGGAAATTCTCTGATGATCAGGCCTCTGGTCATGATCTGGCCGGAAGATAGAGACACATACCAGGCCGACGATCAGTACATGTTCGGTCCTTCGCTAATGGTCGCTCCCGTATATACCCTAAACGCACGAGGGCGACACGTTTACCTCCCCGGCTGCGACTGGCTGGACCTCAACAGTGGAGAGATCGTCCGGAAGGGTCATCATTGGGCCGAGGCTCCACTGGACACGGTCCCTCTCTATTTGAAGGAAGACTCCCTCTTAGTCTCCACAGAACCTTCTCAGTATCTGGAAAGCGCTGTTTGGAGCCTAATCGAGGTAAAAGGTTTCGTCAGGAACCGGACCGTCTTCGATCTGTACGAGGACGATGGCACGAGCGAGGCTTACACCCGTGGCAAGTATTCGCTGAAGAGGATCACGGTGGAAAAGCTGGACGACGGGATCCTCGTGGATATCTCCCCACAGGAGGGCGAGCTGAAACTCCCGGCGAGGAAAGTATCTATCGAGATAACAGATGGAGACAAGAACTACAGGACAACTCTGATCGATTCTAGCGGGGGCGTGAGGATATCAATAAAGTAGCTCGAAATCGAAGTAAGGCAGCAATCTGTCACCTTCCAGCATCAGGCCGGCCTTCACCTCGAACGGGTATGCCGCATAGAGAAAAACGGTTTCTATCTTATAAAGGACAAGACGCCACGACAGTTTCGAACCCAGGAGAATATCTATCCTACCACCGAGTCCCTCTTTCGAGAGGTGTACGAGGTTGAAGAAGTTGAGGTTTCTCCTGGAGAATATGTAGTCTGAGCTCACGGAGAGACCGACAACGATGCCGGAATCGTTTTCGAAGCCCCAGAGCTTCACCGGAATCACGGAAGAGTTTTTGCCCAACGTGACTCTGGAGAATATCTGCGAGCTCAATTCGAAATTGCTTCTCGTCCATTCCAGATTTACGTTTATGCTTGCATCGGCTACGTTAACCGAGGTTGTCTGAGTGTCTCTCAAGGTGAAGGAGGTCTTTAAATAGGCCTGACCTCCGTAAAGGGGCGAGGCATCCTCTAGCATGACGTTCAAAGAACCGTAGAGCTTCAGCGGGTATTCCAGCCCAACCTTCCAGCCGAAAGAGAGCTTCGGGGTGAGAGGGTACTGCCTGTATATATCCAGATACGCCTCGGGTTTCAACCCGGTCAGCTTCGCCTTTCCCACGAAATCGACGGCCAAATAGTTGCTGCTCGACAGCTGAAGGTGCAGTCCCGGTTCCAGTGTTTGGAAGTTCAAGGAACCACCGGCGATTAAATGGTTGTTGAAGGTCGGGTCGGAGAAGAGCAGAGATACACCTTCAAAGGGAATTACCGAGATGAAACGCCAGCTGTTGAAACCGTCGTACCGTTTCCCTGCCTCAATGGACCGTATTTCTTCTATTTCCAGAGTGCCTTGAGGGGCCGATCTCGCCTCCGACAAAGTCACATCGCTTTTCAAGAGTTTCAAGCCATTAAGCTGACCGGCCGCGATCACGGTGTTTCTAACTCTCACGGGATCTCTGACGTACCTGGAAAAACTGGCCTGGCCTTCCATGGTTCCACCAGATCTGAAGAGGAAAACGTCACTGGCGAGTTCCCTCTGAACAGAGATTAGAAAACCGTCGGAGAAACAGCTTCCTATCTCAAAATCACTCTCGAATTCGTAAAAACTCAGTTCATTCTCTCTGAAAAGATAGAGAGCCAGGTACTTTCTCCCCTCGAAATTTACCCTGAAAGCTATCTGTGTTCCGTCTGTGGTTGCCCTCACCGTACTTATCTGAACACGACTATCTGGCGCAACGAAGATATCCGAGGTTCTGTCGTTTCTCAGCGACAGTGTCTGTACCTTCAGGACCCCCTTCTCGTTTTTCAATACGGCCAGACGTTCTTTGCCGAGAAATTCGAGACTAAGTATGCCCGAATGTTTTGTCCTGGTCAGCTTGCCGTCTTTGAAAATGTACAGTCTGGCCTCCGATCCGTTTTGCTTTTCGAGCAGGACGATGGCGACTTCATTTTCGAAGACGGAGTAGTCCAGTATCTCCATGGTGGTACTCAGAAGCTCCACACCGTTGCCATTGAGGGAGAAGTAGCCCCTGTCCTTGTCGTGGACGACGTAATACAGTTTACCGCCGCAGGATTTGGGAGAGTACTCTTGAAGCGTCTGTGAATTCTCCGTAGGGCTGTTGTAAAGAGATACAGGTCCGTCCAGATCTAACGTCTCCCTTCCATGGGCTATAAAATCCTCTTTCAGTTGTGGGTAGCTCCTGCCGAAAACGATCGAAAAAGCCGGTTCGATCCCTGCCAGACCGAGAATCCCCGATTTCAGATTGGAAAACTCCCGGAGCTTTTCCTCGCCGTATCGATCGGCAAGATACATAAGAAAGGCGAATCCGAAGTTATAGTAGGCCTCCCCACCGACCGGGCCGTATCCGGCGACGATGGTCTCCTCGGAAAAGGGCGTCTCAAGCACTAATTGATCTTTGAGGAAAGAGACTCTCCGGTAGTCGTAACTGTCGGCCCGCAGGAGATGGCTACCGAATTGGGCGAAGCCTTCGGAAAGCCACATCGGCTGTAGCACACCGGGAAGATAGGCTCCGGACAAGTATTTTCTGATCAGAGAGCCGAAAATTCCGTTCGAACTCAACTGAAAAATATGGCTCAATTCGTGGCTTATAACCGTTCTTAGCCAGTATTTGTCCTCTCTGTGAACATAGTTCAGACCGATCGTGATGGAATTGACCGAATCGATGAGGGGATTGGCCAGACCGTTGGGATCGTCATCGTAACCCCACAGAACGATGGCAATCTTCCTAGAGAGATAGTTTCCGAAGAACCGACTGAGTAGAGTGTAACTCTCCTCGGCTATCTCTTCGACCAATGGAACGCTCTCTTCTATCTCGGGGTGGTAGATGTAAATGAAATGTTCTGACTCGTATTGGTACCAGTCAAAATCCCTGAAGGTATATCCGAAAGAAATCACGGTAAAAAGCAGGAAAAAGGATAGGAAAAACTTTCCGGACAATTGTAAAGCACCACCCTCTGGAATATATGAATCTGTACTACTATTATAGACTATGATGTCTATCTGAAGTGCCTGAAAGGTTATTCGCACAATAAAATCCCTTGAGGTGTTCCAATGACGGAAAATTCTGGAAGTAAAAATGCGGCTTACTTCGCGGGTATCGGTTCTTCGGTGATCTTTGGTCTCTCCTTTCTTTTCACCAAGAGCGCGCTCGATTATACCAATCCCGTGTATTTTCTCTCCTACAGGTTCTTCGTAGCCTTCATCACGATCAGCTTTCTGAGAGTGTTTGGAGCGATACGCGTAAGACCCTACCGGAAGGTTTTCAAAGAGCTTTTCTTCCTGGGACTGGTCCAGCCAGTCATGTATTTCATTCTCGAAAACGCCGGCGTCTCTCTGTCAACCTCATCGGAAGCCGGGATACTTCTATCGACTATCCCGATCTTCGTGATGATACTTGCCAGGATATTCCTCAAAGAGAAGATCGCGCTTCCGAGAGTCCTCTCGATACTCACCGCTCTGGCCGGAATACTTCTGATAACCGCCGGGAAGGGTCTTTCGTCGGGCGGAACGATCCTGGGACCAGTGCTTCTTCTGGGGAGCACCCTTACTGCGGCCATGTACAACATCCTATCCAGAAAGGCTTCCACAAAGTTCACCCCCTGGGAGATAACCTATCACATGATGACTACGGGTTTTTCGACCTTCTTCACCATGGCGTTTGTCCTTTCCATTATCAGAGGAGAGCCGTTAGAGTATCTATCTCAATTCTTCGTGCCGTCGGTTTTCAACGCGGCCCTATATCTTGGGACACTCTCATCGGTTGGAGCCTTTTTCCTGATAAACCTCATGCTTTCAAGGCTGGAGGCGTCAAGGGCTACGGTTTTTGCATATCTATCCACAGTGGTATCTCTACTTGCCGGTATAATTGTGAGGGGCGAGAGGTTTCTAACGGTACAGATTTTTGGAGTGGTCCTGATACTGTTCGGTGTATGGGGAGCCAACGCCCTAAGCAGGAAGAGATTGGAGGGGATGAAATGAAGGCAAAGATTTCTCTGATTTTCTTTATGATACTTGTAGCCGGGTTTCTCTACGCCGTGCAGTTCTTCGTGAATCACGATTCTACCCCTTTACTGAGCGTGGTGGAAACGGGAGAGGTAAGGTCGATGGAGCCGCTGGAGAACAACTGGTGGTGGGTGGAAATCCAGCTACAACCGGGAGTTTACCATTACTTCTTCGAGTCTGGCGGGGAAAGGTTCACCGACCCGGGCAACTCCCGCACCGCGATGGTCGACGGGCAGGAAGTATCCATAGTTACGGTCGGGGACGATTCCATCAGGCATATCATAAGCGACAGGGACTACTTCAACCCTGTAAACGAAGGTGAGATTTATCTGGCCGTTTCAACTCCATCGGATGGAGACTACCGTGTAGTGGCCGTCTCTGGAGGGGAGAGATTCGAGCTGATATACTCCAGAGACTTCGGGAATATCAGATTCTACCGGTCCCGGCCGCTCGCTCTCGAAGAGGTGAGTTATTACTTCGAAATCCACCGGGGTGAGGAAACCCTCTTTCTCGACGCGACCGGCCTGAAAAACTATCTGGAAAGACCTTTCGAATTTTCGCTCCAAGCGCTCCCGGTTAGTTTCTTCGACACGCCCGAATGGTCGAAGGGCGCGCTTTATTATCAGATCTTCCCCGAGAGGTTCGCCAATGGAAACCCCGGCAACGATCCCGAAAACGTTCAGCAATGGTACATAGATACGAAGACGGCCAATCTCGGCGGAGATGGTTTCTTCGGTGGCGACCTTCAGGGGATAATCGATCGCTTCGACCATCTTCTCGGGCTGGGTGTCGAGGCCATATATCTCAACCCCATCTTCGAGAGCCCTTCCAGTCACAAATACGATACGCAGGATTATATGCGAATAGACGACAACTTCGGGGACGACGAAATCTTCGAGGAACTCTCGTCGCTGGCCCACGATCACGGGATCAGGCTGATACTCGACGGAGTCTTCAACCATACCGGCTACGATTTCTTCGCCTTCAAAGATCTCAGGGAAAGCGGCGAGAGCTCTCCCTACAAAGACTGGTACTTCGTAAAAAGCTTTCCCATAAGGAAGGTAAGGGATAGAGCGCTGTCGTACGTGGGATGGAACGGCTACGCCTACATGCCGAAAGTCAACTCTCTCAACCCTCAGTGGCAGGACTACATAAAAAGACTGGTCGAGAAGTACGACATCGACGGAGTAGGCGGCTGGCGACTGGATGTCGCGACCGAAGTGGCTCCGGAATTCTGGAGCGATTTCTTCAGGCCTTTGGTCAAGAGCCTCGACGAAGAGATGATACTTGTCGCCGAATTCTGGGGAGACGCGAAGTCTCTCCTTCGGGGAAAGAGCTTCGACTCGGCCATGAATTATCCCTTCAAGGATGCCGTCGTGGAGTACGTATTCAGGGCTGGCAACTCGGCTGGCAGATTCGTGGCCATGACCAATTTCTATCTGAACGCTTACCCGCCGCAGACGCTCCACTCCCTCTGGAATATACTCGACAGTCACGATACGGAAAGGATAATGACGCTGGCCTTCAATCAGAGAGATCTCATGAAGATCGCCGTAGCCATTCAGATGACTTTCATCGGGAGCCCGGTGATATATTACGGCGACGAGGTAGGCATGAAGGGCGGAAAGGACCCCGAGAACAGGGCTCCCATGATCTGGGACGACCAAAGGTGGGACATGGAGATCTACAATTTTTACAGAAAGCTTATAGAGATCAGAAAGACTCATACGGCTCTGAAAACCGGCGATTACTCGGTGCTGGCAAGCGAGGGGCCGGTGCTCGGTTACATCAGATCCCTCGGGGAGGATAGGGTGATCGTCCTGACCAACCCTTCGAGGGAACGGGCGACTTTCACCGTGTCCCTCGAGGGAAGATATGTAGAAAACCTCACCGGCCGGGAGTTCGATTTCAAGCCCGGAGCTTTCGAGATACCCCCCACAACTGTCTGGATACTTACGCCGGCCGGCGAACGATAATCGGAAGCACCTTTATTCAAAGCAGGTAGAGAAGGCTCGGACTCTCTCACTCTTTTTCCGTGTAGTAGTTGAACTGTCTGCCGTCCTCCCTGATCTCGACGATTTTCTCGAGTTCTCGGGCCCTGGTCTCGACCCTCTCCAGCCAGATCTTTCTGGGGAGAAGATCGGCCTCGGTCACTGAAGGGGTTACTCCGGACCATTCCCTGTAATAATCCTTGATCTTTATTCCGTGTCTGGGTGTATCGGTAAGGTTGACGAAGGCCGTTACGTTGTACTTTCTTGCGGCCTTAGTACAGGCCGCAAAGACTCCGTTCATACCGTCGAGAAAGACCCTGGGCTTGCCCCCGGTAAGCTCGAGCGCTTCCTTCAACAAAGAAATTCCCTCCCGGCTCACCAGTGACATATCGTCGCTGGTTAGAATCATGCCGTCAAGTAGGCCGACCGAAAGCGCGAAGGTCCTTTTCTCGTCGGTGGTCAGTTCGCAATCGCGGAGTATTATGGTGTCGGGATCGTTCAGCCAGAGCCTTCTGTGCATGAAGGAACGTGTGAAGGCGTTCCTGATCGAGAGTTTCGCGCTCGGGATACCAATATCCATCACATCGGCCCTCCAGGATGGCGCGGTATCGGCTCCGATACGCATACCATCGACGAATCCGACCGAAGGCAGCAGGGGCGCACCGCAACCGAGTATAAAACAGTCGCTTCCGAGCGCCTCTCTTATTATCTTCAGGCCGGTTCTATAAGCCTGCACAGGTGTGCGTGAAGGGTCAAGCCTTTCGCCCGGGATTGCCCCGGCGAACAGGAAATCGATCTTTATATAATCGAACCCGGCCTCCCTCAAGCGTCTCATGGTCTTATAAAGATGTTCGGCGGCTTCGGGGTGGGTGACATCCAACGCGTAGATATTCTTCTGCCAGTTTCTGTAAGCCAGCTTAGGCTTTCCGTCCAGTCCACGGACCAGCCAATCTTTATGGTTGGAAAAGATTTCCGAAGTCTCCGAAACGCTGAAGGGCGCCAGCCAGAGGCCGGCGGTGAAACCGCCCTCCTTTATCATGGAGGCGATCTCGTCGAGCGAGGGGAATTTTTCGTTAGTTTCGAGCCAGTCTCCGATATCTTTCTGGTAGCCGTCGTCCAGTTGAACCAGGCAATAAGGTATAGCCTCTCTTTCTCTTATCTCTTTGAGGAGAGCGACATTTCTCTCGAGTTCTTTGAAGTCTATCTCCGTGAAGTAATTGTACCAGCTGCACCATCCGATACCGTTGAATTCCTTGAAGCTCACACCGTTGTATTCTTTTATCCTCTCCGCGTAGGCCTCCAGCATTTCCCAGAGGTATCTACCGTGAAGAATCAGCAGCTCCTCTATCTCTATTTCTTCACCTGCCCCGATCGCCTTGTTGAACAGCTCTATCCAGACATCTATATAGTATTCTTTGTCGTTCCAGGTGAAATAGGGATGAGTGATCGAGCAGGACAGGAAGCCGGCGACCAGCTCGTCGGTTGCGACGAAATAATCGCTGGGTCTCACATCGTTTCTTAGAAGCCCCGGTATGGGCGTCGCCGAAAAGAGGCTACTGCCGGTAGAGTCAGCGAACTGGACAAAGGGTTTCACCACCGGTTGTTCCCAGTACGCTTTGAAGGGGAACCACGACTGCCAGTTGTTGTAATATATCGGTTCGTTGACTTCTTCAATTGTCAGAAGCTTCATCGCACCGATCTTCACGCTCGAAGTTCCGGTATTTCTCAAAACAGTCTTAAGCGCTGTTTCGCCTGCTGATCCCGATAAAGAATAAGCTACCTCGATATCTCCGTGCTTGAGGGTGAACTCCGTTTTCTCACCGGGGAAAATACTTTCTATACCGGGAATTTTTATCTTTAACAACTCTCGATCCCTCCTTTCCGGCTTTAGTGATAATTATAGGCTAGAGTCATTTTCTGTTGAACTGTATCTACAGCCTCTGATAGTCCAAGAGACGCGGTTAAAGGCTCCGATCGAGACCAAGAAAGACAATCCTTTTCACAGTGACGATTATTTGACCTCTATCAGTTCTTCCTGTCGTGAAGAGTCTGATCGATCACTATCACCAGGGCCAGTATGAAGGCGGGCTCTTCACTTTCGGCCACATCGACACCGTAAGTGTCGCTCATAGAAAACCACCGTTTAGAGACCTCGGCCGCCAGTTTCCCGTCTTTGACTATGCTGAAATTGTGAGACCAGGGATCGCCTTCGATCTCGAAGTTACCGTAGATACTGCTTATCGTGAACTTAGGCCTCAAAAGGGTGAAAGTCTTTTTCACCGTTGCCGCTGCCCTTCCCGCGAAATACAGTGTGTACTCGGGCAGTAATCTCAGCAGTTTCTGTTCGATGAAGCAGAGCTCGTTGCCGTTCATATCTTCAAGCGAGAGCTTGTTCCCTATGGAAAAGACTCTCCCCCTCACGTAGAAATGTGGAACTCCCTTTTCATCTTCAATGGTGAAGTGATCGCTGATCGAAAAGATCCTCTCTCTGACCTTGTATATCATCGCACGCACTCCTTTATCGCCCATTTTATGTCCTCTATAAGGTCCTGTATGTCTTCTATTCCTGCCGATAGCCGGACCCCGCCGGGGGAGATGCCAACTTCAGCCAGTTCGGATTCTTTGAGGGAGGCGTGACTGGTAAGCGAGGGGACGGTAACGAGAGATTCAACACCGGCCAGACTGGTGGCTTCCTGGAAGATCGAGCAGCTTCTCATGAACCTCTTGGCCGTTTCTCTATCCCTCATCTCGAAATAAACGACCCCTCCAAACCCCGGGCAGTTCTCGTAACAGGCCGGAACATGGCCCAGGCCAGGATAGGAAACCCTTAGAACCTCCGGTTTATCCTTCAGGTAATTGGCGACGGCCAGAGCGTTTCTGTTGTGGATCTCCATCCTCGGGCCCAGAGTTTTCACGCCGCGGTTGACAAGAAAGGCATCGAAGGGGGCCCCATTTGTTCCGAACTGGACCATCTTTCTTCGCACCTTCGACTCTACCTCTGGATCCTTGAAACCGGCGAACCCGGCCACAACGTCGGAATGACCGTTGATATACTTGGTGAGGCTCTGAACGTCTATATCGGCCCCGAACTCAAGAGGCCTGAAATTGTAGGGAGAGAGGAAGGTATTGTCAACGACCAGAAGGGCGTCGCTCGATGAGATTTTGGCCTTCACGGCCTCGATGTCGGTGAGAATAAGGTTAGGATTCACCATCGACTCGACATAAACGATCTTGGTTCTTCCGTCGAGCAGACCCGTTATCGACCCGTAATCGGACTGATCGAACCTCCTCACTTCCACGCCCTCGTCCGGCAACTCCCTGAGCAGGTTCTGCGTACCGCCGTAAACATTTTTCGAAACGACGATGTTGTCACCGTGTTTTAGAAAAGAATGAAAGATCGTCGTGATGGCTCCCATACCAGAAGAGAAGAAGACGCCACCCGTACCCGCGAAGAGCGATGCCAGTTTGCGCTCCAGAACACCTATGGTAGGGTTTCCCACTCGGGTGTAAAATGTCTCGGATCTTTCGCTGGCGTACTTGGCATCGTCGGCCAGGAAGTTGGAAGTCTGAAAGATAGGCATGGTTACGGCATCCTTCACTTTCTCCTCTTCACCCCCGTGAATCGAACGCGTGTTGAATCCCTTCATCGTAAATCACTCCCCATCAGCAGTCCGCCTACGCCGACTATTTTTCTTTCTTTCGATGACAGCAATCCCGCTTCTACTATCGCGAGATCTTTTAGAGCCTCCAGCACGCTTCCGAGAACGTTTTTCTGACCGTTGAGTACGCGATAAAAGTCCCTGAATTCCTCAACGAAGCCGTCGGATTTGTTGACGAGAATCCTCTCCTTGCGATTGCCGGAAATCGTGAGCTCGGCCATATCTTTATCGATCGAGATCATCGCCTCATCGCCAACTATATCCAGCCGATTCCTGGCGACCGGAGAGCCGTAGAAGACCGAATAATCTCCAGTGACCCCGCTCTCCAGCCTGATGTTGAAAATGGCGGTGTCCTCCGCTCCAAGAAAATCGAAATTTCTCGCCGAAAAGCCGCTCACCTCAAGAACCTCTCCAAGCACCGCTCTCAGAGCCGCCATATCGTGCACACCACCATCGGAGATAAAACCGCCTATATGTTTGGGCGACTGGCGCCACCCGGTCTGGACGTACTTGTTGTCCCTCCCGAAAGCTACCCATTTCTGCCAGCTAAAAACGACAGGTCTTCCGATTTTTCCCTGCGATACCATCTTCGCGGCTTCTCTGTAAACGGGGATATGCCTGTAGTTTTCGGCTATATAGACCATCGCCTCTCTCGAAAGCGCGAGCATTTCGGTTGCTGCCGATATGTTCGGAGCGACGGGTTTTTCGCATATTACAGGCACTTTCGCCTCTACGGCTCTCTTTATCATGCCCGGGTTCAAAGATATCGGCACGGCCAATACCACGGCATCTATCTCCCCTGAGCCCAGCATATCGTCGTAACTTCGGAATATCCGTGGGTTGGTTCCGACGAGCCGGGCAAAATCCTCGGCCTTTTCCACGGTTCTGCTGTTAACGGCCGTTATTTCGTACAGCTCATCGAGTTTTCGCAGGGCAGGCAGGTGTAACTCCCTGGAGGCAATCCCCGCCCCTACAATTCCAAGTCTCACCTTAGTCATACTTACCTCCCGCACTCTGCTCTTAGATTTCCCGGATGCGCCGTTTCATTCCTCAAAAGGCTTATTCTCCTATCTCTCCCGCTCCGCGGGAGGGCCTGACCTCGTAAGCGTCCATCGCGATATTGAACTCTTTGAAGTATCTCTCCCTGACAACCTCGACAATCTTCTCCCGCTCGCTCTTTTCGCATAGAGCCAGGACGGAACCGCCGAACCCCCCTCCTATCATTCTGGCACCTGAGACACCGTTCAGATTTCTGAGAGTATCGACTATGAAATCGATCTCTTCGCATGAGACCTCGTAATCGTACGCGAGAGACTCGTGAGATTGAACCAGGAACCTGCCAAGGTTTTCGTAGTTCGAATTGGCGAGTGTCTTGACCACTTCGAGTACCCTCATGTTCTCGGAGACAACGTGCATGGCTCTCCTGTAATAAAGATCTTCCATTTTCGGTCTGGCGCTGAAAAGATCGACCATCGATACATCCCGGTAACTCTTCTTGCCGAGTATTTCCAGGGCCTTTCTGGCCTCCTCCCGGCGCGAGTTGTACCCGCCGCTCAGAAGTTCGTGATGCACCTTCGAATCGAATACAACCAACGAATAGGCCCCCAGCTCCAGCGGAAGGTACTCGTACTCCATGCTGACCGTATCCAGAAAGATCGCGCTGTCCTGCCTTCCCATAACGCTCGCGAATTGATCCATGATGCCACACTGGACGCCAACGAATTCATTCTCGGCTCTTTGCGATAACCTGTACCTTTCCTCATCGGTGAGAGAAAGACCGAAAACTTCGTTCAGGGCCGTTATAGTGGCGACTTCAAGGGCGGCCGAACTCGACAGTCCTGCCCCCTCGGGCACGGTCGATTCAATCTCGATCGAAAGCCCCCCGAACTCCACTTTCTTCACGCTTTTGAGAACATGGAAGATTCCTTTCACATAATCTCCCCAATTTCCTGCCGGTTCTATCTCTCCTTCTCCGAAAGTGATCGCTTCTCTACCGGCGGAGCTCAATTCGATACGCTCCCTCCCGGTCCTTTCTATGGACAGGGTGACGTACCTGTCGATCGCGGCCGGTAAAACATAACCATCGTTGTAATCGGTGTGTTCGCCTATGATGTTTATTCTTCCAGGGGCCCGGAAATAACGCTTCAAATCTTCACCTCCACCTTTCTCAGAAAATCTGCTATCTCTTCCGGTTCGGCGGGATTGACGAACGCCCAGGTGCCTGTCTCGACACTCGCCATCCATTTTAGTTTATCTTTTGCTCTTTTGGGCGGATAGAATTCTATGTGGAAATGGTAAGAATCGTCATAGGTCCGTCCTGTGTTCACCGGCGGATTGTACAGGGTCATCATATACGGAAACTCCTGGTTGTATATGGAGTCGTAGAGTCTCACGGTGTGCCTTATCGAGTAAGCCAGATCCCTTTTTTCCGACGCGATCAGATCGATCACCGAGGCAACGTGTCTCTTTGGATAGAGATGGACCTCGTAGGGAAATCTGGAAAAGTACGGAACGACCGCCATGAACCCGGCCGTTTCAAATATGGTGTTCCGGCCATAACTCTCATCCTTTAGGAGGTCGCAAACCAGACAGGAACGGTTTGCGAGATAGTAATCCGTGAAAGAGTTGGCCTTGAGCTCGAGACGTCTGGGAATGAACGGAAAAGAGTACAGCTGGCCGTGCGCATGCTGGATAGAAGCTCCCACTTCCTTACCCCTGTTCTCGAAAATGAAGATCGATTTGATATGTTGAAAGGAGGAGATTTCCAGATAACGTTCGCACCACATCTCCACGAGCTTTTCAAGTTGAGCGAGTTCCATGTTGGGGACAGATAAGCCGTGGGAGGAAGTGTACATTATCACCTCGCACTTTCCAGCGGGTAGCCCGTTCCTGAGAAGCCTCGAATCGGGCTGGAAAACATCTTCGATCAGCGGGGAGAGTGCCGGAAAGCGGTTGTCAAAAGTGGCAAGATCATATCCGCCATGGAACTCAAGCGAGTTTGGACAGACTGGACAGTTATCCACAGGTTGAGTAGGTCTTTCGTTGGTGGCGGAAGATACAATTACCCATTCCCCCACCAGAGGATTGAATCTGAGTTCCTGCATCTTAATCCCCCTTTTATTATTATGTCATTGACAGAATAACACCGCGGTCAAAAAAAATAAAGCGGACTTAACGTCCGCCCGGTTCAATTATCAAGGTAAAGGCCTATCAATGAGTTCCGAGAAGGCTGTCTATTTTGTTCTTGTCGAAACCCACTATCACATGGCTTCCTATGGTGATTACGGGAACACCCATCTGTCTACTCTTTCTGACCATCTCGTCTGCCTTTGCTTTATCCTTGCTCACATCGTAGTCTTTGAAGGGAATCCCATTGCTCTTGAAATAGTCTTTCGCTCTCTTGCACCAGGGACATGTGGGAGTAGAATAAACAACTACTTTCGCATCCATTTTCTCACCTCCATATACCCCACTAGGGTATCATTCATAGATATTATAAAATGATCTGGCTGGTCGTGTCAAGTGCTTACTATCAACTTATTTAGCTCAGATGAATTCAAAGAAATCAACTGGAATGGCTTTCATTCCTTCGGTTTAGTAAGAAGTAACTCGAGTCTCTGGAGTGTCCGTAAAAGCTCGAGCTGCCTTTCACTCAATCTCTTTCTGTCGGCCAGGAGAGTTTGTAGATGACCCAGAGCCACGAGCTTTTCGAGATCTTCATCCGAGAACTCCTGCTTGGCCAGAATCTCTTTCTCCGCATTCTTCCACTCCATATAGAACAACCGGCCCGAGGGAGTCCACCGTCCGAATATACTCTTTGGTATCATCAGCAGAAACCATCCGAGACACCAATCGGCGTACAGAACGATCGAAAGCACGAGCGTCTCGTCGGGGAAGGTCAGGTAAACCTGCCAGTTCGCGAAGAGGTATTTCAGTATCAGCGACCAGGTTATCAGGAAAAATATCGAGAAGACCGACATGACCGTAGAGCCGAGGTGCTCGTAAAACCTCCCCGAGCGTACAACCTTCATGGCGTGTTTCTGCCAGAAACCGTAATGCCTGTTAAAGGCTTCGATCCCCTCGCCTTTGTGTTCCTGGTCGGGTATCTCGACCTCATCCTTTCCATCGCTTCCGAGAGATTTGATCGCCTGTATTGCCCACTGCTGTTGAGTAGGCATGGTGTTGTTTTTGACGCTGGTCAGTATAGTCCTTCCCTGGAGCTTGATCTGGCCGCTGTTGTGCAATTCGAGTATCGTGGCGAGGAAACCGTCTCTGTCCACCTCCTGAAAGGGATTCTTCACGATTGCGTTCAGCAGGTAACCAGGGGCCGAGTCGATCCTATGGCCGATCTCAGTCTTTATCTGCGGCTCTATACCGAAGAGGATGAATGTGAAGAAAAGGACAAAGATAGGGACGGCAATTTGAAAGCCAATCAGACCGGAAAGAAAGGCCTGCTGAAACATGCTGGTCTCGTTTTCCTTTTCGATCGAGCTCCTGCTGATGGTAGTATTGATGGCCGTGGACATACTGTTTCCTATACTCCTTGGAAAGACCACCATTATCTCGGCCGAAGCGCTTGAAAGAACAGATTTCATGCTCAGCAATACCCTGTTGCCTTCTATGGTGATTTTTGCTTCCTTGTAAGGTTTAAGAAAGATGCTTTCGGTCGTGATCGTCCTGGCGATCTGTTCGGGTAATTCCAAAGAGAGCGAGATGTTTCTGGTCATAGCATCGGAATTTGGCTCCCAGAAGCGATAGCTGAGTACGGAGACGTCGCTGCCGTTTTCAACTACTCCTGAAAGTCTGTAGTTGGTGCTGGCGGTAAAACTTTCCACATCTTCGTTCACGAATATTCTCACATCGAAGCCGCCCGGCGAGGAGGATACTTCCCTGACTACGCCGGTCGTTTGATCGACCTGTACGTTGAAAGATTCGAGAACGGCCGGGTAGGAAAGGTGAAGCCTCTTAGAAGCAGTCCGGTTGTTTCTGGAAAGTTCGTACAGCGACGTTTCTGATACACTCAAAAATCCGTTTCTATCTAGAGTCGCCTTTATATCAACGGAGCTTATTTTGTAAGGGGCGTTTTCCCTCCAGTAACCGTTCCCCATCGCGACGAACATGAAGAAGCCGCTCACTATCATAAAAATGATGAAAAAATCCTTTCTCTGGAATCTCCTCTTCAATTTATCTCACCCTCTGCATTATACTCTTATATAGTTGTTCCAACTGAAACCCGGAGGTAGAGATGCTAAAAAGTAAAAAGCTGTTCGTTTCCGATATGGATGGAACCTTTTACCTGGGCGACAAGTTGCTGCCCGGTAGCTTAGATTTTGCCATAAAAGTACGTGACATGGGTGCCCGGCTCGTGTTTCTCACGAACAATTCCTCACGTACACCTGATGAATATATCAGAAAACTGACCAAAATGGGAGTGAACAGAGAGTTATTCGAAGTCTATACATCGGGCGAGGCTACCGTTCGATTCTTGATGGAAAAGTATCCGGGCAGACGCGTGTATCTCCTTTCAACTCCTTCGGTCAGAGAGATGTTTCACAGAGCCGGTATAAACCTGGTGGAAGAGGATCCTGAAGTGGTAGTTCTCACTTACGACACCACCATAGATTTCGGCAAGATCAGAAAAACGGCCCTTTTTCTCAGAAAGGGAGTCGCATACGTGGCCAGTCACCCCGACATAAATTGCCCGACAGAGGAAGGTCCCGTTCCAGATGTAGGAAGTTTTATAAGTCTCTTCGAGAGTTCGACCGGAAGAAAACCGGACTGGATAATCGGGAAGCCGAGCCCCACGATTCTCGAGATGCTTCTGGAGGACTATTCTCAGACCGCCGACGGGTGTGTCATAATCGGAGACCGCCTCTACACCGATATAGAATGCGGTTTGAGGGCCGGGGTAGATGCAATTCTGGTACTTTCCGGAGAAACTACGCCCGAAATGGTTTCTCCAGATCATCCTTACATTATTGCAAATGATGTGGGAGAGATTGCAAAACTGATTAGTCAGGAGTTTACTGTATAATTCTGATAGCTGGAGGTGATTGAATGGTCATTCTTTTTATCGTACTAGGTATAGTTGTTGTTCTCGCTCTTTGGATAATAGGTGTTTACAACAACCTGGTCACCCTGAAGAAGAGAGTCGAGAATGCATGGTCTCAAATCGATGTGCAGCTCAAGAGAAGACATGACTTGATTCCAAACCTTGTAAATTCCGTAAAGGGATACATGAAATTCGAACAGGAAACGCTGGAGAAGGTTATGCAGGCCAGAGCACGCGCAGTATCGGCCCAGGGCGTGGGGGATAAGATAAAGGCCGAGCAGGAACTCGGCGGGGTGCTCGGAAGATTGCTCGCCATTGTCGAAAACTATCCCGATCTCAAGGCCAACACCAATGTCTCTCAACTCATGGAGGAACTGACCAGCACCGAGAACAAAATATCCTATGCCAGACAGTTCTATAACGATTCGGCGACTAAATTCAATACCAAGATCGAAATTTTCCCAAACAACATAGTGGTGGGTTTCTTCGGTGGCAAATTCGAAGCCTTCCCGCTTTTTGAAGTCACTGAAGGCGAGAGAGAAACTCCCAAAGTAGATCTTTCATTCTGAGGGATATGGCCTTTACAGTAGATTTCTACGAACAGGGCAGAAAAAACGTGAGAAAGACCATCGTTCTCGTGGTGGTCTTTCTCGTCATGATGGCAGCCTTTGGACTGATAATCGATATAATCTTCGGAATACTGCCGATCTTCACCCTGATATTTCTGGTGGTCGCTCTGGTACAACTTCTGATATCGTTGAGCTCGGGGAAGGAGATAGTTCTAAAGTCGGTTAGGGCAAGAGAAGCGCGGCAGGACGATCCTGAAGAGAGACAACTGAAAAACATAGTCGATGAGCTGTCTCTTGCGGCCGGGATGGCGAAGCCGCCGGAAGTGTACGTTGTTGACGACGATACGGTAATAAACGCCTTCGCGACCGGCAGAAAATCCGAAGATTCGGTTATCTGTGTCACGAGCGGTTTGTTGAAGCAGCTTGATCGCGAAGAGACGTCCGGGGTAATCGGCCACGAATTGAGTCATATCGTGAACAGGGATATTCTAATAATGACGCTGATTTCGGCGCTTCTGGGCGCTGTCGTGATAATCCAGCTGATGGCCTTTAGGGCTTTGATAGCCTATGTGAGGTTCGGCGCTTTCGGCGCGGCGACCAGATCGAGAAGGTCTTCAAAGAAAGGTGATAACTCTACGCTCGTGATACTGGCCTTCCTCGCGGCCGTTGCGGGATTGGGGGCCGTCTTTTCCTTCATCGGAAGGTTGTCGCTTCTGGCAGTCTCCAGAACAAGAGAGTACTTCGCCGATGCCAGAGCGGTGGAGCTGACCAGAAACCCGGTCGGACTTTCTAGGGCTCTCAGAAAGATAGTCACAAACTCGCAAAAAATGAAAACCGCCAACATCGCCACTGCCCATCTTTTCATATCCGACCCCCTTAAAAGGCACATAAACAACAAGAGCTCTTTCTTCGCATCCCTCTGGAGTACACACCCTCCGATCGCAATGAGAATCTCGATACTCGAGAACCGTTCGCTAAAGGAGGTGGAAAGCGAGCTCGCAAGTTACCTGTAGACCCAAAAACGAATTCACCTGTACAACGCAGATAAGGAAACCAATCTGTAACTTGACAGTGAAGGGAGGTACTGGTAGTATAGGAATTGCTGACGCGGAAAGGGAGCGAAGGCGAAGGTGGAAGGAAAGGGTCATTGAAAAATGGATAGCAATCCAGCGAGTTTCAAAGAATGAGTCATGGATGGAGGGTTTGATCCTGGCTCAGGGTGAACGCTGGCGGCGTGCTTGACACATGCAAGTCGAACGGTATGTGGCAACACATAGAGTGGCGAACGGGTGAGTAACACGTGGGAACGTATCTTTTGCAGGGGGATAACTGACCGAAAGGACAGCTAATACCGCATAAGTCCGGGAGGAGAAAGGTGCAACAGCATCGGCAGAAGAGCGGCCCGCGGTCCATCAGCTAGTTGGTGAGGTAAGGGCTTACCAAGGCGACGACGGATAGCCGGCGTGAGAGCGTGGCCGGCCACAAGGACACTGAGATACGGGTCCTACTCCTACGGGAGGCAGCAGTGCGGAATTTTAGATAATGGAGGGAACTCTGATCTAGCGACGCCGCGTGCAGGAAGAAGGTCTTCGGATTGTAAACTGCTGTGGTAAGGGAAAAATGCTATGTAGAGTGGAAAGCTACATAGAGGGATGGTACCTTACTAGAAAGCCCCGGCTAACTACGTGCCAGCAGCCGCGGTAATACGTAGGGGGCGAGCGTTACCCGGAATCACTGGGCGTAAAGGGAGCGTAGGTGGCCTAACATGTCAACTGTGAAAACCCGGAGCTCAACTCCGGACTTGCAGTTGAAACTGGTAGGCTTGAGGACGGTAGAGGAAGACGGAACTGCCAGTGTAGGGGTAAAATCCTTAGATATTGGCAGGAACGCCGGTGACGAAGGTGGTTTTCTGGGCCGGTTCTGACACTGATGCTCGAAAGCCAGGGGAGCGAACGGGATTAGATACCCCGGTAGTCCTGGCCCTAAACGATGTTCACTAGGTGTGGGGAGCGGAAAGCTCTCCGTGCTAAAGCTAACGCGATAAGTGAACCGCCTGGGGAGTACGCCCGCAAGGGTGAAACTCAAAGGAATTGACGGGGACCCGCACAAGCGGTGGAGCGTGTGGTTTAATTCGATGCTAAGCGAAGGACCTTACCAAGGTTTGACATGCTAATGGTAGTGAATTGAAAGAGGAACGACCACACTATGTGTGGAGTTAGCACAGGTGGTGCACGGCCGTCGTCAGCTCGTGTCGTGAGGTGTTGGGTTAAGTCCCGCAACGAGCGCAACCCCTGCTCTTAGTTACCAGCGGTAAGGCCGGGTACTCTAAGAGGACCGCCGCCGACGAGGCGGAGGAAGGGGGGGATGAAGTCAGGTATCGTGCCCCTTATATCTTGGGCGACACACGCGCTACAATGGGTTGGACAGAAGGGACCAAGACAGCGATGTGGAGGAAATCCTCAAACCAACCCCCAGTTCAGATTGCAGGCTGAAACCCGCCTGCATGAAGCCGGAATCGCTAGTAATCGCAGATCAGCCAAGCTGCGGTGAATACGTTCCCGGGTCTTGTACACACCGCCCGTCAAGCCACCCGAGTTGGTAACACCTGAAGATGAGTATCCTAACCGAAAGGAGGGAGCTTGTTTAGGGTGGGATTGGCAAGGGGGGCTAAGTCGTAACAAGGTAGCCCTACCGGAAGGTGGGGCTGGATCACCTCCTTTCTAAGGAGTTTATGGATTGCTATCCATCTTTGAGTTACTCTTCTGGTCATTGAAAAGTGCATAGGGAAGAAAGATAGGAGCGAGTTAAAGAAAGGTAAAGGTAGAAAGGGCTCACGGAGGATGCCTAGGTAGCGGGAGGCGAAGAAGGGCGTGGCCAGCTGCGAAAAGCCGCGTGTAGGTGCAAGCGACCGTAGAAGCGCGGATGCCCGAATGGGGAAACCCACCAGGTAGAGACACCTGGTATCCCGAAAGGGAAGCGAACCTTGCGAACTGAAACATCTTAGTAGCAAGAGGAAGAGAAATCGAAGAGATTCCCTGAGTAGCGGCGAGCGAAAGGGGAAGAGCCTAAACCGATGCAGTGTAAGCGTACGGGCGTTGCTGGATCGGGGTAGAGGGATATTGGCGGGCCTGACCGTACAGGGCCGGATGAAGCGAAGGGCTAGTCGAATTACCTTGGAAGGTAAACCGGAGAAGGTGAAAGTCCTGTAGGCGAAAGCTTAGAGCTAGTCTTGCTAATATCCCGAGTAACGCGGGGCACGAGGAATCCCGCGTGAATCTGGGGAGACCACTCTCTAAGGCTAAATACTACCTGCTGACCGATAGAGGAAAAGTACCGTGAGGGAAAGGTGAAAAGCACCCCGGGAGGGGAGTGAAAGAGTACCTGAAACCGTGAGTCTACAATAAGTGGGAGCACGAGAGTGCGACCGCGTGCCTTTTGATTAATGAGCCTGCGAGTTACCGTAACTGGCGAGGTTAATCCGAGAGAGGAGGAGCCGAAGGGAAACCGAGTCTTAACAGGGCGGGAGTCAGTTGCGATAGACCCGAAACCGGGTGAGCTATCCATGGGCAGGTTGAAGGTGGGGTAACACCCACTGGAGGACCGAACCAGTTAGCAGTAAAAAGCTATTGGATGACCTGTGGATAGGAGTGAAAAGCTAACCGAACTCGGTGATATCTGGTACTCCTCGAAACGTGTCTAAGCACGGCCTTGCATGGTTAGTGGAGGGGGTAGAGCACTGATTGGGCTAGGGGGGCGACCTCCGACCTCAGTCAAACTTCGAATACCTCTACTCAAAGTGCAGGAGACAGACTGCGAGCGATAAGGTCCGTAGTCGAGAGGGAAACAGCCCAGACCACCAGCTAAGGGCCCAGAGAGATAGCTAAGTGTTAAAGGAAGTGGAGAGTCAAAGACAGCTAGGATGTTGGCTTAGAAGCAGCCATCATTAAAAGAGTGCGTAACAGCTCACTAGTCGAGACTCACCGCGCCGAAGATGTAAGGGGGCTGAAGCTATCCTCCGAAGCTGTGGAACAGGAAACTGTTGGTAGAGGAGCATTGTGTAGTAGGGAGAAGGTAGACCCGTGAGGGCTGCTGGACGAGACACAAGAGAGAATGCAGGCATGAGTATACGAAAGGAGAGTGAGAATCTCTCCCCCCGAAAGCCTAAGGGTACCTGGGGAAGGTTCGTCCGCCCAGGGTTAGTCGATACCCTAAGGGGAACCCGAAAGGGGTAACCGATGGGAAACCGGTTAATATTCCGGTACTGGCGTAGCACGAGTTATGGGGTGTGACACAGGAGGATAGGCGTTGCGTACTAGTTGCATAGTGCGTCTAAGTTTCGAGTCCGATGATCGCGGCAGGGAAATCCACCGCGGGAGGGTGAGGGACGAATGGGAGTTTCTTCGGGAGCAACAACGTTGAGTTCATACTGTCGAGAAAAGCATCGCATAGCGTTGAGTGTTGAGCCAATCGTTCTGAAAACCGACACAGGTAGGCAAGCTGAGAAGGCTAAGGGGAGCGGGATAACTCCTGTTAAGGAACTAGGCAAATTAGCCCCGTAACTTAGGGAGAAGGGGTACTCTGGTTGGTTAATAGCTGACTGGAGTCGCAGTGACAAGGCAGCGGCGACTGTTTACCAAAAACACAGGGCTCTGCGAATTCGATAAGAAGACGTATAGGGTCTGACGCCTGCCCAGTGCTGGAAGGTTAAGGGGAAAGGTTAGCGCGAGCGAAGCTTTGAACCGAAGCCCCAGTAAACGGCGGCCGTAACTATAACGGTCCTAAGGTAGCGAAATTCCTTGTCGGGTAAGTTCCGACCTGCACGAATGGCGTAACGATCGCTGCACTGTCTCAACAGGAGACCCGGTGAAATTTCAGTCTGGGTGAAGATGCCCAGGACTCGCAACTAGACGGAAAGACCCCATGGAGCTTTACTGTAGCTTGGTATTGTGCTTTGTTGTATGGTGTACAGGATAGGTAGGAGGCGGAGAACCCGGTTCGCCAGGATCGGGGGAGCCAACGGTGGGATACTACCCTCTATACAACGGAGTACTAACTTGTGGATGTGGAAAGCATCGCAAGGACAGTGCTAAGTGGGCAGTTTGACTGGGGCGGTCGCCTCCCAAAGAGTAACGGAGGCGCGCTAAGGTTGGCTCAGGTTGGTTGGAAATCAACCATAGAGTGTAAGGGCAAAAGCCAGCTTGACTGTGAGACTGACAGGTCGAACAGGAGGGAAACCTGGCCCTAGTGACCCTGCGGCCCTGAGTGGAAAGGCCGTTGATCAGCGGATAAAAGCTACCCTGGGGATAACAGGCTTATACTGCCCGAGAGTTCACATCGACGGCAGTGTTTGGCACCTCGATGTCGGCTCATCGCATCCTGGGGCTGGAGCAGGTCCCAAGGGTTAGGCTGTTCGCCTATTAAAGCGGTACGTGAGCTGGGTTCAGAACGTCGTGAGACAGTTCGGTCCCTATCTGTTGCGAGCGTAGGAGACTTGAGAAGGGTAGCCCCTAGTACGAGAGGACCGGGGTTAGTGGACCTCTGGTGAATCAGTTGTCGTGCAAGCGGCAGTAGCTGAGTAGCTAAGTTCATGAGTGATAACCGCTGACAGCATCTAAGCGGGAAGCATGCTTCAAGACTAGGTCTCTCAGGATCGTTCGAGAAGAGGACGTAGATAGGCTGGAGATGTAAGCATCGTGAGGTGTTGAGTCGACCAGTACTAATCATCCGATTCCTTTACCTTTATTCCCTGTGCACTCTTGAGTGACTAGATATTCTGGGTGAAGATACCGGGGCGGGAAACACCCGGCTCCATACCGAACCCGGCAGTTAAGCCGCCTCGGGCCGATGGTAGTATGTGGGCAACTGCATGCGAGAGTAGGTATCGCCCAGATGTTTTCAAAAAGGAGAGTCTTTTGACTCTCCTTTTATTTTTGCTTTGCCGGAAATCTTCCCGTAAGTTCATCTGTTGTAAAAATCCCGCAGGTCCTCCAGGAGCTGCTTTTGAGCCTGTGGATTGAAGTAGATCATGTGTCCGCCGGGATAAACTTTGTGGGTTATATTTTTTTGCAGGGATTTGGGTATCTCCAGATGGTTCAGACTGTAAGCCACCGATTCGTAGGGACATTCCAGGTCGAATCTACCGCTGGCGACGAAAACTTTGAAGTACGGAGCCCTGATTATAGCCTGGGCGAGCGCCTTGCTGGCGTCGGGGTATCCCGTGTTTAGCGAGTCGGGACTCACTGGAGCCGGTCTGCCGCTCTCCCAGTTCCAGTTGAGATAGACCTCCGCGTTGCCGCTACGGTAGGGTAATGTAGTAAGATAGCCTAGCTCTCTCTTGAAATAGTCGTTGGCACATGTTTTTAGCTGACCTGAAAGAGCGAACATGGCTTCATCGTTCGAATCACCTACATAAGGGCCGAAAGCCGTTATTCTGGCATCGTACATACTCAAGGATCTTCCCTCTTCCTCCAGCAGGAGAGTGGCGAATTCCACGGCGTTAACCCTCAAATCTCTTTTATAAAGGACTTCGACGTCGATTCCTGTAAAATCGCCGAGCTTCGAAGCCGCCTCCCATTTTCTCTCCTCGGAAAGCCCGCTTCCTTTCCACAGTGAGACTATGTACTCCTCTTCCACCCACTTTCTGGATAAATCGATAGCTTTCTGAAGATCAGTCATGAGGTAAGCCGGCAACTTCCCGTGGTACCAGGCGGCCGCAGTATAGGTCGGGATCGATAACGCCAGCGCGGTGTCGTCCATTGAACTCCACTGAATCGTTCCGAGATCGAAGACCGGCGAGATGAAGATGATGCCCTCGGGGAAAACTCCAAGGTCCTGCAAATAGCTGGCCAGGTACGAACCACGAATACCTCCGTAACTCTCGCCGAGTATGTACACGGGAGAACGTCGCCGGCCGCTCCAGTCGAGGTAAGACTGAATGAAACCGGCAAAGACTGCCACGTCTTCCTTTACATCCCAGAAACGCTGTGGATCGATTCCGTCGGCAACTTCGCTGTATCCCGTACCAACGGGGTCAATAAACACCAAGTCGGTTACGTCCAGCAGAGTGTAGGGATTATCCACCAGACTGTACGGCGGCGCGGGGATCTCAGTGCCGTCACCGCTCCTGTCTACAACTCTGGGACCGAAGGCACCTAAATGGAGGAACATGGCTGCGACACCGGGACCGCCGTTGAAGGCGAAAGTCACGGGTCTTGAGGGGTCTTCTCTTTCCAGCAACCTTTCGTACGAGACGCTGAAGATCCGTACCATCTCTTTTCCATTCTGGTCTGCCACGGGGAGAAGTCCCGCCGTGACTGTGTATGTTATGTTCTCACCATCGATTACAACGGTGTTTGTTTTACTTACCTCGTTGATCTGCTCGGTGGATAGAGCTACAGAGAAAGCGACCAAAAACAGAAAGAAAACTAAGAACGTTCTTTTCCCGGCCATTCGAAACACCTCCTTTGTATTATTATAGTCTTCATGTCTTCTTGTAGTAGGTGTCTTCAAATGTACTGATGTGCAATCTGCGTATCAGATAGTCAACGTAATGGAGGTTACAGGTTAGAAAGTCTAGATCTTCACATCTTCACACCTTCACACCTCTCCCCTCCTACCTCTCACCTCGGATTTACCGAGAACCTGGACGCGCAGCGTCGGAACGATGAACGGTTCTTTTGCTCTTTCCAAGGACCGGGATCCACTCCTTAGAAACCCGTGATTCTGAGTCAAGCTCAGAATGACGAGAAGGGAGAAAGACTGTCATCCCGTGTCATCCCGTTAACCGCTCCCATCCTGTCATCCCGTAGTGCTCCTATACGGGATCCCGCTCTTACCGTTTTTCGCGAAGACCGGGATTCTGGCTAGGAACATGCCAGGATGACGTGAGGGGAGAGCCTGCCCTGAAATGCTCCTATTCAGGGTTCCTATTCAGGGTCATCCCGGACCCCGATCCGGGATCCACTCCTTAGAAAACCGTGATTCTAAGTCAAGCTCAGAATGACATCAAGTGAGTCCGGCATGACGTTAGGGGACTGTCATCCCGTGTCATCCCGTAGTGTTCTTATACGGGATCCCGCTCTTCTCGCTCGTCTCTAACCAGAGGTAAGAGGAATGAGGTCAGAGGTAAGAAGATCAAAATCTCGCTCTTCTCGCCTCACACCTCTACCCTCTCACCTCTGGTTCCGCTCTTTCGAAGGACGGAGATGCCGGATCAGGTCCGGCATGACGTGAGGGGACTGTCATCCCGTATCATCCCGTTAACCGCCCCCATCCTGTCATCCCGTAATGCTCCTATACGGGATCTCGCTCTTCTCACTCTTGCAAAGGACGGGTCCATGCTCTGGGGCACTGGACGCCTGACGGCCACTAATAATCCTCGTAACGTTCAGTCTTTGCCTGCGCTTATAGCAGAGACAGCCCCTTAAGAGATATGTTCAAAACCCACACGAGGAGCGTAACGAAGGCCAGTGAAAGCGAGGTCTTTACAACGCCCTGTCTGTAGAAATCGTTGGCGATCAGACCCGGTACCACCGTACCTATAACGGTCGAAAACAGTTCGAGAGGCAAATTCGGCACCAGAAGAGTATCGAGAGCCAGTTTCACGAAGACCCCCATCGTTATTCCCAGAGCGAGCCTTTTTCTACCGTAGAGTATCAGATACCGCTGGAGGAAGTTCAGAATGATGAACGTCAAAAGCCCCACGGCCCAGGTATAGACGAGCCGCAAAGGCTGATCTATGAATATGAAGAGATAAACCGGCGTTACGATGCCCCCTGCGGAGAGGCCCGTGATCCACCAGAAAAGCGTACTGATCACTACTCCTATCGAAAATATGGCCGGGTTCATTCGATCACCTCCAGATTGCTCAACCACTGTACCAGACCTCTTATATTGCCAAATCCGAAAACTATATCGTCCTTTTGCAGAAACTCCTCTATCGACTCGCAGTCTTTAACCTTCCTGTAACTGAGACCTTTGAACTTGTGCACAGGAATCGAACCCCTGATCATCAGATTGTCGAACTTTCTGGTGAAGGGCTCGAAAACCAGTGCCCTGTCGGGTCGATCGTCTCTGGAGTTGAAGAACCCCACTACTCTTCTGCCGGGGAAGTCCGCCAAGGTCTTCTCCAGAAGGTAGGTCGTGGAACGTATATCGTTGGCGGCGAAAGCATTCGCGAGAATCGCTCTGCCGTTACTGAGCTTCAGCCCGAGGTATCTGAACGTGCCAATGTCTGGCAGTACTCTCGCCATTCCTTCCATCGAAGCCTTTTCATTCAGCCCGAAAATCTCGATAACCCTCTCGATGAGCCGCAAATTGTCAGGATGCGGCGTGAAGGCCATTCCTTTGTCGGATATCGTTCCCTCTCCGACGCCGAGTAGCTGGCTTCCAACTTTTTCACAATGAGTTCTCATAATTTTCAGGGCACCATCGCCGAGATCGCCGACGAGGCACTTTTTGTTACCCGGCACGGAAAGCGAGAGTACCCCGGCTGTTGCTTCTTCGCTCGCCCCGATCTCTTCTATGTGGTCGGGATAAGCGTTTGTGATCACTGTGAGATCGGCGTCAAGTATCTTTCCACTGGTCAGTTGCATCTCGGGCCTGATCGCCATGCACTCTACGACGAGTGCATCGCATTTCAATCTTCCGGCCTGCTTAAGCGCCCTGTATTGCTCCTGTATATTTGCAGGACCTCTTCTCTTTATTTCACGATGACTGCCATCGGGCATTATCCAGAGTGGTACCGTACCGGTTGTCTTGGCCAGCACACGGTAACCGTTCCCTGACAACGCACCGTGGATCAGCCTGACAGTCTCGCTCTTTCCCCTGGTACCGTTGACCTGGACAACGATCTTCAGTCTCTTCCTCCGTCGTCTGAGGACCAGCTTCTCGACGACGAGAACCGTCAGCAATGAGAGGAACGCGACGAACGAAAGAATCAGGTTACTCATTTTTCACCGCCAGTTTGCCCGCGATAAGCGACAGGATCATTAATGCCAGGAAAAGCAGCGCCAGGGGTAGCGAGTAGCTATCGATATAATAAACACCGCTCTTTCCGGGTTCCGGGAGCGGCACAGGGTCGATCGGTATTCCATTTTTTAGGGCCAGATCGCGGATGTTGAGCAGGTGAATGAAGGGCACTCCGCGAGAGGCGTATTCAAAAATCAGACCCCTATCCTCGCCTGAGGGGATATTCTTGAGGGAAGTTATTAGCCCGTTCTCGAGACTGAGGGCCGCGGGACTCTCTCCGAAGTTCGGACTGGCGCCTCCGACGTTCACGAAGACTTTAGGAAGACCTCCTGCGTGTTCGGAGTAGATCTTAAACCTCGCGTCTATACTTTTCTGAAGCGTGTCTTCGTGTATGAAAGTCTTTCCGCTTGATAGAGCGATTTCCGTCATTTTCTCGACCGCCCCCGGGAAGAACATACCCCGGGCGTTGTCGTTGTTGCCGCCAAGAGAAACGGCTATTAGACTGTCACGCAGAAGACCTTTCTCAACGAGCCTTTGTAGCATCCTGATGAATGTGAAATCCGGATGAGTCGCCCCGTGCTCCGAGGCTCCGATCGAGTAGATCAGGAGAGGCTCCAGATTCATCACTTCACAGGCGCAGAGGGTAGCCAGCACCAGCGAAGGGAAAGAACCGCTCGCACCTATGGCCACCGGGTCTCCCTTCCTCAAACCCAGCTCCTTGAAGTACTTGACGAGCAGCGCGGCGAAATCCGGATTCGTCGATGTCCTCTTGGCCTGGAGATTTCCAAGCGTCGTAGTGAGCACGGTGAACTCGGGACCTATGAGTCCCGTGCCGTTGGGATCGAGAAGCGGGTCTATCTCTATACCGAGCGAAAGTCTATATGAAGAGATCTCTCGAGTGGCCTCCATCATCAAGCTGGCGGCCGCTAGCTGGGTGCTTATGAAAGGTGTCTCGCTTCTTTTCGCTGAAGAGGTGAGAAGAAAGAAGGAAATCAATCCTATTACGACTCCGACAGAGAGCCATTTCAAAGAAACTCCTGTCTTGTTCAATCCGGAAAGACTCACGAAAGAATGACTTTTCAAGATAACTCCCCTTTTAATTCAACTTACAGTCAGGACTCTTATTATCGCTATAAGCACTCCGGCGATTCCTTCGCCCCCAAGAAGACCCGAGGAAATCACGAGGCCTTTATCCTTCGACGACGGTCTGAACTTTCCGACCAGCAGGTTCAGCAGTCCGCCCAGAAAAGCCGCCGACGATATCTCCATCGGCAGGTATAGTCCGATCCCCAGAGTCATTCCGGGCAGCTTCAACAGGTAGATGATTATGCCCATCATAAGGCCGAAGAAGAAGGCCGTAGGATCCGGCAAACCGCCGACCATAGTAGATACGGCGAAAGCCTGGGGGGCGGGCAATTCCGTCCCCGGGCCGAAGGCGCCGTATGCTCTGAACATTATGAAAAGCACGACGACTGAAACGACGGCGCCGACTATACCTCCCACAGTTTCGGCGACGATCTGTGCCTTTGGGTCCGTTTTCAAAAGGTGCCCGGACTTGAAATCGTTCAATACGTCTCCGGCCAGCCCACAGGCCACCGCAACGACGCCGGCGATCATGAACGATTCAATGGTACCGGGTGTCGCCACGATTTTCACGGCCAGGAGGACGATGATACCGAAGATCTCCATCGGGTTTATTCCTGACTGGCCGGTTATAGAAGCTGCCATCGCCGTTGTCAGCCATACTCCGATGATGGTGAGCAACGCCGGGATCAGAGTCATCTCACTCAGCGTTGTCAGAAAAACCGCAACTGCGGCGAAGACAATGGGAATCCAGCCGGAAAGGGGGTTTTTCGCGTTTTTTTCCGGTCTGAAGATCGGACCGTAAATCTCTCTCGCTTTCGGCGCGATGCCCTTTAGCAGTATCCCTATACCCGTCCCAACCATCAGACCGATACCGAGACTGTCCTTGAAAGCTCTGGCCGCAGCGATATCTGCAAACCAGCCCAGTCCGACACCGACCGGTATTATAAAGAAGTAACTGAGAGCGGCGCCGAGAAACCATACGCCCGTGAAGAGCGGACCGATTATATAGCCAATCCCAACTGCCATCGGAGATATCCAGACGCCGAAAAAGATATTTCTCGCGTAAAGCCAGGCCGAGGACCAGGCTCCTGGAATCCAGCCAAACCAGTCTCTTATGGCGACGAAAATCGCCGCCACTCCCATGGTAGAGAAAAGGTATCTGGCTTTGCTGCCGCCTTCGTCGCCGGCGACGATCGTCTCGTATGAGGCGATTCCCATTGGAAATGGGAGTCTCTCCCTTTCTACGAAGTACTTTCTTATGAGTCCAGTGAAAATAACGCCGAGAACCGTTCCAGAGAGCGTCAAGACGAGGAGTGAAAGAAAACTCATACTGGCGTTCGCGTCGAGAATCCATATCCCCGGAACCGTGAAGGCCAGTCCACCGGCTACCATCGAACCTGCAGACATAGCCGTGTGCGTGACGTTTACCTCGTTGAGGTTCGTATTGCCCAGGGCTTTCAGTATCGCCAGAGACATAACGGCGACGAAAATCGTGGGCCATGGAAGGGCTCCCATCCGCAGGGCCACATACATAGAGCTGGTGGTTATCACGACCGAGCCGATGGCTCCGATTACGAGACTCCTGAGAGTCAGCTGTCTGTTGCCATCTTTCTCCAGAGAAACGTTCCCGCTCAAAGCAGTCTGCCTCCGTCCGTATCCTTATAATGACCAATTATACATTACCTCCGGAAAAGCTTCCCGGAGAATGAAGGTGACACATCTTCTCGCAACGAACCGGAAATATCTCCTTTCAAGTATTGCCGACGGATATCTCTACCCTTCGAGTGTCCTATCGACAAAAGCCAGTTCGTTTTTCTTAATCTCTTTGAGCGCTTTCTCCCAGAGAGGAACGGCCTTTAGTGCGTAGCATTCGGCCTTCAGCACTCCTCCCCTTATCATTTCGTCTTTCGTAAGAAGCTCTGCGATCCTGTCGTACCTCTGAACGTACCCCTTGAAGTCGTGGGTGAGGTAACTGGCGGAGTACTCCGATCCTTTGCCGGTTACGATGGTGTACGAAACCTCCCCGTTGAAAAGGTATGGCGGTTTCACTAGCTCCTCGACCCCGTGCATCAGTGTGTTCGGCCTCAATCCACATCCAATGAAAATCACGACTCCATCTTTCTCGACAAGCTTTCTGAAGGGCGATCTCTCACCCACCGGGGTCCTGTCCTTTGCGTGTTCGACCATTACGACTTGCGCGAGTGGACCGAAGGCACAGACCGAGTGGGTAGGATGCACGCTTCTGATTACCCCTTCACTTTTTCTGAAGGCTTCGGGAATAACTCCGACGTTGGAAGGTGTTCTCTCCAGATCGAAGAGAGGTCTTTCCGGCGTTACGCGCTCATAAGAAAGGGCGGGCATCATCACCGTGATCCCTCTTTCCGCGAGTCTCGCTACGGCCTCAACGACTGCCGAGGGGCCCCCATGAACACGGCCCATGGCTGAAAGCGACGAGTGAATCATCGCCACTTTCGCACCGTCGATGAGTCCAGCGATGGCCCGTTCTATTTCTCGTATCTCTTCGAACAACTACACTACCTCCCCACTTTCAACGTGAAAAAGGACTTAAAAATCGGCCTTGATTCGACGACTTCACGTGCACTACGTTACCAATGCCATGAATATTTGACTTCGGCAGCGTCTCTTCCGCCAGGAGAGAGGGGATATTCGAAGAGAAGCGTTTCCGCGTTTCGATCGAAAGAGGGCTTCGGGCCGAACATATGATTCCACGTGTTCACGTACACAACCGGTCTCTGCTCTAGGAAGAGAATCTCATCGGCTGTTATGTATGCCGAGCCGTGAAGATCTCGCGTATCTTCGAAGCGGTGATCGCCAGCAGAAACGCCGGGAAACTCTATGCCCTGGAGGGAACCATCGGCGTTCAGGCAGAGATAAAAGGTCTCGATATCGAAAATACGGCCGTATCTGAAAAACCTGTAAATATCGTACGGGATATCCGCCAGCCAGCACGGGTGATCTTCGTCTTTGAACACAACGGTCACCGAAATCTTCGAGGCGTCGACCGATTCTTCACAAAAAACCTCCACGATCCCATTCTGACTATCGAACGAAGGTTGAGAGAAGATTGGCAAAGGTGTCTGCAAAGCCGCTATAGATACAGTTGCCAAAAACATAATCAGCACCGAATTGAGAAATTTCATGACACTCTCCCCCTGTACACGAAATTAGTTTTAAACATCAATCTACTCACTCACCACTACCAGTTCTTTCATGGATCTATTCTATCTTTTTGAAGCGTCAACTGCTATCTTTTATCTCTCCGGCCAAACCTTTCGCGGCAGACGTATAAAGTGTGGTTGGAGGCTCGAAGAAGAACTCCGCATCGGACTCCTTTCCACAAAAAAACCGGTGTGAATAAAATGGTACGCTGCTGTTGAAAATCGAAGCGATCCCGGGGAACCTGCTGCCTGACACTTTCAATATCGAAATTCTCTTGGTTTGTTAAATCGCAAAAAGAAAGTTGAGCTATAATATGGTTTTGATAACCGGCTTTTCTGACTGATTTTTTGCGAACTAGTGTTTCCAGGCAAGAGGCTTCTCGATAGTCCCGATCTATTCGTCAGCGATTGAAGAAGTATTTTGAAATCTAATGATTTTATGATATGATTTATACGCATGAGTAAATAGCAGAAAAGAGGTGACAGTTATGCGGACCCGATTAATAGTGGTTTTTTCTATTTTATTGCTCTTCTTGACAACGAGCGTCCTTGCTTACACTCTCGAGGATGCGCAATCGGTGGCGGATAGAGCTAACTCGACGGTTGAGACGCTGATCGCCAGCGCGGAAAAAACTGCGGAAGTCCTCACAGAAAATTATAAGAAGCTCGCCGAGACGTTCAAAGATAGCGAGTATTCGTTGTCTCTTCTGGAGGAAAATTACAACAGAACAATCTACATTCTCGGTACCGGTCTGGCTGAAACGGCCTTTAAAATCAGCTCGGCAGCCATTGACAAGATCGCGACGATGGGATATAAGGCCGTATGCTATTATATTCCCATCACCCTTGGAAACCAGGTTTTCCTGATCGATCCCATAATAATCATCGACGACTGATTTCAATAGTTTCAACCCATACAGGCCGCGAAGTAATCGTGGCCTTTTTATTTGAAGCGCATTGGGGTACCCATATCTGTGCTAAACTCTATATTGATGATACGAATATCCGGAAAGTAATATCGATTTCATTGTTATCGGGGGGATTATGACGGATTTTATCGTTAGAAAGTCCGGAGAAGCAATCGAGAGAGTTGTCCAAAAAAGCGGTTCGCTTTCCCTTCTCGGTCAGGGAGATGGCGTGGAAATACTTATACAGGAGATTAAAGAAGGTTCTTTAAGCTATCTCGAACCGTACGGAGAGGAACTTCTCGAATTTTACTACATTCTCGAAGGAGAAATTTACTGCCATTGCGAATATGGTGAGATGATCCTGAAACCGGGAGATTACTTCTATGCCCATAACCTGAAAGCACCCGTCGAAATAAAGCCGCAAACCGACGCTAAGCTCATATATGTGTCTTCGAGAGCCCTTTTTAAGCACATAAGCCATAACATATCCGTGTTCAAGGAGATACTCAAAAAAGTCGAAAAGAAGGACGCATACACGCATGGCCACGGAAAGAGGGTCAGAGATGTCTCTCACGCGATAGGAAAGAAACTCGGCCTCGATTCCAGAAAGCTGGAAAGGCTGGCGATGGGCGCACTTTTCCACGATATAGGCAAAATAGATATACCCGATGAAATACTCAAAAAGCCAGCCAGATTGAACTCCGAAGAGTTCGAACTCATAAAGAAGCATCCGATATATGGCTATAAGATGGTATTGAACACACCGCTTGAAGACACGTCTGACATCATACTCCATCACCATGAGAGAGTCGATGGATCGGGATATCCCGATGGTATTCCGGGAGAACTGATGACGATCGAATCGAAAATAATCGCCGTTGCCGATTCTTTCGATGCGATGACTTCGATCAGACCGTACAGGGAGGCCATGACCGACGAGGATGCCCTTCGGGAGATCAAATCGCTCTCTGGCACACTTTACGACCCGATAGTTGTCCAGGCACTGGAAGAGTGCCTTCGCGAAGGCCTTATCTAGCATCGTCTTGCCCACACACAACAGGATAAAAAAACAAGGGGCCGATTATCCGGCCCCTTTTTTGTATCTATTTTTTAGAGCTTTGCGGCGAACTCTTTGCCGAACCGCTCGCAGTCTTTGAGGTTAATCTCATCAGGATACCAGAGCTTCTTGAGGCCCTCCTGAATCACTTCGAAACCCGCATCTTTGACGAACGCGCTGAGAACATCTACCGACTCGCCGCTCCAGCCGTAAGTTCCGAAAACGGCCGCTTTCTTTTTCTTGAAGGCCAGGCCCTTTATCTCGTGCAACATTCCCGAGAGCGGGGCGAGGATCCCTTTGTTTACCGTGGGAGAGCCGAAAAGTACGGCCTTCGCCCTGAAGATTTCGGTCACTATGTCGTTTTTATCGCTCTTTCCCGCGTTGAAAAGCTTTATTGTCACGGTTCCGTCTGTCTGGTGGATGCCCTTCGCGATCGCTTCGGCCATCTTTTTCGTACCGTCCCACATCGTATCGTAAACGATGGTCACCTGGTTCTCCTGATAATCTCCGGCCCACTCGAGATACTTCTTGACGATCTGGGCCGGATCCTTTCTCCATATCACTCCGTGGCTGGGACAGATCATCTTAAGAGGCAGCTTGAAAGCGAGTACCTCTTCTATCTTACGTGTAACGAGCTTGCTGAAAGGAGTGAGTATGTTGGCGTAGTATTTTATCGCTTCCTGGTAAAGCTCGGCCTGATCGACCAGATCGTTGTAGAGAAGCTCGGTCGCGTAATGCTGGCCGAAGGCGTCGTTACTGAAGAGAATCTCCTCGCCGTCGAGGTACTCGAACATCGAATCGGGCCAGTGCAGCATTGGGGCTTCAACGAATGTGAGCGTCTTTTTTCCGAGTTTGAGAATATCTCCGGTCTTAACGGTCACGAAGTTCCAGTTTTCGTGGAACTGCCCCTTGAGGGACTTGACTGCGTTGGCCGTACAGTAAATCGGCGTATCTGGTATTTCGCGCATCAGGGCGGGTAAACCTCCACTGTGGTCTATCTCTCCGTGGTTGGCGATTATGTAATCGATCTTCGAGAGATCGATCTCCTTCTTCAGTTTTTCTACGAATTCTTCTCCGAAGGGCGACCATACCGTATCGATGAGGGCAACCTTCTCGTCCCGCACGAGATAGGAGTTGTAACTGGAACCCCTGTGTGTCGAATAATCCTCGCCGTGGAACTTCTTCAATTCCCAGTCAACCTTTCCAACCCAGGTTACGCTTTCGCTTATTTTCACTCCCATAACAACACCTCCCGTGTATTTCGATTTAATTCTACCTTATTTGACGGGATTCAGCGGTAACATTTGTTACACTCTTTTCCTGTTTTTCGGATTCAAAGAAAAAGATGCACCGAAAGCGGAAAGGTGAGGATTTCAATACCTTTGGCGGATATTTTCAGTCAATGTTTCCAGTGCGCCTTTGGTCTATTCCGTACATGGGCCACATTCCCGCGGGGGCCCCATCGGTTTTAAGAGAGACTAGCTGGCTCCAGGTACCGATATCCACGAGCGTGGCGGTGAAGTACAGCGTACCATCGTCCGTCATGAGGGGGGAGCCGGCGCTGTTGCGCCCCATGCTGGAGAGTTTTGACACTCCTCCGTCGCGATCTACAACGTACAGTCTTGAATCGTCCCAGCCCAATAGATAAGCCAGGCCTTCGGACGACAGGACCGGGGTGGAAAAGATCGTGGTGCCGAGAGAGACCGTCCACTTTATCGATCCGGCCGGAGAGATGGCGTACAAAGTCCCCTCGTTGGTGCAGAGATAGACAGTCCCGTCCAGTCCTACAACCGGGCTGGAGGCTATGGCGCTGTCTCCACCGGGTTTTGCCGGAGCCAGTCTTAGAGTCCAGTCGAGCGTCCCCTCCAGGGTGTCCAGGCAATAGAGATATCCGTCGTGGCAGGCGACATATACGTTTCCCTCCCCGTCCAAAGCTGGACTGGAGTAGAAACCAACCGACGGAGCCTCAGTCTCGAAAACCCATAAGGGCTGCCCGTCTTTGATCGCAAAAAAACTGTGAGTTTCACTGCCACCTGTTACCAGCGTGCCGAAGAAGGCCGTTCCGTCTCCCCCTATCGCAGGCTTGGACCAGATCTCTTCACCCGTATCGTAATGCCAGAGTTCCACTCCCTCAGGCGATACGCAATACATGGTGCCACCGGTTGTTCCGAAATAAAGATTACCCTCGCCGTCGATCGAAGCGTCGCGAACGGTGTGGTTTCCAGAAGGCTGTGACGGAAAGGACCACAACAGAAACCCTTCGGGGGAGATCTTGAGCAGCCGGCCGCCGGTTGTTCCGATATAAATGTTTCCGTATTCGTCGATAGAGGGATTGCTGCTGAACCATTCTCCCGATCCAAGACCGTAAATCGAAGCGGATTTGCCGGTATGTGTGAAAGCGTAAAGATCCTCCTGCGTGGCGGCGTACACAATCCCCTCGCCGCTCATGGCCGGGCTGCTGAACTGGAAAGAGCCCCTGACTCTGGAAGTCCAGCTCCAGGGCGAGAAGATCGGCACACAGCCGGAAAGAATCAAAAGAACGATGAACGAAAGAAACAATAGCCTGCGCATCAGGCAACAACTCCCCGCGAAAAAAAGGATCTGTACTGAGATTATATCAATCTCCGGAGCGGTAACCGAACGAGTGCGGGAGAAAAACTCGAGTAAATCGATTCCAGATAGGCATTTGATCGGCAGCTATTCGTTGAATTGTATTGTATAATCATGCGTTTGAAGCAAAACATACGAGGGATATCCTGGATAAAGACGGCAAAAAAATCGCTGAAGAGGGAAAGATGCTCTGGAGATTCCCGAAAAACGCCGGTGAAAATATGGGGAGCATTCAGGGAGGCCTGGCGATGAACGACGGGGGATTGCTGCTGGTTCCTTCTACCGGCTGGCAATTCTACGCCGTTCAAACCGACGCACGCGGATTGGGAGAAATCCCGTGGCCCAGGTACGCCTACAACAGTCAAAACACTTCGGGTATATCGTACATTCCCTCTTCCCTGTCCATAACCATGAAGAACGCACCGCATATCCTCAGAATGGAAGGCGAGAAGGTCACGCTGGAGGTGGAAGCTGCCGGTGGAGTAAAACCCTATACCTACCAGTGGATGCGAGGAGGCTTTCCCATAGCTGGCGCGAATGGATCTACCTGTACTATCGAAAATCTCGAGGTAGAAGACGAAGGCGAGTACTATGTAATTGTGAGGGACAGTTTCAGACCCCATCCAAAGGTGCTGACCTCTAATACCATAAAAATCGAAGTGAATTCGACCCGGACCGGTGAGAAGAGATGGACCATATACGACTCGTTCGCTCTCAGCCCGGCCGTTGACGGCTATGGATACCTCTACGCCATCTCGAGATCGAGAACCATGTACCGGTTGGTAGTCGAGAGCGGTGAAGCAGCGTATGTACTGCCAACGAAAAACTCTTACGGAACGCCGGTGATATACCAGAGCCATGAAGAGAGTCCAATTTTATTGACCTTCAACGAAACAACCGATAGAATAACTGCCTTCGACGCCAACCGCTTCGACAAACTCTGGGAAGAGGCATTGTACAGTTTCGAGTTCGGCAATTTCGGAGTAGTTGGAGACACGGTCATGGCCATTCGAAGAGAAATGATCTATTCGCTGAACTGCATCGACGGAAAAAGGGGCAAAAGTTTGGTCAGTAATATCATAGCCCTCCCGCTGGAGTTTTCGATGACCGGACCGGGAAACGCGTTCTACTTCGGGACAGAGAACAAAGAGGTTGTAACTCTCTATATTGATCCGGTGGGAGCTTTGCGATGGAGATACTCCACCGTCGGGAGAGTGGTCTCCCCGATCGCGATAGACAGCGATTCGACTATCTATTTCACGTATGACCTGGGCCGTTTCTACGCTATCGATGCCGGCGGGAAGGAAAATTGGACGTACGATCTCACGGAGGGCAAAAAAGTCGATCTGAACGGGGTGACGGCTAGCCCGGTTGTATCCTCTGGAGGGCTCGTGTATGTGGCGGCCGACAACGGAAAAATCTTCGCTTTCGATAGATCGGGCAAGAGGAAATGGGTCTTTCAGGCAAACGGAAGTGTATATTCAACCCCGGTTCTGGGCAACGACGACAGGATATATATCTGTACCAGTTCGGGGACGGTGCACGCTTTGAATTCCATAACCGGAGTCGAAGAGTGGAAGTACAGTCTCGGAAACTACCGGATACTGGGAAGTCCGGTTCTGTACGAAGGAAAGCTCCTGGTCGGCTCCGAACCGCTGGATGAAAAGGGCACCGGGAAACTCGTTGCCATCAACGTCTCCAGTACGGGTCTCGATTCCGGACCCTGGCCGAAATACCGGCAGAACAACATGAATACCGCTGCCATTGATTAGGCCAGATAAAAACACACTTGAGAGCGCCTGTACAGTAAGGCAAGCTCCCTTCTGTCCCGGTCGTTTTACGAAATCTAAAAACCTTAGAATTGTAGTTGGATGCCTTTCTATGCTCTTTATAACCATCCGTGAATGCTATAATTCTCTAAATTGGTGGAAATTATGGGGGGAGACCGAATGCGAAGAATGATTTTGCTTTTCTTGATTGTTTTAATGGTTTCTCTGGTTTTCGCGGGTGAATTCAGGAGTATAGAAGCTATAAAAGCTTCCGGAGAGCTGAGAATACTCCAGACTGAGAATTACTGGTATCCCTTCTATTATCTGGACGAAGAGGGAAAGCTCGGGGGAATCGACGTCGAGCTTGGGAAGGACATCGCGGCCGCACTCGGGGTGAAGCCTGTCTTTATCCGGGCCATCGCGACACACGAGACGCTGGCCACACATCTGAAAGAAGGCGAGGGCGACATAATACTCAGCTATTACTCCTACTCCCCTTCCAGAGCCTCTCAGGTTTATATCTCGCGCGATTATCTGGTACAGAACCTGTCGCTGCTGATAAACAATCAGATACTTCAAAGGATAAAAAACGAATTAGATGAGCTCACACCCGAGAAGCTCGTCGAGAGCCTGAACGATCCGTCGATCTCCGTGCTGGTGATGATGGGAACGGTTTACGAGAAAATCGCCCTTGAACTTTTCCCCGGTGCGAAGATATTCAGTATCGGGACGACGGAAAACCTTGCCGGGCTTCTCTTCGAGAAAAATTACGATGTTTTTTTCATGAACGATCTCTGGACCGAGACCTTTCTGGTGAAGAATCCCTCTCTACTGATCCATTATTCCATCTACCGCCTCCCTTCGGAGGATCAGATCGTGGTGGGCGTCAACCCTGCCAATGCCGATCTGCTCGAGTGGATCAACCGGTTTCTGGACAGCGACTACAACAGGACGCGAGAGTATCTGAACAGGTACATCGATTACGAGTTGATCGCAAAGCTCCATCGAGAAATTTCAGCAGAGAGTCGGGTAAAGTTGCTGCTGGAAGATCCTTACAGATGGATAGTACTCTTTCTTATCCTCTTGCTGGCCTTTCTGGTCGTATGGAGCAGTCAGAAGAAGATCAAGAAAAAGAGTGAAAACGGTAAGGCTCCCCATTGGCTGCTGAACATCTGGACGATCCTCTTCGCGATGGTTCTCGGGTTCTACTCGGGTGGCGCCTTCCCGGACATCGTCGAAGGTCTCAGTCCGCTGGGTGAACTCTTCTTCAACTACATGTTGCTCTGTGGACTTCCGATCCTGTTCTGCGTGGTCACGCTGAACATCCTCAGGCTTCTCATGAAATCCGGAGGCGGGGGCTTCCTTTTGAAATTTCTGGGGGTGGTGCTCGTCTTTTTCGTCCTGGGAGCTTTGATCGGAATAGTCGTGGCGATGATAGTCGAGCCGGGAACAGGCGTCCCCAAAGAATCGCAGGAGGCGCTGGTGGTATCCATGAAGGCGACCAACCCCTTCGAGGAAGTTAACGTAACGACCGGCTCGATCCTTTGGTCCCTTCCAACCAACATGATAAGCAACAGCATAGTCAGGGCCTTCGCCGAGAACAAGACGCTTGCCATCGTCTTCTTCTCGATCATTCTGGCCTTTGCCATTAAATTCGTTAACGACTCCAAGAGAGAAGCGATAATCGATTCACTGGAGACGGTCGGAGAGATCTTCATATTTCTCTTCAGGCTTTCCTATTACATACTTCCTTTCGGCATTTTCAGTCTCATGTTGAGCCAGGCATCGGTCTTCACCGGAGACACCAGTGTTATGAAATCGCTCATAATGCTTATAGGCTGTCAGTTTCTCTGCTTCGTCGTCTGGTTTATCTTCTCGACAGTGTTGGGGGCGAAACTGGCTAAAATGTCGCCCCTCGAGTATCTTGGAGCCATAAAGAAGCCGACGATGCTTCTCTTCGCTCTCATGTCTTCGGTGGCGGTGATCCCCGAGGCCCTTCACACGAGCGAGCAGGTAGAGCAATTCAACGATGAGAATCAGAGGGGGGTTTTGCCGCTTCTGGTGGTTATGCTCCAGCCGCACACCGTTTCGCTTTTTGCGGTCGTGGCGATCTTCAACCTCCAGCTGCTGGGTCGCAGCCTCGGCCCTATGGATTATATGTATATAGCTATATCCTCGATCATCGCTGTTATAGCGACGATAGGAGTTCCAAGTCCACTGGACCTCTTCACCATTTCCATGGTCGTTCTTCCCTTCAATATCCCACCGACACAGGCGATCTTTTTCATGTTGCCATGGATGTACACGGGGAGGAGGCTGGAGGTTATGGGTATGATGATCAACAATTTCGCGGCGGTGCAGCTCTTCAGAAGCAAGAAACCGAAAGAAAACCTGTCTCCGGCTGCCAAAACCCTCGAATGAACCCGAATTTACAGCCGGCTCTCATGGCATGCTCCAGTACATCATCCCAGACGAGAACTCGACAATCTTTCTCGCCTAATAACGTCCCGGCCATAATATACCGTTTTGAGCCGGGACCCATGGAACTTTGAGGAAGCGGGAAAAGAATCCCGACAGGCCCTTTCAACGTTACAGGTGATAAAATTGTATCGCTGACAGGGGGTGTCCCATGAAGTTGTCTTTGTTTTTCGGACCGACCGCTTCGGGAAAGACAGAAACTATTCTCTCACAGCTCGAAAAAGTCCACAGGGCCGATCCCTTTTCTTATTACTTCGTCGGTCCGTCGGGTGACCATGTACGCTATTTCAGGGAGAATTTCGTGTCAAGGGTTGGCACGATTAACTCCTCCAGGTTTCTCGCCATGGACCAGTTCGCCGTCAATATATTCAGATTGCTGAATCCCGGTTCCTATCATATAAGCGACTACATCATAAGATTGGAAATCGGAAACGTCCTCGAGAAGATGGGAAAGAGAGAGCTCATAGACTCGACCATGTTCATAGACTACATACTCGAGATGATCCACGACGTGAAGGAGCAGGGAGGTTTCACCGAGATCTTCGCCAGTGACGACGAGGTGGTCTCGACGCTGATTGATATATACCGGACCCTTCAGGAGAGGTTCGCGCAGAACACCATCTTCGACACGTTCGACGCTTACACCGGGATAGAGGAGCGCGCCGACGAGATACACAAAGGCGAGTTCGGCAGGTACCTTTTCATAGACGGGTTTCACGATTTTAGCCCGGCGATTTCGAAATTCTTCGGCTCCGTCTTCCCCTCTTTCGAGGAGATCTTTATAACTATCCCCGACGACCCCGACAGGGAGGAACTGTATTCGGAGGTCGCCTCTATCAGGAGATTCATAGAGGATTTCGAGAAGCGGACTCCAGATATCGAGGTAAGCAGGATCTTCCTCAAGGAGAAGCATTACCCGGTTAAGCTAGAACACTTCATGTCGAATCTCTTTTGCGAGAATAAAAAGGCCGGACTCTGCCCGGCCGTGGAGGTAACGGCCTTTCCGGATCTCTTCTCGGAGGTGGAATGGACTGCCAGGCTCGTAAAGAAATACCTGGTCGATGGCTATGAACCGGGAGAGATTTCACTGATTGCCTCCGATTTCCAGATCTACGACAGGCTCCTTTCTCAGAAATTGCGCGAATACGGCGTCCCCTGGAGAAGCGAAGGCGATGAGCCGCTGCTCTCCTCTCTGGCCGTCAAGAAGCTTATATTGCCGCTTGAGGCTGCCGTCCTCGGCTTTCCGCCAGACAAGATTATAGCCATGGGTGACAGTGGCTATGGCGGGGAGATCGACGCCAGGTTTCTCGAGATGGCGGCCACCATGTCGCGAATAATATACGACAGGGCTCACGTCAGGCTGAAGTTGGAAGAGAGGCGCGCTTCGTGGGTAGAGCGGCTGGAAAAGTTCATTGAATTCACCTCCAGAAGGCGTGATGCGGTTCTCTCACTGGCTGAAGACGACCTGGATAGCACGGCGGCCCTGGAGATGGACGAGACTATCCGCAGGGTGAGGGAAGATTTACTTCCGGCCGTCGGCAGGATCTTCGATAAACTCCGGCCCTTCGAGAGTATGCGTATGAGACCGGTCGGGGAGTACTCACAGATGTTCGCCGGCTGGGAGAGAGATCTTGCCATAATCGATTCGTACAGGAAACTCGACCGGAACGACGGCGAGGGCGAACTCCGGGCTCTGAAAGAGTTCTTCGACAGGGTTCTGCCCGAACTGGAACGCATTCTTCTGTTTATGAACCGTCCCCGGATAGCTCCGGCGGAGTATTATTCCTATCTCATGCTGATGCTCAGGAAAGAGAGCTACCCGGCCTCACGCAGCATAGCCAACAGGGTAGAGATACAGTCGCTCCTCAAGTCGCGTTTCTCGAAGAGGAAGGTAAAGATCTTCCTGGGCTTCGTTGATGGGGCGTACCCCTACGTCAAACTGAATCCGCTGTACAGCTTCACGCAATACAGCGAGAGCCGGCCGAAGGATCTTCTTCTCACGCGCGAGAAACAACAGAGGCTGAACCTCTATCTTTCAATAACGACGGCGGGCGACGCGATCCACTTCACGTTCCCCGAATCGACAGTCGAAGGTGAGCCGATCCTGCCCTCTCCGTATCTCAAAGACATACTGGATAGCTCGGGGGCGACCGTTCAAAAGCGCGGCCTGATAGCCGGGAAACGTCAGGGACTGATTCCCGAGCTGAAAGACGCGATGAGCCGTCTGGAACTGGATGTGGCCGCCTCGAAATACTTCGACGGTCCCTTCTGGCCCGGATTGAGGGAAAGATTCGACCTGCAGAGACTGGAGGCCTCGCTTATAGACTTCAACAGGGAGTTCAGTTGGGAAGTGAGGGATCTCGAAAAGCTCCGCAAACATCTGGGGGAGACCTTCTCTTTTTCGAGGCTTAAATCCTACGACGACTGTCCCTTTCTCTTCTTCCTCTCGTACGTAGCCGGACTCGATCAGAAAACCGACCATATCTTCGAGCTAACTCCCCTGGACGAAGGGAACGTCTATCACGCAGTGTTGAGAGATTACTTTTCTGGTAGGGGCGAAGAGTGGGAGGGCTCACTGGCCGAGAACCTCACCAAATACCTCCTTCACGACAGCAGCGTCGTCTTCAAATTCGAGTTCGCAAGATTGAGAGAGATCCTTCAGGAATATATAACGATCCGCGAATCGAAGAGGCCCCGGCTGATGAGCGGAGAGTACTACCCGTTCGATTTCGAGAAGGGCTTCGGACTCAACGGAACCGCAAGGGTGGAAGTGATCCCCGGCGTCTATCTCAGAGGAAAGATCGACAGGGTTGATCTGGACGAGACGAGCGATTCTATATACATCATAGATTACAAAAGGGGCAACAGCGGAGATAAAGAGCAGCTGATCCTCTACTCGCTGGCCGCGGATACGCTCTTCGCCGACAGCGGCTATACCGTTGCCGGCGGTGTCTTCAAAACGCTGACCGGAAACACCGTCAACAGGGCGGCCTTCAAAGTCGAGACGATCAACGGCGAAAGGGTCTGGCGCTTCGTCGGGGGTCGCGGCGAAGGCGGCGATTGGAGCGAGAGCGATGCGCTGGCCTGGGTTAGGGGGATAACGGAGGGATTGTACGCAGGGAAGTTTACCCCGATCTGCCTTTCCCAGAGTGGCAAGTGTTTCAATTGCCGTTTCAAGAAGATGAAACGTGTGGCCACATGGAGGGATGGAAAGGAGTTTGCCGATGAGGAGTGACATCTTCATATCCGCCTCGGCGGGTACCGGAAAGACCTACAACCTTGTCAAGAACTATATAGAGGTCTTCGAAGAAGCCTTCAGACGGGGCGAAACCCTGGATGTCCACAACGTAGTGGCCATAACCTTCACCAACAAGGCGGCCAAAGAGATGAAAGACCGTGTCATAAGCTGGATCGACGATCGAATCGCCCTTGGACATCCCGGCAAATGGAAAACTCTCAGAAACAGGCTCACTTACGCCTGGATCTCCACGATACACTCCTTCTGCGAGAGACTTCTCCGCGAGAGCGCCCTCTTTTTGGGAATCGATCCGGGCTTCCAGATACTGAGCGGCATGAAGAGGGTGATGCTGGAGCAGCAGACCGTTCGAGGCTTTTTCGAAGAGAACCTTGAAAAACTGGAGCCCTTGATCGAACTCACCGGACTCGACGAGGCCTTCAAAATCTTCAGAGACTCGCTTTCGAAACTCAGACACGAACTGGCCGTTCACCCCTCTCCTGCCGGCTATTCCAGTTTGGAGCTGGGGGAACACGCCGAAAAAGTCATGGCCGGTTCGGAGTGTTTCTGCGTGAACTTCCGCGAACTGCTCGACAGGTACGAGGCCCGCAGTTATAGGATGGGCCTGGTGGATTTCGATCAGCTGCTGACCAAGACCCGCGACCTGCTTCTTCAGATGCCGCAGGTCAGGGAGAAATACAGAGAACGCTTCAAATACATACTGATCGATGAATTTCAGGATACCGACGAGCTGCAGAGCGAGATCGTATCGCTCCTAAGGAAGGAGGGCATGAATTACTGCCTCTTCGTGGGCGACGCGAAACAGTCTATCTACAGGTTCAGGGGAGCCGATGTGACGATCTTCAACAGAACTATGGACGAATTCAAATCCAGCGGGCGGGAAGCGCTCCACCTGACAGTCAACAGGCGTTCACACCCGGTGCTGGTCGAGTTTCAAAACCGCCTCTTCCAGAAGATCATGCCCCCCGACTATTCTGGCGATTACTTCCGCTCCGTCTATGAAAAGGAGGTAGAGGCCCTCCCTTACGAAAGCGACGAACTGCTCGAGAGGATAAGGCTGATCCGGAGCGAAACGTCCGACGATTCGAAAACCGTGGCCGCCGCCATCAGGGCGCTGCTTGAGGAGGAGATCCACTTCAGGCGAAAGGATGGAAGCTGCCTGAAACGCAAGATAAAGCCGGGCGATATCGCGATACTGCTCAGGACCTTCTCGAGGGTTTCGAACTACGAACAAGCGCTGGAGGAGCTTAACATTCCCTTTTACACGGTCGGAAGCAAGAACTTTTACGACAGACCGGAAGTTGCCGGACCGTTGGCCTGGCTAGATCTGCTGGTGGATCCGCTGGACGACTGGAACTTCGTGACCTTCCTCCTCTCGCCCTCGTTCGGTTGCTCGCTGGACGACATCCTCTCGCTGAGGAGTCTTCCGGGATCCAAGGGAAGACCTCTCTACTATGCGATTCAGGAGAGTAAAGAAAGCAAATTTATACACCTCAAAGAGCTCTTCGACAAATTCGCTCAACTGAAGCACGTGTTTTCTCCCAGCGAGATACTGGAAAGATTCGTCTCGGAAATCGACTATCTGGCCAGACTTGCGACGCTGAACGGCGCTGAGAGAATGATCGCAAACGTTAGAAAGATGCTTGAACTGGCCAGGGAACTGGACAGACTGGGGAGCTCTTTGCGCGAGCTCTCTTCAAACCTCAAGGCCTTCGTCGATTCTAGTGAGGAATCGGAGGCCTCTCTCGAGACTGAGGAGTCCGACAGCGTCAAAATCATGACCGTCCACAAATCCAAGGGGCTGGAGTTCCCGGTCGTTGTGCTGGCCGACCTCTTCTGGAAAGAGAAGGGGTCGCTCAGGAGGATACTCTTCGACGACAGGGGTTTCATTATCGTCAAGGAAAGCTCCGGCAGGAGGAACGAAGAAGAGACCGTACCTGGAAGGCTCCTTTCAAGAGAGGAGCAGAAGAGCTTCGAGGAAGAGAAGAGAACGCTTTACGTCGCCCTGTCTAGGGCCAGAGATATGCTACTCATGAGCGCCAATGGAAGGGGCAACGCCACCAGACCCTGGTCGAGGATGCTGGGGGGAACGCTCCTGGATATCGAATCGGGCGAATTGCTGCCAGAGATGGAAGATATAGTCTCTCAATTCGAGCCGGTCAGGCTTGGGCCTCTTCCGAAGAGAGAGGTAGAGGAAGGTTACGAGTTGCCGGATGAAAGGTATGTGCTTCCCGTCGAGGACCGATCTTACGTCAAGTATCTCTCCCCGACGGCTATCACGGCCGATATCGACGACGAATTCGAACTCTCCGACAGAGGCGGGGACGCCGGGCTGGGCAGAAAGTCTATGGACCTGGGAACGCTGGCCCATAGTCTGCTGGAGCCGCTGGGAATTAGAGGCATACATGGAACCTCTCCCTCTCTCGGAGCGATACTGGACGGCGGAATGCCGGCCACGGTCGACAGGATAAGATTCACCCGGGAGGACCTAAACGGGGTAAAGCGCGTTCTGGACGGACTGAGGGACCATAGAATCATCAAAGAGATAGAGGAGAGTCAAAGGGCCATGAGCGAGGTTCACTTTCAACACGGTTTCCGGAAGTACGTATTGATGGGAATCGTTGATAAACTATACCTGAAGGATGGAGAATGGAAGATCGTAGATTTCAAATTCGCGCGAAAGAATCTCTCGAACATAGACAAATACAGGTTCCAGATGGAGTTCTATCTCTATATGCTGAGGGAATTTCTTTCGCCGGTCGAGGCGACGCTTTTTTTCCTCAAAGACGGCGAGATCGAAACCGTGAGATTGGCAAGGCCGGAAATTTTCGAAAAGAAATTGATAGAGAAAATAGTCGAAAGCGGGGGTGATAGAGGTGAATCTTAAGCCATCGAGACGGGCGTTTTTTATCAGGTACATCATTTTTCCATATTACTTCGTTCTGGGCATCATCTTCTATTTGAATTTCGACCTTTCGGGGATCGACGGCAACAACAGGCTCTTTCTTATTTTCGGCTGGATAGCCCTCACGGTTATACCGGGGGTACTTCTCGCCTTCTCGCGGAGGAGATTCGGCTGGTTTTTCTGGCCATCCCTGATCAACACGGCGGGATGGTTAGCAAGGTTTATCTTTCCCGAGAATATCTACATGGACTTCAAACCCGTGTTCGATAACGGGCCAGTTCTGCTCTTCATGATCGTGAGTTTGATAGCGATAATCTATCTCGAACTGTACAGAAACACCTTCAAGTACGATCTAAGCGAGAAAGGCGTCGAGATAAGCTTCGGCTTCTTCGGCGCCAACACTCATATGATAGTGTCCAAGCATATAACCAACGTAATGCTCAAACGAAACTTCCTGGAGCTTCTTCTGGGAGTGGGCCACGTCATACCGGTCACCTCCTCGGGACTTGGAACGGGCGATAAGGGAGTCGTCGGCGGTTTCACTGGCGACACCGGAACGAAAAACGTCAGGGGTGGGGCTTTCATAGGAAGCACGGCCTCCGAAAAGGAATTCGTGGCCAATCCCAAGAACTGCATCTACGGTGTCTCAAAGCCCAGAAAAGTCATGGATTCGCTCAAGGAGTTGGTACTTTGAAGTGATAAAGGGATATGGCGTGCCCGGGGCGATTTGAACGCCCGGCCTCCAGATCCGCAGTCTAGCGCTCTATCCAGCTGAGCTACGGGCACCCACAACAATACAATGGCGGAGAGAGAGGGATTCGAACCCTCGGAGGGTTAAACACCCTCACGTGCTTAGCAGGCACGCGCCTTCGGCCTCTCGGCCATCTCTCCACCCTACAGAGTTCATTCTATCACGCTGACCTGAAGGTGTCAAGGCAACGCGTGTTCGATAATTATCTTTCAAAGCCCTTCAGCCAAGCCTCTCAGCGTTAATGACGCGCCTGAAGACGCCGTTGTTTTCGAATGAAACTCCCCCCTTCGGGGATCTGGCAACGCAAAGCACCTGCACTGGGCATAAAGAGAATTACACGAAAACTGCCGGAGGTAAAAATGACGATTAGAGAAGTGAAAATGGAAGACGCGGCCAGCCTGAGAGAGCTCCTCATAGACATCGGGTGGTTCAATCAGGGCAAGATAGCCGAAGAGGGTTTCATACAAAAACTTGAGATAATGGTCTCCTGGAATATAGAGGGGGAGGATCATCTGTTACTGGTTGCCGAAGAGAATGGCAGGATTATCGGCTACGTGGCGATCCACTTCATACCGTACCTGTTTATGGGCGGTCCCGAAGGCTACATCTCCGAATTGTTTGTCAAAAATGACGCCAGAGGAAAGGGAGTTGGTTCCAAACTGCTTTCCGAAGCCGTCAAAGAGGGTATATCGAGAGGTTGCTCGAGATTGCAACTGGTTAACATGAAGAACAGAGAGTCCTACGCACGCGGCTTTTACACGGCGCGGGGTTGGAGGGAACGGGTGAATGCCGCCGATTTTGTGTACGAAATAGATGACTAAAACTCAAGGAAACATCGACATGGGAGAGTAATCTTTCCCGACTCCCGGAATAACCGAAAAAGTTCTTCACTTACCTGCAAAGACCGCGGTTCGGACGGTGGGTTCATGGTATTGACCGAAAGTCGCTCCGAAGTTTATACTTGTTATGATCACAGACCGCAGACAAAGGAAGGTGAAGAGATGAAAGCGAAAATTAAGTTCCTGCCATTGCTTCTGGCAATGATCGCGTTGTTTGTTACCAGCGCTTTTGCAACAAAGCAGTACACCGTCGTTAAGGGCGACACCCTGTGGAGCATCGCCCGGAGGTACGGCGTGGACTGGACGGAAATCGCATCCTTCAACGGTATCGAGAACGAGTACTCCCTGAAGGTGGGGACGATTCTGAAGATTCCCCATAGCTTTTCGGAACAGACCGTTCTGATCACAAACGGCGACCACGAAATTCCGGCGGTCGTGTGCATGCCTGACGGAGACGGTCCCTTCCCGGCAGTCGTAATGCTTCATGGAACGGGTTCGAACAAGGACGAAGCGGGCGGAGGCTATCTTTTGACAGCGCCGGCCCTTGCAAAAGCGGGGATCGCCAGCATTCGTTTCGATTTCATCGGCAACGGTGACAGCAAGGCCGACTACATAAACTACAACTTCACGTCGGCCGTATCCGACACCAACGCGGCATTCGATTATATGGCCGGACTGAAAAGTATCGACCCCAACCGCATCGGTGTTATGGGCTGGAGCCAGGGCGGAACGATTGCCATGCTGGCCGCCGGCCATAACCGCTCCTTCCGGTCGGTAGTCTGCTGGGCAGGCGCCCCCGATCTCAAGTTGATAGGAACGGCCGAGAACTATGAAATCGCCAAAGCCAACGGCTATTACGAACTCACCTTCGACTGGCGCCCGTCGTTGAAGCTCGGTCTTCAGTGGTTCGAAGAAGTGTATAACACTGATGTTTTGCAGGTCTTCTCTAATTCCTCCGCCCCCGTGCTGGCTATCAACGGTGCAATGGACACCGTGGTCGATCCAGTCAACGCACAGCGCATAGTCGATGCGTCCAGTAACAAAAACTCCAGAGTACTCCTGATAGAAGGCGCGGACCATACGTTCAACATCTTCACCGGCGACATGACGGCTTTCAACAAACTCATCGCCGCGACTGTTGACTGGTTCGCAGATACTCTCTGACCCTTTTCATGGTGGAAGCTCGAGTTCTCAAGAATCAACGGTGATGGAAGACGCACTGCCCGATCTCTTTGTGAAGGATTCGAAGCGATACCGTCATAGACTCTCTAAAATGAAACGGCCGGGAAGAAACCCGGCCGTTTTTTGTCCACTTCTACTATTCCACTTTGACGTTTATCGCGAAGGTCTTTATCGGGTGTACGCTCTCCCAGGGTCTCCGCAGCGAAAAGACGATCACGCACTCTCCCGGACGTTCGGCCCGGAAGGTCCATTCCACTTCATAGGGGGCCCCCGTGAGACTTTCCTTTCCAGTATCTACGACACCATGTTTTACAAAAGCCAGTGAAAGCACATTCGGGTTGGAAATCCCCACATCCCAAACGTAACCGGTGCTCCCATTTTCTTCGAGTGTCAAGCTTGCCAGCTCCCCGATTTTCAGCGAGTTGACTACCGACTGCAGCATGACGGTAGAGGGTGTCGAAGACTGAAATAGCAACGGCGTGATCAGCACATTGGGAACATATTTACGAAGAATTTCTTCGAAACTGCCGTCGCGTTTCATGCTGTCAAGCGTCTTTTGCAGACTCAAAACCGTCTCCGGGTCGGTGCCTCTGGAGGCCGCGATGTAGAAATAGTTCGTCTGGATTTCGAGCAGACGGTCTAGATTCTCCATCTGGTAACCGGCGTTCTGCACCAGTTCGCTGACGGTGAGATCGGTGAATATCGCGAGATCGGCTTCGCCGCTCATCAGCTGCCGCACGGTGTCCAGAGGATCCAGAAAACTCTTCAGATTCGTGAAGCCCAGATCTATAAGGAGCTGTTCGGTCCACCAGTCCTTTGTAGTGGCGATCGTTCCGACCTTCCTGGCTTCTTCGAGATCGGCGGGAGCTACTGACGAACCGGCCCGCCCGTAAAGGTAAGCCGTGTTCCTGCCAACCGGTCCGATCCACTCGAAGAGTGGCTTTCGAAACTCCGTCTGATCCATACTGAAGAGAAGAACGTTGGGCAGGTTCGAAGCCAGTTCATAGCCTATCGTCCACGGAACAAGGAAGATCTCTTCTTTCATACCGTTTCGATCCATGAGCTCTCTCACTATCTCGATCACAAAGCCTTCAGGTTCTCCGTCGCCCATGTATGTAACGGGCGGATACTCCTCAGTGAGCAGGGTATAGATACCGGGAACGGGACGGCCCGGCAGCCATTTTTCATAAAGTCCAGCAAAGTCGCCGGAACTTTTCAAACTGTCCAGCGCCTCCTGCCACATCCGAAGGGTATCGAGCGGTACATCCTTCGAGAAACCTATATAGGTCATATCGAGGTCAAGAACGATCGTAGCGTGCAACTTTGAAGATTCAGGTATGTTCTCCGTCAGATGCTTATAGACATCGTAGTTGAAGGGTGCCAGGTCGATGCCGCCCTCCAGAAGGCTCTTCAACAAAGTCGTCTCGTCGTCGAAGATCACCGTATCCAGACCCTGTTCGGCCAGGAGTTGCTGGGAGTAATACCCCCGCACGGCGCCGACTTTCCCCGCTTTTCTTGCATCGTCTATCGAACGAATGTCTCGAGAATCATCGCGGGCGTAAAGGTATGTGGGTGTTACCGCGATAGGACCTACCCAGTTGAACTGGGATTTCCGCTGCGGGGTGAATACTAGCGTGGGCAGGGCGTACTCACCACCGTCCTGCAGCTTCGTGTAAGCCTCTTCAAAGGGCATAGCGACCATTTCCGCTTCAAGCCCGAATTCAGACGAGAGCAATTTTACAAGTTCGACCGCAAGACCCTTGAGCGAGCCATTTTCCTCGTAGCTGAAGGGGCTGTAAGACGGGTTGACGAGAAAGGTCACCCCCCGCGCCATCGCCATGGAAAGCGGGAGAGACGCTAACAACAGAAGAAAAAGTATCCTGCGCGAAATTCGCTTCACTTCATCGCCTCCCTTTTCAAACCTTTTTCAAGGCATTAATACAATATATCACACAAATATGCGACAACAGAAAGGAAATCTTGTTATGGAACAGGGTAAATATATACAACTGACTCCTACACGCCTCAACTTGCAAGTTGCGAACTATACCACCTGGAACGGTGGTGGATTGTGGGTAAGAGCAAAAGAACCGTTGTTGGTGGTGAGTTGGCGCAGCGTCGGAACGATGGATGCAGGATCGGTGCCCGGCATGCGGGAAGGAGGATCGATATCCAGAGCGGCTAATGTCTCTTCTCACTGTCCAATCCGTGTCATGATAATATCTTTTATGGTTCCATAAATGCAACGGAGGTCAAACAATGGAACTGATATATGCGACTACCAACATAAGCAAAATAGAATATATGCGAAGAATGCTAGACGGTCTGGGGATCGATATACTCGCGCCGGACAGGGATATCGCGCTCCCGGAGGTACCCGAGGAAGGCGACACCCCGGCTGAAAATGCGTACTTAAAGGCTCAAGCGTATTATGAAGCGATCGGAAGACCTCTCTTTTCATGCGATTCAGGTCTCTACATACAGGGTCTAGATGAGAAGAGACAACCCGACCCGAGAGTCAGAAGAGTCAACGGCAGAGAATTGAGCGACGAAGAAATGATTGAGTATTACTCGAAACTCGTCAAGGAGCTCGGAGGAATGGCGAGGGCGAGTTACAGAAACGCGATCTGCCTTATTATTGATCATGAGAAAGTCATAACTTACGATGGGGAAGACCTGGCCGAGAGTTTCCTTCTCGTCGATAAGCCACACGCGATAAGAAAACCCGGCTTTCCCCTCGACTCTCTATCGGTAGAAATCGGCAGCGGCGAGTACTTCGTCGAGCTCTATGAAAAGGGAATGATCAACAGCAATGGTTGCGATGCGGGTTTCAGGAAGTTCTTCACTAACTTAAGCCACAACTTCAGATAATCCAAGCTCACACAATTTTTTAGCCATGGTGACCCAACAAGATACGGTGAGAAAAGTGAATTCGCAACTCGAGAATTCAATTTCTCAGCCAGAATGTGGATTAAATGGGCTTGTTTGAGGATCAGCAAAAGCAAAACAGAAGCATATAATAACAGTGGCATTATCTGTCGCCTTAAGGAGACGGTTTTTGCTCGCTATATTACCGTGGAGGTGATCAAATGATGATAATTGCCAGCTTAATCCCACTCTTTATCGTAGGTTTTGTTATTGCCGAGATTGTTGTAATAATCTACTCGTTGGCGCTGATCATAAAGTATTTTTAGAAACTGAAATTAACGGGTGGGCGCTGCCGCCTTCAGTCAGAAACTGTACTGGAATTCTCGATTGTGCAATCTGATCTATCGGATTCTGGAACAGTTATCCCCGGCGACAATCCAGGCAGCGTCTAGAGGTCCAAACATCTTTGTTGTGCAGAATATATGAAACTCCAATTCCACCAGCCGCTTCTATACAAACCAGTGTCGTAGCTGGCTACCTGATCCGATAGGCGGTGTTGTGTGGTTCGGGCTTTCCAACTCGCAGAAGGCAGTCGCGATTCGCCACACGTGCGTTCGACGCATCGTCGTCCCAGCTACCACCACGCACCCCCCGGCCGGAACCAGCTGTACTGTTGTACGGATTAGTCTGCGCAGAACTGGAGTAATCTCCATACCAGTCGCTGCACCATTCCCACACGTTACCCGACATATCGTATATTCCAAGCTCGTTCGGCGCCTTCTTCCCAACTTCCTGGGGTTGTCTCCCTGAATTGTCTTTGTACCAGGCAACATCACCGACGTTATCGCTCCCTGCGTACTTGTATCCCTCAGTTTTGTTTCCGCCTCTGGCCGCGTATTCCCATTCGGCTTCTGTCGGCAATCTGTATCCGAGTACCTTTGTTATGTCTGTCGTTACTCTGCCGTCTTTGTCCAGTAGGTTTCCGTTGCTGTCGTACGCTTGCTGATTCGTTTATCCACACTTCTGGATCCAGGAGTCGATGTGACAGGGTCAGCATCTTTCTGTGGATGCCTTATAGCTCATATAAAGAATATAATCTATTTAGAAGACCTGATCCCGTCTTTTTGAAAGGAGATGAAATGATGAAAGCAGTTGTCTTCAATGGTAGCCCAAGGATGGAAAGAGGCTTCACTTCAAGACTGTTATCTCCGCTCCTGAAAGGAATTCAAAGTGTGGGATGTGATACCGAACTCTTCTATACCAGCACTATTTCACCACGACCTTGTAGTTGCGGGACTATGCACTGCTGGGACAAAGAACCGGGAATCTGTTGCATAAATGATAGTTTGCAGCCGATTTATCAGAAGATCAAAGAATCTGAGATTCTCATTCTGGCTGCTCCGGTTTACATTCCTCTGCCGGGAGAGATGCAGAATCTCATAAACAGGCTATGTCCTATGATAGATCCAGTGCTTGCCATTGTCGATGGCAGGACGAGAGCAAAGATGAGAGCCGGATGGAAGACGGAGAAGATTGTGCTGATATCCACAGGCGGCTGGTGGGAAAAGGAAAATTTCGACACTCTCATAAGAATCGTGCGTGAAATCGCGGAAAATGCGAACATAGTGTTTTCCGGAGCGATAATCAGGCCGCATGTTCACCTAATGTTTGACAGGGGAAAGCCAACAGATGAGGGGAAAGAGATACTCCTCAAAGTCGAGGAGGCGGGTCAAGAACTTGTGAGAAAAGGGACAATAGATGATGCTCTTCTAAACTTCATTAGCCGGCCGCTCGTCTCTCATCAGAGATTCATCGAAACCTGGAACAGTTGAAGGATTTTCTGGAAAATGCTTTTTCGTGAATTCAAACGGATAAATATGAGAAGAATTCGCAGCCAGTGAAGACTTCGCCAGTATCACTCCGCGGGACCAATTACCCGGTGGCTCATTTTGTCTCACAAATCGCCCTCAGACCCCGACAAATCGTAGCGCTCTCGCAGGGAAGATAGATCGCGATCCCTCTAAGCAGCGTTGGCTGAACCACTATGTCGTATTCTTTTTTATTCAGCGTCGTCGTCTTTGAGCTCAATCTTCTGCGAAGCTTCAAGCTTCTCAACTATAGACCCTTTCAGAGAGATCATATGTGAAGCTAATACCAGGAACATCAAAAAGAGCTCAATGAACAGGAAAGCTAACACATTCAATAAGAGGATAAACAGGACTGGGACAATGAAGTACACAATTTGCTCGCGGTAGATCACACAAAAAATTGTTGCTAAGAAAAGCAGAGCGCTCACAATGAACAGTACTATCACCTCCACCAGCAGAATTACTTATGCTTCTCAAAGTACTCCTGATACCTGGAAAGAGCAACCTTTATATCCTTATTTTGCCTCTTGTCGTCTGACTTAAAGCACGCATTGAGAAACACAACTTTTTTGTTCTTGGAATCAACCGAGAAGTAGACTCTTAGGTGCTTTCTCAGTTTGCTTGAATACTCTCTCAACTCATACAACTTGTCTCCTTGCTCAACTTTCTTGATCTTTGGCTTCTTACCCTTTATCATTTCGACCTGCAAGCCTTTGCCTCCCTGGAGCCTCTCGATGATATTGACAATATTCTCTGCTGTAGATGGGTCTGATTTTACCAGTTCCAAAATAAATCCCCCGACAAAATCGCGGTTTATGTCTTCATCAAACAAGTAAACGGAATAATCCTTCCATAGAAGCAATTCTTCTGAACCCTTTGTGGAGCTTACTTGCGTGAATTTCTTGTCTTTCATACAATCACCTCCAGCAGGATCTTCGAAAATATTATACACGTTCCGGGTCCAAAAGTCAAGGGCCATTTTTTACATTAGTAATATTGGGCCCACTCAACATTATTATATAAAGCCCTATAATTCTTATATAATAAGGATCATACTAAAAGATAAGCACATAGGTGAGTTATAATAAAAGTAATACAAAAGTTATATATAATGAAAAGTAATACTTGGGTTATATATAATAAGAAGTAATACTTAAGTATGTCATACCAAAAAAATAGATATCCTAAGGAAGATTTATAGTTAGCACTTGTAGTAGTAATAAAGATAGAAACCAAACCAGTATAGGTATTGATTTATATTATCATATGTGATAATATACTGATGTAAGTGAGTAATTAATCTAGAAGGTGGTGTTATAGATGACAGGATTCGATAAACTCAAGGCTAATCTTATGAAGAATTCGGAGTTTGCAGCAATTTATAATGAGAAGAAACCACTGAGAAACTTCATAGATGAACTGATCGAACTCAGAGTCGAAAAAGGTATGACCCAAAAGGACCTTAGCGAACTCACAGGTATAAGCGTTCCGAATATCTCCAGGATAGAGTCTGGGAAACAGAATTTATCGTACAAAATGATGTACAAGCTAGTGAGTGCCCTCGGCGGCAAGATAGCTCTCACTCCAAAAGCGGATAACTACATTAAGCTGTCCGAAGAGGCTTCAGAAATGCTCACTGAACTGAGCCAGCAGGCAGACACCACCCCGGAGGAGTTTCTGAATTCTCTTATAGAAAAGGCCGCCAAGGATTCCACAGCTGCCGGTGTGAAAGGCTAAAAGCCTGGTGACGAAAGTGATTGTTGCCTATCACCACTACTTGTCGATAATTTCGACTCATAGGCAAGGTGAATAGATCGTCCGTCAAGATTGGCGGGTTTGATTTAACCGGTTTTGTGAAAACCACAAAAGATGCCTTTATAGTTCCCTCGAATGATCCTGAATGAAGTCCCGGTGGCATTCATTGTCTGCCAGAAAACTTGCCGATCTGGTCAAAACTTCGCTGCAGATGTTCTTTCCTTTTCACATTTCAGGTTGGTGTTGACATGAACTTCTGAGATTGAAGACCATTATGGGCTAGTTCATGAGTTATGAGGAAGAATCCGCAATAGCCTGCCCTGATGAGCCTGTCCTGAAGTGTTCCTATTCAGGGTTTCTATTCAGGGTCATCCCGTGGTGTCCCCGTACTGTCATCCCGGGCTTCGACCCGGGATCCACTCCTTAGAAAACCGTGATTCTGAGTTAAGCTCAGAATGACGGGAAGGGAGTAAGACTGTCATCCCGTAGTGCTCCTATACGGGATCTCGCTCTTCTCACTCTTTCGAAGGACGGAGATGCCGGATCGGGGTCCGGCATGACGGGAAGGGAGGAAAGACCGCGAAAATGGGGACTGACGGGCTCCTGACGTCTGTCCCGTTTTTCGCGAAGACCGAGCATGACGTGAGGGAGGAAGAACGTGATTCTGGCTAGGAACATGCCAGAATGACGTGAAGGGACTGTCATCCCGTGTCATCCCGTAATGCTCTTATACGGGACCCCGCTCTTGCTCTTTCGAAGGAGCGGAGATGCCGGATCGGGGTCCGGCATGACGGGAAGGGAGGAAAGACCGCGAAAATGGGGACTGACGGGCTCCTGACGTCTGTCCCGTTTTTCGCGAAGACCGAGCATGACGTGAGGGAGGAAGAACGTGATTCTGGCTAGGAACATGCCAGAATGACGTGAAGGGACTGTCATCCCGGGCTCCGACCCGGGATCCACTCCTTAGAAAACCGTGATTCTGAGTCAAGCTCAGAATGACGTCAAGTGAGTCCGGCATGACGGAAAGGGAGGAAAGACCGCGAAAATGGGGACTGACGGGCTCCTGACGTCTGTCCCGTTTTTCGCGAAGACCGAGCATGACGTGAGGGAGGAAGAACGTGATTCTGGCTAGGAACATGCCAGAATGACGTGAAGGGACTGTCATCCCGTGTCATCCCGTAATGCTCTTATACGGGACCCCGCTCTTTATATGTGGAGTGGAAAACCTGTCGGTACGGATATCTTCGAGACTTTACGCGAAAAGGCGAATCTACCTCAATGGGATAACTTTAAGAAGAAAGAGTACGCAATCTTCAGCAGATCGGGCTTCACAAAAGCTGTAATCGAAGAAGCGAAGTCAGATAGATCTCTGATACTGGTTTCTGGAGACAAACGAATCGTTTAATCTCCCTCCTGTGCATGGCAAAATCGAAACGGTTCTTCCTAATAACCTATGAACTAGCCCAACTGACCTCGTAGACTATTCGGAAATGAGACAGAGACAATCAAGCGACTCTTCGATCTGGGAGTCCTTTTTGATAATCTGGCAAGTATCAAGGCGTTCAAATCATTCTCGTTCAACAACAGCTACTCTCCGGAAGACGCCATAAGAAGTTCAGCGAAGGTAGCGTGTCTTGTTCAGTTGCTCAAGACCGGCAAGGAAAGTCATGAAAAGTTTCGAGAAACGATCGACTTGCGTGATGTCAATATCGTCAGCAGGAATCGACTGGAGATTTCCGGCATTGATCCTCGCGAGATTTGCTATTATTTGATATTGAAAATGTGTAGGGAGCCCCAGTTTTTTCAGGTTTGGCAACATACACTTCCGGATCGTTGATCTTAGGCACTTCAGCTCCTTCGATGGAGGTGAAATCTATGAGCAAGAGAATAAAGCTTATTTCATTACTGACAGCGGCAATTATTATCCTTGTTCTTGGAGGATGCGTGCTGCCTCGATTCATGCACAACACTCTTATCGAGAGAATGATCGCGGCCGCAAGAGAGTATCTGGCACAGAACCATCCCGAATTCAACCTGAAGCTGTTCGCCGTCTATGCTTCTACAGACGAGGATCCAGAACCTTTTGAAAAGGCCGATGATCTGGCGTACTGGAGATTGATTTTTTCGGATTTCGATCTCTCCAAGATTGTTGAAGCCATTTATAAGGATGGATCATGGACCTCAAAAGTTGTCGACGATATCTGGTATGAGGATGCGGTTCTCGTTGATCCGCTTTACATAATCTTCGACATTCAGGACGCCATAAACATCATTCATAACCGCAACCCCCTCTTGAAGTATCTCGGGGTGTATTTCCATCTCCCACTTGATCCGAACTTCAAACATCCGCAATACAAGTTCAAAATAGAAGACGGTGGCTTTGTGATCTTCAACTCAGTAACAGGCGAATTCGAGTTTTCCGATTATTGAAATCTGCCAGAGAACTATAACGGCTCTCAGCCGCAGGAGTCAATAATACCTGCCGGTAGGGCTTCTAATATCCGCCCCTTCGCCGATTTTTCGTCATAATTACGAGTTGCCGGAAACTTCTGCCTGTTTTGAGAGCCGTAAAAACTCAGGAATAACCGCTTTTCCTGCGAGATATTTTTCTGTTAAGAGTCTGCTTTTTCCCCTGATTTAGAATCGTTCTGCAGTACAATAGGTCGTGTGCTTTCAAAACCGTAGCCACACATTTTCTCTTCTGCCGAAGCCCTTACATTCTTTAATTGGAGTGCACAAGGGGGTGTGGAAAGTGTCGCAATGCAAGAATCTGATCACGCTTGTCATTCTCTGTCTCTTCCTGTTTTCTTCTCCAATTGCAAACGCAACGGAACTGACAACCGATTTCGAGCAAGCAAAGGAAATCGCTAAGCAGGCCTACATCTTTGCTTATCCAATGTTGGAGGATTTCAAAACCATGTTCATCCAGGCGATCGATCCCGGGCTATTCAGCATGTTCTATCACAAAAGGGAGCTTCGCGGACCTGATTACAGAGAAGTTGTCCGGCCGAATAACGACAGCATCTATTCCAGGCTCTGGCTAGACCTTAGATCGGAGCCTGTTGTTGTAAGCATACCGGCAGTAGAGGACCGTTATTACTCATTCGAGATGATCGACATGTACACACATAACTTTGCCTACGTTGGCACAAGAACCACCGGAACGGGTGCGAGAACATTCGTGATATCCGGCCCTTTCTGGCATGGTGACACGCCTTCCGGAGTCGATGACGTCTTCCGCAGCGAGGGCAATTTTGTCCTGTGCCTGGTTCGGATTTCGGTCAACATGCAAGTCGAAGGCGACCTTGAGAAGGTTTTGGTAATACAGGATGAGCATGAGATTCAATCTCTCAGTTCGTATCTTGGGGAAGAGGCTCCGCCGGCGGCAGACCCCGCTATCTTCCCGACCTATGACAAGACGAAGGCTGAATCCGCGGAGTTTATCTCATATTTCAATTTCCTTCTGGGCCAGCTGCAAATACACCCAAGTGAGAAGGAGCTGATAGAGCGGTTCGGCAAGATAGGCATTGGTCCGAACCTCCCATTCGATGTCAATGCTATGCCATCAGGCATAAGAGAGGCAGTGGAGGAAGGGATCAAGGAAGCTCTGGAGATAATTCAGAACCCGGAAGAAATGGTGGGAATATCGAAAAACGGCTGGAATCTGAGTATCTTCGGCAATCGAGAAGAAATGCAGGGAGAGTATGAACTGCGGGCAGTGGCGGCTTATCGCAGCCTGTACGGGAACAGCCTTGAAGAAGCATATTGCCCAAATGGGCTGGTAGATGAAGACGGAGATGCTTTTGATGGATCGAAATTCAAGTACGTTCTCTCGTTCAATAGCGATGAGGTTCCGGCAGTTGAACCAAAAGGATTCTGGTCAATCACGATGTACGGCGAAGATCAATTCCTGGTTGCCAATGAGATAAATCGCTATTCGATAGGCGATCGTACAGATATGAAGTATGGGGAGGACGGTTCGCTGGTTATCTATATTCAGCATGAGTCGCCAGGCGCAGACAAGGAATCTAATTGGCTTCCCGCTCCCGATGGAATCTTCTCACTCACCATGAGAATATATCTTCCTTCATGGGAAGTGCGGGATCCTGTTCATTGTCTGGTTCCAGTGAAGAAATCTGGAGCTGTCGATAGTGGCGGCAAACCGTGAAGAGTCCGAAATTGAGCCTGTTTTTTGAATGCTGGGGTAATCCGTGACGGATACACTTTTTACAGAGCGGTGGTTGGCAAGACTCAACTTATGCACTTTGACTTAACCTGAAGAAAACAGAACAGGGTCTTTGAAAAAGACACGAAACCACCGTATATTCGTGGTGGCCAGACCATACAAAAGGATGATTTCATGCCCACCACGAATATATCACAGACTAACATCGGATATCATCGATTCAGTTCACTACCTACATCTCGAGAATGTTGAGCTCTCAGTCCCTTTCCACAAGAGACCTTTCATACGCGAGAGTAGATTACATCTCTAGATTCCTCCAGGAGAATTCTCTCGAGTTCAAGTACATTGCTAATTCTTTCGGTTTTAAAGCTTCACTTTCTGATTTCAAGTCCTTTCAGTATCTCTGGTGCTGCTCGAAGCTCAGAATTTGGTACATCATACTTGTTACCACGACTGTCTTCTTCTTCAATAAAAAACTCCGGCATTAAATTGTGTCTGGAATTCAATCCACAGGCCTCGTTGAATTTCATCTCAAGAGTGATAGTACTCTTGGCAATTTCGAAGATATCTTCTTTAGTTATTTGCTCATTGTAAAAGAGATTCACCAAAGTTGCAATAGTATCAAGGTTTTCTTCTGTAGCACCTACATATATGCAGAGAAATATATCAAAAGCTGTGTACATTATTTGTCTATATAAAGACTCCGCAACTTGGCCCTCTCCATTTCTAACGTCCACTTTGCTAACTGCTGGAAAAACGTTTCCAGCTGTATGATCAGCACCCATTGTTGAAGTAGCATAGGTTGTTCCTGTACCCTTAAGACCTCTTGGGTCATAAGCGGCCATGGATTGGTTTTTGATAGCTGGAACTCTTGTTATGCCGAATACTTTTCCCAGTAGGCCTGACCCAGAAGCAAGAAGTCTTCCAAAAGGAGAGAGAGATCTAATCTCATGCGTTAGGGCGCTAAAGCTTTCAGCATTACCAAATTCTGCGAGTCCAGCTTCCGCTGCTACTGCAAATGAGGCACCTGTCTCAATTGTATCAAGGCCAAACTCGTCGCAAAATCTTTCAAGCGGTACCACTTTATCGAAGTTGAAGATTCCTAAATTAGAACCTAACATTACTATTGATTCATACTCGAATCCCGAAGTAACATATTCTCCATTCTTGTCATGAATAATGTTTGAACATCGAACCACACAACCTTTGGAGCAGGCATGCCCCATCCTTCCTCCTCTCGATTTCAGTTCATCAACGATATTCTCGCCGGACAACGCTAGAGCTTCTTCTGAAGATGACTCTCTATAATTTCTGATTGGAAGGGCTCCGAGTCTGTTAATATAACTCACTAGAGAAAGATTACTGAATAAGGTCATGTTCACCTTGCTCTTTATTATTCTTTGCGCGAAATCCCTAGATACTTTGAGGAATTCTTTTTTTGTATCTTCAGGAGGCATAATCATAGGAGAGCCTGGTTCCAAGAAAATAATGGCTTTTATGTTCTTGCTTCCCATGACAGCTCCCATTCCCCCTCTGCCTGCATGACGAGAAGCATGCCCTTCAAGATCGTTGCCCGAAATGGTGGAGTTAATCAACTTATTTTCACCGGCAGGTCCTATTCCAAGTATGCCGACATTTTTTCCATATTTCTCGTAAAGCTTCTCAAACAGTTCGTAGTTCATAAGACCCTTTAGCTCAGGAGCTTTTTCGAATCTGCAGTTTCCTTTGTCTATTATCAATACTGACAGTTCTTCAAGTGCGCCAGAAACTGTTATTGCTCTTATACCACTTCTAGCAATCAGATCAGGAACTCTCCCTCCTATGTTCGATTCCTTTATTCCTCCTGTAAGAGGACTCTTCGCACCAATTGAAAGCCTATTTGAATTCGGCACTGGAGTTCCTGCAAACGAAGCCGGACATATTACAAGTACGTTCTTTTGACTGAGTGGATGTATGTCTGGTTGGACATATTTAGCTATGAGCCTTGATGAAAGAGTTCTTCCTGCAACAAAGTGTCTGTATTCTTCTTTGTTTGAAGATTTTTTGTTCAGATCAATATTTAAAATCATGTAACAGCCTCCTTATCTTTCGAAGCCTTACGATGGTAGTTTACAATCATTATCCCTATTGCGACTAGAAACAGAGCGGCAGGTAGTGCAGGGGGTATTACTTCACCCGGAACAATCAATGATGAAATCAAAGTTCCCGCTAAGGGCACTATGAACTTGTATACTGTGATTTCACCCGCTTTGTTATATTTAAGGACAGAATACCAAAGCGGGAAGATTATCGAGGAAATTGCTCCCGAATAAAGTATGAGTAACCAACCTTTTTCTGATATATGTAAAATGTCACCAGGTTTCATGAAAACCAGCCCAATTAATAGAAGAATTAGGGAGCCCACAATCATTTGCCAGGTAGTTACAATAATGGGATTCGCTTCTCTAGATATCTCCTTTGCCATAAAGTAACCTATAGCCGACACAAGTCCAACAAGGATAAGTAGAAACTCTCCGTTCATTTTGAAGGTCCAACTCATTCCTTCATCCCAATTTGCAAGAGCTATACCCGAGAAACCAATAATAAGTCCTATGAATTTTGTGAGATTGATTTTGTCGTCTTTATAATAGAAGTGGCAGATTATGATGAGAAAAAAGTTGAGAGTCGAAGTGAGTATTGATCCCTTCGAACCTGTTGTGTTCGCCATTCCAACGTATAGAAAAATGTACTGCAGAATGGTTTGGAAGAATCCTAACACTATAATCCTTGGGACAAGCTCCTTTTTAACTAGAAGTTGATTTCGAAACGCAAGAAGACTAATACAAAGGAGAATTGCGGAAGCTATAAGAAATCGTAAACTTGCAAGAAATATTCTCGCTGGCACCGAAACAGACTCGACTCCCAACTCTGAATAAATCAGTTTTATAACTGGAAAGGCGCTTCCCCAAAGAATTGATATCACTATTGTAAGAGGGATGACAGTGATCTTCTTAGTTAAGAATGATTGTACAGTCATTTTTTCTCCTTTGGAAAGGCGAGAACAGAGTCTTCTAAAAGCCTGTCCTAGTTTCTTCTATTACTTTTGTCCGTAAGAGGTTTTGATGTACTCTCTCAATTCGTCACATTTTTCAGGAGATATTGGATACACTTGGCCAACGCTTCTTGCTAGAATATATATTTGAGCACAATGTTCGACACTAACACAAGTTTTCAATGCCTTAGCAAGAGATTCATCTGCTGCAAGTTGGCCATGATTTGCCATTAGAACCGCCTTCCTGTCTCCAAGCGCATTCACAACATTCATGGCAAGCTCCATACTACCATGCCTTGCATAGTCGGCAACTTCGATTTGCCCTCTCATTAGAACAACACTTGACTCAATTTGGGGCAAAGGTTGCCTTGTTATTGAGAGAGCCGTTGAGTAAAGTGAATGAGTATGGATTATGGCATTAACATCCTTTCTTTTTTTGTAGATTTCTCTGTGCATACCATGTTCAATGGATGGTCTTCTTTTCCCTTCAATTACTTTCCCATTCATGTCAATCAGCACGATATCATCCGGTACTATCTGTTCGTAGTCAATACCACTTGGAGTTATCAGGTACATATCACCGTTCTCTCCTACTCGCATGCTCAGGTTGCCACCCGTACCGTGTACCAGACCACTCTTGAAGACCTTTATTCCGTACTCGATTAGTTCTTTCTTTTCTGCTTCAAACATTTCGTCCACACCTCCTTATTCAGATTACCCTATACGGAATCTCAATGTTATTTGCATAAGCTAGGATACTTTCCAAAGCCATTTTCGAATGATGTGTTATTACGTCTAAGCTTGCACCACCAATATGAGGCGTAATTATGAAATTATCAAGTTTTAGGAAAGGATCATCGAGAGCTATCGGTTCGTAATAGAAGACATCAACGGCCGCACCTGCGATCCTTTTTTCTTTAAGAACTCTATAAAGAGCGTCGTGATCAACTAAGGCTCCTCTAGCTGTGTTTATAAGATACGCCGTGTCTTTCATTTTGAGAAACTCTTGCATACCAATCATCTTTTCGGTCTCTTTTGTTACACTAGCATGAAGACTTACAAAATCTGATTCGGATAGAAGTTCGTCCATTGAAGAGGGTTTGGCTCCAATTCTTCGAATTTCATCTTCAGAGACATAGGGATCGAAAACCTGTACATCCATTCCAAGAGCTATCGCCTTTGATGCAGTTTTTCTTCCTATTGCACCAAGACCAACAAGACCTAAGGTCTTCCCTTGAATATCAAATCCTCTAAATCTAATGTATGGTATAACTGCCAGTTGTGGATCTGACCAGATGACGTCTTTGCCCTTGGCGGCTACATTGGTCATTTTGTCGACTGCCGCCGTTCCATCTTTTATTGCTTCGAAAGATTGGAATAAATTCCTCGCTGAGCAAATCATAAGCGCTATGACAAGTTCCGCTACGCAATTCGCATTTCTCGCCGGTGTACATGTCACAGTTATGCCCTTTTCTTTGCACGCATTAATATCTACATTCACAGGATTCCCGCGCGTAACCACTATTAATTTGACGCTATCAGTTGCTTTGATAATTGCCCTGTTAATCTTGTCTGCACTTATTATCAAGATTTCTGGTTCTAGGGCGTTTATCTGTTCGATCATAACGCTTTCCGAAAGGAAGTTTTTTTCTCCCGCTGCCCGACCTTTCAAGGTTATTATAAACCCCTTCTCGAGCGCTTCTAGAGTCTTATTGTCTAGCTCGGATGTAATGAGAATCTTCTTCATGACATTCCTCCAGTCATGTTATGCTAATCATCTTTGAGTACCATTGTTTCCACATTTCAAATTTCTTATTGTAGAAGTCACCCACCATGTCCTCATTTGAGGAAAGTCTGCTTAGTGAATTCAATAATGCTTTCTCAATTTCAGAGTCCTTCTCTCTGCCTATTATTGAAGCACCTAATGAAGTAGTATCGAGGTTGTCAGTAATTAATAATTCGTTTTCTCTCAATATTCTTGGAAGGATAACTCTTAGTAAGCTATTTCTTGATGCACCTCCTGTTAGTATGATTCGCCTTAGGCTAATGTTTGATATCTCCTTCAGCTGTTCTATGTTCGCTTTTATTGCAAAGGTCAGGTTCTCTATATATCCTATCAGAATTGCACTAAAGATATTGACTCGCTCATCGTAAAAGGAGAGAGAGATCGGGAGATCTTTGCCCTGTGAAACGTCAAATATACCAGGGCCAAGGAAAGCCATTGTGTCAAATGATCTATCTGCATTGATTGAAATAATCTTATCTAATTGTTCACTAGTAAGAGATAGACTATCATCGAATTGCGAAAGCAATTCTTGGAGATCATTCTTAATCTTTCTGAACATTAGACCTGTCTTTCTGCAGTTACTCTCAAGTGTCCAGAGATCGGGTAGATACGGACAAGTCCAAGTTCTACGCCGGTTATCTAATATGGGGGAATCTGTAACTAGCTGTACAGGAGTCGTGGAACCATTAACAATTACAATGTCTCCAGGTTCAAATCCGCCCGACCCAAGAACTGCTGACTGAGTATCGGCCATAGAAATCTTGACATCAACACTTTCTGAGATTCCGATTTCTCGGGCTAGTGAACTGCTAACAGATCCGACTATTGTACCTGGCTTCTCGATTTTTGCAAGCCGAAGATGTGAAAGCTCAAGCAATTCGATAATTTGATGCGACCAAGTTCTCTTTCGCACATCAAAAAGCATTGACTCCGAAGCATTTGTCTCCTCAGACACTGATTCATCCTTATTCTTTCCGAGCAACTTATATACAATCCATTCATTAAGCATCATGAATCGGCTGATCTTTGTATACGTTGAAGGCGCTTCGTGCTTGAACCAAAGAAGCCGCATGGCCGGAAAGTAGCAGTCCGGCCAATGGCCAGTTATATCGTAGATTTCCTCTTTAGTGCTTCTAGGAAGTGATTTAGCAATTTTAGATGCCCTAGAATCAATGTTAGGACAGGCAGACAAGACTCGATCTTCTCTATCCAAAAAGACGCAGCCTTCACGCTGGCTTGTAACTGCGATCTCAGAAATTCCTGCTGTAAGGTCTGGCCTAAATCGTAGACTTCGCATCATTTGAATTAGCAACGCCCACAGGGTATCAGTATCAATTTCCTTTGCGCCAGGAATCTCTGACGTCAAGTACTCGAACTCCTTGTATTCTTTGTGGATAATCTGCATCCTCTTATCAACGATGCATATATGAATCCCACCTGTACTAACATCTATTGTTAGCGTCGAGCTACTCAAAACAAGCGGCTCCTTTCATAGCGCTTCTTCATGACAGAAACAAGTAGCATGATCAAAATTATCAGACCCTTGGCAAACTCTTTCCAGTAGAAAGCGAGTCCCATCAATGTAAGGCCATTTGCGACCGTAGCCATGACAACTGCACCAAAAAGCGTTCCAAATACATTTGGTCTGAAGTTCCTTCTTGACATTATTGTACTCAAGTACGCGGCACCGATGGCGTCCCACATGTAGGAATGACCTACGAGTGGCTGACCTGAACGTATCTGAGAGCAGAGAATTATTCCGCCTATAGTTGCACACAAAGCACTAATAAAATAAGCAGCTCCATAGTAAAGCCTTACAGGAATGCCGGAAGCTCTTGAGGCCTTAATACTCTCCCCACATGCATAAAGTCTTCTTCCATATTTGCTCTTCTCAAGAAACAAATAGAGCAACAAGGTAAGTATTATGAGAATCAAAATCGGATTTGGGATTCCGAGAGTGCTACCGCGATATATTTGATTGAGAGCAGGAGGGGCGGGATAAAGATAGACTGGGAGCCCTCCCCTTGTGACACTCTTTTCTATACTGTTGCCAATAAATAGCACAGATATCGTTGCTATAAACGGATTCAGATTGGCTTTTGCAATTAAGAAAGCATTTACTAGTCCGACAGCAACTCCAACTAGGACCGCAAGAAGTATTGAAAGACCAAAGTTCATTCCGGCTGTAACGCCGCTTGCGACAGTAATTCCGACAAGCCCCATTGTTGTTCCTGGAGTAAGATCAATGCCCTTTGCTACAAGTGCTAGCATTACCCCATATGCAGCTGGTGTTGTTATAGAAAGTCTCAGAAGAATGTCGGAAATGTTGTCCCACTTGAAGAATGAGCTACTCGTTATAGCAAAGAAGATCACAACACCAACAAATCCGATTATTATGCTTCCATTTACCAGAAAATCAATAGCTTTCCGGGACGTAGTACTGCTGGTTGATATCACACTACTTTTCGAGTTGGACAATTTCACCACTCCCCATAGCATTTGTTATGACTACGACAATCACTAGACAACCCTCAATGAGTTTTATCCAGTATGAGCTGACACCTGAAAGTGCAAGTCCATTTGCCAAGAGTGCCACGAAAAGAGCACCTACAACAGCTCCCGGAATAGTTATGACGTTTTTTCTAGAAATCGACATTCCGAAAAACACTGACAGTATCACTTCATTCAAATTAGTGTACGCAGCTTCTGGAGTATAACCTGAAAGCTGTGACAGGTAAACAAGTGAGACAATCCAAATGCATACCCCCATTGCTGCGAAGGAACTAAAACGTAACCTTTCAACCTTGAGACCGGCCTTTCTTGCAGCTACCTCATTCCCTCCCACAGCATATAGATGCATACCAAACGCAGTTTTGTGAACGAGCAAGTACATCATTAGAAAAGACAGGCCAAGAATCCATACAGGGAGAGGAACTCCTATAAAGCTCTCAAATCTGATTGTTTGAAAGAACGAATGCGAAGTTGTCAGAAAGTAAGCCTTGCTTATAGCTTTCTCAAGACCGAGAGCAGCTAACATCGTTGATATTGTGGTTAACCAAGGATGTATCTTCAATTTGATTATCAGGAAAGCGTTTGCCAGTTCAAATCCCAAAGCAATTGCTAGTGCTGTTATCAACACAACTGGAATTGGTATTTCAGCGTGAACCATTCTGATAGACGTTACTGATACGACCCCAATTATTCCTACAAAAGAAAGATCAAATGATCCTGATAACATAATTGTTCCAAGCCCCATAGCCGGTATTGCTACAAAAGTGGCGGAGACAATTACGTTCATTAGATTGTCGAATCTCAAGAAGCCCGGGGATACGATGATCAGATAAATTATTACTGAAGAGAATATTCCAAAAGTGATGTAACTCTTGAATTTTGTGATTCTCAATGCGTTTTCCATTTATGACACCACACTTCCGGATGATCCGATAGCATTCTTCAGAAGTATATCTTCATCTATGTCTTTCACATCAAGAGTGACTCTATGTTGCCCATCCTTCAGAATCATTACTCTATCGCAAAGCATTTTGATCTCCTCATATTCTGGGGTGATTATTATTATCGATGTTCCTTCTGAAGATATCTTCTTTAGGAGACGATAGATTTCCAGTTTAGCCTGAACATCAACCCCCATAGTTGGATAATCGAGTATTAGAATCTTGAGAGGAAATGCTAGCCATCTTGCAATCGCAACCTTTTGCTGATTACCACCACTGAGGAAGCTTACTACTGTTTTCGCGCTTCGTGTACTTATCGCCAAATCTTTTATCATCTGATCTGCAATTTCTAGTTCGGATTTTTTATTTACAAAACCGACTGGGGAAAATGCATTTAGATGAGAAAGGGTTATGTTTTCGGCCAATGTAAATGTCCTAACCAAGCTTTCTTCCTTTCTATCTCTAGGAACATATCCGATTCCTTTCCTTATTGCATCGGTCGGCTTTCTAATGTGCGTTTCCTTACCGTTCAGCTTGATTTTTCCTTTTTTTGGTAGCAACCCGTAGAATGCTCGAACCAATTCAACTTGACCTGCTCCCTCAGCACCGAAGAGTCCAAGAACTTCACCTTTATAGAGCAAAAAGGAGATCTTGTTAATTCTTTCAGTTTCTAGATCCTCAACTTCAAGCATGATTTCGTCGGAAACCTTTCTCTTTTCTCCTTCACTTCTACTAGCAATCTGCATATTTCCACCCGTCATATGGCTAATGATCTCGTCCTCATTGGTTTCTTTGAGATTGAGATCAACGATTTTCTTTCCATCACGCATTATCGTTATTGAATCGGCTATCTCAAATATCTCTTCAAATCTATGACTAATATATATGATTGTTATTCCATGAGATCGAAGTCCACGAATGATTTCGAAAAGTTTATCGATTTCTTTAGCTGAGAGGGGAGCTGTTGGCTCATCGAATATCATTATCTTTGGTTCTCTTACAAGTGCTTTTGCAATCTGAACTAACTGTTTCTCAGAAACGCTGAGATCTCTTATAAGTTTTCTTGGATCAATGTCTATGCCTATCTTTCCTAGTAGCAATTGATGTGCCTTTTCATTCATGTCTCTCCTGTCAATGAATGCCCTCACTGTGCCTCGGGGTTCGTTGTTGAGCATTATCGACTCTCCGACAGTGAAGTATGAGACCAAATCGTTCTCCTGATATATTGCTTGGATTCCTTCAGAATACATAACATCTGGTGTTATATGGCTGAAATGCTTTCCCTCGATTTCGACACTCCCAGAATCAGGAGTATAGATTCCCGTCAGGATCTTGATTAGCGTGGATTTGCCTGCGCCGTTTTTTCCAACTATGGCTCTTATTTCACCCTTTGGAACATCGAAGTCTACTGAGTCCAAGGCAAGAATACCCGGAAATCTCTTTGTGATTCCTTTCATATTGAGTAATGATTTATTCATTTCGACACCTCAATGTTCTCTTAATATTGAGCCCCGTCGTCATTTCCAGACGGGGCTTTTCCTTAAAAAACTGAGAGCTGACTAGTTGAAGAATTAGCCCTACTTTAGAAGATCCTTTACATTTTCTGTAGTAACCAAAATGTGATCTACAAATCTGAGAACTGGAACTTCCTTTCCAGCAAGGAGATCCATTGCGACTTCCGCACAGGTCTCACCTATTTTGTAAGGTTGCTGTGCTACTGTAGCTACAAAGGAGGAGTTAGGATCAGCAATCATTTTCAGAGCAGTAGGATCTCCGTCAAAGCCATAGCACTTGGCATGATATTGACTTCCCATATCATCGATTGCTTGTGCAGCCCCTATCATTGGCTGATCGAAGAGAGACCAGAAAGCATCTATCTCTGGATGGGCTCTCAACATGTCTTTTGTTTTGTTGTAAGCGTCAGGAACTGTTCCCGGAACAACGTAAGCTTCTTCGGCTACCACTTTGATGTTTGGATATTCGCTCAAAACCAAATCGAAGCATTTCTTTCTCAATTCGGCTATTGGACTGCCTGGTCTGAAGAAAATTCCAACTTCGCCTTCACCTTTTAGGTCAGCTACCATTCTCAAAACAAGCTCAACCATTGCAGTCATGTTGTTTGTTGAAACATTACACTGACTGTAGACAGACTGAAAATCAGCTGTAACTACCTTAATACCTTTTTCTCTTGCGATCTTCAATTCAGGCTCAATTACATCTCGATATCCCAGAATTACGATCAGAACATCTACATCTCTCGAGATCAAGGTCTTTACATCGTTCAGCATCTTCTCAGGTCTTCTTTCACCATCGAATGCAATGACCTCAGCCCCTAGTTCTTTTGCCTTTGCAATTGCTCCATTGTAGGCCTGAATATCCCAATCATGCTCTGTGCCGATAACAGAAATTCCAATCAATGGTGCATTAGCGAACATTACAGCAGAAAGCATTAACACGACAGCAATCACTAACAAAGTTCTTGTTTTCATTTCATTACCCCCTTTCGGATTATTTGGAACTCGATCTAGATTTGTTCTCAAGGATTGTATTTGCAGTGCTTTCATCAGTTATAAGTACATCTATTAGATTTCCTTCAAGTGCGCCCTGGATCGCCTCGGCTTTTTCGATGCCCCCAGCTACTCCAATGGTCTTTCCTGGTGTCTTTACATCCGCACCAATAACTCTCCTGTTTAGTTCTTCGCAGACAAACTTGCCTTCAATGTTGAACCATCTTCCAAGAATATCTCCGACCGCACCCTTTGATTTAAGCAATTTCATCTCCGCCTCATTTACAATGCCGCTGTTCAAGTTTCTATTTATGGTACTACCTATTCCTACTACCGAAATTTCAACCCTCTTAATAATTTCAAGTACCTCAGACACGGCTTTCTGTTTCACCACGGTATCTACCGCCTCTACTGTATCGAGTTTGTAAGGAACCCAAAGACCATAATAAGGAACTCCAAATCTATCCGAAAACTTCATCCCAATGCTCGTGGGGTTCGAAGAGTAATTCCTAAGCAAATTCCCCAGTAGAGAGACCACCTTGAAATCTTTCTTGAACGTAATTGATGGATCGACATAATTCGGAAGGTGACTTAGAGTTGCCCCGTTTCCCAAACCAAGAATGCTTATCTTCTCGAGTTGAGGAGACAGGTAATTGGCTGCGGCGCGAGCAAGACTTCTCCTGAGTTCCTCACTATCTTCGGCGGTAGGTACAACGACAGCATCGTGAATTGAGAATACCTTTCTCAGCTTTCCCTCAACCGAGAGCAGGTTATGAACAGAATTGAGGATTTTTACCTGAACCAAGCCCTGTTCCTTTGCTTTGCTCAGAAGTCTCTGCACCTTCTGTCGTGACATCTTCAAGATAGAGCTGATTTCGCTTTGAGTCTTGTCCTCACAGTAGTACATCCAAGTGACACGAATCATCATATCGTATTCGAACATTTGCTCACCTCATTGGGCATTTACTCGATAATTATAAAGTCCTTTCTCAAAATAATCCTAAAACGATTAGGATGTATTATACGTAGTCTAAGGCTTACAGATGCAATTAATGGAGAAATCCTCATTTTTTGGTAGCTGCTAGAGATAAGTGTGTATGGAAAAGTCGAAATGCTTCTTCCTAATACTCAACTTTGGCAGCAATGATATGCCCCCAAAAGTGAGACAAGTATAAAGAGAAAGTGTTGCATAAAGAGTGTCTCAATAGTGATGATTCACAGCGAATCATCACTCGCGAATCAGTAACTGAGAATATGGAATCTGATCGGTGTTTCATAAGCGATACTCGAATGTGGTCTTTGACAATTATGCTCTTTGATCCAGCCATAGATAGCCTAATTAATCTCTTTCAAGGTCATTGCGAGCAGATCCTGTAGACCTTCTTGTGATTGACCTTAATGCCTTCTCTCTTGAGGAGAACGTGAATCCTTCTGTAACCATATTCCGGGTGTTCGTAAGCGATCACCGCCATTGTGGATGATAATGGATCTATCTTCGAAGGGGCCAGCAACCTGTAGAGCTTGGCTCTGGATATTGAGAAGCCTTCACAGATGATCCTGGCTGGCAAACCGAACTCCTTCAAGAACATCACCGCATCTCTCAAGACTCGTTTTTTTTAATGAACTCCCTGAGAGCCTGGTTTTCCAGCTCCTTCTCAACTACAAGCTTTCTTAGGGATTCGTTCTCCTCCTTGAGGACAGCCATTTCTTTTGCCTGATTTGAAGATAGACCGCTGTAGTTGTCTTGCCAGCGATAGTATGTGCTTGTGCATATGTTGTACTTTCTGCAAACGGCAGTCACTGAGGTCATCTTTGCTTCCGAGAGGATCTGAATTATCTTCTCGATTGAGTACTTTTTCCCTTTCATTTTGGTTCGCCTCCCTTAGTAAGTCTATCATTTACCTTGTATCATTTTAGGGGAGCAGACCAGAAAGAGAATGTCGTTCTGCTTGGACCTCCCGGGGTTGGAAAAACACATCTGGCAGTAGCCCTGGGAATGGAAGCGCTCAGAGAAGGGAAGAAGGTTTACTTTGTGAATGCAATATCGCTTGTGGACAAGCTGAAGAAGGCCTTTTCTGAAAGACGGTTCGAAAAGACGATAGGTTACTTCAAATCGATTGAGCTACTCATTGTAGACGAGTTGGGGTATCTCCCACTTGAAAATGAAGGTGCAAAGCTCTTCTTTGAACTGGTGAGTGAGAAATACGAAAAGGGAAGCATAGTCCTTACTTCAAACAGAGGCTTTGCAGAATGAAACAGAATCTTTGAAGACGAGATACTTGCAACAGCCGTTCTTGACAGACTATTGCATCACTGTACCATTGTCAACATACGAGGAAAGAGTTACAGGCTTAGAGAGAAACAGAAAACCGGTCTTATTGGTACACAATTGATTAGTTTGCCTGGTCATTGATTTCACAAAAATCGTTGATGTTTTTCCACATTTCCGGTTGATGTTGACACTTCAACAAACCTTCTCTGCTCTATACGGAAGAAGCGAACTGAACCGATGACATCCGAGATAATCTGTGATATATTCGTTGTGGGCATGAAATCATCCTTTCGTATGGTCTGATCACCACGAATATACGATGATTTCATGCCTTTTTCAATGACCCTGTTCTATTTCCTTTTCTAGGTTAAGTCAAAGTGCATAAGTTGAGCTAGTCACTATCGGTCAGCAATTCACGATGCAGAAAATCAATGACCTTTTCCCAGGAATCTCGAGCCGCCCTGGCCGCATCTTCCGCTGTTCCTCCCAGTCCTTCCCAGACACTTATGGTAGGCAGATAAAACTGGCGCATAGTAGTCGGATAGTAAGGGTATGTAATCAGCATATGTCCACCGTTGTCGTAGCTCAGGAGCTCATAATAACGGGAATGGTTATTAGCCTGAAGTCTATCGATTGTGACTTTGGATAGTATGTCAGATGGCCAAACTCCGTCACCGGGATTGCCTATGAGCAGAAAGGCGGCTTTTGATTTTTCCACCTGAATGGTAGCCGCTTCCAGAGAGTCGGACTGCATTTTTAAGCTGTACAGGAAAGAAGATGAACCAAGATAGGGTGTGCCGTTATCTTGAGCTTCCTTGAACCGTCGCAGAGAATCTTCATCCTCCATGAACTTCAGGTAAGGAAAAGGCTTGCCTTGATACGTCCAGGCAGGGCTCTCGCTGGAGCCTATTCCCTGCCAGATAACGCCGCTGGGGGTATATCCAACCACCGCTTTAATCTGGGGAAAAAGGGACGCTGCCAGGATAGCCAGCTCGCCTCCCCGGGAAGCTCCGATAATCCCAAAGCTGTCGGAGACCACGTTCGGTTGCCTGGCCAACCAGTTCAAGGCTTTTTCGATAGTCTCCAAAGGGATATTTTCCAGCGTTGGTGGCAAACCTTCAGCCCCAAAATAGCCCAGCGCCAGAGTAGGAAGTCGGGTTTTGGAAGCAATAATAGCCGCCCAGGCTTCTTTTACGCCACCCTCGGAACCCCCCAGAACGATAAGCGCCGGTGTAGGCTTGCTAATCTCGTGGGGCATCAGGAAGACTCCGACAATCTCATCGGAAACTTCCAGTCGATCGAGATTGTGATTGACAATTCGGGTAACGACCTGTTGGTCTTTCTCCTCTCCATCTATAAATAAAGCTATTGTAAAAGTAGGCGGTGTAGCGAATGGAGAGACCATATTGCTTGCAGGCTTACAGACCATGGACCAGAATAATCCGGCTGGGTCCACACCACGGTAGGAGCCTTCTATCGGAGCATCCCGCGAAGGATCGACGGTTCCGTTTTTATCCGCCTGGAAAGATGCTTCAGACGACCAAGTATTACCAAACTGGTCCTTCCCGGAAACGATGAGTGTTGCAATCTGTCCAGCCGTAAGCCCTGTCACTACAATATTCACAGGGTCGCCGAACAATACTTCTTGCGGTGACACATTGAGTTTAGCTTGCATAGGTGTAGCCGCTTTTGCCGTCTTGGTAAATGAAGGAAACAGTAGCCCCAAGAGCAATACTTCTATCAAGGCTATTGTGAAGAGTTTTTTCAAGTGCCACTCCCTCCTTTAATCACCGTTCTCAGGTAAAGTCATGTAACATTTATTGTTATGATATTTCCATTATAGCATTAACACTATTACACCTCTGCCAAATTCCTCATCCACCCTCTACGATTTATTTCGCTTCTCTCCTGTCTTACGCCCTTTTCTCCGTTCTCCAATATATGCTGAGGAAGAACCTGTTTTTATCTTCCTATACTGATCTTCTCTCCTTGAACTTTGATTTCATGGTTGCGAATCAGAAAATCGATTTCTTTGCCTATAACATTCGATATGATAGCCCCCATTCTTTTGAAACCGAACAGTCCGGCTACATCTCTTTTCAAGTCCTCTTTAGACATTGTGAACGCGTTCTTCAAACAAAGTTTAATCGCTTCTTGGATCTCGACCGGAGCGATGTGCTCAGGCTTTCTTATATCGTCTTTGCTGGCCGATTTCCTTGGAAGTATCTTTTCGTTGCGCTTGATCAAGAAATCTCCCTGAAGAACGTACGAATCCCTAGGAAATTGTGTCATAACGTATTCCCTGAGACTCTTACGCGAGATATTTCCAGACTTGGTGTACATATCCCAAGTCATCATCTGAAGTCGCTGAGGATTCGTCTCATAAAACGAGGCAATCCTCGATACAACTTCATCAAGGTGAACGGGAGCTTCTTTTTCAATAATCGCTTTCATAAGGACATGCATGTAGACAATCTTTTGCGATGAAATCAATCTGTTTAAGTCGAACATCGAAAATTTTTCGTATTCGGGAAGAGTCATCTCTTCTCTTTTTATCGACGGCAAACGGTTTTCGATCGCTGACTCTTCCTGACTGTGAGGATATTCAACCTTCCCAGAAGAAGAGCTCACGGCTTCTATTTCTGCAATAACCCTTTCAATTTCCGATTTTCTGTCGAAGACCCAGTCCCTTGACCATATTCTTATAATCTTCCAGCCGAGTCTTTCGAGTACTTGTTGACGAAGTCTATCTCTGTCTCTGGCTGTCCTTGCCGAGTGGTACATGGCGCCATCGCATTCGATTCCGGCGATGTATTTTCCCGGGTGTTCTTTATCGACAATGGCGAGATCTATTCTATAACCGGAGCATCCCACCTGCTTGTGTACATTGAAACCACGGGCAGTAAGCTCTTCATATACCTCTTGTTCAAATGGCGACTCGAACTCACCAGCCGTGTACTCTGCCTCCTTCAGAAGGAATTCCCTGCTTCCTCCCCGCTCAGCGTAGTTCAAATACTCTCTTAGCGCTTTGACTCCTGGAGTTTGGATTTCAGCAGGAATGTCACTTCCCTTAATTGAGCTTACAACGATCACCCTTTGTCTTGCCCTGGTTATAGCAACATTCAGTCTTCTCTCTCCTCCGCTTTTGTTTAGGGGGCCAAAGTTCATGGTCAGCTTTCCCGAAGCATCTCTACCATATCCAACGCTGAAGATCATTTCATCTCTTTCATCACCTTGAACGTTTTCGAGATTCTTCACGAAGAACGGTTCCTGCCTGTCTTCTTTGAAGAAACCTTCTAGAGACTGATTCTGTGAACGTAGTTCTTCAATTCGATCAAGTATTGCCGTCTGCTGGGCCTCGCTAAAGGCGACAACTCCCAGAGATACACCCGGCTTTCTTTCCGCATGGTTCATAACCATCTCTGCCACTCTGCGGGCTTCTTGTAGATTCTTTCTGCTCTTGGCCCTATCATAAACTCCGTCTGAAACGTATTCAAAGGAAATTCCAGAATCGAGTCCGTCGAAATTGCTGCCGGGGAAGGTACTCAGTCGATTCGAGTAGAAGTGATAGTTTGAGAAGGCTATCAGTGATTCATGGCGGCTCCTATAATGCCAGAGAAGCTTCTTCTCAGGAAGTCCCGCCGTGCTACATTCATCTAGAATACTCTCAAGGCTCTCGAGATCAAACTCTTCATCTGCCAGTTCGGCTTCATCAGGTTCAGAGATTTTAAAGAAACTTGTGGGAGGCAGCTGTCGGTTGTCTCCCACGACTACCACTTGTTTAGCTCTCATGATTGACCCCACCGCGTCTTCAGGAAATACCTGGGAAGCCTCATCGAAAATGGCAACGTCGAATTTGAACTTCTCTGGATCGATGAAAACACTAACCGAAAGAGGGCTCATCATCATGCATGGTTTCAAAACTTGAAGTAGATTTGGTATTTCTGAGAACAGTCTCCTTATCGATTTGTTTCGTCTCTTTTTTGCGATCTCTCTCTTAAGAATTGAAGTCTCGGCACTTCCAGAGTTCACAAGATTGGCAACGGGAACCCTCTGAGCGAGCAAAGAAGCGAGTCTCTTTCTGGCGTACAGCTGTTGCTTCGAATCGAGAACCCGGAACTTTTCAACAAGAAGATTATGATCGCTTGCGGAGAATGAGTTCAGTATTTCATCGTTGTTATAGAACGCTGACAAGAGCTTGCTATAAAAGCTCTTGAGGAAGACCTTTACGAGCATTCCGGGCTCTACTTCATTTGTCTCTGCTCTTTCAAGAAAGTCTTCCAGCCCGGAGCTTCTAAGAGCGATCATGCTCTTTTTCATTGACAGCCAATCATCTAGTCTGGGAAGGGAATCATGGAGTCTATTTATGAATTCCTCAAACCCTGAGAAGTCGAAGAGAGACTTACCGTCTGAGAATGGCTCTGTGTTTACCATATCGAAGAGATTCTCCAGCTCTATGTACAGTGCTTTCAGTGTTGAGATTACACGCTCTATCCAGTCACCCGCTCCTGAGAGAGATTGCGAGGTGCTGGATCCGTATGGTAGAACAGCAAAGTCTGAAAAATAATCAAGGAGTTCCTTAAGATCTGATTCGCCATTCCTAAGAGCCTTTTCGAAATTATGGTAGCACTCGTAGAAACTCTCGATGCCGCCTTTCGAGCTGTCGAGAACAGTTTGCAACTCCTTTTCGTCACAGGCCTTTGTAATCGTTCCACACTGGGAGAGAACTCTTTCCGCCTTTTGCATATCTTCAACGATTGTCTCGCTACTGAAAACTCCGTCGTATTTAAGCGAGGAAAGAATACGGACATTCTTCTTGTAACCCCCAAACAACCTACCGAAGAAGTTATTGTATGAACCCGAGAACTTTCTCTGAAGCTCTTTGTGATTCAACTGAAGAATAGCCGGTCGATATTTGCTGAGCAATGACACCGTCTCCTCGAATGACTTCACAGACTTCAAGGCATTATTTATTCCCAAGAGCGAGCTAACTTTATCGAACTGACGGCTGACATCCTTATGCGAGGCCAAAGTGTTTTCAATCGACTCTTTTAGCTTCATAAATGACTCTCTGCGTTTCGATGGAACGTCTTCGATGATTACTGTAATATCCGAAAGGAGATCCTCCGCAAGTTTCAAGACTCTGGTTTCCTTTGAGCTGTCATTCTCAAAGATTTTGAGAATCTTCGATAGCTTTGAATATACATCCAAGAACTTTTCATTCAAAGCCGACCTCGATTCCAGGGACACTTCTTCGCAAATTCTCCGCAGTTTCGCGATTATCTCTTTCATCCTTTCAAGAGACTCGCGCAGACGCATAGCGAAAAAGGCATCCGGTGCAAGTGCTTTGACTTTGTCGAGAACGTCGTTTTTGTAGTTTCTGTACATTTCAGCGCGACGCTCAAGGTTACCAAGATCGCCGATAATCTCATCTAGTTGCTCTCGTGTTATCTCCTGTGCATTTCTAAAATCGAAACTCACTTGAGGAACATCATGTAGTACGGCGAGCTTTCCGTGAAGATCAAATGCCGAGATCTCAAGACCGGCCCGTTTCTCGTGCAGCCTTTTAACATAGTTATTGAGCCTATTTCTTATTTCCTTCAATCTAGATAGCTCATGCTCAAGATTCTTTGTATCTACCGCATGATTGTTCGCTTCATTAAGTACTCGATCCAGTTCATCCAGTACCACTCTCTTTCCGGTCTTTTTACTGTGAAGCTCCAGACAGAAATCTCCCAATCCACAATCATCCAAACGCCTCTTGACAACCTCAAGAGCCGCCATCTTCTCGCTGACAAACAACACTCTCTTTCCCTGACTAAGACACTCTGCAATGATGTTTGCTATCGTCTGGCTCTTTCCGGTTCCGGGAGGACCTTGTATCACGAGGTCCTGACCCTTCTTAACTGCAATGATAGCCTCTTGTTGACTGGAGTCGGCATCCAGTATCTGATAAGAATCAACAGGATCAACTATTTCATCCAGATCTTCAGTCAGGTCGGACTCGTAATCTTTAACATCCGAAGGCTTTCCCTCTGCGATGGTTCTTAAAACAGAGTTCTTGTATATCAGTTCCACATAGTTCTCAAGGTCCTTGTACATAGCAAGCTTTGCAAAAGAAAAGATCCCCAGAGCAACGTCTTCGATGACTGTCCAGCCCTCGATCGGTTCAACTAGCTTTTTAACACTGAGGAACAAATTACTGAGAGTCGATTTATCGGGTGATGAGTCCTGATCGAAGGCGGGATTAATATCAAGGCCGAATTCCTCCAGCTTCTCAGTAAGCGTTGGATTGAGCACTATATCATCATCGATGATCCTAACCGTATAGGAAGAAGCGATCGTTTCGCGGTCAATCGTAACTGGAACAAGCAACAGAGGGGAGATCACGAAGTTTTTGCCATAATCTACTTCTTTCCATCTAAGGAATCCGAAAACCATGAACAGAGTGTTTATCCCCATCTCCTCATAAGACGTTCTTGATCTGAGCTTCAGTCTGCTCAGAACAAGATTCATCTCCTTTTCTTCACGGTCGGTCAGTATCTGGTTTGATTTAGGGGAAACAAAGTTTTGAGTTACTCGCCTTTCATCATCTTCGCTTACCGTGGGGAGAGGAATGAAGCTCATCTGTTTTTCTTGAAGAACAACCTTTTCGAAAATCTCATCGATTGAAGGTTTGATCAACTTCAGATTGCTCGTCTTGCTTTGCCTGAAGTTGATAAGCATATTTCTCATCGAGAGATCTAGCAATGCCTTCTTCCACTTCTCGATCTTAACCGAAACAGCATCATTACTCTGCAATTACATCCCTCCTGACGAATGGGTCATACAGCTTCTGCCGCAAAAGAGCAAAAGAAATCTGGAAAGCGCATAGACAATGACTCAACCCACCAATAGCTTGGAAATATGTGATGTTGCAAGTCTTATTCATCCCGATCGACAGAACTTGCCGGCCCTATAATAGACATCACCAATAGCGAGATTCTCTGAGAATCAGCTTTTTAGACAGTACGAACAGTCATGAGTTTACATGGCTTTAGTCGTATTAGATTCTGGGCATTTGTTCAGCATGATTATATCAGTTTTGTGAACACACAAAAAATGTGAAGAACCTCGATATGCATGAGTTGAGACTTCGAAATCCCGTTAAACACCTGGTGACACTACAAACCGAAGGATTTCTTCTACGAGAGTATCGGGGGTATGGTCTCTATTTCTTTCCTCAGGAGCTGACGTGTATCCATTAGACCGCCCCCTTTCAATGTGATCATATCATCGCCAAATCATCCAGGTATTCAGCCTGTGTATAAAGCGGGACTATCTGTAAATATCCTCCAGCCTGATTATTATGATAATCAAAATCACGAACTCATCTCCCCGGAGTTTGAAGATGATTCTGTAATCTCCGACTCTCAGCTGAAGGAGTCCATAGTATTTGCCGGTAAGGCTTCTAACATAGGGTTTCTTGTCGGTTTTTCCATCGTAGTATCTGGACACGCCGACCGATCGGCCGGCTCGAAAGTAGATTCTCCACGCAAGCGCCTGATTTCACTCGCAGGTAACTGGAACCTACTGTTCGACCAACTTCAATGCGTTGAATAGATAAAAGAAGGCTTCTGGATCTGCCTTCTTCAGCTTGTTCAGCTTGCTTCACGAGCGGTCACCAACACGTCCGGCGGTGCTGTCTCTATTACCCTATGCCTCACAGGGACTTTCAACAGCGACCTCGTGCCGACCTCCTGGTAAAGGATGTCCAGAAAGACTGCCCGTTCTCTCCCGTCCAGCACCGATTCCCTCACGAATCCATAGTGAGCTTTGGGAACATCCGAGGGAGTCTTGCGTTCATCCTCGAACCAGCTTTTGAATACGCCCTTCTTGCAGATTGCATCGAATATATCCTCGAGGCCTTCCCGCTCATCGCGGAGCAATATGTCTATGTCCAGCGAAAACCTGCTGAAATTATCCAGCAGAAGCATAAGAGACGTCCCGCCTTTGAATATGAAGTCGAGGCCTTCAACGGAAAGCTGTTCGAGCAACGTCAGCGCCATTATGCTCTTCTCGACTATTCCGGGATCGTTCTTCTTGTAGGATTTCATAACCGCATCCAGCCATTGTCCGGTAGCGGAGTTCTTTGTGATCATATGCTCTCCCCTTCTTGCTCAATAAGTCTGTTGACCTCTTCCAGCCTTCCACGGCGGCTCGCATATCTTCTGATCGTGCTCAGGCTCACATCGTAATCGGTCAAAGCTCTCCTGTATATGTTGCGCAGCTCCTCTCCCTGGAAGGATACGAAGAGATCCTTATCGCAGACAAGATCGACAAGTATCTTCTCCAGCTTCGGAATGGAGACGTCACCAGAGGACGTTATAGGGGCTTCGGTCACAAGCGGCCTTACAACGAAACACTTCTCGCACCCGAGGATGTAGTTGTCTATCTCTTTCGGAGTCGGATCGATGAAAACCCGGGAGCAGGAAGCTTTGACGAATTCAAACACTGCCTTCTCTGTATCTCGCTCACTCTCTATGATCACTATCGAAGAGAGAGCCTGGTGAACCGTGAACTCGTTCAGCCATCTGCTGTCCCAGACACACAGGCTCTCCAGGTACGGGAACCTCTTCCGGAGCTTCTTGGATAAACCTGCGAGTTCCTTCGATACGGCAGGCTCGAACTCCCGCTTGCTTCCGGCAGCGTATAGGCCTCTTCTGACGTTTCTCACGAGCCCCTCTCTCTTCAGTCGGTGGAGCTTTGCGTGAAGAGTCCCAGCCTTCGCGTCGGGGAAACGAAGACTCAGCCTCTTAACCAGTTCATCGGTTGTCAGAAACCGATCGTTCTCGAACCAGTTTCTTATATCGCTTTGGTCAATATAGCTCATAGAAATCACCTGCAATTAACGGCAATATATAGTTATCATTGCCACTTATATATTATAGCATAGCGTCTTTCTTTCATACGCTTGCAGAAGTTATGCTTGGAGTCACAGACCCAAGAGGACCCGAGAAGTTGGAAGACTGGAAGGATCGCGCCAGCAATTAAGGCGGGCAGATTCCTCTGTATTAAACGCGCCGTGCTGAAAGTTTTGTCTCCGGGCATATAGGTGAGGTTTTGAGGGTACCGCACAAGAAAACGCGTTACAGGGCATTTTACGAGGTGTAGTTATGGAGGAAGTCCAGCCGATACGAGACACTAAGAAGATCGACGCGATGAAGTCAATAATGAAGGGTGAATCCAACTACCGGGACCTTCTTCTCTTCACTCTGGGTATTAACACCGGCCTGAGGATCTCTGATATTCTCGCTCTGAAGTGGAGCAGCTTCATAAACGGTGGAAGTAGACTTCTGAAGGCAGGGGATCAGCTGAATGTAATGGAGATCAAGACGAAGAAGGTGAAGACGTTTGTTATAAACAAGTCGGTCGCGGAAGCGTTGAAGCTGTATTACGATTCTCTCGATAGTGTATCTCCCGAGGATCCTGTATTTCTGTCACGAAAAACCGCTAAAGGCGAACTGAAACCCATAACACGCATCGCCGCCTGGCAGATGCTGAATAGATATGCGAATATGGTCGGACTGGATGAGGGGATCGGCACGCACACGCTCCGCAAGACCTTCGGCTATCACCTGTACAAAAAAGGCGTGGCTCTGGAGTACATTCAAAAGATGCTTAACCATTCCTCGCCGGCGATAACCCTGCGGTATATTGGTATCACCCAGGAGCAGCTTAACGATATCTATGTGGAGCTGAACTTATAACAGCTGGCTACTCCTACGATGTCGGACCGGTATTATCCTTAAGGCCATAGAGCCTCCAATATCTGCGTCTTCTCGCGCTTGCGGGCTACTCCTTGCCCGGCGCTCGAAGCCACAGCATCTGTAACCTCAGACAGAATGTCGGAAATGCTGCTATCGGGATTTCTGAGGTCAACGAAACGCACGTCAACCTTAACGTTGTCATTGGAGGCGTATCTGATATCGGTCCTGCTGATCCTGTCGGAATAGGGATAAAGCAAGACAATCCTGTCGGCCCCGTACTTCTTGCCATATGCGTACATCTGGTACATATCTAATTGCGAAATACCACTGTTTCGCTCGGTATCTGAGAGGAGTTTCCATTTTGTATCCATAACGACTTTATGCTTACCGAATTCCAGCACAATATACGGGCGAAGAGCAAAGGCGCGCCTGGGTGTATCAAAGAGGCTATAAGTCATATCCTGAGTCCTGATGTTGATACTTGAAAATAGGAGTCTGACCCTGTTTTTTTGGTCCGAAAAATATCAAGGTAAATTCTGCTGTGCCAAACACGGAAATAGAGAAGTATCTCCAAGTGTTTTTTGGTCTCTCTGTCAAGGACTCACAAGAAGCGCTTGTTAATCTAATAGAACTCGGTTTTCTAAAGATAAGCTATTATCGCTGGAACTCGTGTGAATGGCAAAATGGAAATGGTTCTTCCTCACAATCTATGAACTAGCTCATAATGGCCTTCAATCTCAGAAGTTCAAAGGAACATCTGCCATACATTATCCGTTTAATCACCTTTATCTTGTTTATAACGCCTTCTATGATTCCGTTGCTGAACTCGGTTCTTATCGCATTCTTCACCGCTTCAATGTCTCTCTCTACCGACATGATGAAAGTGTTCAGCTCGCGGATGTTGTATCTCTTTACTTCTGAGAGCCAGTCCTCAAGTCTCGATTCATCTTTGCCCTTCAATATTTCTCTGAACCTGTTCACAGCCGAGTACAGGTTCTGTAAGTTACCGTCGGTTTCTATATACTCTTTCATCTTCTTCTGATCTGCCTCTTTGAATTTCGAGATGTCTTTGTTCAGAAGCGAGATCAACATTCCTCTTCTAAGCGTTGATTCAGGTGAAGTCTTTCTATGTCTCCTTCCCAGACCTTCGTTATATTCAGCCAAAAAGGCGCTTAAGCTTCTGTAAGAACCTTTGTAAACGTCTTTTGCGATAGTTCTGAATATGTAAACTATCTTCTTTCTTTCGTGGTTGAGGGCAATTATGGTGTCCTTGTATGGATCGAGAATGCTTTTTCTTTCTCTTGAGGCGTTCACAAAGCGTCCCTGGTGCTTTATGTATTTGATTGCCGTCTTAATGTCTATCTTGAGTTCTCTAGAAATGGCATTCGCTGAATAGCCGTTGAGGTGCATTTCTTTCACTGTCCTGACAAGCTCATTCTTTGCCTCTTCTCTATCTTGCTTTCTGATTGCAGCTTTGGTGAGCTTTTTCGCTTTTTGATCGGTTGGGGTGATGGATGCTTCCAGCTTTATCCTCACAGGTATTGTACGCTTTATATACTCCTTTGCCCCATCGACCAGGTTCTTTACCAGGTGAAAACGATCACTCACCTGCATCGCCTCGGGAAAAGCTTCTCTTATAGCTTTTGCGTATCCGATCGATCCGTCTCTTGAAACCACTTCTATCTCGGGATAGCTTTTCAGCCATTGGACAACTGAATCTGTATCTCTCGATGGAATCATGTCCACAACCCTCGAAGTTTCATAGTCCACTATTAATGTGCCGTAGGTCTGCCCCTTCTTGATCGCGAAATCATCTATGCAGACTATCCTTGACTGAGTCATTACTTGACTGCTGTTTTTTTTAACATCCTCAGTATCGTATCGTCCGATATCTCGACAAGCCCATTACTGACAACTCCCTCTGCTTTCAGAGCGCTCATGTTGGCTGCCAGTTCGATTATTCTTTCGTTCAGCCTTTTCGTTCTTCTTCCATAGTCCTCCACGAAAGAGTATCTCTCTGCGAATTGCGACTTAGCGCACTCTGGATTCTTGCAGAAGAACACCCTTCTCTGCAATACTATCCTCACCTCTTTGTCTTGAACCGGCAGATCGGCAATTGTCTTGATATATATCTTGTGTACACTCCTCGATTTCGCTCCACAATACGGACAGATTGCTTCTTCCCTCGCCATCTTCGTATGTAACTCTATTCTGTTCTCGTGAATCACTGTTTCGGTCAGTACTAAATCCCGGTCAAGTGTCTTCAGCATCTCTTCCAAGTTCCTCATCCACCCTCTACAACTTATTTCGCTCCTTATCCTAATTTTACACCGTTTTCTCTTTTCCCTCATACATACTGAGGAAGAACCATTTCCCACTTGCCAAAAACAAACTCGTCTCCTAAATGGGTTCATGATGCTGGTTGGAATTATTTAGTATCATCGAACCTGCAATGAGATCATTTGGAGCACTTGGGAAAGGGATGTGAAGAATAATAACATCTATCGAGACCTTCTTTCACTATAGAGACACCCTATGTTTATAGGAAAAAGCGCGGCGTAAAGGCCGCGCTCAATTCAAAATTCGTACTGCATTTCTTTCCATCCACCTTCAGGTATTTGAACCTGTACCGGCAAAGGCTCTGGAATATCTTCCCATTTGTAATCAGTCTTTGCTGAGTTCATTTCAGAAATGATCTTATCAACTTCCTGCTGCTTCAAGAACGCTTCTTCGATCGACTTTGCAGTTGCCATTAGGCTCTCAAGCTTGGATTTACTTCCGGTATACATTTCTGCCTGATCCTTCAAAAATGATCGTTGCATCTTATTGTTTTGTAGTATTATTTTGAATTGTACAATCTTGTTTTCCCATTCCATGATATCAAATTTCAACTTGTCTATCGTCGCCCTGGAATTTTCGACCAATTGCTTCGTGCTTTCATAATACTGTCTTTTCAAGTCTACCGTCTGGGCTTTAAGAGAGGTTTCGGTGTTAATATGTGAAAGATTGATCTGGTGTTCTCGCAGACTGGCGTTTACACCTCCTATTTCTACTACCTTGTTAAGATCAGACTCTCCCGCATATGCACTCAGTTCTTCTTGAAGTCTGTTAGCTTTTCTTGCAGATAGATTGTAATCTTCCAAAGCCTTTTTAAAGTCTTCTTCGACTCCTTTTTCCTTTAGATTGGCCTCGGCGAGCTTTTCAATATATACGATTTGTTCGTTCTTTAACTCCACAACGAGTTGTTCGGCAGCTTTTATTGCTTTTTCATTAGCTTCCACCTTGTTTGCCATGTCATCTAGCGTCTTCTTGATTGCCAGATATTCCACACTCCCGCTAGGCCTATTAAACCACCAAAGAGCTCCACCAATTCCAACTCCAGCAATGCAAACCACTATAATTACTAAAAGTGTTGCAATTCCTTTCTTACGCATATAACACACCTCCCCTTTTGGAGTACTTTGCCTGTTTTTTCTTCAACACCCTTCTGAACTATATTGGTGCTATGGCTGTGTTATTATTCCTGTTCAAAATTTTTCAACTAGAATTAAACTAAATCTTTATAAAAGCCTTAGTTGAACATATTTCTGGGAGATTCTTCCTGAGAAATTCTCAATATCTCTTCCCAGAATTGCCATTCGATGTTCTCCAGCATCTTGTCGATAGTGGAGAGTTTCTTAATTGAATCGGCAAAGCTTAACTGCATTTCGTAATTGATTAATCTAATTTCCCACAAGTTCAGACTGTTAGACAAATTCTGCAAGTATTTCCCGCTGTAATACATGGTTTCATTGTAGGTATCAAGCTTTGATGAACTGATATCGTAGTTCTTGTAGATAATCGCTCTAAGGTTATCGAGTCTATTGAATAATTGCTTCCTGTAATTCTCAATGTTTCTGTTTTCCATTACCAAGAAGAAAGCAAGAGCTGCTAATGCAGACAAGCCAAGTCCAGTTGCCCAGTAAGCCGGTTTTCTCGAGAAGCGGGAGGTTTTTGCAACTCTTTCGGCTATGATAATATCATCAACTTTCGACAAACCTATGATCAAAGTGGCGCTTATGATATCGTCCCCTAATTCCGGATCAATTCTTATCGCAATTGAATACCCAGCTAAAGCTTTTTTTATTTGCTTTTCAATTGTAGCAAAATTAAGACCTCTATTAGAATCTAGTTTCGACGTACGGAAAATTATTGCCACTGATTTTCTCGAGTTACTTCCCGGGAGCTTTTTTAGGATGTTTTTGATCTTCTTAACTAGAGTCAAGGGGTTGAGTACATGCTCGACTCTTTCTATCATTGCATATAAGAAGTTGTCTGAGAGCATACAAAACTCGTTATCACTAACGAATAGCATAGCTTTCGAACCGAGTTGGCTGAGAACATCCAATCCTAAACGACAGATTTCTTCAGGTGATCTCCTAATTGAAGGAAATCCCACGGGGACTAGCAGTTTTTCACTGACTTCTCCGACTGCAATTATGAATCTCTTAAGCTCCTCAGTACACATAAGGCCTGTGCGTGATGAGAATACCAAGGTGAGAACTTTTGTACCATTGCTTTTGGCAATTGCGATTCTCTCTATGTAATCACCGCTGACAGCCCCATAAGAAGCATCTACAAGCAGTAGAAGATACTCTGTGTTTTCAAGAGCATTACCGAAGAGAATCTCTCCTTCCAGTACAAAGCAGGTTCGTCTGTCCATATATGAAACACACCTGGCACACTCGACCCCCGATAACCCTATCCCACTTATCACGATCCTTTTGTCGGCTTTTTTGAGATTTTTCAACGTATCAATAGACCAGTTGTTCAGAACCTGGATTCTCTTTTTTGATTCCTCGTAGATTTTCCTACAAGATTTACATCCCTTTATATGTAACTCCATCACAACCTTCTCCATAGGATCCAGCTCTCCGGAAACCATCTTTAACACTGTTTCTTGATCTACATGAGGGGTAATTATCTTGTCAGTTTTCGAACTCATTTCTATCACTCCTTCCACTCAATTTCTGATCAAAATCACTTCAACATGTGAATGCTTAAGAACTTTACCCATTTTCTGACTATCTCAATTGAATCTTGGCCGTCTTTGAAATATTCCTGCAAAGGGGTCTGCAAACAAGGTATTCGTAGGTAGCCTCTTTCTTTCAAGTGTTTTTTATAGAATCTATCTCTTCCAACAAAAAAGAAATTATCTTTTTGTGCTATTCTTTTGAACTCGGCGAACAGCGATTCATTAAGAGTAACCTGTTCAGTGATATCAAATTGCGATATTACTGATAAGTACTCCTTCTCTGCAAGATTTGTGAGTTCCTCTATTTTCATTTTCGAATACTCATTAATAAAAGTCGATTCCTCAATTTGAAGTACTTTTATAAAGAAGTAAGCTATCTTCTGCCAAGGGGTGCACTCATCAAACTTGATGAGTCTGTAAAGGAAGGTGTTGAAATCCTGCAAAGCCACAATTCTTGCTAACATTTCTTCTTTAGGATCTACTGCATCTGGATTTTTAGTGATTTCTATGAAGGTTGTCTCGTTTTCTTTATCGGATGAAATTGAACTGTCCAGTGATAATACCAGGTTATCCTGTGAGTATGAAGATGGCCAAATTTCATCAATACGTTTCCTTCCCTGTTCAAAATCATTCAGCATTCTCATCAGAAAGTTTTTTAGCTCTTCGAAAGTCCCACTTATTGATGAAATCATAGGAACAAAAAGCAAGCTTAGCCAAGAGTCTACAAAATCCTCGATATTTATCCCTGCAGTCCCATGGCTACTATTCAGAAAATCGCAGATCTTTCTGATTTCCCTTCTCTTGAGCGATTTATACCTCTGACATTCTAAGCTACAATCAAAAATGCCATGTGATTGCTTGAGAATTTCGTAACTCCTTTCGTTCCTAGTACTCAAAAGCCTTTTCATTATTGTTTGAATCCATGTTGACAAAGCTGCCTTTTGAGGATTGTATGTATGCAAGGATCTTTCCACTTCTTTCAGTAAAAGGGATAACAATTCGAATAGTTCGCCAGCGCTCGGCCAATAGGGGGCGAAGAAATTTTTTAATGGAAATTTTATACCGTTCACTACCTCTAACCGCAAAGGCTCGAGAAATTTATTCTTTTGGTCGTTCTTGGTACCAGCAGAAGAGCCAACGGTTTTTTCGTCCAGTTCTTTTCTGTACAATTTGTAAATGATATCTTTATCAAATAACTCCGTAAAATTCTGACTGTACATTACTTTATCCTTGAGCTCTTTAAGTATTAGAACCACGGAGTAGATAGCTGCAAGGTTCTTAATAAGCAAGATTTGTCTTTCAAGTGCCTTATCGCTGTTTGTAGCCTTTTTTATATCGTTGGCCGGCCTGCAGTGGTCTTTCTTATTAATATGCCTAGCACATAGAACTATCAGAAGATCGTTCTCAAGCTTCATATGCTCTTGCGGGGTGAAAGAATTCAACATAATTTTCTTTGCAAGTATTATAGATCTGGAGATATGAAATTTTGCAGCCTTTCCATACTCTTCAAACCATTCATGAAATCCAATTCTTTCGTACTCACATTTCATTTCACTCTTCCTCCGTGGCCGGATTTTTCTTCTGACCCTTCTAATTGCAATCAAAAGACTATCCTTGCTATTGGACATCAGCAAAGTAAAAAGAGAGCTCCCACAACTCATTATTGGTGTACTAGTTTAGAGAGAAAACTCTCTTTATCTATATGTAATAAATAAACAATATAAAATTGCATTTTCGACCTTTATCTTTTCTTTAAATGCTTTTTACCCATAAATCTATCTGACCGACATTCTAGAAAAGTACCCCTCGAACTGGTTCATAAAAAAGATTCTCATTTCAGAATAACTAATATTTCTCTTCAAGTAGCTTTCGTAAAGAACAAGTCTAGTCTGAAATTCTTGATTCATGTCATCAGCCTTTTTTCGTGAGGCCACTTCATCAATGACCTCTCTTGAGTATTCTTTTGTGAACAGATCTCTCACAGTAAAATAAGATAGTATAATTGATAGTATCCCTGTCCCATAGTACAGCGATTGGTCATATGAATATAAATAGTAAGTAATTACACCACTGGCTAAAGCAGCAGCTCCAAGAAAAAGTGTTCCAAATATTGCTCCATAATCCGTTGAACGTTCGAAAATAGTAGTCTCCTGTGCAGTATATTTTCTGAAATAGATATTTGAAGGATATGGTAAAGGAAATATCGAAAGACTTATTCCATTCTCATAAACCGAGCCATCAAACAATCTGTGTTCAATGAATCGCGAATCTTTGATAGTAACAGAAACTCTGATCGCTCCATGTTGGTCAAGAGGAACATAATACAAAGTCTGCCTTCCTGAATCAAGTAGAAGATAGTCTTTTCTGAATGGACTTTCAATTAGCAAATTAAGTCCTTCAACATCCAATTTAAACTCACTGGCAACGGACAGCCTTACTGGCGCTATAGAAGAGAATGCAATTGTGCAAAAGAGCATTTGAATTGTTATAATAGCTGTGAGTATTTTCACTTTCTAACACCCCCAAAAAATGTAATTACCAGCGGTAATCGTTAGGTGAGACCGGTAGAGCTGCATTGAGAAGTTCATCCAAAGCTTTGAGCGAGTTATCTATCTGGTTTTCATCAAAACTACTAAGATGTTCATCAGCCTTGACCTTCACATATAGTTTTTCCAATTCATCAAGAGTTCGCTTCGTAAGTGTAATAAGGGTACTTCTCTTCGAAAGTAGGTCTTCCAAGACTGAGAGTCTGTAAGCTTTGGCATTGGTTGTCTGAACCTTATAAGAACACCATTCATCAATTTTCATATTGATGCTTTCAAGCTGAAGAGGTAGTAAGCTTATCCTTTTTGATAGCTCTTGATGCCTTATTATCAGTTCAGTTGAAGAATTGCTGTATCCTTCAGGCTGCTCGACAAAGTTTTTCCCCTCTGTGTTAATCAATTGGAGCTTCGAAGGCAAAAGGCCGAACCAATTAGCAAAATAAGCTACTACAATGGCTGCTGAAATCAATAATATCAAAATTCGAATTGCTTTAATTCTGAAGATCAGAATCAGTAGAAGAGCAAATATAAATATTGAAACTAATACCGCTATTATATATGTTGTATTCGAAACCATTGCAGTGATAAGAATATAGTCGCCGTTGCTCAACAAGGCTTCAATATATAAAGGATATTTGAATCTCGGCACTGGCTCGAAAGAGAGTTGTAGAACATTTCCATCCACAATTTTTCCCGGCAAGAAGTATATAACTTCGGTGTCGTTACCACTGTCTGAGGATAGTCTTATCCAGAGCATATCGTCAAGTTCAACTGGAACTTCTACAAGAAAAGAGTTTTTAATTATATATCCGATAGATAGTTTTGGAATTCTAGCAATTTTAAGAGGTCTAGATCCTGGATCGTAAGGGATTGTAACTGTATATGAACTATAAGGATCGTTAAGTAATAAGCTGTTTCCTCGATCACCTGTTTTTATCTTTTCCACAAGTTTCCCAGAAGTGTAACTTACTCCACCAAGTAAGAGTGGCTCACTTTCAGATTGCTTTGCACTGAATATAACAGAGTCCTCCAAAATGAAATAATCAACCAAGATAGAAGAGAAATAGTTCTTTGATACCCAACTACTCAACTCGTCTACGAGATACTCAGTCTCATTTTCTCCAATTATCGAAACTAATTGACCAAAGTTTTCAGAGAGTTCGTTAGTAATGAACATCTTCCTTGGAACAAGTTTGAGGTCTATAGTTAAGCTAGAAGAATTACCGAAACCATCTGTTGCTGTGATCTTGTATTTTCCTGTACTATTAACCCGAATAGGAATAGAGCTCACGTTGCTCGAGGCAAATGTGAAGGATTTTCGATTGTCAAGATTACTTACAGTGATTATAAAAGAGCCGCTGTTATCACTGGCAGAAAGATGTAGTGTTTTCTCATGGCCCAATTCACTGTGCTGAACAGTGTTTGCGGTGAGAAATGGAGGAGATGTGTCGGGTTCAAAGTTGGAAAGTAGACTCTTCAATATTCTCTTGTCTCCAGAATAATAGTAGTTCAAATCTTCATTGCTTATAGAGATCTTGTCTCCAGCTTTATACTGTTCAAAGGGTTTAACAACCCACATGTACTTCAGAATTTGAAATTCTCTGGTAGTAGTTTTACCTGAAATATCTACTGCATCAACGGTATATTTTCCAGCAAATTCAACAGAAATATTGAACTCGTTTGCTATTGAAAGTTCCTCACCATTGACTCTAACTCCCAATATATAACTATCATCCGAAACCGAAAAACTTAAAACCGTTCTGCTTGAAGGTTCAAAGCTTTGAATAGTGTTTCCGTTTATCTCTGGCTTTTGAGAATCGTAAATGAATTTCTGAAATCCTTTATTTGAAGCAATATAGATAGTATCGCCAACAATTTGAAAACTGGAGATCTTACTTCCAGTTTGAAAAGAAACCAATGGAAGAAATGTCTGTTTCTCCCAAATTTTAACTAAACCATCGCTAGAAGACGATATAAAAATATCTTTGGAAAGCAATTCAATATCAGTTACTTTGTCATTATGACTTTGATAACGGTATCTTTGTACTAGGTTCTTATCATATTTTATTATTGCTCCATCAGATGTTCCTACAAGAATCTCACAATCGTTGGTAATAGCCATGGAAGTTATGAAAGCTTCATTTTCCAAATACTCTGACTTGATAAGAGTATGTTTATAGTACGACCAGGTCTTTATATACCCGTCGATTCCAGCTGTAACTAGTTGTTGTGTACTATCACAAAAGCAGATAGCAGTTATAGTCCCTTTATGTGCAAACCATGGAGAGGGGCTAGAAGCTTTGTAGTCGTGTTCGTAATTCCAGATCTCAAGTGTGCCATCAACCCTCCCAACTATAAGTTCCCCGCCATATATATATGCACTTGAAATTCCCGAAGAAATTTTCATACTTTTTATCAATTGCCTCGTTGATAGATTCCAGATATCCACCATCCCTGTCTTTGTGATTATTATTAAATTATCGGAAGAATCAGGTTCAAAAAAAGCTGCTTCAATTTCATCAAAAGTAAGACTAAACAAATTATTATCAACTGTATCCAATACAATAATCTGACCATTATTATTTGCTGAAACTACAAGAGTCTCTTCAGAATTTTTAAAAACAGATATGCCTTCATTTCTAGAAACTGTCAAGATATTTGGTAGAAGTGCTAGAAGAATTTCTGAACAACAGAGTATTAATAAGGTTGAGAGAGAAATTACTTTTCTCAAATTCTCACTTCCTTGTTGTTCCACACGTATTTATAACTCTTCTCTTGTTCTCTGCTCTTACTACATACTCCCATTCGACCTCTGTTGTTAACCAATATCCAATCACCTATACAAGCCATTATTTGATGTCGACAGAAGGTTTTCATACCCTCTGCAACGTCGTCCAGGTCGGTTCCCGTCCATTTGATTATCGTATAGCAGCTTGAAAACAGGCTTATCATAGGGTCGAGAGAAGTGAGCATAGCTATGTCTATTAGCGTGTCTTTGTAGAAGGCTTTCAGTTTCTCTTCGTCTTTCAGCTCGTTGAAGTAGGTGCTCGTTCCGAACAGATGATCGAACATCGTGAGAGGTTGCTCTGCAAGGAAGGTCTTAATCTCTCTTCCATTGAGATCCACCGTATCTCTTGGAAAATACAGGGTTCCAACCACATACGCAGATGCAGTTGTTGAAACAATCAAAAGAAATGCAAGTACCGCCATAAGAATTACCCTGTTCACAATCACACCCCCAGTAAAGGGTGCATCGCTCAGGTCTGCAACTGTCTCTGTCAAAGGTATTAGGCGGATAAGATTAAGTGCAATGCACTCATATGATTAATATACCACTTGTTACATTCTGCACAAAGGAATATTCATTTGTGTGAACTTCCATTTCTGCGATTTGTTAATTGGTGGATAGGTCTATTTCATCACTTTTTATCAGTCTTCGAGTCTCGATTTCATAAACGCATCTTCCGGCCAGGCAATCGAAGCCACAGCAGAGGATACCGTCCCGTAAATACGGAGTCCGAGGAGTTTCATTTTGTATCCATAACGACTTTATGCTTACCGAATTCCAGCACAATATCTGGGCGAAGAGCAAAGGCGCGCCTGGGTGTATCAAAGAGGCTGTAAGTCATATCCTGAGTCCTGATATTGATACTTGAAAATAGGAGTCTGACCCTGTTTTTTTCTTTGAGAGTGTATAGACCACGCCCGACAGAGGTTATGACTCCGCGCCTTTTCAGAGCATTCAGTCTGGTACGGATAGTAACCGGGCTTACCTCTTCTCCGGGAAGAGTAAGAAATGGCTTGAGCTCCCCGGTAGTGACGGAGTCCCTATCTTTAAGCTCTGAACTTATTCTTTCGCCACTCCACTTTGAGGACCAGGTCTTGTCTTTCAAATCGATCAACTCACTTATAGAACAACTGGCAATTTCTAAATATATTGCCGTTTGTTCTGATTATGGCAGAGGCAATCCATCCACCACCCAATAGCGGAATCCTTTGCGATCATATACTCTCCTGGTTCACTATTAGCTGTTTATCTCTTCTGAAGTATATCTACTACTGAAGATACTATTTTTTCTAAGGTTTGATGGGTGACCCTGCCAGCTCTGTATAATACTATTCTCTTATCCGCAGTGAAAACCTTGTTAGGTCTCACGTTGCTTGGTTGATTCAGACCACCCTGTATGAAATCCACCTGGTCGATAACTATTGCAAGCTCATCTTTAATTGTCCGGCTTGTGATCTGACACATTATGATATCATCGCCGCCGGCATCCGCGATAACTAACGCAGGTCGCTTTTTAGCTCCGGTGAGATCAGAGAAAGGGAAGGGAATTACCACAACATCACCCTTTACAGGTTTTTCCACGCTATATCCTCTTCTTCCCTTAGCCAATCCCTGGCAAGAGCCGACTCCGAAGCATCCAGCAGCTCACAACTTAAGGCAGGCAGATTCCTTTCTTTCAATGCCTTCACAAACCGAAGGATTTCTTCTACGAGAGTATCGGGTATGGTTTCTATTTCTTTTCTCAGGAGCTGACGTGTATCCATTAGATCGCCCCCTTTCAATGTGATTATATCATCGCCTTATCAATCCGAATCTCTGGCTTCACCAGGTAACCTAACACAAGAGGCTTGTGTTAAGTTCGCTGGTTCTTCCCTTTCCCTGACCCTTGAAGGCTTTCGGCCGGATCACTCCGGGCAGCTTTTACAGCTCCCGATTTTGTATTTAACTGATAATTGAGTATGATGGATTTAAGTTAATTACATCGAATCCATCCCGGAGGTCCGCAATTGCCATCGATTTACCTGGAGAAAGTGATACCCGAGAGTAATATGAGACGGTTCTATTTCATTAGCGACGAACACCAGACCACGTTTGTCGGTTATCCTGTCACCATTATTTTCGGAAGGATCTCCGAACGCGCGACGTTCGTGACTAAAGTCTTCCCGACGGAGGCCAGGGCACGCAGGTATTTCAACAGGCAGATGCGTATAAGGCAGAGGCGTCGTTACGCAGTGGTCAAGCCACCGTACCTGAGGGAGAAGAATGAGAAGCCCATACAGCTGGGCCTTCCTCTGTATTAAACGCGCCGTATTGAAAGTTTTGCCGCTCGGCATAGGTAAGATATGAGGGTACCGCACAAGAAAACACGTTACAGGGCATTTTACGAGGTGTAGTTATGGAGGAAGTCCAGCCGATACGAGACACTAAGAAGATCGACGCGATGAAGTCAATTATGAAGGGTGAATCCAACTACCGGGACCTTCTTCTCTTCACTCTGGGTATTAACACCGGACTGAGGATCTCGGACATACTCGCCCTGAAGTGGAGCAGCTTCATAAACGGTGGAAGTAGACTTCTGAAGGCAGGGGATCAGCTGAATGTAATGGAGATCAAGACGAAGAAGGTGAAGACGTTTGTTATAAACAAGTCGGTCGCGGAAGCGTTGAAGCTGTATTACGATTCTCTCGATAGTGTATCTCCCGAGGATCCTGTATTTCTGTCACGAAAAACCGCTAAAGGCGAACTGAAACCCATAACACGCATCGCCGCCTGGCAGATGCTGAATAGATATGCGAATATGGTCGGACTGGATGAGGGGATCGGCACGCACACGCTCCGCAAGACCTTCGGCTATCACCTGTACAAAAAAGGCGTGGCTCTAGAGTACATTCAGAAGATGCTTAACCATTCCTCGCCGGCGATAACCCTGCGGTATATTGGTATCACCCAGGAGCAGCTTAACGATATCTATGTGGAGCTGAACTTATAACAGCTGGCTACTCCTACGATGTCGGACCGTCACTATCCTGAAGGCCATAAAACCTCCAATTTCTACTGCGTCTTCTCGCGCTTGCGGGCTACTCCTTGCCCGGCGCTCGAAGCCACAGCATCTGTAACCTCAGACAGAATGTCGGAAATGCTGCTATCGGGATTTCTGAGGTCAACGAAACGCACGTCAACCTTAACGTTGTCATTGGAGGCGTATCTGATATCGGTCCTGCTGATCCTGTCGGAATAGGGATAAAGCAAGACAATCCTGTCGGCCCCGTACTTCTTGCCATATGCGTACATCTGGTACATATCTGATTGCGAAATACCACTGTTTCGCTCGGTATCTGAGAGGAGTTTCCATTTTGTATCCATAACGACTTCATGCTTACCGAATTCCAGCACAATATCCGGGCGAAGAGCAAAGGCGCGCCTGGGTGTATCAAAGAGGCTATAAGTCATATCCTGAGTCCTGATGTTGATACCTATACCGACAAGCTTGCGAAGCTTCACCGCCACAAAACTCTCGAACACCTTTTCCATAGGAAAGAGAAGCGCAAGCGCAACTCTGCTGCCAGCAAATGCTGTGAAGCTATTCCCCAGCAAGAAGACACGACACCAAGACAGAGCCTTATCATAGTGGTTCATGCTGCGATCGGTCAAACACTTCGAAAAGTCCTCATAGTAGCTTTCAGTATAATCTACCCTATCAAAGAGAGTAAGCAATTGAGAAGCATGTTGGCGGTTACGGCCGTCATGTGTGGCTTTAAGAAGAAAGCGAAGCGTGGACTTGATCAGACGGTTCTCCGGTCTGTTCATATTGAAATCATCGTAGAGAACGTAGAATCGCTGTTTGTTTACCAGATTATACTTGATGTTCTGCGAAGTCAAAATCTTGCCTTTGTAGAACTTCTCATTTGCTTCAACTGGCGTGTAATCTGATTTAAGGCCCTGTTTCGCAAGTGCAGTCACCTCGTCCAGGAACATCTTAATGAAGATCTCAAAGAGGTTTAGTCGATCCACATGAAGACTAGACACGTTGAAATCTTTGAACGTGATATCTCTTAAAGTCTTAAGCATCTCAAGAAAGATACGCTTTGTGGCATCTTCGCTGATCTCGTCGCCAGCGATTTTTGGCAGGATCTCGATTACCGTCCCATCAGTCATCGCTATCAGTCCAACGTAATTCCGAGCAGTTATAACCTTGCCAACACCTCTTCTAGCTGATAGCGAAAGAAGTTCGATCGCCTCAGTTTCCTTTTCAGAGACATTGGCGAGAATAAAGTTCTCCAGTGCTTCAAAGGTCTTATTAGGCAAGGCCCTATACCCATTTACCGTCTTTTCACAGGTAAACCCGCTGTATTCAGTTATAGTGTAAGTCATCTCACATTTGCCTATAGGCTTCAATCATCTTGAAGGCCTCTCTGTTCACCTCGTAATACTCCGGGAAATCTATTTCGGCACTACCAAACAGATCAATAGTGTCGCTCTTTTTCACGATGAAGCGTGTGCTATCGTCAGGCTTTCTGTTGTCTCCCAATACGAGCTGGATCTTCTCGTAGTCATCGTAGAAATACTCCTGCAAGAGAGGAACTATGCTGTTTTCAAAAATCTCCGCAAGAGTCTCAATAGTCGCGCTTTTCCTAAGCGGTAGCAGATAGGAATGCCCGATCGTATGCTCACGATCTAATAGAACAGTGATGCGCTTGTTAATCGTATCGAGCATTTTGGCAATGTTGATATTCTCCACATGTACACCTTCGAGTGTCGTTGAGTCTGGCTGCATTTCGACAAAGCTGAATCTGCGGCGCAATGCGGAGTCTATCAATGCGATTGAACGATCGGCAGTGTTCATGGTTCCGATGATATAGACATTATTAGGCACACCGAAATCCTGCCCGGAGTAGGGCAGTTTTGCACGTAGCTGCTCACTTGCACCTATACGCTTCGAAGGTTCAATCAGCGTTATGAGCTCGCCGAAGATCTTGGAAATATTGCCGCGGTTAATCTCATCTATTATGAAGACACGGTTTGGTATCTTAACTTTCTTTGTGAATAGATCTGGCTTCAGACTCCTGAGCATCTGCAATACATCCGAGACGGAAATAGACAATTTGTACACAGTCGAAAGCGTCATTGTTCTCCCGCCATTGAGGTCGACTATATCCTCGTTAATCCCTTTTACTAACCACTTGACATTCCGTACCCGTTTATACTGCGGGTATTCGTCGTGCCATTCCGGCTCGCCGGTGATAACACCAATAGCATCGATCGTCTTGCTCGAATAGCAAGAAAGAACAATATCTCCAATCTGCATCCTGTTGTAAAAGGCGCTAAGTACGTTACTTCCACCGTGCTCTCCAAAATCCGTAGCATCAGATATGTTTTCTCCGTATTCGTCCCATCCAATGCGAATGTGGTTATTCTCCATACATTCGGTCCGAGTCAGATTATCGCCTGCTGCTTCAAGAGAAACCTTCCATACTGTTGGGTTCTTCCCAATTCCCAAATCTGCGTCCGCCTTTCCTCCGACAGGTTTCCCGGCATTATCGCAGAACGCCTTGAAGATTCCATCGTGAATCTCGTATTCAATTTCCTTGTTGGCATCAGCTTTCTCTTCCGGGGAGACAACGGGACGAATCCCTTCTATGAACTCCTCGTAGCTGAAAGATTGGTGGAAAGTCGTGAAGGCAATTAGTCCATCGTCTTTGTATTTTAGATAGCGACCGAACACTTCTCCGTAGTCCTCAGACTTCACTTCGGCAATAGTTTTGTCCTCAACAATAGCAACTGCGTACCGAATAGCGCTGTAGGTTTTCCCCGTTCCAGGGGGTCCGTAGAGAATAGTATTCTTCGCAGTTATCAATTTCTGATCTACATCTTCAACACCAGGTGGATTTGGAACGTCAACTGAAGGCCGAGGTGACGGACCTCCTCTTTCAATCCAAGCCTTATATGACATCTCCGGGAATGACAAGCTGGGTATTTCCTTACTAAGTTCATTTTTCAAAGCGCCTAAGAATTCTGCATATTCACTGCCGGTGCAATGGGTGCTGGGTAAGTCTACGGAGTAATGTTCAGAAATGTACTTGCGGGAATTGGTGTCAAGCGCGAGAAATACATTCGGTCTAATCCAGAACAGGCCCATCGTGACATATGTCAACCCGTTGCCTTTTACGGCAACGGCCTTGTCAAAAGCCTCTTTGAATTCGTTGGAAAAAGTATTTGCATCGGCTGATTCCAAGGCGTAAATGAAAAGGTTCCACATTTCATCATCACCAACAAAAAACGACCGTCTGTTATCAAGAACAGGTATTCCAACAAATTGTGTTGGCGCAGGGATTTTCACTCCGAACTCGTCGCCAAGTATTTTCGCCAAAAGGGTTCTATTTGCATCTGTTGTCCCGCGATTTATTACTCCCATTACTGAGAAAGGATCGATCCGATGCTGACGTGGCCCCCACCAATCTTCTCGGTCAAAATGAAGATATTTCATCAGCGGCTGATCCGACGCAAGCTTCTTTATCACGTTGAATAGTTCGCCCGGCTTATCCTTAAATTCCAGTAGTCTATCGGCAAAAGTCTCGTAAAACGGAACCCATTGGAATCCACTATCCAAGAGTATCAACTCCTTTGCATGGCTATTTGCGTAATTACTCGTTTCTTCTATTACCTATCCTTTAATCAGCGACTTAACGTTAATCCCCGGGATCGAATAGATGAGAACTATTGATTGATACCGTAGTCTATCAGCCAACAATAAAGCAGAACTCGATCTTAAACGTAATACTCTTATGCGAAATACAAAGGAGTTTGTATGGCTCGTTCCCTTGACCCGGCTTCATGTGCACAACCAAATAAAAACACCTGCCCCCTCGTGAAGATCTCATTTGTAGCCTCTCGCAAACCGGTGATCGATTCAAGGAGACAACCTATCTCCGGTAGTTGCCAAAATGAATTCTGTCACTGTTTTTCCACCTGTTTTCACGCTTAAGTGTCCAGCGTATTATCAGTCACGATTCTTTGCTAAGCAGAAGCCAACACCCCTCCAATTTGCAGAACCACTAGATCCCATGATTCACTCCGCTCCGAAGAGTCCTCAAAAAATCTATTAGTAATTCCGGAAAACCATTCAAAACATCCTTTGTCTTACAGCTACTAGGAGGGGAATATACATAGATTCATGAGAATTCTTGAATACCAAATTATCACACTGAACTATTCTCTCTTTCATCGTGGATGGTTAGTTGTCATACTTTTTCGCAATGTTGCGAAGCTTCAATGCCATATCGCAGAGCCAATCGAATTGTTTGGGCCAAGCGCTTTCGCCTTTCTTTATATCACCATCTCGCAGAACAAGGATTCGACACGCCTTATTTGCTGTACGCCATTCAATCGAACTTCCAAGTTCTTCTTCAATGGCATCCTTATTCGCTCTGAATTTCTCAAATCGTTCTTTATCATCATCGATATAAATCTCTACTCCCAGTCGCTTCTTCTGCGTATTGGCGGTAAGAGCGATGTGATAAGCAGAGTTTCCCACACTCAAGTCGTACCAGTGTTGAGGACTTGCCTTCCGTTTTGAGAAGGCTCTTGAGAATTCTGGTCTAGCAAAAGCATAATCACAAAACGCCTGCCAGAAGTCCAGCTGAAGTTTCTTGGTATCGGACAACCCTTCAGATGCCTTCACAATCTTAGACCAATCATTGGGACGTTCAATTACATTGAATTTCGGGGCTGGCAAAGAATCGTTTATTCTCCAAAGCTCAATTTCTATTAAGAAGAATCCAATATTCTCGTCTGTGTGTTGGTTAATCCACTCAACTGCTTGTTTGTGCTCATCTCTTGCTCTTTTGACAATCCACACAATCACTTCGGCTCCCTTACCTGAAGCGTAGGTGATTATCTTACCCAAGTGGTCATGGTTTGTATCTTCCAGCTGGTTTTCGATAATGATTTTCCGACCTGTGCCGTCTTCAGTTCCATAGAGATCGACATTGAACCCTCCAACAGGAGATTCTAGTTCTTCGAAAACAATATCAATACCGATTGCTTCACTAAGTAGGACCAGATTCTCTTCTTGAGCTAACCATTTGGAAAAGTCATGCGTCTCATGTTGCCAGATTGTTCGTAAATCATCTACGCGTTCAATTCTACCCAGCGCTGGCATGCAGTTACCTCCTTGTTTCGCAAAGAACTCTCTGAACCCTTCTGTGGACAATCCGCTTAGCAAGAAAAGCAAAAGTAGAAATGCTAGAACAAAATCGCCTCAATACTCTTTAGCGATAAGGCTTTCTTCACAGTATTATTGTTTTCACTTAGGTCCTTTCGGTGCATTAACTACTCGTCATTAATTCTCGTTTCATTCCTCTTTGATAATTCGGATGTTCTTTAGCCCCAGTTGCAGCCCTCAATCCTCCAGCCTGGCGCGCATAAAGGCATCTTCCGGGCCGGCGATGGGTATCGGGATGATTTTCGAGATCGTGTCCATCGAGACGCTAGACAGGTTTCCCATCTGCTCCAGAGGTATGGTGACTGCCCTTGCACCGTTCTCGGCGAGCATAGTGACCCTGTCGGCGAAGGACAGTGTGGTCTTAAGGCTTCCGGTTATAGTCATATCCCCTATGATCCCCAGCCCCTTCTTCAGCGTGTTTCTGTGTATGGCCGAGAGTATGGAGACGAATATGGCGACGGTTATGTCATCGCCCACTTCACTGCCTATCATAGGGGTTAACTGTACTGCTATGTCATAGTCTTTCAAAGCCGAGTTGGATGGCAGGTACTTGCGCTGGTTGGAGGCTATGCAGGAGACCGTTGTCTTCAGCGCCTCTTTGGCAGGCGTCCCGCCACCGCTTATGTTCTGCTTCCCCGAGCCCGGTACTACGATACTTTCGACTTTCAGCAGCGTGGTCTTTCCACCGGCTATCGAGACGGTATAAACAACCCCCGGAGGAAGAGGATCCTGAGAGATGAGAGCTTTGCTGCCGCCTTCGTTTACGGACACGTAGGTCTCTTTCTTGCTCTCTTTGTCTATATACGAGAAGTTGGTGTCCCAGAACTCGAGGCCTCCCAGTTTCTTCAGCTGTTCTTTTACACGTCTCCTGCATTCTATGGCGAAGGAAAGAACACTCTCTATCCCCTCTTTCGTGTACTCGCCGTCGGGATAGAGGAGTTTGAGAAGGCCCGAGCAGGTCTTGCGTACCGCCTTCTCGTCCCTCCTGTTCAGCTGGCTCCCCAGATTGAAGTGTCTGTCCGGTACGTTTACCGCAGAGGTGCCCCTTAAGGATCTCATAACTTCCGAGAGGTAGTCTATGGCAAATCCGAAGTGGTCGGTGAAGAGGTCCGCTCTCAGTTTCTCCACTTCCCAGCCTGGGAGGTAGGCGTGTATCCTGTCGAGTAAGGCGGTATCTTGCATCTCCACGGGGAATGGCTCAAAGAGGTGCGACATCTTCAGTAGCGTCTGCACATCGTCGTTTATATTCCCGTTGAAGACTATCCCGGCCTCGGCCACTACCTCCACCTTTCTGGCGAACGAGCCTGCCTCCATAAAGTCTTTGAGCATCTGCAGCGCCTGTTTGTCCTTGAACTGTATGCCGGCGACTTCATCAAAAGCTATAAGGTCCCACTCTCCCACGAGCCCTACCTTGCGTGTGGCTATGTTGTAGAAGAGCTGTGCGACGGTCGTATTGCCTCCGGATAGCAAGAACGAGTACGGCGAGATTTCACGGTAGATGTACGATTTACCCGTAGCCCTGGGTCCAAGCTCCACGAGGTTGTAGTTCTTCTCCACCAGAGGGACGAGTCTGAGGAGTTGAAAGAGCTTCTGTCTCTCGTCCATTTTCTTCGGCTCCAGGCCTATCGAGCGGATTATGAGGTCTATCCACTCCTGTGTGGTGAACTCCTTTCTCCTTTCCACGAACTGGTCGCGTATGAAGTTGCTCAGCTGTATTGGGTGTATCTTATCTACCACGAAGGGTCTTCCCGGGTAGGTGTTGTGGTCGTAGATCAGATCGATTATCGCCCACATTCCGCCCAGAAGCATCTTCGGGTGTTCCTTGACCAGAAAGTCGCTTATCACTCCGTTGCGTATGCTCAGGTTCTGGAGGCCGGCAACGTATTCGTTCTGCTTTATGTCAAGCCAGGCGTCTATCCTGTCGATCACCCTGAAAAAACCCTTGTCACGAAGCTGCATTTTGACCAGTTCTGCCATATCCGGCCGGAGGAAGTGTTTCTGGAGGATCTCTTCTACGTTTTCCACGCCCTTAATATTCCTCGGGTCTGAGAGGTCGGCGTAAGTCCCAAGCAGGTGCTCGAGGACGTATGTGGGCACGTTGTAGCCTATCTTGAGGTTCCTCACGAGTGATTTCTTTATCACGTATTCGGGGTATATCTTCAGCACTTTCAGGTCAAGGGCGTCCAGTTCCACGTGCGTGTCCTCCTATCAGAAGAGCCGCTCTCTCGTCGGAAGGTATTTGCATTCTACCCAGTCCAGTAGAGCTCCGTCTTCTAAGTCTCTTATCTCTATTTTGAATGTGTCACCGCTCTTTGCAGCTATTTTGAGCGTCTGCCTCGTCTCATCTTCTACCGGTTCGTCCAGTTCGATCCTCTCGTCCAGACACTGTATGTACACTCTCGGAGCGCTGCCGAAGAGGTCTTTTTCGGGGAAGAGGAGTATGTCGAAGCGGTCTTTCTGGACTGTCTTCAGTCTGTCTTTGTTTCCTATCTCCACTCTCCAGCGCTTCTTCCCTTTGATCGGTGTTATTACCAGATGCGGGATTATGACTTCCTGATGTGTTATACCGCCGTGCCAGAAGTGGCCGCCGTAGTCTTTGAATACGTTTCCGCTGCCGGCGTACAGCACGAAGCTGCTGCCGGCCTGTTCGTACTTCCCCTCTTCGGGTTTGACACTGTTCAGGCTATACCTTACTCCGGCTGAGTAGCTCCCCGTCCCGTCCTGTTTGACTTTCTCCCCTTCGAGCGGGAGGTAAAAACCGTGGTCGCTTGTGAAGTGTACCTCATACCCCCTCTTGAGCAGTCCGTCGGCCAGTTCTGAAAGGTCGGCAATTATCCCGTCGTAGAACTTTATCAGGTCGTCGTGGCCCATAGAGTCTATGTCCCTTGTCTTTATAACTATCTTCTCGGCTTCCGGTAATCTGGTGCCCATTTCGACTATCTCGACCCCGGGTACGAGCTCTTTGAGGTTCTCCTCTCTGCTAGTCACATTATCCAGTATTCTGCCCGTCTCTTTGTCACGGATAATGACTCTCCTGTCCTTGAGGCTCTTTTCAATATGCCCAGATGAGTATAGAGCGCCCATTCCCACGGGCGTTTCGGTCGGTGTCGCCGCCAGTACAGGGTCGTACTCTGTCTTGACTTCTCTCTTGAGTTTGAGATCGCGGGCAAGTTCATACCTTAGAGCGTCCACGACGATGACCGCCTTCTTGCCCTCTCCTGTAAGTATCCGCCTCAAAAGGCCGGCCTGTTGGGGCTCTATTGAGGGTTCGTAGTAGTTGGTCCAGTGGTTTGAGATCACTTCGTTCAGCTTTGAGAGTCTGTCTGAGGCCCATTTCTTCAGTCTTTCGGGCAGGTGTGAGCCTCTGAGCTTTCTGTACAGCGAGTCGTAACGCCAGAGTCTTTCTTTGTAGGCCTTGAGAAAGCTCTCGAGTGAGTCTATGCCGCCGAGGTCTTCATCTTGAAGAAGAGGTTCGAGACTTGCGAGTTCTTCCCAGTAGATACCGGCCTCTCTGTCCTGTTCTCTTTTCTTGCGTTTCCCGGTGCGCTCTTTTGCAAAAGCTATGACTTCCTCCGCATCTTCCCCATTCAAAAGGGCGTCTATCCTTCTTTCGTACAGCTCAAGCTCTATGGAAACAAACGGGTGTTTGTAGTCGCGCTCGAAGGTGTCTATGTTTTTCAGAAGTTCGTCTTTATGGCTCTTTTCAAATCTCTCCGCGTGCAAATGTATGCTGTCTGAGTATGTGCTAGAGTCTGCCCATTCGTTGTAGTAGTCGAAAAGTTCGTCGCCCGGTCTGCTCTTGTAGGAGGATTGGAGTATCTTCTCGCCTATCTGCGTCGATGCCTCTTCCGGTGATGACGATGCCACGAGTTTAAGGCCGAAGGTAGTGTTTGCAAAGTGTATGAATACAAACTCTCGCTCCGCTTGAGTGAGGCTCTCCGCATAAACGCTGTTATTAAGGAGTTCCCAAAGGCTTGCCCTCAATACTTTGCTTATATTCTCCACACCGCGTGCCTTGAGGTCTTTCCACCAGTCTTCGTCTTTGGACAGACCGTACCTGACAAGGGAGACGAGGAAGTCTTTTTTGAAGTCTTTCCGGTCGATCCTCAATTCACTCAACAGGTTTATGGCCGAGACTAGCTCTCCGTTTCCCCTGTCCCAGTATTCGGCGAGGAAGACGAGGTCTTTCTCGGACCTGTTGGCTATGTAAATGAGGACTTTTCTACCCGATTGTGCAAGGCTCTCGGCCTCGAGCATAGTGAGGTACTCCCTGTCCATATCCGTCAGGGTCAGGCAGTGCCAGCCCCTGTCCTCGAAGTATGAGAGGCTCTCTCCAAGTAAGAGATCGGAGTCTTTAAGGACGACGGGTATGGAATCGTCCAGTCTCTCGAGTCTAGCCAGTACGGTATTAAGTAAGTGCATAGTGTTACCACTCCACTTTCAGCATTTTATCCACCAGCTTTGTGCTGAGGGGGTTGTATTTGAGCAGGCCCTTCTTCTGGAGGGGCGCTATGTTTTTGGCCACTCCTCCGTCTATCTCGGGGAGGTAACAACCGTCAGAGAGTTCGTCAAGCGAGATCGCCAGTCTCTCGAGCTCTTCCATCCTCTCCATTAGCTTTGCCCTCTTCTTCTCGTCGGTCTCGGTGGCGAGCGTGTTCTCCAGTGTCATTTTGACGTGGCTCAAATATTTGGATTTCAGGAGGAGCATTCTGTCGTAGCACCATATGTGATGCAGCACAAAGAAGTTTACGCTGCCTTTGTCGGACACCAGATGCCATATTATTGGCCTGTTCATAAACCGCTTCGAGTGGTCTTTGAAGAAGTCTTTTAGCAGGTATTCCTCCAGTTTCTTGCCCAGCAGGTTTTCTACTTCGTTATACGTGTCTCCAATGCCGAGAGCGCGCCATTTCTTCACTATTCTTGTGGGCAGTGAGGGCTCGGCACTGTCTGTTGACAGTGATACTATCCCGTCGTTGTCCTCGCGCAGTATATCCAGTGTGAGCGCCTGTATGTGCTCGGAAAGTACGTCCTTTACGGCTTCTTCGGGTAGGGCGTCAATTTTCGACAGCTCTTCGGCTACGGTAACTGGACTGACTTTAAGCGCGCCGGCGAGCTCTTCGACGATCCCGAACTCCATCCCCGTTATGGCCTCGCTTTTGCCCGAACCCCTGTCGTGCCTGTGCTTGAGATAGAGTTTTCTGAGTTTCTCCCTCTCTTTTTCGGTCAGTTCGCGCCGGGGATATGCACCGACGGGTATGCCTTCCGATTCAAGGACCTCGAGAACGGCAGCGTAGAGGTCAGAAGAGCCGTCCTGCGTCCTTCGTCCCAGATCGTGGACCCGTCCTTCGTTAAGAGCAGAAGGCGCATCTTCCGTGAGCGACCCCAAGAGCCCGGATTGTGTAATCACATCTGAAAGTGTCAGGTCTTCGGGCAGGAGTCCATACAGTTTGAAGACGAGTTCGTCGTTCACCGCTTCGTTTATAAGAAGTCTCGCCTCGAGCTCAGCCTTATGGATGAAGAACTTCTTCAGGGCGTCTTTTACCCTCACTTGCCCGCCCTCTTCTCTTAATTCTTTCAGTCCCCAGCTCAATGGGTCGTGTTTGAAGTCGCGTTCCATAACGTGGAAGCTGTACAGCTCTTTCTTTAGCTCTATGCAGTCCCGAGCGAGAGAGGAGAGAGTAACCGAGTTGAGCGTGGAGAGTGGAGAGTGGGACGAGAGACCGCCGAGAAGGTCACGGATTTCGGCAGCGCTTATGGCTTTACTCCCGAGGGTTGATGGTTCGGGAATTGGTATGGTTTTCAAGTCTCCAACTTGGAAGTCAACGTTTGGTCTTATTGACAGAGACATATATGAAAATAATTTCGAGGTCAGTACCGACAGAAACTCCCAATCTGAGCCCATTATGGGAAAGATAGCACTTCCCTTTACATCAAAAATGTGGTTGATGGGCATTTGCCTATAAGTAGGACCTGAACTGGTCGTTAAAGTATAAGTCAACCCCTCTCTGAAGTAGTCGGATTCGTTAGTAACTACAAAAGAATAATTTCCTTTCAAGTATGGGAATTTCTCTACAATAGATTGTTTTATCTCTTTCCCATCGTCTTCCCAGTCAACTACCCACCACAAATTCCCGTACCACTTGTTGTAAGGCCCGCCCTTAGCATAGGGTACCCATTTCTTTCTATCACTCTTGTAATCAAGCGAGATGTCTTCCTGCTTCACTTCCCACCAGAAGCGAAGGAAACGGTCATTATTGCAGGTAGATAATCCGTGAGATACGTTGGCATACTTCATCAGGGGCTTGTACTTCTTGAACAGCTCCCTTATCCTATCGCTTATCCAGTGAACGAAGGGATAGCCCGGGATCTTCTTGAACTCGGACTGGTTCAATGTATAGGCCCTCTCCGGTACTCTGCCTGCGAGCGTCTCACTTATCGTCCTGACTTTTTCGCCGTAGTCGAGATCCTTCACACTGTGGAAGGATGTTTCCAGATGCCCGTTGCCCCTCTCTATGGCGAACATAACGGTGTTGACTATCTCGCCGCCTATACTCCTGAAGGCTCGCGGCCCTAGATGAACCAGAGATGAGATCCTCGCTTCCTCCAGAAGGAGCTTCCTTAGCTTCTCGTGTGAGGATATGAACATAAACGACTGCATAGTAACCATCCCAAGAAAGCCTCTCTCCCCGGTCAGGTCAAGACACTTCTCAATGAAGGCAGAGTACATATCCGATTTCGAGTCCGGGTAGTATTCCTTCAGGAAGGTCTTCATATCTTCAGAGAGTGTGCCCGAGTCTCTGTAAGGCGGATTTGTCACAACAACATCGTATTCGCTCAACAAAAGCCTTATCGCGTTGAACTGCTTTGCATAGTCGCTGTTAAGGAGAGCCGAGACGGCGTCTGCCTGTACCGGTAACTTCTCTTCTATCGTGTTGACCATCTTCTGTATGAGTCTGTCCATCGACCTGTCGGTGGAGGCCTCCATAAGAACCGCAGTCTTCTCTATCTTCTTTTTCTTGCCTGCCGGCTTCATTCTGAAGAGGGAGCCGATCATATTGAGCTTTTTGAGGCTCGTGAGTGTTTCCATAAGGTTGCGGATCACAGGGTTGGTGAGGTCGGAAAGGCCCATTGAGATCATTAGGTCGGATTCGTCGAAGTGATCCATAGATAAGGCATAGAGATTCGATCTCGTAAGTTTGGTCTTCCTAGACAGATTCTTGGCCTTCAGATAGAGACTCAATGCCGTCAGTTGTATCGCCCTGTCATCTATGTCCAGACCGAAGAGGTTGTTCTCAACTATCTTCCGGGGTATATCTTCGGTGTGCCCGGAATCGAGATACATCTGGTGCAGGAGGTCCATAGCGTAGAGAAGAAAGTGGCCACTCCCGCAAGCCGGGTCCATAACGGTTATCTCCTCGACAGGTTTCTTATCGCGGCTCTTTACCGGTACAGTTGTGTCGTAATACTTCAGCGAGTTTCTTAAGGGGCTTTCGGGGTGCATCTCCAGCCAGTAACGGCCCAGCGTGTTGTCGAGTATGTATTTGACTATGTAGTCTTCAGTGTAGAACTGGGTGACACTCACGAGTTTGTAAGAGGAATCGACCTTCTTTTTTGCCGAAATTTCAGCGTAGATTCTCGCTTTTTCTGCTTCCTGGTAATACTGATAAATCCAGCCGATTATGTCGTCTTTCAGCCATTTCTCCGGGTCTATGGAGTTAATGAGATCGATCACCGTAACGGTGTCGTTTGGACGCGGGAGAAAGCCGTAACGGCTGCCGTTGTAGAGCTGGGGAAGTTCCTGTGACAGCTCCTGAAATATCTCTCTGAGGACGTTGTTAATGCCCTGTCCCGGCTCACTCCGGGCCTGCGGGTTTCTGCTGAGATACAGGTAATGTGCCTCGCTCTTTCCGCCGGTGTCTATGCTCTTGGTAACATACGTCCTCTCCAGCAGGCCCCGCGCTTCCATCGCTTTGAGCCCGACGAGCCTGTTGAGAGTGGTGAACGAGGCCTCCTGAACGAACTTCTCTCTGGCTTCTTTAATGCCCAGTTGCTTTTCATCTGCCTGCACTATCGGGAGTATCTGCTCACGTAGCCCTTCAGAGCCAGGGAAGGCCCTGCCCATATCGCCGCTCTCCGTAATCCCGCACTGTTTAAGAAGGAGCGGATACGATCGCTCCAGTGTCTCGCGTATCTGTATTATCGTCTTTTCTAGATCGGCCATATCAGTCCTCCAGCTCTATTTCTATCTCTGTGTTATCGTTCAGCGTCAGTTTCTCAAGCTCTCTCTTCAGTTGCAGATATGTGAGTCTTCTCTTGAGCTTTAATCTCTCACGTCTGACCGGCGGAGGCGTGGTAACGGGTCTCTCTTCCATAAACTTCTCATAAGAGGCCTTCAACCCTTCAAGTTTGCCCTTGAGGCTCGCTATCTCCAGAACGGCCTCACGGAAGCCTATATGGCAGTGCTCGCACTTTGAGGAGAAGCGTATCTCGAGTTCGTTGCAGGGAGAATTCGGCGCTTTGAACCAGCTCTGGTCCGCCGCCCTCTTACCCAGCTGGTTTCGCTCTTCACGTATGGAGTCGAGGTACTCTTCTATCTCGCTCAGCAGTCGGTCTCTTTCGTTATGGACGGGGTTGAAGTAGCCTTTGTAGGTGTTTCTTAGCTTCTCGAAGATACCGTCCAGATCGGTGCCAAATGAGGCGATGCTCGGGAGAGTGTCTCTATACTCCTTCACCAGCGCAGATAACTCTTCAGACTGCCCGTCGTCGAACTCTCTCTTGGCTATCTCGCCATCTATGTCTTTCAAAAAGCCCCTCTGCTTCTTTATCTTCTCGTAGTTTTTCTTAAGGAAGTCTTCGGTCTTGTCTGCGATTTCCTTCAGCTCCCTTAAGATAGTCCTCTCCTCCAGTAGTTTGTCAAGACAGTCGTGGCCGCCCCCGACAAGCAGGTTTATAAGTCCCTTCGTCTTGTCCAGCTCCCAGTTAACGGCCGCACCGAGCTCTTCCATCTTTCCCTTGAGTTCTTCAAGGGTTCTGTACAGACGTTTAAGGCCATCGAGGGCGTGAGTTATGAACTCGCTCCTTGGTGACTGGAGCGAGAGTTTCCCGTCGTCCAGCAGAGGGTTTATAAGCTGTATTAGTCTGTTCCTGTCTTCTGTCGAGAGCACAACGCTCTTGCGTATCTTTGCATTTTTGAACTCGCCGACACTCTTAAATGCCTTGTGCACTTCGGGCTTGCCGTACGAGTCTATGTTGTTCAGCGTTATCTTGCCCCCGCGCATAAGGCAGGCCACAGAGTACATAACCGTCTCCTGAGTCCAGCCGTATGGAGGAGATGTGAACTCCTCCAGCAAGTCCGCGCCCGTCCTGTCTTCTTTCAATGACCGTATAACGGGCGAGATTATCTTGTGGGTCTCTATTAGCTCGCCATTCTCGTCGAAGACACGGTGGTCATCGTCAACCCGCACTGTCTTCAACGTGTTCTGCGGTCTGGTCAGCACGTCCTCTATGTCTTTGGACTTCGCAGTAGTGGCGGTAATGTCAGTATAGTAAGCAGGGATAACCCTGTCTTTTATGAACTCCTTGAGTTTGTAAAGTATGTTGCCACCGGAGATTAACTCACCCACATAGACGAGCTTTCCCTTCTCGAAGCTGTGGCGGATCTCTCCGGTCAGCTCTCTCTTCTTGTTTTCCATAGTCTCCGAATACTTTGCGAGTATCTCTCTGGTGTCACCGCCTGTCTTGTATGTGCGGAACGAGTCTAAAGAGACCTCCAGCCTCTTTATCTCGCGGGCCAGCGTGTCTATTTTGTCGTTTTCCTCGGGTATTAGATAGACCGTATCGGCGTGGTTCACAGACTCGAACTCTATACCCTCCACATTCGCCCCGGTGAATGAAGCGACACTGACTTTTAGGCCCTTTTTCTTGCTACTGATCGAATTACCTTCAAAGAGCCACTCTACGGGTACGCTTGGGCCGTCTCCGTACTGGATCTCTCTGTAATCCCTGTGGTTGGATATTGCCTGAAGCTGCCTGACTATCTCTTCGTTTCTTTTGGGTATGTCTATGATGGTTTCATTCATCTCTTTTATAAACTCTCTCTCGAGATCGGTCACCAGATCTATCTCGCCGTTATAGCGGGTCACGTATCTGTTATCAACTAGATAGTCAATAACGTCCCTGACTTCTTTGCCCAGATCGTACTCTTTGTCGTAGATGCTTTTCACGAGCAGCCGGGTTATGACCGTCTCGCTTGCCTTTATCTTCGTCAGGTTCTTCAGGATATGGAGAGTCTTGAGTATGTCGGAAGCCTTTACGTTTCTGCCAAGGTAGTCGTCGGCGCTTCTTACAAGCGCCATTACTTCAGAGCCGAAGAAGCCCGGTCCGAGTGCGTCGAAGAGGTCGGTGGCGTTCACCATCCTGCCAAACTCTTCATCCTTCAGGTTCTTCAGTATGAAATCGACCAGAGAGATAAACTTGCGGGTCGTTGCCTGCTGGTAAGATTTCCCTCTGGCGTTCTGCACAAAGTCCGGTATGAGCTGGAAATGGTAGGGATGGAAGGGATAGTAGTTCATAAGGTCGTCTTTGGTTTCGGTCTTTTTGTAGCTTCCTTCCGTGTTGCTCAGTGTGGTTATGTTACCCTGATTGTCTCGCATCGTCTTCTCAAAAAGCGGCTCTGTCTCTATCTTTTTCTTCAGCAGCCTCTCACGGGCCACCTCGTCCACGTTCTCGGAAGTTAGGTCTAGCCTTACCTCGAAGCGGTCGGTCAGTTTTCCGAGTTTGTGCTTGTCGAAGTTGCTGTTGGCTATTAACTGGTCTAGCTTCTCCTGAGAGGTCACTATAAGCCTTACCGAGCCCTTACCTTTGGACGAGAAGGCTTCGGCCACCGCCTGTAAGGCGAGTATCCTGTCGTCGTTGTCTTTTATTGAGGTCACGTACTGGCCTATCTCGTCTATGATGAAGACCAGGCGTTTCCCTGTCTTCTCTGTATAGGCGACGCAGTGATCGGCAAACTCACCGGGCGTGAGATTTTTGTATTTGTCCACCGCCGATCTAAGGAAGTCTTTAGCCTCTTCCAAGCTGTACCCGAGCCGTTCTGCCATAACGCGCGATACGAGGCGGCGGAACTCGCCAGCATTGGTGGTTATTTTGCCGTAGTCGTCTCCTCCGGCCTTTATGAGCTCTCTTATCTTTTCCAGATGGCCGAACTCGTCCAGTTCATACTCCATAATCGCGACGCTCGGGACGCTAGAGTAACCGCCCGCCTGAAGGAGTTTTTTGAACATCACCTGCTGTACGGTATCTTCGGTCATAGAGCCTTCGCCTATTATCTCGAACATTATCACCGTGGCAGGTATGCTGTTGAGAGCGCTTATACTTGCCTTGAGGAATTCGGGGTTTGCGCAGCTGGCTACCCTTTCGTTGAAGAGCTCGCGTGCCGTTATGCCCCTGGGCAGGGCGTGATTGGAGAGCAGGTAGCCCAGTATCTTGGCAAAATATGACTTTCCCGAGCCAAAGAAGCCCGAGATCCAGACGCCTATCTTTTCGGTGGATGGGAGCTTATAGTTCAGGAGAAAATTCTCGAGATGGCTCTCTATTTGGTGAGTCACTATGTACTGGGAGATTTCCTTCTGCTCGAGTTCAAGGTTCTGATCCCCCGCTTTTATGACCAGAGGGACTTCCTCAGCTATGTTTATCTTCAGAAGATCTTTTATTTTCATTACCCCGACCCCCTACTGTCTATTTCAGATCACTAAAGCCCTGTAAACCGATGTCGTGTGCCTTCCGTCTAGAAATGTGAGGATATGGTCCTTCCTCTTTCCCGGATAAATAAAGAGGGCGGGATTGGCGAGATTGCCGGTCACGCCCTCGATCAACGGGTTGAGACCAAAGAAACCGTTGAGTATCCCGAGTCTGTGTACGGCCGTTATAGGGTTCGCCTTTGAAGACTCGACGATACTCTCGATAAGACCGTTTAGCAGTAGCTTTGAGAAGTCGCCTATGCTAGACTTCCCTAGAAACGAGAAGTCGTCCTCCAGATTCTCCATACCATAACTCTTAGCAGTCTCTACGAGTTTAGCCCCGAAATTGAGCAGGTTTATCCTGCCCTCGAAACGCATCTTCAACTCACGTACCGCCGTCGCCTCTTCCTTCGGAGCTACTATGAGGACTATTACCCGGGAACCTTCCGTCTCGCTGACGAGTGAATCCGCCCTTGAGAGCTTGTCTGAGACCATATCCAGCTTCTCTGAGAGTGTGAGGTTATCGCGCAAGTGCATCGAGCAACACCTCGAAGTCTATCTTCGGCTCAAGCCTTACAACGTCTCCTGCCATAGCGAACTCTATGATCCCGGAAGCGTTCAGCCCCGCAAGGTAAGAGAGGAGATCCCTCTCGTCCAGAAGCAAGTATTTGAAATCGTCTGCCTTCAAAATGGCGGAAGGTGAAAGTTTTGAGTTGAAGAGGAAGTACAGGACCGCGGTAACGCTCTCTCGTTTAGGGCGGAAAAAATGCAAATCTATATTCTTGCCGTTAGATTCGGCCATACCGAGCTTTGATGTTATTGAGAGGTAGTTTGTTATCCTCTTGTCAGACATATACTTTGTGAAGCCCGCCTTCTTGACGATAAACTCGACTACGTCTTCACGTAGCAGGAAGGGCTCTCCCCTGTGGTAGGCAGGATATATATGCTCGAGTGTGAGCGCCCTGGCGAGCGAGTCCCTTTCGCAGTTCTTCCAGAAGAGCAACTCACGTTTTATCTGCGTCTCTATTACGTCGGAAGTCATTATGCGCGCAAAGACGTCCAGCGCTGAAGGAGTGAAGCCCCTGACGTAGTCGCCGATTAGCCAGTTGGCTATATTGCCTCTGTACTCTCTCGACTTGTTGAAGGGATCGTCTTCCACCAGGTGTTTTCTGATCTCTTCGGCATTTCTTCCCTTTATTACTTCGCCCATTATGTAGATGACATTGTCCAGGTGATCGAACGCTTTATCCAGATGTGTTCTTGAGTTCGGTTGCATACACTGGGACCTCCGTGTCGGGTAACTGGATTATAACAACTATATTGTCGTTTGAACAAGTGTAGAATCTGACAGGATAAACCCTTGTGGCACAGTTAGAAGCCGAATCGGTGTTTACGGGACAATTATCCTCTTCGGTACTAAGATACCTGAGGAATTGGAGAAAGATATCGAGCGTATCCTTGAAAGACTGTTATAGCGGCTTATAAAAGATACTGCCTGTTATCTGTTTAAAGCCATTAGCCTGACGCCGTGAAACCCTTCGCTCACGAGGCGGACCAGCGGTAAGAAGATCAAGAACTTTGCGCTCTTCCAACCTCACGCCTCCGACCTCTACTCTTTCATTGCGTCAGTTCCGCTTCGCGGGCAGAATATCGGTGGAGAGTGGGGAGAAAGAGCGTTATCGAGAGTTGGCTGCCGGTTGTTGGTAAGAACGAGATCCCGTATAGGAGTACTACGGGATGACACGGGATGACGGTACAGGGACACCACGGGATGACAGTCTCCTTACGTCATCCTGACGCGCTCCCAGTCAGGATCCCGGTCTTCCTCCCTCACGTCATGCCCGGTCTTCGCGAAAAACGGGGACAGACATGAAGAGATTTGTCAGTCCCCATTTTCGCGGTCTTTCCTCCCTTTCCGTCATGCCGGACCCCGATCCGGCATCTCCGCTCCCTCGAAAGAGCGGGAAGAGCGGGGTCCCGTATAGGAGCATTACGGGATGACAGTCTTACTCCTTTCCCGTCATTCTGAGCTTGACTCAGAATCACGTGCGCCCGGCATGGTACACAACTATAGGGTGAAAGACCCGAATGTGGGGAGTCAAAGAAGCATTAGCCAGAGGCAAGGGTGTCACTGGTAACGGTGAATCTGAAGGAAGCCCGAGGCAAAGTCCGGAACTGAACGAAAGTGAACCAGAGATGGCCGTTACAGAGGGTAACCCTGCGAGATAAGGGAAAGCCCTGACTCCAGCTGTAAAGGTTCGGATGGCAGGATTCGGATGAAAGTGGTGTATCTTACCCGGGGAAGTCCTCATGAGTCCGAAAGGGGTAACCGTTAGCAAGGAGGAGATCCAAGTTAAGGGAAAGCTCAGGAGGATGGCAGATGAACCCGTAGTAGTGAAGAACCTCTCCGAAAGGAGAAGGGACCTTGGCTATAAGCCAAGGGGGTGATGAGGAGGTCGAAAGGCTCCATCACTTGCGAAGGGGAGAAGGATCGAAGAAATGTGATCGGAAGACAGTGAAGAGACTTAGGTCAGACAGTTAAAGACAAGGTACATATTCCCGGGAGGGTAGAGAAGCCAGTCATTAATTGTCGCAACAATATCTGAGGCTGGAGCTGTTGGAAGGGAGCATGCAGGAGAAAGAGATGAAGTATTACAGTCTAATCGACAAAGTCTATTCGAAGAAGAACCTATTGAAAGCCTATCACAGGGTAAACTCCAACAGAGGAGCTCCTGGGATAGACGGAGTAACCGTAAAATCATTCGGGGAGAAACTCCTTGAAGAAATCGAGAGATTATCCGAAGAAATCAAGAGCGGTGAGTACATGCCCATGCCACTCAGGAGAGTAGAAATCCCAAAAGCAGATGGTAAAACAAGGCAATTGGGAATACCTGCTGTGAGAGACAGGGTGGTACAACAATCTCTCAAGGAGATACTGGAACCTATATTCGAGGAAAGATTCCATCCCTCCAGTTACGGTTACAGAAAGGGAAGAAATGCCTGGCAGGCGGTGGAGAAGGCGAAAGCTTTTGCATCCAAATACGGTCTGTGCAATGTAGTGGAACTTGACCTGAGCAAATGTTTCGACACTCTGGATCATGAGAAGATAATAGACTCCGTAGCAGAGAGAGTGAGTGATGGAAAGATACTCAAACTCATACGCGCAATGCTGAAGAGCGGAGTAATGGAAGATGGAGTCTGGAAGGCAACAGAAACTGGCAGTCCACAGGGTAGTGTAATAAGTCCCCTGCTGGCGAACATCTACCTGGACGAGTTCGACCAGAAGATGAAAGCCAGAGGAATAAGGATAGTCAGATATGCAGACGACATATTAATCTTCTCGAAAACCCAGGAAGAAGCCCGAGAGTTTCTGGCAATCGCGATCAACATACTGGAGATTGACATGAAGCTCAAGGTCAACAGAAACAAGACGAGAATCACAACACTGGAGGAGGGCTTTCACTTTCTTGGCTTCGAAATAAAAGGCGAGAGAGTTGGGATAGAGAAATCCAGATTGAAAAGGTTCAAGGGAAAGGTCAAGGGACTTACAAGAAGGAACCAGAGCACACCGGTAAAGGAAATAGTGAAAGAGCTAAATCCACTGTTGAGAGGATTTGCCAGCTATTTCAGGATAGTAGACTTACAATCTACCTTGAGAGGGCTTTTGAGCTGGATAAGGAGAAGGCTTAGAGCCATCATACTACACCAGTGGAAGAGCACAAAGAAACTGAACAGAGTCCTTAGAAGGGCTGGATGGGAAGAGAAAGTCAATTTGAGAATGAACAAATGGCGCTCTTCTCACACAAAAGCAGTCAATTACGCCATTCCCAACAGGTTCTTTGAAGAGATGAACTTATTCGATATGACATCGTACTATCATCCCCTGTCGAAGTATCCGATACTCGATCCATGAGCCGTGTACGAGGCCCGTACGCACGGTTCTGTGAGAGGACGAGGGGCTCCGCCCCTCTCCTACTCGATGTTCTTTCCTCTGTCTTGAACCAGGAACGAGGAACCTGGACTCGCAGCATCGGAACGAGAAACTGCACGAAGGACGGGTCCATGATCTGTGACGAACAACGAAGGACGTCTCCTCGAAGCTTACAGCGTCTCTTTTTGCTCGCGAAGCGGAACTAGCCAGGCATAGCCTGACTGGCTTGCGCCAGCAGATTGGCTTTAAAAACGCCTCCTGCCGAAGGCAGTCTCATGTCTTTCAATTCGCAGCCGTAATCAGATCTTATTCTTGAAGATCAGTTTCGCAAGCGAGGCTCCGGTTGAGAAATCCGGAATTATCACATCTGCCCCGGCTTTCTCCAGTCTTTCAAATTTCTTTTTGTTCCAGCCAAATCCAGCCTTTTCGTTTGAGGCAACCCCTATGGTGAAGGCTCCGACTTCTCTGCCCACAGTAATTTCGACTGGTCCATCACCAATTACCACGAGTTCGTCAGGTCTTATTCTCTCCTCTTTCATGAGCCTTTCAATGACTTTCTTTTTCGAATACTCCTCGATGCTGTCTAGCGCTCCAAATACCCCGCCATTCATGTAACTGTGTACCCCTAGGTACTGTGATTCCTTTATTACATCTTCCTCATCGGTTCCCGATGCAAGCAGAAGAGTGACTCCTCCTTTTCGCAGCGTCTTTAGAAACCCAAGCGCTCCACGAAGCAGGTATTTGCTCTCCGCGTTTTCATTGATGCGTTCCTCCACTATCTTTTTCAAGCAGCCGGTATAGATCCTCTTGTACTCCAGCGGAGTCAGAATCTCGTTTGGTGGAACCAAACCGTACTCAATAACGAGCTTACGGAGTCCTTCCATTTGCAGGATTGTTTGAAGACCTGTGGTCTCGGCAATAAATTCATCTACCTCGACCATGATTCTTGAAAGCGCCTCTTCTTCAATCTCCTTCTCTCCTGTGATAAAACGTATCATGAGATCTCTCATAATTGGCTGCCAGCCCTCTCTGAGTAGAGAGATCGTGCCATCAAAATCAAAAAGTACTCGCTTAACATTGCCAGGAAGCCTGCAGCTGTTTCTGAAGATTGACGGATTGTCGATTTCGCAATATTCGGGTTCGCTCATCTCGGAAAGCGCCTGCCTTGAAAGCTTTCCCGTCCCCTTATGAGAGACGCAAAGTGCTGCGGCTTTTGTGGCCAATCTAGCCGAATCCAATAGAGGCTTTTCTCCGGAGCAGTGATCTACCGCGAGTGCTGCAATGTAAGCATCTCCCGCTCCGCAGACGTCTTTCACTTCTCCTTCAAGACTGAAAACCCGGTTCAACACACCACACTCGAAACAGAACGATCCGTCCTCGCCGGCGGTAACCACAACTGGAGATCTCACTTTCCGAGAGAAATCCGTCAAATACTGCTGAACCAGTATTTTGTGGGGAATTTCGCTTTCATCGTTGCCTATGATACCCATTCTCTTCAAACCAGATATGAATTCATTCATATTTGGCTTCACCAGAAAACCGGCGAAGGCCTCGGGCTTAGTCCTGGAATCCGCAACGAAGGTCTTGTCTCGAAATCTTGTGCTCATATCGAGAAGCCGGCATACTATCTCGCCGTCTATACAGCCCCTCCCTGGAATTTCTGCCTGGTCTTCGACTACGACGGCATCGACAGTCGGCACAAGAAGTTCGATTGCTCTTATCATCTCGGCCCTGCTGGTCTCGTTCAGACCAATCGGCGGAATGTCCAACCTTGGAAGATCCTCCTCTCCCGTGTTTGTGTTTATGAACTTAGTATAGACGGGCGTTACATGGGACTGCGATTTTATTAGGAACTGAGTGCAGATGCCATACTTACTGAGTTCTCTTTCGAGATCGTACTGCCTTCCGTCGCACCCTACAGGGCCTAGCACGATTACCTCTACATCTAGCATCGCAAGATTCTTCGCCACGTTTCCGGCTGCCCCGGGAGAATACTCCTCTTTGATTCCGGTTATCGTCATTAGCCCCGTCTCCAGGCTTGGTTTGGACAGAGCTGGGTCGTAATAGACGTATCTGTCTAGAAATAAGTCTCCGATCACAAGGATTTTTGGTTTCTTTTGATCCATTAAGCTTATGCCGACCTCCTCACAATCGACCTGTAAAATGCCGGCAGAGTCTCTCTGTGGTCGCCCTTTATGTAGTAACCAGCACCACCAAATGCTTCTGGAATTCTTGTAACGATCGATTTTATATCCCTAAAGTAATACGATGGAGCATTCTTGTTGTTCTTGGAAGTTTGTTCGAGATCAGCCTCTCTTATATCGAAGCTGGCCGTCGTAATTCCCTTTGGAGGCTTTCCAACATTTGCGGCCATCGAAATCGCCTTAAGTATCACTTCAACCCCTATCACGGCCGAACCGACAACTATTACTACTCCGCCGTTAACCAGTTTTGAAATCTCGTTGGCAAATATAAGAAAATCTCTTCCGGAGCAACCCCCAAGAGCCTCTCCATCAAAATAAGGGCTCATATGATAGATATCTGTTCCCACGGCGCAGTGAACACAGAGCGGAATATTCTTCTTGTATGCGCTATACTGAATCGATACCTCGGGATACATGAATTTCACCTTTTCGGGAAAGGGTTCGCCAGATATCAATCTGCCCATTGCCTCTCCATAACCAATACGAAGCCTGTTTCCATGGACAAGTGCCTGGTTTATGAATCTGTTCGTCTCTTCTGCAAAACCGAAAAGCCCTTCTGACAAGGCGTTTGGAATGCTCTCGGAGGTCTTTCCGCTGTAGGCCAGTTCGAAATCGTGTATTGTAAAGGCCCCGTTGACGCCAAGGGCAGAGATGATTCCCTTTTTTATGAGCGATGAAAGAAGCGGCCCCATCCCATTCTTGATTATATGGGCCCCGCTGAACATTATCACCGGTTTATCCTGACTCTTAGCTTCCACAACCTTCGAAGCCAGCTCTTCCAAGTCTCCTGACAAGTTGCTATCGACTTCATCGATCACTTTATTTTCATCGATCAAGTCTGAGATATTGACCTCGCTTGGTCTATCCTTAAGCGGATAGGTTCTTACACTTGAACTGTCAAATACCTCGAACTTTCCTTCGTATCTCATCATTCCACCTACCGTTTCATATCTGCCAATTCAACTTTTTTCAGCTACCATCGCTTCTATTAGCTGGCACAGCACGTGTCCCAGTGTTATGTGCGTCTCCTGTATTCTCGGTACATCCGTTGAATCAACCTTGAACAAATAGTCACAGCGATCGATCATGTCTCCGCCAGTCCTGCCAGTCATGCCTATTCTCAAAGATAGCCTTTTCCTTGCCACTTCGAGAGCTCTCAAGATATTGTTCGAGTTTCCGCTTGTGCTTATTGCTATCACAACATCCTCTTCTCTCAAAAAGGCTTCCAGCTGTCTCGAAAAGATCTGATCATATCCGAAATCATTCGGGATCTCGGTAAGAATCGAGTCGTTGCTGGGCAATGATACCGCCCTTATCGGTCTTCTCTCAATATAGAATCTTCCCACAAGTTCCGCTGCCAGATGAGCGGCATCTGCAGCGCTTCCTCCATTTCCCATGAAATAGACCGTACCACCGTTGCCGATTCTACGCGTAACCTCACGGGCAACCTCTAAAAGAGCATTTTCATAACGTTCAATGAAATCTCTTTTCACCCGTATGCTCTCTTCAAAGGCCTTTCGGGCCACGTCTTCAAGCTCCATCTCCTATCCTCTCCTTCCTCTTCGGCTGGCCACAATCAAAGCCGCATAATCACCTATCTTGTCTTTGAGCGCCGATAGGACAACTCTTTCTCTCGCCTTCTCGCCGATCAAAGACTCGTTGACCGCCTCTTTCATAGCGGACTCCAGCCATATTCCCTGAAGACGCCACGCAAGATTTCCAAGTATTATCCTGTCAGGATCTAAAATGTCCAGCAGTACGGCCAGTCCTTTGCCGAAGTAAGTTCCGCTTTCTTCAAGTACTGTGACGGCGTAAGGATCTCCCTTTAGGGCCATGCCTGCGATTTTCTCAGTGCTCGTTCCACGTATGAATCTCTCCGGGAATCTATAACTGGCGTACAGCGAAATCCCGGTCCCACTGCAATATGACTCCCAGGAACCATTCTTGCCGAAGAGCGAAGGTCCGTCTTCGGCCACTCTCATGTGGCCGACCTCTCCGGCTAATCCCTTCGACCCGTTGTACAGTTTGCCATCTATGATTATTCCTGCTCCAAGACCGGTTCCCAGCGTCAGAAAGATAATGTTTGAGAAACCCTTGCCCGCTCCAAGAATACTCTCTGCCAGAGCCCCCGCTCTTCCATCATGCTGAACGGTTACTGAAAAATGAAAGCGCTCCTCAAGCGGTTGAACTATGTTGACCGTCCCCCACCTGAGATGAGGAGGATTGAAAAGAGTCCCCGTATTTGAATCCATTGGACCTCCAACAGATACTCCAGCTCTTGCCGGAACTTCCCTCTTCACTAGAAGATCGATTTCTAGGGATAGTCTCTCTAAAAAGCTTTCAAAGCCTCTGTCGGGTTCGGTAGGAAACTCTCTTCTCCTGATGATATTCAGATCTTCATCGCCCAAAACAACTGCGGTCTTTGTGCCTCCAATATCTATTCCCAGTATCCTGCCTTTTACTTCATTCATCTTCATCACTTTCCATAGCTTCTATCTTCACTCAAAAATCAGAGTATGTATTCCGAACTGCCGGTACTCGAGTTGAACTCTACCATCTACAACAGGAAGTTCGCAGACTCTGTCTTCGAGAATGTTGGAAATCCAGCAGCGACTAAAGGGCAGGGAAGTTCTGACACTGGCGACTCCACATCTGCCTTCAACTTCGGCCAGTCTGAGCACATAACCGGTACTCTCGGAATGCTTCAGGGCGAGAACTTTTAGATTCCTGGCAGATATCTGAAGGCAATCTTCACTCAAATTGAGACTGCCTGATGCCAGAACTAGAGGCTTATTTAGACTTTCTGCTTCTGTAACTGCCTTAAGAGCGTCTGTGGAGTCATGGGAAAACAAGGAATAGGTGAAACCGTGCCTTCCCTCATCGGCGAAGAAATCGGGATAGATCGGCGATCTGAGAAGCGTCAATGAGACGTCTGAATTGCGGCAGGCATGACCGTACTTTCCGTCATTCAATATGGAGACGGCGAAGCCCGGTTCCGAAACCTCCACCCATCGATGCGCCGGAAATTCGAATCGCGCATCTTCGAATGAATTTCTGACCCTGGTGCTTCTGAGCGAATAACCGGCCGAAAGGTCACACTTGATTTCCCGGGTGAGAAGATTGATGGGAAAATTGGCCTTCAGCAAAGTCCTTCTTGTATGCCATTCGATTTCAGTTTCAATATCCAGTCTCTTTGAAAGAGCGTTCAGAACGTATCTCTGTATTATCGTGCTTCCCTCGTAATGATAGGTTGCTTGAACAACCTTTCTTACAGGACCGCTTTCTATCGTTCTCACTTCAGAAGCATCGAGCTTTCTTTTCGATCTGGCATAGTCATGATCGATATCCCAACCGTCCCAAGCAACGGGAATGTCTTTATATACATAGAGAGAGTTTCCCGGTCCCGAAAGAAGCGGCCTGTCAAGAGTCTTGTCGTAGGCAGATATGCTTCCGTCTGCATTTACTTCAACGATCAAGTAAGCGTTCTCCATCACGGTATCGTCGTCGGGCGCATGCCGATCGACTTTCTCGTCTATGTATTCGAATACTTGAGCGGAGAAAGGAGAGATCATCCCGCCCAAACTGTATACGGATTTCCCGTCATATGTTCTTTGGGAAGCGAGCTTCTTGCCGTCGGACCTTCGCAAACATCTTTCGTCTTCATCGGAAAAGATTACTTCTCGAGAAAAGGAGCTTGCATTGATAACGGTCTTGAATCTAGGATTCCCGTCGCTCCTAGAACTCACGAAGCCTTCAGAGATCTTATTCGTTTCCTCAATTACACCGCTGAGTTCACTTTCAGCCTGATGATGAACTTCGTTTATCGACGAGCCGGGAAGGATGTCGTGGAATTCGTTGTGAAGAAGCATCTCCCACAGCCTTCTAACTCTCTCGATCGGATATTCTTCTCTTTCGACAAGTAGCGCTCCAAATACCTCAAGTCTGTACAGCGCGTCTTCGGCCTCTTTGTGAAGCTTCTTAGTTCTTGCCTGAGTCGTGAAAGTGCCTCTGTGCAGTTCAAAGTAGAGTTCGTCATCCCAGAGGGGTAGCTCGACATCCTTCGGTAGATTCTCGTAGTACTTCTGCAGCGGGGCCATTTCAAGACTGGGCATACCAGGATAGTTCTTCAGCCGTTCATAGTACTCAAGCATTTCGTCGGTCGGACCCCCGCCGCCGTCACCGTATCCAAAAGTTGTGACGGTCTTGTTGTGAACCTGTTTGTTCTGGAAGTTATCCCATGTTCCAAGAATCGCTTCGGGGTTGATCATTCCGTTGTAGCCACCTTGAGGGTTATCGAAGAAATGACAGACAATCTCGCTTCCGTCCAGACCTCTCCATCGGAATAGGTCAAGGGGAAAGCGGTTCTTCTCATTCCATTTCAGTTTAGTCGTGGAGAAGTACTTTATTCCCGCCTCTTTCATGATCTGGGGAAGAATCCAGGAGAAACCGAAGACATCGGGCAGCCACGCCACCGAAGACCTGACGCCAAACTCCTCTTCAAAGAACCTCTGGCCGTACAAGAACTGTCTCGCGAGGGATTCCGCGCTGGCAATGTTGCAATCGCTTTCTACCCACATTCCGCCTATCGCTTCCCAGCTTCCCCGCACAATACTATCCCTGACTCTCTCGTAGAGGTCTGGATCGTTCTCTTTAAGATCCTTGTACATCTGTGCCGAAGACTGGATATACACGAACTTGGGATATTTCTCCATAAGTCTCAGAGCATTGGCAAAGGTTCTTCTGATCTTTCTTTTCGTTTCGTTGATTGGCCAGAGCCACGCATAGTCAATATGCGCCTGCCCGGTAACCTGAACAGAGCCTGTGGATCCGTGCTCCTCTGTAAGCTTCACTATTGAATCTTTCAGATTGTCGCACGCCCTCAATACCGTAACCCTGTAATCTTCAGGCAATTCGTTACCGCTCGACTTCTCGAAACTTGGGGAGCGCCAGAGATAATTGACGCTTCCGTATTGCTGCTGACCAAAAAGGGTGGGATTGTCGGGAGCGGTCTTGAAATACTCATCCGTCGATCTCGGCAGTTCAATTGCCGAGAGGCAAGCGCTGATGATTTTAAACAGTTTCTCGGCAAGCACGTCATCCTTTGTCGCTTCAAAGACATCTATTGCCACCATGAAATCGAGATAGGTCCCCGAAACCAGCTCATCTTCAAGGAGCAGTTCCGCAGCTTCAAAGACGGGGCCGGATAGATGGGTTCCGAAGAGTCCTTTCGGGACGGTCTGAATATCCAGAATATGGCGCTTTCCGTCCGCAAATTTCGTGACATCCAGGAGTTGGTGATAGACGTTTATCTCGCCATAAGAATGACCATCTACCATCACAAGACTCTCGCCTCCCGGGACGACTCTCAGAAAGAGCCTTTCGCCGTCTTTGAGCTTTTCTCTCTCAAAACTCGATCTGAACCAGACAGGAAAGCTTTCTTCATCCCAGCAATAACCGGCCGATATCTCCTTCCATCCTTCTTCAGGCGGAGTCTCCGAGCGCGATCCGCTGAACAGCCAGCCGTCGATCCTTTCTCTCTCTCTCACAGTATAGGGAAAGAGCTCAGACAGTTCCTTCTTGAGCCTTACGCATGACTCGGATCTAGAACGATACACAGTATCTCCTCCAATATCCTGGAAAGTCCTTTCTCATGAGCAGTCTGACAAGAACCACTCAGAGAGCTGATCTAATTGCGCTCTCAAGATCCTCGGAAAGGACTTCAATTTCCTCCAATCCTGCGTGAATCCGTATTAGAGAGACATTCTCACCGGGATCTCTGTGAGAAACCGCATAAGGAGAGACGAGGCTCTCATAACCGCCCCAGCTTACTGCCCTCCTGAAGAACTTGAGAGAGTTCACAAACCTCTTGATCCTGTCGATGTCTCTTGTTTTGAGCTTGAACGAAAAGAGGCCGGAACCTCCCCTCATCTGCTTTTTCGCAAGAGAGTACTGATCAGAAGATTCGAGCATCGGATACAGGACATATTCAACGGCTTCGTTTTCCTGCAATCTTCTGCTGAGCTCCATCGCATTCTGGAAATGAACCGGCATGCGGATGTGAAGAGTCCTGATTCCCCTTAGTATCAACCAGGCGGCAAAGGGATCGGGCACGGCCCCGGTATTTAGAAACTCCTTTTCGAAGATTCTCTTGATATCTTCATTCGAACCGGCAACGACACCGCCGACTACATCGCTGTTTCCGCCAAGGTATTTTGAAGCCGAATGCACCACTAGATCAACTCCGAAATCAATCGGATTCTGATAAATCGGAGTTGCCCATGTATTATCGATTATCGTCTTGATTCCCTTTGATCTTCCCAGCGAGGCCACTTCGGTCAGATCTTGAAGTTTGAAAGTGAATGTCGTTGGGCTTTCGAGATATATGATCTTTGTGTTTGGCCTTAGCGCCGCTTCAAGTTCATTCGCATCGCTTCCTTCCACAAATGTGTGTTCTACACCGAATCTCGCCATATACTTCGCTACATACGTGGATGTCCAGCTGTAGCAGTCCTTGATCGTCACTATGTGATCACCGCTCTGCACGAAGGCCGAAATACTGGAGACTATCGCAGCAACGCCAGATGCGAAAAGCTTTGCTCTCTCTGCATGCTCGAGCGCAGCCAATTTCTGTTCAAGAATGTTTACGGTCGGATTGTTTCCCCGAGTGTACAGAAAGTGGTTCGTCTCATCTGAAATGGCCGTTGAAAAATCATCAAAGTCCTTGAACGAGAAAATCGAAGTCTGGAACAACGGAGGATTGACCGCTCCAGAAGGTAAATCCTCTTCTCCAAGATAGTGCAAGATCTCTGTTATGTGCTTTCTCTGCATCCTAAAAATCCTCCAGTCCTTTTATCCTTTTATTGCGCCTTCGGTAAGTCCGGCAATTATATATCTTTGGGCAAAGGCAAACACTATCATCGTCGGCAAGAGAGAAATAACGAGTCCCGCGCTCAAGACATCCCAGCTTATACCTGCCTTTGAGATGAAGGAGTTCAGCGCAACTGGAACCGTCATCTTTTCATCCGAGAAGATGAACATCGAAGCCAGAAACAGCTCGTTCCAGATGTTCACGAAGGCAAAACTGAAAATCGCCGCCAGTCCCGGCTTGGTAAGGGGAAATACGACTCTGAACATTGCCTGCAGAGTATTGCAGCCGTCAATCACCGCGGCCTCCTCCAGCGAAACGGGGATCCTGTCAAAGAAGCTCTTTGACATGATAGTGCTGAAAGCAATTACCATGGTCACATAGAGGATGAACAGCGTAGAAAGTTTATCGGTCATCCCGTAATTTGCGAGCATTACAAACAGCGGAGCCATAAGTATGAACGACGGCACCATCTGCGTGAAATACATGGCAAGCAAAGTCCCGTTCCTGAATTTTTTCGCCTGAATTCGAGAGAGCGCATAGCCGCTGAACATGGATATTAGCATGGCTACGAAGGCCGCAACAAGCGCCACTATTGCGCTGTTTCGAAAGTAGACCCCGAAGTTTGCGAAACCAAAGAGCTTGGCGTAACTCTCAAACGACAACTTCGCAGGAAGATACTTCAGCGGAAAGGTGTAGATCTCTCTGGAACCCTTGAAGGATGTCACCGCTACCCAATAGAGGGGCAAGAGCGCAGCCAAAAGATACAGCCCGAGAGCGAAGATCTTCAATATCTTGCCTACAACTTTCATGAGCGCCTTCATAAGGTAACCTCCTTTCGGGAAGAGATTTTCAGGAATACAATCGCATAAAGCAGCAGCATCGACATTATTATGAAGCCAATCGCCGCACCCTGGCCGTAATCATAGAACTGGTAAATCCTGTTGATCATGTGAGTCGCCAATATTTGCGTCGAATTGGCCGGCCCCCCACCGGTCATTCCATAGATTATCTCAGGGAAATTCATGATCCACATAGTCCTTAGAAGGACCGTGCTGATAATGGTCGGCCTTATGTAAGGTATGGTTATTTTGAGCAATTGCTTGAACCTGTTGGCTCCATCGATTCTCGAGGCTTCGTAAAGCTCGTCAGGAACCGATTGAAGAGCTGCCAGCAGCATGATTGCGAAGTAGGGTATCCCATACCAGACGTTGGCGATTATCACTGACATCATCGCATACTTCGGATTAGAAAGGAAGCCGATAGGATTGCTTATTATCCCCAGCCTCACAAGAATATCATTTACTATCCCGAACTGGCCGTTGAACATCCACGCCCAGATAAGACCGATAGCAAAACCCGATACTGCCCACGGATAGAATACTAGAGCCGAATAGATTCCTCTGCCCTTGAAAGGCTTTCTCATCAGGAGAGCAAGACCAAAGCCGAGCCCGAATTGGAATACCAAAGAGAAAGAGACCCATACCAACGTATTGACAACTATTCTGAAAAAATCGAAATTGCGATCGTTTATTATTGCTTTGAAATTTCCAAGTCCTATAAACCCTATCTTAGAGAGATCGAACATATTGTAGCGTTGAAAAGCCATAACTCCGCCACGAATAATGGGAGTGTACGTGAAAACAATCAGGAGAATGAAAGCTGGAATCATCATTATGAAAAACTTCCAGAAGCTCTTTCTCAAATCCAACACCTCTCAGTAGACCGCTCTGAATACTTCAGAGAAACGGCACGGCGTCTAAATCATCGAATCTTTTTCCGCCGTGCCGAATCGTTAGTCAATCTCTTTCAGTTCTTAATCAGTCTGCCCAGTACTCGGCCCATTTAGCCGCAACGGCTTCGATCGTTGTCTCGCCAAGGAGGAGTGACTGCATATCCTGCTGATGAATCTCGGGCCAACCCGGCCACTTTTCGGAATCTAGAGGATATGACGCGAAGATGTACTTCTCCGGATGGCTCATCATGTAACTCCATGCCGTGTAGACGCCGGAGCTGAAGTATGGATCATTCTCATATGTGGAAGAATGGATTGGAAGCGGGCCGTAACTCTTGCTGTAGTATGCGTTAACCTCGGGGCTAGAGATATATTTAATGAACTCCCATGCCTCTTCCTTGTGCTTCGAGTATGATGGGATTCCCAGCCCGCTGAATCCATAGTCCAGATAAGCTTTCCCCGAAGGACCTACTGGAACCGGGACCACTGTGTAATGCTCTCTTCCAAGCATCTCGTCTACTAGGGCAACCGTATCCGGGTCCTGAATAAGGAACGGAGTAATTCCCGACACAAAGGCATTGACCTGTTCGTTGAATCCCCAGTTGATTCCGTCAGCGGGAACTCCTCCTTCGAAGAGTCTCACATACATCTTAAGTCCCTCAAGCGCCCTCGGGTCATCGAAGTAGACATCTCCGGACTGAGTCTTATAGATATTGGCCGCATCGATGTCACTCAAGAATGATGTGGCGATCAGATCAGAGAATTTGAACTCCCAGGACTTTCCTCTGAATCCGAATCCGAACTGATTCTTGTCCGGATCCGTGATCTCTATACAGAGTTCAACCAGTTCGCTCATCGTCTTTGGAATATAGTTGACGCCTAATTCTTCGAGGACGTCCGTTCTCACGAAAAGTCCCTTGATGAAGAAAAACTGCGGCACGATGAATGCAGTGTCATCTACCGTTCTTGCGGCCTGATTCGCGACGAAAGTGAGAGTGTCATTGTGCTCCCAGCCAGCCAGATAGCTCTCAAGGTTCTCCAGCTTTCCGTTGTTCACGAACTGCTTCACTGTGTAGTCCCTGACTTCGATGATGTCAAGGGGCTGGTTGGTATTGAGCATGAGCGTTGCCCTCTGATCGGCCTGCTCATAAGGCGGAGATATGAGATTTATCTTGATATCCGGATTCTTGGCCTCGAAATCTGCGATGATTTCCTTGATTACCTGTGTCCTCGCAGGACTCGTAAGAACCTCGATGAAATTGAGCGTGACTACGCCGAATGAAAACACTCCGATTAACATTACCAGTAGCAGCGAAATAAAAACTCTCTTTTTCATTTGCATGCCTCCTTTTGTAGTTTTGTGGTGCTAATCTGTTAGTGCCTTGCTCATCAAGTAACTGAATATCGCATAACTCGCGGCTCCGGTCGAGAATGCTTCAAATTGGTCATTGTTGCCCTCCAAAAGCCGAACTCGATCTCCTGAAAAGAGGTTGGATTCGAAAGAGCTTTTCAAAGCTTCGAAGAAGATCTCTCCAAAATCCAGAAGTTTTCCATTGACTACTACGGCTTCCGGACCAAAAATGTTGGAAACAAGCGCCGCAATCCGACCCAGTTCATCGCCGACTCTTCCGATCACAGAGGCCGTTCTTCGACCTAAGGCAGATCCTTTGCGGAGAAACTCATCGATACTCCCGAGATTCTCTCCAAGCTCAGAGTTAAGAGCCGAGACAATTGTATCCAGACTCAAGCCGCTGTTATCGATTGGCTCATCACAGAAGCTCTTAAGAAGAGCGTAGCTGATCTCTCCAGAATAACCGAAACTCCCGCTGTAGATCTCATCTTTCAGGATTATTCCGGCGCCAATTCCTTCGTCGAAATACAGACTTATAAAGGAACTGATGTCTCTGCACTTTCCGAAGCATTTCATGCCAAAGGCCGCGCCATCACTGTCATTAACGAGAAAGACAGGAAGGCCAAACTTCTTCTCCGTAATCTCTCCTATCGCAAAATTACGCCAATCACTCAGACCAAATGGAGAATAGACTACCCCACTCTTCTTGTCGAGTGGGGAGGGAGCCCCAATTCCAATAGCATCTACCCTGGTTTCATTCCTGTAAGACTCATTAATCAGTCTTTGAACAACATCGAAGAGATTGGCCGTGGCATCGGCCCTGGTCTTGTTCGAGACTGACTTAACACACGAAGCGAGAAGCTTGCCGCTAGCTGACATGACCACACCTGTCGTACTGCCTCTTGCGAGGTTCACTCCGACAACTGTTGCAGCATCACTGGGTATCCTCACAGGAATCGGCGCCTTGCCGACAAGACCCATCTTCTCACCCGGAAGCTCTTCAGCTATCCCGAGATCAATCAGCGATGCAACAATCGAGGAAATCGTAGTCTTTGTTAGCTCTGTCTGCCTCGCGAGCTCGACCCTTGGTGTGCCGGGCTTTGCGAGGAGAAGCTGGATGACTCTTCCGATGTTTTTTCCTTTAAGGTCGCTGGGCTTGGATATCACTCGCTCACCTCAAGCAACTAAAGAAATCTATTTAGTAATAGTCTATTACTAAATATTATATACTATTTATCCACTAAATAAAAGGAAATTCAAGTCAAATTATGTTCATTTAGAGACGGTTAAACCCGCTGAGGAGTGTTCAACATTCGATTTCACCTAAGGACCTCTCTCGAGAGTCCATCACTGAGGGCAAGTCAAAAAGTTAAGTGCCAATCATATACTGGTGCTTGTACGAATGCTGTGGTTAGCCCCTGAAAAACATGATCTTTATCCTCCCTTGAGGAACTAATCATTACCCAAAAGTCAGGGAACTAAACAAAGATCATATCATGCTCCTTCTCCCTTGGCAGTACATGCTGTATTTGGCTCCTGATGATCCTGATCTTAAATCTTCCCTTGAGAGAGGAGGGCCACGAAGTGGCGGAGGGTGTTCTCTTGAGAGCAGAAGAGCGAGATCTTGGTTTTCTTACCTCTAACCTCTGACCTCATTCCTCTTACCTCTGTTTAGAGACGAATGAGAAGAGCGAGATCCCGTATAGGAGCACTACGGGATGACATTAGTGTCGCACTACGGTATGAAAGCCCCCTCACGTCATTCTGGCATGTTCCTAGCCAGAATCACGTTCTTCTTCCTTCCCGTCATGCCGGACTTGATCCGGCATCTCCGCTCCTTCGAAAGAGCGAAAAAGCGAGATCCCGTATAGGAGCACTACGGGATGACATGAGGGGGAGCGTTTCAGGGCAGGCTCTCCTTTAACGTCATCCTGACGCGCTCCCAGTCAGGATCCCGGTCTTCCTCCCTCACGTCATGCCCGGTCTTCGCGAAAAACGGGGACAGACACGAAGAGATTTGTCAGTCCCCATTTTTCGTAGGATCATTACGGGATGGCGGGATGCGAAAAAAACGAACTGAACCCGTATCCATCTCGAGCGGATTCGTTTTGCATGAGAACGAATATGTGCTATTATCGTTTCATGGCGATACGAAACGGGCGGTGAGCATTCTGAACACAGATGAGTTAATTCAATCGCTTGAAGAGATAAAGAAAAGGAAGGAAATGGAGCTTCCTAGATTGTTGAGGCCTTACTTCGAAGAAATAGATATGAAGAACAGGGCAGTACTGGTCTTTGGATCTCGTGGTGTTGGAAAGACTACATTCCTTTTGAACAGGTTCAGAGACAGAAGAATGCTCTACCTGTCGGCCGACAATCCTCTGGTCGCCACAACTGACCTCTGGAGTATAGCGAGTACAGCGTTTGTCAGGGGCTACGAAGGAATAATCGTCGATGAAGCTCACTATGCGAGAGACTGGAGCGTTCATTTGAAGGCCATCTACGACGCCTATCCGACAAAGCTAATAATAGCCAGCGATAGCAGCAGCCTTATACTGAGACAGGGTATTGCGGATCTCTCCAGAAGATTTTCCAGAGTCCGCATCCCTCTAATGTCTTTGCGAGAGTATATATACCTGAGAGATGGAGCGCTTTTGCCGCTACTCAGTCCATTCGCTCTCGACTCTTCAGTGGTCAAAGAGATAATGGGCAGTACAAACGTTCTGGCTGCTTTCGAGGAGTATCTTGACCGCGGGTTCAGGCCGTCATATCTGGAGTGGGACTACAAAGAGCAGATTGAACACATTATCGAAAAAACGATTCACGGCGATGTCCCGTTCTTTGTGCCTCAAATCTCGGATATTCACTTTAGATTGATGAGCGCCGTTCTGGGATTCCTGGCGATATCGAAAGTCCCTACCCTCAATATCGAGAGAATGTGCAGAGAATGGGGAATAGGAAAGAGAAAACTCTATGAACTTCTCTCGGTTATGGACGCAACGGGTATAATAAGGATAATTTTCAAAGAGAATGACAATCGAACCTTTTCCAAAGGCGAGAAGATATTCTTCGGCGACCCTTCTTTCTACTCCATAGGCTCAAAAAATACAGGCACAAGAAGAGAGGCTTATGTAGCCGAGGCCTTCGAAGACGCGGGTAGCAGAGTCTTCGCCTGCCCGGACGAGCGAAACGGGGACTTCCTGATAAACGAAACACTCGTTGAGGTGGGCGGAAAGAACAAAAAAAAGAAGCACGCAGACTTCGTAATAAGAGACGACACGGATGTTCCTCACTTGAACTGCATCCCGATGTGGATCCTTGGCTTTCAGTATTAGTAAATGAAACATGTTTTCGTGGTGCCAGTTCCGCTTCGCGGGCAGAAGATCGGTGGAGAGTGGGGAGAAAGAGCGTTATCGAGAGTTGGCTGCCGGTTGTTGGTAAGAACGAGATCCCGTATAGGAGTCCTGAATTTGATCATATCAGGACAGGCTCCACTGGATGACACGGGATGACAGCCCCCTCACGTCATTCTGGCATGTTCCTAGCCAGAATCACGTTCTTCCTCCTTCCCGTCATTCTGAGCTTGACTCAGAATCACGGTTTTCTAAGGAGTGAATCCCGGGTCGGAGCCCGGGATGAAAGGATGGGGGCATTCTGGATGCGTAACGTCGAGGACCGCTCTTTCCAAGGACGGGTCCATGATCTGGGACGACTGACGAAGGACGGCTCTTTCCGGTCTTCTCACAGACATCTTCCGATGCTTTTCATATCCATCGTCTCTTCCAAAAAGAAAATGCATCCGGGCCCATTTTATGTCGGGCTAAGATGCATCTTCTGTCTTTCTCGTTCAGAACTGACCTGAGATCAGTTCGCTGTGACGTTTTTGTGGTCGGGGCGACTGGACTTGAACCAGCGACCTTCTGCGCCCCATGCAGACACGCTTCCAACTGCGCCACGCCCCGTACTGGAAAATTGTATCATAACCGGCACTCTCTTTCAAGAGCGAGGCGGCATCGGGTGCGGTCTTTTCGAGCACCCCAGAATCGTTCTATTTGACTTCGAAGGTCAGAAAGTCAAGTTCTTTTCCGTTGTTGTCCGTATCGTGGAGTCTGAAATCGTACATTCCGGGTTTTGCGGGAGCCTTGAAGGTCATCGTCCCTTCGCTCATGCCGTTCAGGTATTTAAAAGTGAGATCGTGCTTGTCGTTTTCGGCCTCGCTTCCGTGTGGTATTTCGGAAGGCACTATTCCTATCCATGCGTTGGACGGTAGTGTCGTCGCGATGAAGAAACGTAGTTTGATCTCCTCGCCGGGAGTGAAGGTCAGCTTTTCGAGAGACATGTTGATCGAGTTGAGCGGTTTCGGCTCTTCGACTTTGTACAGTATGCTCTCGATGTCTTCCATGTTGTATTCGATCACCGTGCCGTCTTTCAGGGTTATTATTAGCCTGGCCGTAGAGAAGGCCAGCGTGGCTACAACTATTATCATGAAAAATAAAACGAATCTCTTCACAGAACCACCTCCAGTTGAGATTATAGAATATCGGCGGCCGTTATCACAGCTTTCACAAATGTGATGTTAAAATTTCCCGAGGAGGTGTTTGCGATGACTCTTACGAGTGTACTTGTCGCGGTATCGGTTCTGCTTACGATCGTGGGGCTGGTTTCTACAATCTATATGATGATTCTGATCTCCAAACTCTAGTTCTCTATCTCGATACCGGCCGGCCTGTTCCTCCGGTGTGGTTGTACACACGGTCTAGGTGTAATGATATAATATATGTAATATAAATATACCGAGGAGGAGAAACATGAAGATAGCTATACCAGTAATCGATAACGCCGGTCTTGAATCGAGAATATCCGAGCATTTCGGACACGCCCCTTACTTCGCGTTCGTCGTCGCGGAAAACGGTGGCATCCTCTCCCACGAAATAGTCTCCAACCCCTTCGAAGAACATCAGCCAGGTCAGATACCCGATTTCGTTAAGAGTCATGGAGCGAACGTTATAATCACGCGCGGTATGGGTTCCCGGGCCAAGCAGTTCTTCCAGGCACTGGGGATTGAGGCCATAACCGGCGCCGGAGGGACAGTGAAGGAGTTAGTCGAAAGCTATCTCGACGGCAAGCTGCAAAGCAGAGATTACGAGCCCGAGGGTCACGGACAACACCACAACCACTGAGGCTCTCGACAGGCGTGGAGGAGAGGGATGAGAAATATGAGGGGAAGTAGAATGGGTATGGGAAGGCCCTGGATCGAGCTTTATCTGCTGTTGCTAATAGCCGAGAAGCCGGCCCACGGATACGAGCTTTCAACCAGGTTGGAGGAATTCGAGGTTCCGATATTCAGCGTCGGTCAGATGGGAAATCTCTACCGTGTGCTATCTAACATCGAAGAGATGGGGTTGATAACCTCCGAGTGGGACACCGAGGAGGCCGGCCCGGCCAGAAAGATTTACAGGATAACCACACCGGGCCTCGAATATCTCAAGAACGCCGAGATGAGGATACGAAGATTCAGAGACAACATCGACGGCTTTTTGAAGAGAATAGAACAGCTTAAAAAGGTTTGAGCGGAAGGTCAGTCTTTCGCTATCACCAGGTTTAACCTTCCGGAGAGCTTACCGGCCGTCTCGCTGTCTATTAGGCCGTCCGTTATCATGCAATCGATCTCGTCCAGATCCACCGATTTGAAGGGAGCGATTCTGTGAAATTTGCTCGAGTCGCAGACTACAAAGACCTGTCTGGAAGAATCGACCATGGCCCTGTTCAGAAAAGCGCTCGATTCATCCACTGCGAAAACCCCACGCTCGATATCTACCGAGTTAGCCCCTATGAAGGCCTTATCCACCATGACGGTTCTGAGATACTCTATCGCGACGAGGCCGACGGTTGACATATTGTGCCAGTCGAGGTTTCCGCCCAGCAGCGTGACGCCCGGACCTATGTAATCGGCGGTCTCCTGGGCGATCGCAATGCTGTTGGTGATTATCTGAACGTGTTTTCCGCTTTTGACAAGCAGTTTCGCGATCTGGAGCGTCGTGGTGCCGGCGTCCAGTATTATCGTTTCGCCGTCTTCGATTCTTTCGAGCGCCGCCGCGGCGATTTTTAGCTTTTCCACGTTGTGCTGGTTGATACGCCTGTTGAAAGAGACCTCGAACCTCTTCTTGTTGCTCAAGACCGCGCCTCCGTGGAAGCGTTCGAGAAGCCCTTCGCTTTCGAGCTCGGCCAGGTCCCTTCGTATCGTCGCGTGGGAAGTGTTAACGATTTTGCAGAGCTCGTTCACGCTTATGCTCGAGTTGCTGGCTATCAGTTTCAAGATTTTTTCGTGTCTTTCCAGTTTGGTCATCTATCTTCCCCCAACGGTAAGATATTTTATGATAACACAACGTTCTGCACATTCCCGGTTTCGGATCGTATTTTCGCCGGTATGGATCTTTCCATTGTTTTTCACTCAATTAAAGACGTTTATCCGTCTTTCTTTTCTTTTTTCTTGTCCTTACTGTGTGTTCTGGTGGTTGATTTACTTTGATCGAAATATTAGTATTAGATCATAAACGATCATAAGATGCAAATCCTTTTTTCATTGGAGTGATGTTTATAAAAAGTATAAATTCAGGGATTATAAGTCGTTTCTTTTCTTTCGGTTTCGGATTAAACGAAGAAAAAGGAGCAATAGGTCCTTCGCTCATAAATCTGCTCGAAGAAGGTGTTTCGGCCTTTAACCTTTCGGCCAGGAACGTTGTGAACCCGCCGAGTCTATGGAACCTGATCGGTTTTATAAGGGAACGGTCGGGATCGATCCCTTTCATCATGTCCGATGAAGAGGGCGGACCGGTGAAGAGACTGGTGCCGGGTTTCACAAGGGGGATAAGCCATATGGGTCTGGCGAAGGCCGGCCCCTCCATGGCTTACGACATGGCCAATTGCATGGCCCGGGAAGCTTCGGCAGTCGGAGTGAACGTGTTTTTCAGTCCTGTCCTCGACTGCAACAGCGAGACAGCCAATCCGATAATAGGCATCAGGTCTTTTTCGGCCGATCCTCACGAGACTGCCCTCCTCGGCGCCGAGTTCTGCAAGGGTCTTCATTCGGCCGGCGTTTTGACTACGGGCAAACATTTCCCCGGCCACGGAGCCACCCGGGAGGACTCCCATCTCTGCCTGCCGGTGGTGGACATTTCCGAGAAAACCTTCCGCAGCGTACATCTCTTCCCCTTCGAAAAACTGATCGGGGAGGACCATCTTGATTTCCTTATGACGGCGCACATAGTCTATCCTTCGATCGACGATAAGCCGGCGACGCTTTCCAGAAAGATTCTCACCACCATCGCGAGGGAGGAGCTGGGGTTCACGGGCGTCATCATAACCGATTGTCTGGAAATGGACGCGATGAAGAAAATTTACGGCATAGAACGTGCCACGGTCGATGCTTTCAACGCCGGCGCAGATATGATTCTTCTCAGCCATACTCCCGAACTTCAAAGGAAAGCGATCGAGGCTATGAAGGGGGCTGTGGAGGATGGAACCATACCGATGCGACGCGTGAAGGAAAGTCTCTTGAGGATTGAAGAGACCAGGGAGAAACTCTCCCGCCAAGATTATCCATATTGCCGCGCCGACTTTTCAAGGGCGTTGTTCGCTCCCGACGATTCCCTGCAGAAGGCCCTTGCCGAAAAGAGCGTGGTGATCTGGAGAAACGGCGGGAATATACCCCTTGAGAAAAACTCCGCGATAGTGCTCGTCGAGCTGAGTCCCACGGTCACGGGTTTGAACGAAGTCGAGGTCTCAAGCTCGGTAACCAGGAAGATTGTCTCCCGCTTCTTCAAGATCGAGCGCAGTTACACCCTCGGTTACGATACACCGCCCGATAAGCTCGTCGCTCTGGAGGAACTCGTCAATTCGGGCGCTTCTCTGGTGGTGATAACTGCCTCGAGGGGCTCTGAACAAATAAAGCCGCTCAGGGAAACGCTCGAAAGGCTGGCCGGCAAGAGCGGGAAGTCCATTCTCATTTCTGGAAGAGATCCCTACGATGCCGATACTCTTGAAGCTTTCGGCGCGTCACTGGCGACGTTCGGCCTGCTACCCGATTCGATCGAGGCAGCCTGTATGGCTATCTGCGGAGAGTTGAAATGAACATCCTTCTGATTTCCGAGGAGGGAAGGTCGAAGGAAGCTCTGAAGGCCATGTTCAGCGAGCATGGTTTCTTCCTCGCGCAGACGCTAGAGGAAACTACGGATCTGGGTCGAGTCGATCTGGTTGTTATAGGCGCCGGCAGGGCGACGACCTTCGGATCGCGGCTGGGCCGTGGTGTGTTGAAAAAACTGGCCCGATACGTTTTCGAAGGCGGAAGGTATCTTGGGATATGCGCCGGCGCGTACCTTGCCCTCCAGCCTTACAACAGTGAAACAACCGGGTTCAACCTCTCTCCCAGAGAGGCGCTGGATATAGGTAACTGGAATAGGGGCTGCGGCGACGTGAAAATCAGCTGGGAGGGCCGGCCCTGCGTGGTTCATTACGAAAACGGACCGATCTTCGGTGGCGCGCCCGACGGTTGCGAGGAAGTAGTTGCGTTCTACATCGATGGTTTCGATGATGTCATGAAAGATGGAATCGCAGCGGTAAAGGGCCAGGCCGGAAGAGGCAGGTACTTTCTTTTCGGGTTCCATCCAGAATTGAAGGAAACTACCCGGTTCATGTTGGAAGAAGCGATCTATTTCCTTTTCCGGAAGGAGTGTTGAACTTGTGGAAGCAGTATTTTTCCAGACTGGAGAAGATTCTGGAAACGGTGGAAAGGAATGAAGGTTCGAAAATTGAGGAGGCGGCGCAGCTCATATTCGGAGCGCTCCAAAGGAACCGGCTTGTTTATGTGTTCGGCACCGGCCACTCCCATATGCTCGCCGAGGAGATGTTTTACAGGGCCGGAGGTCTAGTGTCGGTTTATCCGATTCTCGAGACTTCTCTCATGCTTCACGAAAGCGCCGCGCGTTCCAGCAAGCTTGAAAGGCTTCCCGGCCTGGCCCGGGTGATACTGGAGCGTTACTCCCTGAAGGAGGGCGACGTGATGATCGTCGCTTCAAACTCCGGAGTCAACGCTGTCCCGGTCGAGGTCGCCATGAGGGCAAGAGAACTAGGCGTCAGAGTGATCTGCATAACTTCCATAGCCCACTCTACCTCGGTGGAACCCAGAAACCCCGCCGGAAAGAGGCTTTTCGAGGTTGCCGACGTCGTTATAGATAATCATATTCCAATAGGGGACGGTCTTCTGGATATCTCGAACACGAAAGTGTCGCCGGCTTCTACGGCCGTGGGCGCGACCATACTCAATTCGATCGTCGGACAGGTGGCATGGCTTTATTCGAAGAAAGGGGAGCTTCCACCGGTTTTCAGCAGCGCCAATACGCAGAACGGCGACCTGGAAAACTCCGAGCTGATACAGATATACCGGAAAATAATTCCGATCTTGTAAACATAGGGAGGTGTTTGTATGAAAAGGTTCTTGATCCTTCTAGTTCTTCTCCTGTTGACGGTGGGATTGATGGCAATCGAGTTCGACGGAGCCGCCATAATGAAAATGGCGATCAATCTGAACACGAAGATCAACGATTCGGGTCGCGTGATTCCCGATACCATCGAAATTCCGGGAACCGATAGGAGCGTCTCGATGGAAGAGGCTCTGTATCTGATCGCCAAATGGATGGCTATATACGGTGCCAACGGAGAGAAGATAGGACAATTACCGGAATCTGTGCCGTACATCGAGGTTAAGGCTCCACAAAAGCAGCTCCAGGGCGAAATAGGCGGCATGATAAACTGGCCGGATATTTACGAGGTTTCCAAACAAATCACGGCGAAACTTGAGGCCGACCCGCTCATCCCGTCGCAGGTGGAGTTCCTTCTGAACGGCGAGAGTATGGCCGTCATGACTCCGGATATTCTGCTGTACGTACTGACGAGATCGGTGAACTGGGTGAACGACAACGGCAGCATGCCCAACTACGCATCGCTTAGAGAGGTTAGCGGACCCAGCAATTGGCCGCCGGTAGAGAAAGCCACTTCCGAAGTTATCGAGAAGATCCCGGGTAGCGAAGGAGAGATCAGGGCTGTGTGGGCCTGGTCAACCGATTTCATATCTTACGGCGTGGACAGGGCCGTCAATGAATTGAAAGAGGCTGGCTTCACGGATGTGTTCCTGCTTGTGAAGGGGACGGCGGGGCAGGTCTCGTGGCCTTCTGCGATCGCGTACGAGAAGATCTCCGATACGACGATACTCGAAAAGACCGTCGCGGCCTGCAGAGAGGTCGGGCTCAGAATACACGCGTGGTTCGTCGTGAACCAGGACCAGGCATATCTTAAGAGGTTCCCGGAATCCAAGATGTGGGGAGTTCCGATCGAGGAAGGCGCCGATCCTCAGAAGGCCGGCTCGACGGTGGACTTCGTTCAGGACACCCGTTACAGAGAGTACCTGATCGATCTAATGAAAGAGGTAATTTTGCTGTACGACGTCGATGGGATACATCTGGACTATATAAGGTATCCAACCGGAGCATGGGGCTGGGGCCCTTACAACATAGGCAGGGCCTGGCTCGAGGGACTCGATGTTGATTTCCTCATGGAGACGGCTAAGGAGACATGGAGCTCCGTCGGCGACAACAAGAAATTCATCGATCTGTACAGGCAGTTCATATATTTCGATATCAACCGCTGGGTAGAGATGAGAATGGACGACATAAGGGCTTTCGTGGAAGAGATCAAGGCCGGAATAGAGTCAGTGAAACCGGAGATAATCTACAGCGCCTCTCTTATGCCTGAAGGTGGAGACATAGACGCCGCCTCCAATGGATTCGCGATGGTACACTACGGTCAGAGGTACGCCGATTTTGGAGAACTATGCGATATAGTAATCCCGATGACGTACCATCTTGATTTCGGTGAGAAGGCAAACTGGGTCGCCGACGTGGCGACCGGAACCAGGGACGTTATGAAGTCCGACACCAAAGTCGTAATGGGCATTCAGGCTTACGATCTCTCACCGGCCGAATTGCAGAAGGCTATATACTACGCCAGAGGCGCAGGGGCCGACGGAATCATGTTCTTCAGGTTCGGTACGCTGTTCGGCAACGAAAATCTCAAAAACGCCATGCTGGAAGCTCTTAAGTGAGAGGGGGAGAGACTATGAAAGGTAAATTGCTTATTTTTCTCGCGATCGTGCTTCTCTCGACGTCGCTTTGTGCGAAGGAGATCACTTTCTGGTTCGCCGGAGGCGATCCCACTCTCGATCTTCCCGTGGTGCAGAGACAGGTCGAGGAATTTGAAAAGGAGACAGGCATAAAAGTCAAACTGGTTGTCGTGCCGTGGGCCGAGGATCCCCACACGAAACTGCAGGTGGCCATAATGTCGGGAAAGGCGCCCGATCTGGTGAAGCTCGGCTCTCCTTTCGAACATGTCCTGGCGCGCTTCGGCGTGCTCGAACCGCTAGACGGTCTCATCTCGGAGGAACTGAAGGAGCAGCTTCTTCCTTCCGTACTGACGGCAAGTTTTTACAGATCGATAACGCCGAAAGACATGACGGGCAAGCTGATATCTATCCCCTATTTCACGGATACCAGGGCGATCCTGTACAGAAAAGATATCTTCCAGGAGCGGGGCGTGCCGGAACCGATAGGCTGGACCTGGAGCGAGTTCGTCACGTACGCCAAACAGCTCACCTTCGACAGGGACGGCGATGGAAAGATAGATGTTTATGGTTTCGGAACGGCGGCCAACTACACTTACCAGGCGGTCATGTATGCCTGGCAGGCCGGAGGGGAGCTCATGGGAGCCGACGATAGACCGGCCTTCACGACGGATGAATTCAACGAAGGCATCAAGTTCTACGCCGATCTCTTCAACGTGCACAAAGTCGTTCAGCCGGGCGCGATAAACGTGGATCTATGGGACGTGAGGAGACAGCTCGCCGAGGGTACGATCGCCATGTACATAGACGCGGGCGATAGCGCCAAAGAGCTCCAGAAGATTTTGGGAGACAACCTCGGGGTGGGATTGCTCCCCAGGAACGAGAAAACCGGGAAATTCACATCCTACTTCGGCTCGGACGCTCTGGTGATACCGAAACAATCCAGAAACAAGGCCGAAGCCGCCAAGTTGCTCGAATGGCTGGTGGATAAGGACCGCATGACCGAATACTGTATCGTCTCGGGCTTTCTGCCGGCCAGACTCGACTCGGCGGCCGATCCGCACTTCTCGGACAGTCCCGTCGTCTCGATGTATCTCAGGCAACTCGAAGACGCGCACGCCTGGATAGCCCACCCTGAGGCCAACTTCATCGCCAGAACGTTGAGAGTCGAGATCCAGAACGCCATTTCCGAAAACTCCGATATCTCGGCGGCATTGAAGAGGGCTCAGGAACTCGTTGAGAAACAGTTGAAAGACAAGGGCTTTTTGAAATGAGAAGAGGAGAGAGCTCCGCTCTCTCCTTGTATTTTCTACGAGGAGGTTTATAGATGCCCAAACGCAGGCTCTGGCGCGATACTTTGGTGGCATATCTCTTCTGTGCGCCGGCTTATACAGTCTTCGTACTTTTCATATTCATACCGATAATCTGGGCTCTTTTCTTGAGTTTCTACGATTTCAACATAATGACGTTCCTCTTCCCCGATTTCGTGGGGCTGAGGAATTACCAGAAACTGCTTACAGATCGTTATTTCTGGCTGGCGTTGAAGAACACGGCCGTCTTCTCTATTATGTACGTTCCCATAAGCATTCTGGCCGGTCTCGTCTTCGCGCTGATGCTTCAGGAGAGATTCCCCGGGAGGAATATCTTCCGTCTCTCGATATTCATACCCAGTGTGATCTCCATGGTTGTTGCCAGTATAGTCTGGATGTTGATCCTATCACCCGGCTCTTCGGGGCTTGCCAACAGGCTTCTCGCGGCTTTCGGGCTCGAGTCGAAGGGCTGGCTTTCCGACTCGCGGCTGGCGATGTTTTCGATCGTTATTGTGATGGTCTGGAAGGACTTCGGCTACAATATGCTGATCTATCTGGCCGGTCTTCAAAACATTCCCGAAGAGCTTTACCAGGCCGCTGAACTGGACGGCGCTTCAAAGCTGCAGAGGATACTGAAGATAACTCTGCCTCTTTTGAAGCCGACCACCTTCTTTTTGAGCGTGACTACAATAATCGGATCGTTCCAGATATTCACTCCGATTTATATAATGACCGGGGGCGGTCCCGGGTACGCGACGACCACACTGGTCAACTATCTGTACACCAAAGGTTTTCAGGAGTTCGAGATGGGTTACGCGACGGCGATCAGTTTCGTTCTCTTCGTTATACTGCTGGGACTGACGATTGTCCAGAGAAGGCTTTCTCGCGACGCGGACACGGTCATATGAGGGGGGATTGGGATGAATAAAAAAAGCAAAAAGCTCATCTGTGGATTGGTGAGATACTTGGTCCTTATAGGAGTTTCCCTATTCACGCTGATGCCTCTTATCTGGACCTTCTCTACCTCCATCACTCCCGATACCGGCATAGTGACTTACAAGATAATTCCGAAATCCGTGACGCTCGATAACTACCAGGCCGCGTGGGATTATCCGAGGCTGTTCGACGAGAATGTCACGCTCGGGACCATGTTCCTCAACAGTATCCTGGTGGCCGGGGCGGTCACCCTGGCGAGCCTTCTCTTCGATTCCATGGCCGGCTATGCGCTGGCCAGAAAGCAGTTCTTTGGCAAGACTCTGCTCTTCTGGGCCGCGCTTTCGACACTCATGATCCCCTTTTACGTTATAGTGATACCCCTCTACCTTATAATACTCAGGATGGGACTGATAAATTCTTACACGAGCATGATAATCCCTTTCATGTCGAGCGGTTTCGGGGTCTTCATGTTCAGGCAGACGTTTTTCAGTATCCCCCTCGAACTGGAGGAGGCGGCAAGGATGGACGGCGCGAAGGACTTCTATATATACTGGAAAGTGATGCTGCCACTGGTCAAACCGACGATAGCCACGATGGCCATCATGAAGGTCCTCTGGTCGTGGAATATGTTTATCTGGCCGTTGCTGGTAATTCAGGATTACTCGAAGATGCCGATCAACCTTGGTTTGACCGTCTTCAGGGGACACAACATAACGCGCTGGGGGTTGATGAGTGCCGGTATGATAATCGCCACTATCCCGGTTCTGATTCTCTTCTTATCGCTTCAGAAGTGGTACATACAGGGACTCACATCGGGCGCCGTAAAGGGGTAGTTTATGGAGAGAGAGCTGTTCATAGGGATCGACGCCGGTGGATCTGAAACCAAGCTCGTGGCCTGCGACGGCCGGGGAAACCTCGTCGGCTATGGGAAGGGCGGACCGGCAAACCACCTCTCGGTGGGATTAGAAAGGATGAAAGAGTCGCTCGTGGAGGCGATGAAAGACGCGGGTTGCGACGGACTGCATTTCGAATCGGCTTACATAGGTTACTCCGGTCTGGGTATCTGGAGTCCCTCGGAGCTTCTCGAAAAGATAGGCCACGAGGTGATCGACACCGATAGACTGGCGATAAACAACGACTGCTACAACGCACTGTACGGAGGCTTTGGCGGCGAATCCGGCATAGTGGCCGTTACAGGCACCGGCTCGATGGTCCTCGCCATCGATGAAGACGGAGAGGTAACCAGGCTCGGGGGCTGGGGACACTTACTCGGAGACTGGGGCAGCGGCTTCAGGATAGCAATGGACGCCATACAGGTCGCGCTCAAAGTGCATGACGGGACAGTGGATTCCAAGCTGCACGATAAAATGATGAATTTTTTCGGGTTCGATTCGTCGAGAGCCATCGTCCGCTACTTCTACATAGAACAGCATTCAAAATCCGAGATCGCAGCCTTCGCGCCCGTTGTAATTGAAGCCGCCGTTTCCGGCGATCGCGAGGCCCGCAGGATAGTCGAGGCAAACGCCATAGAAGTAGCCAGAACGGCGGTCGTAATGTACAATAGAGTGGCCGTAGCTCCGAGACTGGCCGTGGTCGGCGGATTGAGCAAATCGGAGTTCTTCATGGAGCAACTCCGGTGGGGGGTCAGCGGCTGGCTGAAACTCTGCAAGCCACTGCTCCAGCCGGTTTTTGGAGCCGTTCTGATCGCCATGAACAACTTCCGAAAGGTAGATAAACCCGTACTCGAGAGACTCAGCGAAATATCCGGGGAGTACGAACGTGAAGGCCGGCTTTAGCGAGACCAGGATCGAGCCGGAAGTCGGGCTCGAGATGGCCGGTTACATCGACAGGGTGGAGAAGTCCTCGGGGATTCACGGACCGCTCGAAATGAAGACGCTGTTCATGGGAGACCGCGATCCCTTTTGGCTGGTCGCCGTAGATCTTCTCGGCATACCGGCCTCTTTCAGACCGAGCGGCACCGTAGCCGTCGCCACACATACCCACGCCGCGCCGGAACCGGGACTAATGACAGGTCAGTTGAATTCGACCTTCGATATTAGCCGCGACCGGGCAAGAAAGGCGGCCAGTCCTCTCTCCAGTATAGAATATATAGCCTTCGAGGTTGAGGGCGTCTGTTCGCGCCGCACAGGCGGCGAGCGGTCGAGCGTGTTAGGGGGAGAAATTCTTGTGCTCGAGTGCGAGACGGGGAGGACAGGGATAGTGATCTTCCCGTGCCACCCGACGGTTCTGGGGCCGGAAAACACTCTCTACTCGCCCGATCTGGCTGGCGGTATCCGTCAGGCACTTACCTGGAAGTTTGGCTTCCCCTTCATGTACTTAAACTCCTGCGCGGGAGATGTCAGCACGCGCTACACACGAGCGGGCAGATCTCCCGACGAGATAGAGAGACTCTCCTGTCTCTTCGTGTCCAGCATGGTCGAAACCGGTAGAAAGAGGATAATTCCATCTGGCACGTCATACAGCGAATACTCTTTCGAGATGCCCGTAAAATCGCCCGATGAAAAGCCCCCCTTCCCTACCAGACCCGAAGCGCTCCCGGGCTATAAACTGGCCCTGAAGCGGCTCGAATCTAAGGGACTGGAGAAGTACAGGTCGGCCAGGCTAGGCATGCTGGAGCTGGGAGAGATCGCCATGCTCTTTCTGCCATTCGAGCTCTTTCTCGACACTGGGGAAATCCTGAAGAGAATAGCCAAAAAGCGTTTTGAGATACCGCTGATCGTCTGTTACGCGCTAGGGTATCTGCCCTACGTCGTGCCAGCCGGAATGGAGGGGAGTTACGAATGGTACGCTTCGCCCTACGAAGAAAGGGCCGAAAGCCATTTGGTTAGTGAAGTAGAGAGCTTTTTGCTTGGCAGGAGGTTAAAAGATGGACAGGAGCTTTATTGAACTATTAAAGAGAATCTCGACGATTCCTTCTCCAACCTTCCGCGAAAAGGAAAAGGGAGAACTTATCGCCAGCCTCCTAGCCCGGGCCGGCCTGAGAGTATGCCGCGACGAGCTGTACAACGTGCTGGCCTGGTCGGGTGAGGAACTCCCGCGGTCGGTAATACTTATAGAGGCACACATGGACACCGTCTTCGATGAATCCGTCCCGCTGAGCTGGGTAGAAGATGATGGGACAATAAGGTGCCCCTCGGTCGCCGATAACTCCGTCGCTCTCGCCGCGCTGATTACGCTGGCGCAGAAACACTCTAACTGGCCGGATGCAGTTTTCGCGGCCACGACCAGGGAAGAGGGTCCGGGAAAGGGAGAAGGGATGAAGCGTCTCATAGAGGGGATTCTCGGCGCCGGAAGAGAGATCAAATACTCGATCTCGCTGGAAGGCATACCGCAGGGAAGGATCACATACACCGGCATAGGTTCTATAAGAGCGAAGGTTTCCATAGAAACGACCGGCGGCCACCCCTGGCTGGAACCCGCCGCACCCAGCGCCGTTCACACCGCGGCCGCCATCGTCTCGAAAATCGTCGATTCGAGCGGTTACAGAGAATCGCCAAAGACTACGGTTAACGTCGGAACAATATGCGGAGGTACGTTGCCAACCGTGAGGGCCTCGGAGAGTCACTTCACGCTTGATATAAGATCGGTTGACAGGGAGAGCCTCCATAAAACCTTCGATCTCTGCAAACGTCTGGCCGGTGATATCTGCGAGCAGGCAAAGGCCTGTATGAACTGGGAGATCATCAGCTCGCGAGACCCTGTAAGCCTCAGGGAAGACCACGAATTGATCGGGTATATCAAGAAGGTGCACCGTCGGCTGGGCATCGAAAGCCAGATACGACCGGCCGCTACCAACGCCAGCCTCCCGCTTTCGATGGGACTGGCGGCTGCAACGGTAGGGGTCTGCGATGGTGGAAAGACACACAGCAGGGAGGAATGGATCTCAAAGAAGGGAATAGAGAGAGGTATGCTCCAGCTCGAATATCTCCTGGATCTGTTGCAGAGAGGTGATGGTGCTTGAGCGGTCCACTGTCAGGTCTTAAAGTCCTGGACCTCACGAGAGTTCTCGCGGGACCCTTCTGTACAATGCTGCTGTGCGATCTTGGCGCGACGGTTATAAAAGTGGAGAGACCGGTAACCGGAGACGATTCGAGGAGCTTCGGCCCGATGGTTAACGGCGAGAGCGCCTATTTCATGAGTATAAACAGGGGTAAAAAGGGTATCACGCTCAACCTAAAAAGGGCCAGGGGTAGGGAGATTCTGCTCGAGCTGGCAGCCAGATCCGATATACTGGTGGAGAACTTCAGGCCGGGAACGATGGAAAGACTCGGCCTAGGATACGAAAGACTCAAAGAAAAAAACCCCGCTCTCATATACGCCAGCAGTTCGGGTTTCGGCCACTTCGGACCCCTTAAGGAAAGAACCGCTTACGACATCGTCATTCAGGGAATGAGCGGCATGATGAGTATCACAGGTCCGGACGAGGAAAACCAGAGCAAGGTCGGCAGCTCGATAGCCGATATACTTTGTGGAATCTTCACCGCTCTTGCCATAACGGCCGCCCTCAACAGCAGGCGAGAAACCGGCAGGGGGCAGTATATAGATGTGGCGATGCTCGATTGCATGATATCGGTGCTGGAGAATGCCATTCTCCGCTATTCTGTGACGGGCGAGATTCCCCGGCCACTTGGAAACCGGCACGCATCGATCGCTCCCTTCGGAACTTTCGAGTGTCTGGACGGAAAGATAAACATCGGCGTTGGCAACGATCAGTTGTGGAAAACCTTCTGTCGCGTGCTATCGATGGAAGAGCACGAGAAGGACGAACGTTTTTCGAAAAACACGAGCAGAGCTGAAAATGTCAATGAACTGACAAAATAATAAACGAAAAGCTCAGTGTAAAAACCGTTGATGAGTGGTTGAGAATATTCGAAAGAGAAGGGATCCCCGCCGGAAAAATCTGCACCATTGCCGACCTCTTCGAAAACCCCCAGGTGATCGCCAGAGAGATGATAGTGAACCTGTCTGTTGGAGAGAGGAAGATCGGTATGGCCGGAAATCCCTTGAAATTCTCCGAAACGCCCGTAAATATAGGTGTTCCGGCCCCAAAGCTCGGGGAACACACCGAAGAGATACTGAGAGGCCTGCTGGGAATGGAGAGCGATGAAATCGAAAAGTTGAGACGGGAGGGGATAATCTAGAGTGGAAGAACCGTCCATCGTCCGGCGTCCCGGAGCGTGAACCCGTCCTTCGAAAGAGCCTAGAGCACGAGCGGAGTACATCAATCCGTCATTCTGAGCTTGACTCAGAATCACGTTCTTCCTCCTTCCCGTCATGCCGGACCTGATCCGGCATCTCCGCTCCTTTGAAAGAGCGAGAAGAGCGAGATCCCGTATAGAAGCACTACGGGATGACAGTGCGGGGGCGTTGCGGAATGACAGTCCCTTCCCGTCATGCCGGACTTGATCCGGCATCTCCGCTCCTTTAAAAGAGCGGAAGAGCGAGATCCCGTATAGAAGCACTACGGGATGACAGTGCGGGGGCGTTGCGGAATGACAGTCCCTTCCCGTCATGCCGGACCTGATCCGGCATCTCCGCTCCTTTGAAAGAGCGAGAAGAGCGAGATCCCGTATAGAAGCACTACGGGATGACAGTGCGGGGGCGTTGCGGAATGACAGTCCCTTCCCGTCATGCCGGACTTGATCCGGCATCTCCGCTCCTTTGAAAGAGCGAGAAGAGCGGGATCCCGTATAGAAGCACTACGGGATGACAGTGCGGGGGCGTTGCGAAATGACAGTCCCTTCCCGTCATTCTGAGCTTGACTCAGAATCACGGTTTTCCAAGGAGTGGATCCCTGGAGCCCGGGATGACGGGATCGGTGCAATAGGGAAAAGGTTTGAGGTTTATTATTGTTATTGAATGACGATACTGAGGAGGCGTCGAATGATAACCAGGAATGAGATATTCGAGCAGCCGCGAAAGCATGGGATTCTCTCAAGAAGGTACCGTAGTCTTTCGCGGCCTCTGGTCGATTTCATAGAGAAGAATGGGCCTGCGTGCGTCGATTTTGTCGGCTGCGGAACTTCGTACTTTCTCGCCATGGGTTGCGCGAAGCAACTGGAAAGGCTTTCGAAGGGAAGGATCAAGTCGTCCTATTACAGCGGCTCGGAGATAATGCTCGGTCTTGCCGCGCCATCGAAGGGAGATCTGCTTATAGGGCTTTCGAGGTCCGGAACTTCCACCGAAACGCTCCTCGCACTCGAGAAGGCCCGCCGGGACGGCGTGAAGACCGCGGCCCTCACCTGCCATCCAGGAAGCGTAATGATCGAGATGGCCGATCTTCCAGTCGTGATGGATTTCATAGAAGAGTCGGCGATAGTGATGACGAAATCCTTCACGTCCATGGCCTTCTTCGTGAGCGCCCTTGCCAGAGAGCTGTTCACACCCGGTAGTCTTGACGATTACCTGAGCAACATCCCCGTGTCCTCCCGCGCAGTTCTTGACGGTTCGCTGAATTTTCTCGAGACTCTTGCGATAGCGGATTTTGATCACTTCGTCTTTCTGGGATACGACGAGTACTTCGCCGCCTCGATGGAGGGGATAATAAAGGTGACGGAGATGTCTCTCACCGAGGCCGACTGTTACCAGACGCTAGAATACAGGCACGGGCCGAAATCCAAAGTCAGAAAGAGCACTCTGGCAGTCGTTTCGGCAAACGAAAGATCCCTGGGCGAGGAGCTGGCGATGGCCGGGGAAATAGAAAAACTCGGCGGCCGGCCGGTGATAATATCCTGCGGAAAAGTCGAAGGGTTCGCGAACATAGTTACACGGTACGGCGGAAAAGACTTCGGCGACTGGTTCCTCAGAGCTGTACCGCTCCAGCTGCTCGGTCTAGAACGGGCGATCGCAAAAAACCTCGATCCCGATAGACCGAGGAACCTCACTAAGGTCGTTCAACTTTAGATGTAACGAGGAGCCGGCGGGAAGGCGTTGAGAAAAAAAGGGACCGCTCAAGGCGGTCCCTTCGGTAGAATCAGTTCAGATTTTGTGTTTCTTGAGGAATTCGTCTATGATCTCTTCCAGATTTGGTCTGCCTATTTCCTGAAGTTCGTAGCCTATCCTCACTGCCGGCTTGTTTATATCTATGACCCTTCTGAGATCTATCGGCGTGCCGATTATTACCAGATCTGCGTCGGCCTTGTTTATGGTCTCTTCCAGTTCTTTCATCTGTTTCTCGCCGTAACCCATGGCCGGCAGGATCTCGTCGATATGGTTGTACTTCTCGTACGTGGCCACGATCGAGCCGACAGCGTACGGTCTGGGATCGACGATCTCTTTGGCGCCGAACTTCTTGGCGGCCACCCAGCCGGCTCCGTATCTCATTCCACCGTGCGTCAGCGTCGGGCCGTCTTCGACCACGAGTACCCTTTTGCCCTTTATCTCAGATGCCTTGCCGCCTTCGATCATTATCGGGGAGGCGCCATCGATCACTATTGCGTCGGGGTTGTATTTGGCGATGTTCTTGCGGACCGTTTCGATTCCCTCGGGCGAGGCTGTCTCTTCTTTGTTTATCACCACGACGTCGGCCATCATGAGGTTGGTGAAGCCCGGGTAGAAAGTGGTCTCGTGACCGGGTCTGTGCGGATCCACGACAGTTATGTAGAGATCGGTTTTGTAGAAGGAGAAGTCGTTGTTTCCACCGTCCCAGATGATGACATCCACGTCTTCCTTTTCGGCCTCTCTCATGATCGCTTCGTAATCGACTCCGGCGTATATGACCGCCTTCCTGTCGATGTGAGGCTCGTACTCTTCTCTCTCCTCTATCGTGCATTCGTGTCTGTCCAGATCGGCGTAGTCGGCGAATCTCTGGACCTTTTGCTTCACGAGATCGCCATAAGGCATCGGGTGTCTTATGGACACGACTTTCTTTCCCTTAGCCCTGAGGATGTCGAGCACCCTTCTGGTGGTCTGGCTCTTTCCACAGCCCGTCCTGACGGCGACGATCGAGATCACCGGTTTCGAGGATTTTATCATCGTCTTGGAAGGCCCGAGCAGGATGAAATCGGCCCCGTGCGCGTTGGCAATGGCGGCCCTTTCCATTACGTACTGGTGCGGTAGATCGCTATATGCAAGGACTACCTGGTCTATCTTGTGCTGGTCGATCAGTTTTCCAAAGTTGTCTTCGGGCAGTATAGGGATGCCATCCGGGTAAAGCCTGCCGGCCAGCTCGGCGGGATATTTCTTGTCATCGATTCCCGGAATCTGGGTCGCCGTGAAGGCCACGACTTCGAACTCTTCATTGTCGCGGTAATATGTGTTGAAGTTGTGGAAATCTCTTCCGGCAGCTCCAAGTATCAGAACACGTTTCTTTTCCATTTTCTACACCTCCGTATTTCTTCCGTTATCTATAAGATTCTAGCAGTACATAAAGACAGTTTTCAAAAAGAACCAATCGCCCACAAAAAACAATAGGGGCCAAAAAACCCCTATATACGGCATTATGCGACGGTATGCGTGAGTATGCTGGCGTATCATCCTCCATTTGCCGCGCTAATTATAAGCACCTTCGATCCGACCGGAATGGTTTCGCCCTCTCTTATCAGCCGACCATCGGCCATTACAAGGACCGCCTCTCTCCTGAGACCCGTTTCTTCGACCAGCTTTTCAAGAGGCATCGCCCTGTCGAAGCTCCATCTTTTCTGTCCGTAAACCACTTCCATCGCCGTTTCACCTCTTCAATTGCAGACCTCGCAGCTTTCTCGTTTTCCGACATCGATCTCTTCGTACATGTCGTTCCTTAGGTCGAACCAGAAGACTTTCTCGATGGACCTTCTCCGGTTCAGGAAGTCGATCGTCACGGCCGCCTGGAGCATAGCCCCGAAGTAACTCGTGAAGGGCAATATGCCTTTCGGCGCGGTGGTATCCTTCCTGTCGTCGCCCATGAAACACCTGTAACAGGCCAGGTCGCGTCTCCTGAAAATCACGTAGCCGCTGAATCCTTCGACGGCCGAATCAACGTATGGAATTCCAGAGCGGTAAGAGGAATCGTTTATCTCGTAACGCGTACCATAATTGTCTACGCAGCTCACCACCAGGTCAGGTTTCTCGCTTCTGAGAAGACCTTCGGCAAAATGCTCTTTGTAGATCTTCACTCTCGCCGACGGGTACATCCTTGAGAGTTTCCTCTCGAGTATCGTCGCTTTGGGATATCCAACGTCACCATAATCGTACAATATTTGTCGGTGCAGGTTGTTAAGTTTTATTTCACCGGGCTCTACGATCGTGATATCTTTCAGGCCACGATCAAGCAGCAGCTTTATGAGCGGGGCTCCCAGGCCGCCGGCACCGACCACCATGACTTTTCCGGGCCGTCCGATGCGATCGAGACCGGCCGGGAGTTTCATGTTGAAGGCCTTTTCGTACTTGCCGTCCATAAACCATGAGAAGATCCTGCCCGCGATTATCGGAGCGTAGGTCACCGGCAGGGAATGGGGGAAGGAGATTCTCTTCTTCTCCTTATCGACGACAATTTCGAGAAGGGGACCGTCTTCGAAGATAACGGTCTCTTCCTGCCTGTATATGAGCGGAGAGTAGAAGGGGAGTATCTCCTGCCGGGGAAACTCCTTGGTTATTCCGGAAAGGCCACTCCTTATAAGCAACTCCGCCACGAGCTCTTCGAGCTCTCCGGAGATTCTTCCAAAGGTCTCCTCCGAGAGCTTCAACTGTAATCTGTCGTCGATCCCTTTCACCAGGAGCTGTCTCTCGTACCAGTTGAGCAAGAATTCACTTTCCATATCCATAACTCATCCCTCCCGTGGATCGAAACACAACACAAGTATATCAGCTATGTCTTTTCAGGGGAGGCCGTTCGAGGGGTCGCGAAACGCGGCGCCTGCTTTTACATATCCGGTATGTAGCCCTTGAATTGGGCTTTGTAGAGTCTGGCGTAGTGGCCTGAGAGTTTCAACAGTTCGGAATGGTTTCCCCTCTCTATTATTCCGTCGGCCGTGATGACAACTATCTCATCCGCGTTCTTTATAGTCGATAATCTGTGGGCTATTACCAGAGAGGTTCTTCCCCTCGAAAGCATTTCGAGAGAGGCCTGTATCTTCAATTCGGTCTCGTTGTCGAGAGAGGAGGTCGCCTCGTCGAGGATCAGAATCGGCGGATTCTTGAGGAAGACCCTGGCGATGGAGATCCTCTGTTTCTGTCCGCCGGAAAGCATAACGCCCCTCTCACCGACGTAAGAATCGTAACCTTTATCTAGCGTCATTATGAAGTCGTGTATATTGGCCTTCTTGGCTGCTTCGATTATCTCTTCGTCCGTCGCGTCGCCCTTTCCGTAAGCTATATTGTCGCGGATCGTCCCGGCGAAGAGGAAGACGTCCTGCTGGACTATCCCGATATTCCTGCGCAGAGAATGCAGCGTGACATCCCTTATATCCTTCCCGTCGATCGTGATTCTCCCTTCCTTAACATCGTAGAAGCGCGGTATGAGGTGGCAGAGCGTGGTCTTGCCCCCTCCGGAAGGTCCGACCAGGGCGATCATCTTTCCGGCCGGTATATCCAGAGATACGTTCTTCAGGACGTTTTCTCCGCCGTCGTAGGCGAAAGTAACGTTCTCGACCTTAACCTCTCCGATCACGTCTTTGAGTTCGACTGCGTTCGGGCTGTCGATTATTGAAGATTTGGTCTCCATTATCTCTATGAATCTCTCGAAGCCGGACATTCCATCCTCGTACTGCTGGGCGAACTGCATCAACCTCCTGATAGGCTGCAAAAACAATTCTATGTACAGAAAGAAGGCCACGAACGACCCGACAGAGATCTCGCCGGCGTACGTGAGATACCCGCCCATAGCCAGCACCGTGACCTTCAGAAGGTTCATCAGAAGGTCGATGCCGGTCGTCATCTCGGCCATAGATTTGAAGGCGAACTGACGGGATTCTTTGAACTCCCGGTTGCCCGTATCGAATTTGATCTTCTCGAAGTTCTCGTTGGTGAAGGACTGGGCCACCCTTATTCCGGAGATGCTGTTCTCCACTTGCGCGTTGACGTTGGCTATCTTCTTTCGCACGATCCTGAAGGCCTGAGCCATCTTCTGTCTCTTCTTCACGCCGAACCATATCATGAAGGGAATGTACATGAAAACTACCAGTGTCAATCTCCAGTCGGTCTGCACCAGAATGATGAAAGCGCCCGTCAGGGTGATCAAGGATATCAGCAGATCTTCCGGACCGTGGTGGGCGAGCTCGGTTATCTCTCTGAGATCGTTGACGATCCTCGACATTATCTTTCCCGTTCTCACCCTGTCAAAATAACTAAAAGAGAGGGTCTGAAGATGAGAGAAGATATCCTTCCTCATGTTGTATTCCATACGGACACCGACAACGTGGCCCCAGTAGTTCACGATGTAGTTGAACACAGCCCTCAACACGAATAGCAGGGCCATAACCACGGTGATTGTCGCTATACCCCGCATATTTCCCGAGGGGATATAGTCGTCGAGCGCCCTGCTCGTGAAAGTCGGGAAGACCAGATCTATGCCCGCGATCATGAAGGCGCAGGCCATGTCCAGAATGAACAGCCTCAAGTGTGGACGATAATAGGCGATAAATTTGCGAATCATTCAGAGCCTCCAGTAAAGTAAGGTAAGCGTCTCAATTTTACTCCCTCGCGCGAAGTATAACAAGCGAGCAAAAGGAAAACAGAAGCATCGTCCGGCTGGATATCACTTTCCACACTAAATCCCACAATCTCCCAAATTCTCACTGTATTTCTCCCAAATTCATTTACTAGAATGGGTTTGAAAGAAAAAGACAGCGGGAGTGGCGAAGGTGATAGGAATGAAAACGACAGTTTCACATACAGATAGATCAACCTTTGGAAAGAACGGCCAAGTGAAAGAAACGAGCAAAAATCGATTAAAAGAGCTGTTCTCCGAACGGAAAGTCAAGAAAGTCGGGGAGGTGGTTCTTACTGGAAGAGAGTTCATCAGAGAGAACTTGGAGAACTTGCCACAATCGATGACCATCGAGCAATTCATCGAAAAATACAACAGCTGGTACAGTCAGGGAACGATAGAAATTAGATTTCGGGACGTAACCAGGACCGAACATTACACGATGCAGAGCGACAGGAGACTTTCTCTGGATGAGCTGATATATTTCATGAAATTGTGGAAAGATGAAGGTCTTGAAAGAATTCTCTTTTACGAGACAAGAACGGAGAGCGACATTCCAACCGGCTGGGATGGAGCGGCTCTGGAAGATCTGAAAAGTCTCAAACCCCGGGAAGGTGAAAGAAAATTCTCGACAAGACAGGCAATACCATCGCAGAAAGTGCTCGTCCTTAGAATGTCGGATGAATTCGGTGTCAGGGTTACCGTTCTGAGAAACGTAACAACAGGCGGTAAGGTGCCACAAATCAGGAGATCGGCAGGTGATGAGATTATTGTAGAAAGAGCGATCGTCAACGAAGGGAACACGGAAATCAACTGAATACTTTATCCCCCCCAATTGAAAGTGAAATGAGTCAAGCGCAGAACCTTAAAGTGGAAACGACACAGCAACTGTCACAGAACGCCGTTTAGACTTCGTAAAACCTCCAATAACCCGGGCCAGATGGCCCGGGCTTCATATGGGTTTTGCAAAGAGCGCGTGTCGGGTTTACAATGAACAGTATGGACAAACTCTTTGTCGGCATCTATTTCATACTGGCCTTCACGCTCATAGTCTTTTCGAAGAAGCGGCGGGTTTTACTCGCCTTCACTGCCGGAATGCTGCTGGTAGTGCTAAAAGTCTCCGAAAGCATGCGCATAGAGACCATATCCGAATTCGTCGATTTCAACGCCATATTTTTGCTTATAGGTATGATGGTGATAGTGGCGATAATAAAATCGACAGGTTTCTTCCAGTACATAGCCATCAGGACTTTGAAGTGGACGCGGGGTAACATCATGCTCCTCTCGGCCCTGTTCGCCGCCCTGATCGCGCTCTTTTCGATGATCCTCGACAACGTGACCACCATGATAATGTTCATGCCAGTCATTTTCTTTGTCGCCGATGGAGCCGGCTTCAACCCCTTCGCCTTCACCACGGTCATGATACTGGCCTCCAACGTGGGCGGCTGCATGACGCTCGTGGGAGATCCACCGAACATAATAATCGGAAACGCATCGAAGATACCCTTCCTCACGTTCACGGCCCTGGTCTTCATTCCACTGGCCTTATCGTTTGCCGTGCTCTTGTTGATGTCGAGATTCAGCATACTCAAGAGCCTCGCCTCGCTCTCTCAAAACAACTCGGTGATAAAAGAGATGAGAACCGAGGGTGTCATAACCAATCCAAAGCTCATGATAGTCTCCCTATCTACACTGGTGATCGTTGTGATAGGCTTCATAATCCACAGCGTCGTCGATATAGAGATGTCGCTCTTCGCCATACTCGGCGCGGCCTTCCTGCTACTGTATACCGGCAAGGACTTCGATCACATGGCAAACGAAGTTGACTGGAACGCGATACTCTTCTTCATAGGCCTCTTTTCGCTCGCTTACTCTCTGGAAAGCTCGGGAATCGCCGGCGATCTCTCCCGGATAGCCATGAAGCTCGAAGGTAATCCAATCCTGCTCTCAAGCGCGATCCTGTGGCTCAGCGGCTTCATCGCCATGATCACCGGCGCCATACCAGTCGTGACGATCTTCATACCCATCGTGGCCAATCTCTCGGCCATATACCCGCTGCCCTACGACCTATGGATAGCACTGGCCCTGGGCGCAAACCTCGGGGGAAACGGCACGCTCACCGGCCACCTGGCCAACATAATAACTTTCGAAATGCTCAACAAAGAGGCCCGAAAGAAAAACACGTTTTTGGACTTCCTGAAGCTGGGCTTCCCGTTTTCCGTAGTTTCTCTCGCAATCTCGAACCTCTATCTCATAGTCAGGCTGCTCATGATTGGATAAAGGACTCTAAAATTTGGAAATTGATTTCCAATTCCGTGAAACGAATTTCCAAGAGTAAATTTTTGTGAAATCTATTTCCAAAACACGCGGTTATTCGGGAAATACACTTCCTTTTTTTAGGGAGTTATGAACATTGAATGTTCATAACTCGGTCCGAAATCTCTAAAAGCCTTATTTAAAGACAATCATAGCGATGTTCATAACTCAAATCGACGCATCTGGCTATCTAAGGCGATTTCCGCATATCGATTCGTATGGCGAACCTAGTTATGAACATGCCCACCGAGTTATGAACATGCGTCTCGAAGGAAAAAACGCCTGAAATATACTCCAGAAAACAAATACGGGCGTTTTGAGTTTTCTACATTCTACAATCGGCCATTCATGGTACACATGTGAGTTATCTACATTCAATGTAGAAAACTTTTGAGTTATGAACATGGGTCAAATTCGCTGCCACAAAAGCTTTGACTGAGTTTTCTACGAGTTTTCTACGAAGATTATTATTATTATTTATTTATATATCAAGAGAGAAATAATAAAAGAGGAAAGATAACTCTCTTGAGAGCAGCGGCGAGAGGCAAGTTATTGGAAAAATACGCGAGAAAAAAGAGTTCACTCCGCTCACGAGAAGGCGAAAGCGAAAATGGGGACTGACGATTCTCCTGACGTCTGTCCCCGTTTTTCGCGAAGACCGGGATCCTGACTAGGAACATGCCAGAATGACGGGAAGGGAGTAAGACTGTTATCCCGTGTCATACCGTTAACCGCCCCACTCATGTCATCCCGTAATGCTCCTATACGGGATCTCCTCTCCTCTCTCTCCTCCTCTCGAATCTTTTACCAAGAACCTGGACGCGCAGCGTCGTTGAGAAACCTCACTCCAACTCTTTTATGGAGCGTCAAAGAGAGTCCTTCAGATATTGTGATGGCGTCTTGCATTTTACATTACCCCGCAGTGCACTTTGCAGACAGAGCTTGTCCCCGGTTATAAGCAAGGCATTTCTGGCCGCCGCCAATGAAATGAAATGATTGTCCGGAGGATCAGCACTGAAACTAACTAACTGATAGTCATCGACAATCTCTACCACCGTTATGAAATACTCTACAAAGTTGGAAAGAGCTTCCAATTCAGCATTTCTACGCTTTCCCATCAATTTCACTATAAACCTTCGCAACTCTTGAGTGAATATTCCCGGTTCAATTACCTCTTGCTCCAGTGCTTTAATGATGGCCATGCTACATGTTCTGGAGCCAAGAGCCGCTGAAATCACAACGTTCGTATCAATAACTACCTTCATCTTTCATCTCTTTTCTTACCTCATCCAGAACTTCTAATCCCTCTTTTTCGCTGAGTCCAATCTTTCTCGCTTCTTCATGGGCTTTTGAAAGATAGTAATTCATCAAATCCTCCTTAGACAAGGGTGATATCTTCATGATCGGAACCCCGCGCCTAAGAATCAGAAGTTCTTCTTTGCTTTCGACAATCTCGCTGAACCTGTTTCGAATATCCCTAACATTAACAGTCTTCATAACAATCACCTCAAAACCATTGTATCACAAATATAATCTTTAGTGATACAAATGTATCACACTTGTTGTCGACCTGAATAACCTCCCCCTCGGCTACCCGCACCGTCATTTCGTGTCATACCGTTAACCGCCCCACTCATGTCATCCCGTAATGATCTTATACGGGATCTCGCTCAGAAGAGCCGTCCATCGTCCTGCGTCCCAGATCATGGACCCGTCCTTGGAAGAGCAGTTCCTTGTTCCGACGCTGTGCGTTCAGGTTACTCGTTCTTGGTTCAAGACAGAGGAAAGAGCGATCGAGTAGGAGAGGGGCGGAGCCCCTCGTCCTCTCACAGAACCGTGCGTACGGGCCTCGTACACGGCTCATGGATCGAGTATCGGATACTTCGACAGGGGATGATAGTACGATGTCATATCGAATAAGTTCATCTCTTCAAAGAACCTGTTGGGAATGGCGTAATTGACTGCTTTTGTGTGAGAAGAGCGCCATTTGTTCATTCTCAAATTGACTTTCTCTTCCCATCCAGCCCTTCTAAGGACTCTGTTCAGTTTCTTTGTGCTCTTCCACTGGTGTAGTATGATGGCTCTAAGCCTTCTCCTTATCCAGCTCAAAAGCCCTCTCAAGGTAGATTGTAAGTCTACTATCCTGAAATAGCTGGCAAATCCTCTCAACAGTGGATTTAGCTCTTTCACTATTTCCTTTACCGGTGTGCTCTGGTTCCTTCTTGTGTCGACATCAACAGTAAAATAAGAAAAACGCCGGTAGAAAATGTGAAAAAGCATCGGGAGAAATTGTGGACTAACATTTGAATATTCTCAGGCAAAAAGGGGGTATTCAGATGTTGGGAGAGAAGCAGGTCATTGAAATAAGAATACTTAGCAAGAGGGGAATTACAAACAGAGAGATAGCCAGAGAAATGGGCTGCCATGAAAACACAGTCAGCAAGTATTTGAAGGAGGATTGGAAGAAGATGAAGGGTATTTCAAAACTGGATCCTTACAAAGAGCACATAATCAAAAGGCTAGAAGAGTATCCGTCAATAAAAGCCACAGTGTTGTTCAAAGAGATAAAGGCTCAAGGTTACACCGGAGGAATGACGATAGTTCGGATGTATGTGCACTCCATACGTCCGGAGGATGAAATTGAGAGCACAAGATTTGAGACAGCTCCGGGCAGGCAATTCCAGGCCGATTGGGGAGAGGGTGAGACCAGGATAGGTGGAAAGTCGGTGGTGATAAAGTTCTTCACCATGGTCCTAGGATACTCGCGAATGTTGTATGTCCAGATAGTCAATGACGAGAAGCTTGAGACACTTCTTCAAGCTCACAACAAGGCATTCGAATACTTCGGAGGTTATCCACATGAAGGGCTGTACGACAACATGAAAGCCGTGGTCAAGTCTCTTGAGAGGAAGAAAGAATACAATGCCAAGTTCACAGACTTCGCAGACTTCTATGGCTTCAGGATAATAACTCATCGTCCATACAACCCGAAGGCCAAAGGGAAGGTTGAGAGGATGGTTCCGTATGTGAGAAACAACATACTGTATGCTCAAAGCTACTCAAGCCTCTCTGAATTAGAGAACACTCTTCTCGATTGGTTGGTCATTGCCAACCAGAGATTACATTCCTATCTAAAAGAAACCCCTCTCGAGAGGTTCGAGAGGGAAAAGGAACATCTGAATAAACTAACTAGATTCTATCCCTTGAGGAGATTAAACACAAGGCTGGTAAGAGAGTCCGGACAGGTCATTTACAAAGAAAGAGCTTACAGGGTACCTGAGAAATACACCGGCAAGAAAGTCAACCTGCAAACGGAAGGTCAGATGCTGAAGATTTATTGTGAAGATGATCTGATCAACAGCCAGCCACTCAAAGACCAGGTTGAAGTAAGGTCCTTGAAGGAATACCAGAAACTGGTGGGGGCATGAAATGGCATACGAAAAAGTGAGAGAGTTAATGGAATCGCTCAAGCTTACCGGAATGATGAACTCGCTGGATTTCTCTCTACACAATTGGGGCAAAGGAGAGAAAGATGTAACCGAGCTCTTGGAAGAATTACTGCTGGCTGAAGTAAAGGAGAAGAGTGAAAGAAGATATCTCACAGCTCTCAAATACAGTGGACTTCCATTTCACAAAACACTCGAAGAATTCGACTTCTCCTTTCAGCCTTCAATAGACAGGAAACAGATAATGGAACTGAAGAGCTTGAGATTCCTGTACGAAAAAGAGAATGTCGTTCTGCTTGGACCTCCCGGGGTTGGAAAAACACATCTGGCAGTAGCCCTGGGAATGGAAGCGCTCAGAGAAGGGAAGAAAGTTTACTTTGTGAATGCAATATCGCTTGTGGACAAACTGAAGAAGGCCTTTTCTGAAAGACGGTTTGAAAAGACGATAGGTTACTTCAAATCGATTGAGCTACTCATTGTAGACGAGTTGGGGTATCTCCCACTTGAAAATGAAGGTGCAAAGCTCTTCTTTGAACTGGTGAGTGAGAAATACGAAAAGGGAAGCATAATCCTTACTTCAAACAGAGGCTTTGCAGAATGGAACAGAATCTTTGAAGACGAGATACTCGCAACAGCCGTTCTTGACAGACTATTGCATCACTGTACCATTGTCAACATACGAGGAAAGAGTTACAGGCTTAGAGAGAAACAGAAAACCGGTCTTATTGGTACACAATTGATTAGTTCGCCTGGTCATTGATTTCACAAAAATCGTTGATGTTTTTCCACATTTCCGATCGATGTTTTTTCACATTTCCGATTGATGTTGACACACTGTCTTCCGATCACATTTCTTCGATCCTTCTCCCCTTCGCAAGTGATGGAGCCTTTCGACCTCCTCATCACCCCCTTGGCTTATAGCCAAGGTCCCTTCTCCTTTCGGAGAGGTTCTTCACTACTACGGGTTCATCTGCCATCCTCCTGAGCTTTCCCTTAACTTGGATCTCCTCCTTGCTAACGGTTACCCCTTTCGGACTCATGAGGACTTCCCCGGGTAAGATACACCACTTTCATCCGAATCCTGCCATCCGAACCTTTACAGCTGGAGTCAGGGCTTTCCCTTATCTCGCAGGGTTACCCTCTGTAACGGCCATCTCTGGTTCACTTTCGTTCAGTTCCGGACTTTGCCTCGGGCTTCCTTCAGATTCACCGTTACCAGTGACACCCTTGCCTCTGGCTAATGCTTCTTTGACTCCCCACATTCGGGTCTTTCACCCTATAGTTGTGTACCATGCCGGGCGCACGAGATGCCGGATCAGGTCCGGCATGACGGGAAGGAGGAAAGGACGGGTTCACGCTCCGGGACGCAGGACGATGGACGGTTCTTCTCGCTCTTCCCGCTCTTCATTCTGCAAAGAATCATATAAATCATTGCCCTTGAAATATAAAATAAGGCGTGATAGAATACTAACGAACGTTAAATATAAAGGTGCGTGCGATGGCGGAGAAGGATTTAAAAGAGAGAATCAAGGAAGTGGCGGTTGAGCATTTCAACAGAAACGGTTATCACGGAACGACGATACGCAACATCGCCAACGATGTGGGATGTTCTCTACCGATGATCTATTATTACTACAAGAACAAAAAAGAGTTGTTCGATGAAATAATCAAAAAGGAGTTCTTCAGCATTATAAAGAAGCAGGCTTCTCACCTGAAAACCTCCGGCATCGTGGATTTCTACACCAAGTTCATCAACGACCTGAACGCCCTGAACAACTACGATAAGCAGGTTTACCGGCTAGGGATAAAAGTTTATCTCTCCTTCGACGGCGACGATGAATTGATGAACCTCATGGATGAATGGGAAAAGACCATACTGCCCAGGCATTACAAGATTCTGCAGCCTCATCTGAAGAACACCGAAAACGACACGGCGGTTGTGCGGACTCTGGTGCATCTCATGGAAACGCTGATCGAGAACATAGTCGTGAAAAACAGATACTTGCCAGAGGGGGAGATCCGGGAAGAGATCGCCATCGTTCTGCGCGGTGTGGACGGTTCAATTCCCGATCCGCAATCACACTGAACGTAAGCCAAAATATAAAGATGCAGTTTTACTACATACACTTTACTAACGAACGTTAAAACAACAAAGAGGAGAGGAGAAAAGTGGAAATCGAAAAGAGACTCGCAATACTTCAGAACACATACGCGGTATCGGTGGCGGAGGCCGTCAACACGTACGACAGATTGAAGGCGCTGGAGGCGATAGTCGAGAGAAGAAAAGAGAGGCAGGCCCAGACGGCTCCATACATGAATCAACAGCTGGGCATAGAGAACGTAGAAGATGTCTTTTACAAGCTTTCGGAGATCTACGGCTGTGCGAACTGGGAGGTGGAGAAAACAGGGGAGGGCTATGTCGCCACAGCGACTTCATGCAAACTCTGCGCGCTTTCCAAGAAGATGGGCGGGGCGAACCCCTGTGATGGATGGTGTCTAGACCCCATGATCGCCATGTTGTCGGCGGCCGTTAAAATCGACTCCAGACACATAACTGTTGAGAGTACTTTAATGAAAAGCGATAAATGTAGAATGCTGATTAATACAAAATTTGAATAGCAATAGAAGCGAGTGAATCCAATTTGATTACTCAGAAATATCGTACAAAAAAGCCATTATGATTCCACACAAAAATTGAAACTTATCGTGTTGCGAACTATAGTTGATACAAGAAAGCGGGCCTTACGGCCCGCTTATTCTTGCGCGGGGAGATCACTTCCTTCTGAGCGTTATCGCGAATATATGGACGTTAGGGATCTGCGGAAAGACTATGGTTTTGAGTGGTCTGTCGAGAGTTTCGATGCACCGGTAGTAAAGCATGCATTTTATTCTCTCTATGTTTCCGGTGTTGTCGTATCTGGAGGGAAAAGTGAAGGCTATATCCTCGCCCATCGAGGGGCCGCCGCACCAGTCGGAGAAGGAGACAGAGATGTTCTGTGTGGTTCCATCCTCGTAAACCAGCATCGCCTGTCCCGTGTAATCGCCGTGGTTGGCCGAACCCAGTATGCAGATCCGGCTGAAAACCTCCGGAACGAAGGTAACGGCCTGGCCGGTCAGGCGCATGTTGTCCCTTCCCTTCGTCGTAATCGCAAATTCTACGCCGGAGATCTCCAGCCTGCCGTCGATGAGGCTCTTTTCCAGTTCCTGCGCGGGATAAGAGGCACCGAAGATGCCCTGCGGGTTGTCGAAATTCGAGCTTTTCCTTTCATCGGCCGTTGCCAGACCGTCGTTGTCGAAGAGCGCCCTCAGATCTAGGTGTACCTGGTCGAGATTCTCGATCAAATCAACGGCCACGGTCGGCACCTGAACGATCTTTCTCTCGGTAGATACGATTCTCCCTGGCAGCGCGGTCATTCCCTCTTCGTATCCGGGAACGGCCCTGTGATTCAAGACCAGTGTTTCGTCGCTCTCCGGTATGTACAGGGCGATCAGGTCGGGTAGAAACACCAGCTGATCGAGATCGAAGCTTCCCGACCCGACCTTTCCCCCCAGCGTGAGCGTCGAATCCTGACCTGTGCCGGTGATGCCACCAACTTTGAAGATCGAATTCCGGGCGATGGAAAGGGTCACTTCAGATCTCGACTCCCCCAGGCGGAGTGTGAAAGAGACGGGGCCGGTCTGAACATTGCCGACCCCGGCGAAGGCCGAATAAGGTACCGGAGGCAGCGCGACGCTCTCCCTCAGACTGAAGACGCCACTTACCTTCAGAGAGGCGTTTCCCGAGATCCCTGTGCCCTGAAATGTATCGACTTCGGAGAGGCCGGTCCTCATCGCTTCGGCCTCTATCACCTTCGCCGGTGTAAGCAACTCGATCGTGCCGGAGAAGTACTTTTCGTACTCGTCAGGCAATCTCGAAAGTCTTTCCAGCGAAAGCAGCATGGATATCGTCGATTCGGCGCCGGCATTTCTGTTTATGTGGGAGAATTCCATACCGTCGTACCCCTCCCCGTTCGGTCCGATCATGGACTGGCCAAGTGAGTTGAGACCGATGAACCAGCTCCCCAGAAGCGCGGTGATCGTCGCGATCTCGCGGTCATTCGTAATGGAGAAGAGCGTGTAGCCGGTCGAAATGGCCGCCTCTGCAGCATAGGCGATCTGAGGGAAGAGCTGGACGAAACCGCTCAGAGAATACACCGGACCGGCGCTGAGCAGAAGCATGGCGCCGTCTTTGAAGGCGTCGGCCGCTAGCCCGAGCATTTCATCATCTTCCAGCGCCAGCGCGGTCATCGCGAGCGCTTCGAGCTGTCTGGAGCCCCAGCCGTGCCAGTGAGGGACGTTCTCCTGCGGAGCGTTCTCGTCCACCAGACCTCTGAAGATCGAGTCATTATCGGTGATCAGTTTCGATCTAAGAGAACCGGAACAGCGTTTTATGAAGTTAAGCACTTCGAGGTCGTTGGAGATTCTGTAAAGCTCGACCGCGCCAAGGAGCGCTACCGATGAGATGTCAGTGTATCCCTGGATCAGGCCATCTCTTTCGTAGTTGAGTAAAACTCTGAAGGCCTTATGCGAAGCCCTGGCCAACTCCATGGAGTAGGAAGGGTCTCTCTGACTCAGCACCCAAGCACCCGTCGATAACGCCCAGAGCCCGCGAGCAGTCCACCAGTTGCCGCCTTTGCGCGAGGTGGGGCCGTTACGGTTTATCTTCCCGTCCGCGAAGATGAAATTGAAGAAGTCGCCGTCCACATCTTGCATGGCCAGAAGGAAGTCCAGGGCTTCCCGGGCCTTGAGATAATGAGACTCTTCGGCCGATTTCTCGAAGAGTCTCAGGTAGAGTATGGCGGCTCTGGCCACGTCGTCCACGCAGGTTACTCCCTCCCCCGGGGCCTGTGCGTGTCTGTAAGATCCATCGGGCTGCCGGTCGGCGTAGATCCAGTAGCCGGCCTCTACGCTCCCTTCTATATCGAACTCATCTCTCAGAAATTCGAGATGGCCCAGATCTAGCTCCACGTTTATTCCTGCGAGCGCAACGGGCAGCACTATGATGAACAAGGCCAGAATTTTTTTCATAAATATTCCCCCTTTCAAGAGTGAGGGCGAGCAAAGCTCGCCCTTAAACCGTTTTAGATGAATAGAGGTCTCTATTTTCCAAATACCAGGGACTGTATCTCCGCCTTCTTCAATTCGACGAACTCGATGGAATCGGCGATCGAATCGGCGTTATAGACCGAATAGACTTTCTGGAAGACGTAAACATCGCCGGCCACGAAATGCGCCACGTAATCTTCCCACTTGGAGGAGACGGCGCCCTTCGTGCTTTCGAAGGCGTCAATCTCACCGGGCATCCACTCGAAGAGTCCGTCGCGGAACTCCCGGCTCTCGTACACCCATGTCGGTCCGCCCATCCATTCCTGGTAGTTGGCGGTTATTGGAGGCACCCACATATTTATCTCGGCAATGCCCGTCTTGAGAGACGGCGAATAGTTGGCCCTCCAGCTCTCCTGAGAGGCGAAGATGTACGTTGCGCCCCACCAGAGAGGCCTCATTGAATCGACGGCGGGGAAGACTATGTACGGTTTATTGCCGGTGTACATGATAGCGTTTCTCTCCAACCAGTACTCGAGAGGGGTTATGTTCAGTTGATCGGCCCAGAGAAGTCTTCTGAAGACCGGAAGTGTGTGCACCGTATCTTCGGCGATGTCGGTGAGCGGTCTGGTCGCCATAATCTGCAGTTTCATTAGATCGGTGTAGGTGCCGAACTCGAAGGTGTTGCGGGAGATAATGTCGCCGTTGTTGAAGATCGTGGTGATGATCTTCTGAGTCAATCCGAGGAAGGGCTTCCCATCGAGCGTGCTGACAACGGTTACACCCACAGGTCCGGCCGGTAAAACCTCGACCCCGATGACCTGGAAGTCCCCTGAGGTCTTCTCCTCGTGTCTGCCGTATTGACCGTCAACATAGAAGGTAGAGCCTACCCAGCCAGAAACCCTTGCGATACCTATTTCATCGACGATCGTTCCTTCAACGGCGCCGAAGCCGGTCACTCTCACTAGTCCTTTGGCGTTCACCGTGGCCCTTATATCGCCCACTTCGACCAGCCAGTTACCGTCCTCCTCTACTACACTTCCCACCGCCTCGTAAGCCGGGGCCTGGATATCGAAGTCGTCGCTCACGACTATCTCGGCCGGTCCCGTTATGAGGAAGGAGAAAGTGTCTCCCGATGAAAGCCTCCCCGTAAGATCCGTGTCGTCGATCTGGTAAGGAATCTCCTTTCCGTCCTGAATCACTCTCAGCGAATCCCAGTTGGCATCGAAATCGACTCCGATCATGTCGAGGAGAGCGCTGAGACCTAGAGAAACAGGTATCGCCTCGCCCGTGAAAGAGTTGACGGAGACTGGAATCTTCACAGTCCCGGCCGCCAGAAACACTGAAACAACTATGAAGAAAAGAACGAAGAGCTTTTTCATGTAAACACCTCCCTGTGATCGTATGAAAACGCTTACATATCACAGTGATTATAGAATTATTCTGGTACGTTGATCTAAGACGAATAATGACAGTAATCGAACATGGTAGGAGAAAAAAAGTATTCATGAGCAATTATTTCATTTTTGCACATTGTTTTACGTATTTTGTATATATACAAGATTAAATTAGCACTTAAACTTATGATAATTATAGATATGATGAGATTAATTGGTTTAATGACATTTGATATGTCTTGAGATCCTATTATATCTGATATTTGAACATGAATATCATCGCTTTCAGAGGGTATAGTACTTTTAGAGATGTAAGCGTTTACATAAAAGGAGTGTTTTCTCATGGCGGCCAAGCTTTCAGATGTGGCAAAACTTGCGGGAGTCTCCACGGCCACTGTCTCCAGAGTCTTGAACGGTAGCGGGTATGTCTCGAAAAAAGCCAGAGAGAAGGTTGTTAGCGCGGTTGACGAACTCGAATACAGGCCTTCCAGGGTCGCGAGTTACCTGGCCAGCAAAAAACTGGATTTCGATATAGGCGTTCTTGCAGGAAAAAAGGTCTCTAAAATTCTCCGGGACAGTTCCGACCAGTTTTACACCATAGTATTCAAAGGGATTCAGGAGTTCTGTGAAGCCAACAATATGAATTACAGTCTCTTCACGGTTGAGGAGTTCCCGGGGGATCTTGACGGGTACCTTCTTGTGGGAGGAGAGATAAACGAGGAGAACGTTAAAAAGAGCAAGGCTACTGGAAAACCGGTCGTGCTGGTCGATCAATATCTGGCCGGGGTGAAAGTCGATTGCATAGTCTCCGATGGCTACGACGGGGCCGTTTACGGTATAAAGAAGCTCCTCTCGGGCGGATTGAAAAGGATAGTGAACATCCACGGTCCGCTCTCGCACTTCGGCTTCAAGGATCGTTACGACGGATACGTCGCGGCCATGGAATCGGCCGGTTATCTGCCCAGATCCTTCGAGTACGACGAGGACAACGACAACATGGGAGCGATCATAGATCTGATGCTTTCGAGATACGGACTCCCCGACGCCGTCTTCGGCTGTAACGACACGGCCGCGATAAGGGCGATGGAGGAGTTAAAGGCGCGTAATATAGGGATACCGGAAGATGTATCTGTCATGGGTTTCGACGACATAGTGAACGCGGCCGTGTCATCGCCGGCCCTTACGACCTTCAAGATATTCAAGCGAGAAATGGGCGTGGCGGCAGCGAGGAGGCTTCTGAATCTCTTGATGAACAGCGAGCCACACCCGATGAAGATATCGCTATTCACCGAGTTCGTAAGACGTGAGAGTACAACCGTGTAAAGGAGGTAATTACAGTGAAGAAGAGCATTTTCTTGATGTTGATTGTCTGCCTTTCGATCGCCGCGATCGGTGTCGAGTTGGTATTCTGGACCGCCCCTAATCCGCTTCAGGAGAAGTTCTGGAAAGAGACCGTCGCCGAGTGGAACGCCAACAACCCCGATATCCAGATCAAGTGGTCAACGATACCCGCTGCCGGGAGCTCCGAGGAAGCTATTTTGACGGCAATAGCTTCGGGCAGGATACCGGACATTTCCACCAATATCTTCTCGGGCTTTGCGGCCCAGCTTATAGAGGCCGACGTACTCGTGCCGCTGGATTCATTTCCGGATTTCTGGGATCTGGTGGATGCGAGAAAGATGAGACCTATCGTCGAGAAGTGGAAGTTTGGAAAGAATTACTATGTCTTTCCGATCTACTCCAACCCCATAATGATGTGGTGGAGAATGGACATACTCAGGGAACTGGGTTACGACAAGCCACCCAGAACATATTCAGAGATATACGAAATCAGTTCTAAGTATTCCATACCGAACGAGAGGTTCGGGACCCTCGTCGTGATGGGAAGGAACTGGTACGACCGCTGGTTCGACTTCATCACGTACTACTACGCGGCCAGCGGCGGGAAGCCGTACCTCGATGTCGAGAAGGCCAGAGCGCTCTTCAACAACGATGCAGGCAAGGAAGTGGTCGGCTTCATAGACAAAATGTTCCGCAACAACTGGACGGCCGTCGATCTCGGTTCCAATCCCTTCTACACGGGGGTCGTGCTCGGCGGCATCTTCGGTCCCTGGGAGATCAACCAGGCTAAAAGCCTCTTCCCCGACGTTTTCGACGATATAGTAATAACACCGCCGCCCGTTCCCGACAGTTATCCGGCCGATGAACCGATCTACACCTTCGCCGATACCAAGGGTCTGGTGATGTTCGCTACCTCCAAGCACAAGGAGGCCGCCTGGAAGTTCATAAAGTGGGTCTATTCAGACATAGAGAAGGACCGCAGATGGATGGAGACCACCAATCTACCGCCCGCCAGGGAGGACCTGCTGACTAACCCGATCTTCAAAGAGTATATGGACGGCAATCCCTACTTCGCGGCCTACGCGAGCCACGTGGCCTATGCGGTGCCGCCTGCGCTGACCACCAAGACCGTAGAGGTTCAGGATATAATGACGACGTTCCTGATTGAGACGATAATGTACGGAAAATCCGATCCGTTGAGCGCTCTGAGCGATTCGTCCAGCAGAGTGAGGAAGGAGCTGTTCTGATTCTATCATTAGCGGGTGATTGGCAGTGAAGAAAAGACTGAAAACGGTCGAGGCGATAAAGGGCTGGTCGCTCTCGGGGATGTATCTGGTCTATACGGCGATCTTCTGGGGCTACCCCTTCGTCTGGCTGATAATACTGGCGCTGTCGAAATGGAATTTTCTTACGCCCCGAAGGTTCATCTGGTTCGACAATTTCATAAAGCTTTTTCAGGACGAGCTGTTCTGGAGAGTCTTTATAAACACCTTCAATTTCATGCTTTACTTCATCCCCATAGTGATAAGTTTCTCGCTGCTCTTCGCGCTGGGCCTGAAAAGGGTGAAACTCTTCAGAACGTTTTTCATACTGGCCTTTCTCGTTGCCAACGTGTCTTCCGGTGTATCGTACTCGATTATCTTCCAGAAACTCTTCGCGGTGAACGGGCCGTTGAACGATCTGACGAGAGCCCTCTTCGGCGTTACGATCCCCTGGTTCAGCAGCCCGCAACTGGCAACGCTCTCGATCGCCATTATGGTCACATGGAAGTTCATAGGCTACTACGGGTTGATCTTCTTCTCGGGGCTGCAGGCTATTCCCCAGTCTCTGTACGAGGCCGCCGAGCTGGACGGAGCGGGGAAGTGGACGAAGTTCTTCAAGATCACCGTTCCGCTCCTGAATCCTTCGATAGTGATGGTTCTGGTACTCTCGTTAACCCTCACCTTCGGGATATTCACCGAGCCCTTCCTGATAACCGGCGGGGGTCCTATGAGAACGACTTACACTTTCCAGATGTTGATCTACTCGACAGCCTTCCAGAAGATCAATCCGGGGTACGCCTCCTCGCTCGCGATCGTTGTGGCGCTACTGAGCTACGGCTGCGTACTCCTGACCAGAAAGTTGGTCGAGAGGGAGGTGGAACTGGCATGAAGAAATTCTGGCAGATAGCGCTTTATGTATTTCTCTTTGTTGCCTCGATCCTCTGGATCTATCCCTATATATGGATGGTGCTTGCCTCTTTCAAGCCGGCGAACGAGATCTACGGACAGTTTCTGCCCAGCAGGCTCACGCTGGAGCATTACAGGTTCATTCTGCAGGCCGCCGACCAGATGGATCGTCCCTTCATGCTGGCCCTGGGAAACTCTATACTCATCTCGGTTACCGTTACGCTGGGAGTACTGGTGACATCGGCGCTGGTGGGATTCGCCCTGTCCAGGCTGCAGTTCAAGGGGAGGAACATGATCTTCAACTTCATAATCTTCCAGATGATCTTCCCCGGCTTCATGTTCGTTGTGCCGCTGTACGTGCTCATAAAGAATCTGGGTTTGATAGACACAAGGACGGCCGTCGTCTTGCCTTCGCTCGTTTCAGCCTGGGGCGTCTTCATGTTCACCCAGTCCTTCAGGGCCGTTCCAGGCGAGTATCTGGAGGCGGCGAAGATGGACGGGGCCAACGATCTCTGGATAATCGCCAGGGTGCTGGTTCCCCTCACCAGTTCCACCGCCTCGATAGTGGGGCTTTTCACCTTCATCGGTATATGGGACAATTTTATGTGGCCGTTGATAATCGTGAGCGATTACTCGAAGATGCCGCTATCGGTTTTATTGGCCAGCTTCAACATGCAGTACGGCAGCTACCTCGGGCCAGTGCTGGCCGGCTCGGTCCTGCAAACTATGCCGATGGTCATTATATTTCTGGTATTCAGAAAATACTTCCTGCAGGGAATATCTATGTCATTGAAATAGGGAGTGATGATTGTGCTGAAACTCGAAAGACACCCGCTTAATCCTCTGCTTTCGCCGATTTCTCATCACCACTGGGAATCGAGGTTCGTCTTCAACTGCGCCGTGATAAAGCGCAAGGGGCTGTTTCACATGATGTACAGGGCCCAGGGCGAGGACATGGTCTCAAGGATGGGATACGCCGTATCGACCGACGGGGTTCGCTTCAACAGGATGGAAAACCCCGTCTTCACACCGGCCAGCCAGTGGGAGCTTTACGGCGTGGAAGATCCCAGGCTGACGGAACTGGAGGGCCGGATCTATATGCAGTACACGGCCTACTCTCCACGAGGGGTCAGGATTTCCATGGCTTCGACGGAGAACTTCTTTCAATGGGAAAGGCACGGTGTGATAATACCGGACGTGGACAACAAAGACGCCGCGCTATTTCCAGAAAAGATCGCCGAAAGGTACGTTATGTTCCACAGAATAGAACCGGACATGTATCTCGCATTTTCGGAGGATTTAAGAAAGTGGACCGACTTCGTGTCTATTGCCGGACCAAGAAAAGACGGCTGGGATAACCTCAAGATAGGCGTAGGCGCTCCGCCAATAAAGACGGAGTTCGGCTGGCTCGTGCTTTACCACGGTGTGGAAAACACACCCCGGCCGACGTACAGACTCGGTTTCATGTTGCTCGATCTGGAAAATCCGCGCAAAGTTCTTAAGCGTTCGCAAGAACCTATCCTCGAACCGGAAGAGGAGTGGGAGGTCTTCGGCGGCGTTCCAAACGTGGTCTTTTCCGACGCCATGGTCGAGCACGAAGGCAAATACTATATCTATTACGGCGCGGCAGATAATCACATAGCGCTGGCCACGATAGAAAAAGAGAAAGTCTTCGACTGGATCGGGAGGTGATGTTTTGAAGTTTTTTTTGACTCTGGTGGCGATGCTCCTGTGCGTGGCTGCGCTTGGGGTCTCGATCAGGTTCGACGACCTTTACAGAGTCGAAAGATACTCGGATCTGCCCCTTCTGATGCCACAGGGTATAGGCTGGGAGAGCAAGGCCGTCTTCAACCCGACGGCGATAGTAGTCGATTCAATCGTGCATATGTTCTACAGATCGGAGGATTGGTCCGGTGTCGGCAGGTGGAACGGGACATCGCGCATAGGCAAGGCCACTTCGAGCGACGGCTTCGATTTCACCAGAGAGGCCTCACCGGCGATTGAGCCGACCGAAACCTACGAACTGCCCGGCGGCTGTGAGGATCCGCGAATAGTCAGGGTAGATGATCTGTATATAATGACTTACACGGGCTACGACGGAGGAAAGGCCAGACTCTGTATCGCGACGTCTCACGACCTTGCGACCTGGGAGAAACTGGGGCCGGTTTTCAGCAACGATACATGGTCGAAGTCAGGGGCGATCGTGCCTGCAAAGATAAACGGAAACTATTATATGTATTTCGGCGACTCGTCTATAAAACTGGCCTATTCGAAGGATCTGAAAAACTGGACCGTCTATCCCAGGCCCGTGCTGGAGCCGAGGCAGGACAAGTTCGACAGCAGGCTTGTAGAACCGGGGCCGGCGCCGCTGATAACAGAAGAAGGTATCCTGCTCATCTACAACAGCGCCGACTTCTCCACTATATACAGGCCGGGGGCAGCTCTGTTCGCCATAGACAATCCGAGAAACCTTCTCAAGAGAACCGATGTGTCGCTGATGGAACCGGAACTGTCCTGGGAAAAGCTGGGACAGGTGCCGAACGTTATCTTCATAGAGGGCGCAGTGGTGGTAGGAAATAGACTGATCCTCTATTACGGCGCCGCGGACACATATATAGGAGCGGCGGTGGTAGGACTGGCGTGGTAGGTTGTTGGTAAGAGCGAGACGCCACGCCCATCCTGTCATCCCGTAGTGCTTCTATATTGTCATCCCGGGCTCCGACCCGGGATCCACTCCTTAGAAAACCGTGATTCTGAGTCAAGCTCAGAATGACGGGAAGGGAGTAAGACTGTCATCCCGTGGTGCGCCAATCCTGTCATCCCGTAATGCTCCTATACGGGATCTCGCTCTTTTGCTCTTTCGAAGGACCAGGATGCCGGATCAGGTCCGGCATGACAGGAAGGGGGAAAGACCGCGAAAATGGGGACTGACGGGCTCCTGACGTCTGTCCCCGTTTTTCGCGAAGAACGGGATCCTGACTTGGAGCATGCCAGGATGACCCGAAGGGATTGTCATCCCTGGCTCCGACCCGGGATCCACTCCTTAGAAAACCGTGATTCTGAGTCAAGCTCAGAATGACAGGAAGGGAGTAAGACTGTCATCCCGTGGTGCGCCAATCCTGTCATCCCGTAATGCTCCTATACGGGATCTCGCTCTTTTGCTCTTACGAAGGACCGGAGATGCCGGATCAGGTTCGGCATGACAGGAAGGAGGAAAGGACGGGTTTTCTCTCCTCTCTCCACCTCTCGAATCTTTTACCAAGAACCTGGACGCGCAGCGTCGGAACGAGGAACCTGGGCGCAACGCGCCGGAACCGCTCTTTCCGCTCTCCACAAGCACAGTCTCTATTTGTTCCCCTTCTCGTAAGAAGTAGGTCCTTCAGACCAGTCCGTGCGATCCAACCAGTCTTGAGGATACCCGACAGGCTGAGCCATCTTCCCCTTTTCATTTATGAATCCATCGTTATATCTAACTATCAGGTACTCGGAAAAAGCCCACCACGCCTTGACGATTTCATCGAAATTGCCCGCGCAGAACTCCGTCAGATATTTTACGGCTTTCTCCGGCCTGGTAGAAATGATCCCGGCAACATACGACTCAACTTCTTGAAGACGACTCAGGGAAAGCGTTTCGTACTTTTCTTGCATCAATTTGATATCTTCATGCATATAACTGTATTTCAGGCCTGCCCAGTTCGAAACGAAGTTGAAAGCCCACCATGCGCTGTCCCTGCTGAACTTTGAGGTATCACAGACCTGCAAGGAATACGGGAGGGCGTTTACTCCTGCATAGAATGGGATGAAACAGGTGTCGGCCGGTTTGTCGAGCCCTATCCACATCAATCCTCCCAGCTGATCGGGAAGCCAGTCCCTTCCCTGACAGACGTAAGTGTATCCACAGTATGTTACCGAAATCGGCCTTTCCCAGGCCCCTCCCAGCTCACGGGAAGGGTCGCCAACGTCGCCCTGTCCATCGTACGGACCGTAAAATCTATCGGGATAACCGAACGGCCCGGCGGCTATTCCTTTTGTGAGGTCAAACTCCGTTCCTTCGTAGTGGTCTCTATAAAGGTTCATCACGTCTCTCACCGTGAGCTTTTTGTCCGGTTTTATCGAAAAGGGGTACTCTCGAGTGAATCCATCTTCTACCCATGGAGAGAGGTCCATCCCCGGGGCGATAAGAGAAAACAGGCGCCACACTCTTCGCAGGGAGTAATAGGGATGGTTGTACTCGCCGAGGCTGACGGTCCTTAGCCAGTCGAGGAGGCCATCTTCCGGCTTCCACCAGCCGTACTTCTCTGCGACTTCGTGAAGCGTCTTTCCGAAGAGAATGTCGGGGTCCTCGGGATCGATCTCCCTTATTCGGAACTGGTTGGCGGCTACAAATACCTCTCCGTCCGGTACTCTTTTTGCCACCCATAATCCCCCCGTGCCTTCCGGAGACGGAGCCATCTCAATTATCCACGCTTCGTTGGGATCGGCAACCGGGAGCGTCTCGCCCGTACCGTAATATCCATATTCCTCGATCAGGAAACCAATGAGCTCAACCGCCTCGCGGGCGGTCTTGCAACGCTCCAGGGCGACACGCGATAACTCGGAGGAATAGAATATCCTTCTACCCGGCTCGGGTCCGATCTGAATCTTTGCTCCATCGGTACATTCGCCAAACATCAACTGATGCTCGTTCATGATTCCGTACGATCCGTCGAAGTACGCGTAAGTATGTGGAACCTGTGGAATCATGCCGATAGGTATCGACGGAAGGTATTCTTTGGTGTTGTAGGCCGGAGCCCTTGAAGACACGATTCTCGGATAGATGAAGCTGTTGTACTGGGGGAACTCACCCACGGCGACTGCCGTGCAGTACACCGGCCTTAACGAGCCCGGTTCATGATCCTGTGCAGGCACATAGATGATTCTTTGATCGGAAAGATCATTATCGTCCGAATGGGCAACAATCATCGATCCATCGGCGCTCGCGCCCTTTGTCACAATTAACGTGGTACATGCAAAAGAAGTTGCAGCCATAAGAAGAAGAATCACGGCGCATACTGTACGAGCTTTCAAGTCATTCACCTCGCTTGGTTTGAAAGATATTTAATTCCCGACCAGTGACCAAAATCTAAATACACTCCCCAGGCGCAAGATCACATAACCAAATTGACGACTCTTTATCGAAGAGCGCCTCGAGCCGAAAATAATGCAGACAATTCTCTTTCCGTCTCGATTTTCGCTGAACATCTCTTCCCGCCGGTGGGGTTGGTTTTCTAGACTGCCCTGCATGCTCTTATCGCTGTTATTTATCTGGACTGAAGTGGATCACCTTGTCCATAAGTATCTCTTCATATGACGGCCCTACACCGGTCTCAGGATTCACATAAGCTCTGAACGCTATTCTCAGGCTATTGTAGGTAACCCTCTCAGAAGTAGGTTCTGGAATCACCAGACAGTAATCCTCATCATCCGGGTTTGACCTGGCGACTTTCCAGACATAGAAATACTTCGCGTTGGGATCGTCGGGCAGAAATCTCTCCGCGCTTCCAACAAGGCCTAGTTTGCTCTCGGCACTATGCTCGCTATGAACACTCGCGAATCCGTAGAGAATCCTTGACTCGACCGGCAGAAGATCCTCTACGAGATCGTTTGTATAAATAGTGAAATTCGAGTAAGTTGATTTTCCCGTGAGCGAGTGTACCGGACCAAAGACTATGGCGAAGTCATCGGGATCATCTCCCAGCGAGAAGGGATCGGTCCAGATATACACAGTGTCCCTGCTGTCTCCAAGAACGTCAGTGACGTTCTGAATAGCCATGTAACTGATCTCCACGGCCCTTTGAGTGCGAAGAGCATCGGCTTTGAGATTCGAGTACTCTTCAAGTATCGCTGCCTCCAGTTTGTCCATAGTTGGCTTTAGATCGAGTTCAGAATAATCACCCGTGTCTCTTGGAATCATGCTCGGCGTCGGGAATGGATCGGGTTCGATCGGTCTGGTGGGTGTGACACGCAAGACCCAACCTCGATAATTATGACTGTAAGGGGGTTTCACGACTAGTTTGCCATCCACTATAATGGGAGGATCCTGCACGTAGGTCTTGTCTTGGGGATTCTTGAACAACGCCAGGCGAATCACAGTTAGTAACTCATCGCAGTTCTGCTCAAGCCCCAGTTTCAGCATGCTTGAAGGAATAGGTTCGGTGTTGATCAGGCTCTGAGTGAAGCCCACTTTTGCCGCTGCGGCTCTCACGATCGCGTCTGTATTCTTATCGGGAGTGGATATGATCATCGTTGGAGCGTTGAAGACCGTTCCCTTTGTCTCGGGTAGGATCGATTCGCCCGTTTTGATCCTTGTCAAATTGATCGTGTCGCCTACACTTGCCAGGACGCGTTGCCGGCTGCTTTGACCGGGCAGATACTTGGACATAACAAACGTGACATAGCTGAAGTAAGTGACCTCGGGTGGAGTCCAGCCAATGAAGATAATCGCCTCGTCTTCCCTCAACCTGAAGGTGAATGGCAAGGTGTTTGGAACTGTCTGCCCGGGTGCCGGCGGCAAGAAGTATGCCAAGTAAGGATTTGAAGCGTTGTTTCCATAACAGCTCGGGATAAGGTAATTAGAAAAGAGTTCTAGCAGATCCCAAGTGTAAACCACACCCTGTTGAACGATAAAACCGTCTTCCTCGAGCTCTGAGATGAAGCTGTTAACATTCTCTTCAGTGAAGTAAGGGTCCAGCGAAAACAATGAGGCAGCAAGAAATAGCAGTAGAAGCGTTGCAAAACGTTTCATTCTCGGTTCCCCCCTGGGTTCCATTTACCCACATTAGTGATCTTCCCTGCGCTCTTTTTGAGAGTCAAGAACCACTTTCACATTTTGTGAACCATCACCGGGTTTCGCTTCTGCAACGCCCTTTGAGAAAACTATTAAATCAAGGGGAGAGGGAATTTGTAAAAAACCTCGCCCGTAAACGTGTTATTTCCCGCAGCCGGATATATTCGACTCCCTCTCAACTAATTCAGCATGATAGAAAAACAACGATTCAAAGACCAAGTACAGGGTAAATCCCGGTAAATTATAACACCCCCCTCTTTGAAACCAAACGTTCGCTGGAGGTGTGTTCACGTCAGACTGTCTATCCTCTCGAGGTATCTCACGATCTCTTCGATCGAAAAATACCTGCTCCACCTGTTACATTCCCGGCCTTCCAGAAGGATCAACACCGTAGGAACGGTGAAAACAGAATACTCCCCGGCCGTTTCGGGGTACTTCTCCGTATCGATACTCACGAACTCCCACTGCGGGAAGTCAACCTCCAAACTCTCGAGCTTTCTTTTCACGGCGGCACAGACACCACAGCCGTTGCTGAAAAAAACCACCAGCGTCTTCCCTCCGTGTCCTCTGAGCGCCCCGAATGTGAGCTCCTTCAAGTTCTCACCTCCCGTTAGTATTATAATTGAACAAAAGAGATCGGACTTAGGGGGAGAGTCTTTGGAAAGCACCACGGCGGTTCTCGTACCGGTTTTCAAAATTTGCGGCGATGACCATCTTGTCCTCACCAGAAGATCGCGAAAGATAAGCCATCCCGGCCAGATAAGCTTCCCCGGCGGTCACCGCGAGGACGGCGAAACGCTGCTCGAATGTGCGGTGAGGGAGATGGAAGAAGAGATAGGCGCCTCTCCGTCACGTCTCGAAGAGGTCTGTCCGCTGGGCGTTACAACGACGGTCACGTCCGGCAAGGTGATCGTTCCCTTCATCGGATTCATCGATCGCCCCTTCTTCAGATTGAACAGATCGGAGGTTGAAGATCTTGTCTTTCTGTCCATACCGGCGCTGAAGTACGTATCGTCCGAACCTATCGTCATGCCGAGCGGAAAGGTGACGATCAGGTACAGGTTCCCCGGCTTCATAGTCTGGGGGGCGACGGCGCGGATAATCGAGAGCTCGTTGGACAGGATAGTCGAACTCATAGACCTGCGGAACAGGGGGATGTCGCTCTGTAACAATGGATTTATTGAAAATAAAAAGGAGTGAAGAGATGCTTGATTTCGTATTCAGCAACGCAACCAAAATAATCTTCGGGAGAGGAACGGAAATGAAAACCGGCCAGGAGATATCGCGCTACGGCAAGAAGGTTTTGCTTCATTACGGCGGCGGGAGCATAAAGAAATCCGGTCTGTACGACAGAATAGTCGAGAGCCTTCGCAAAGCCGGTGTCGAGGCGATAGAGCTTGGCGGGGTGATGCCCAACCCGAGGCTTTCACTCGTCAGGGAAGGAATAGAACTGTGCAGAAAACACGGGATCGGCTCCATTCTTGCGGTGGGTGGCGGAAGCGTCATCGATTCGGCCAAAGCGATAGGCATAGGCGTTCCCTACACGGGAGACGTCTGGGATTTCTATTCTACCGGCAGGAAGGTCGAGGAGATGCTTCCGCTGGGAGTCGTTCTGACGATACCGGCGGCCGGCAGCGAATCGAGCGGCGGTTCGGTAATTACCAACGAAGACGGCCTTTACAAGCGCTCCGCAAACAGTGTCAACATGCGACCGAAATTCGCGATCATGAACCCCGAACTGACCTTCACCCTGCCGCCTTACCAGACGGCAGTCGGCGCTGTTGACATAATGTCGCACGTAATGGAAAGGTACTTCACCAACGTCAAAAACGTTGACTTCACCGATAGATTGTGCGAGGCAACGTTGAAAACGATGATAGTCAACACGCCGATCGTCCTGAAAGAACCCGACAATTACGAGGCCAGGGCCGAGATAATGTGGGCCTCGACGATAGCCCACAACGATCTTCTCGGGACCGGAAGGATCGGCGACTGGGCGACGCACGGCATAGAACACGAGTTGAGCGCCATCTACGACATAGCCCATGGCGGGGGACTGGCGATAATGTGGCCCGCGTGGATGAAGTATGTCTATAAGCACGATATAGAAAGGTTCGCGCAGTTCGCCTGCAGAGTCTGGAATGTGGAGCCGGATTTCAGGAACCCCGAAAAGACGGCCCTCGAGGGCATAGAGAGCCTGAAAGGCTTCTTCTTGAGCCTTGGCATTCCAGTAACGCTCACCGGCGCGGGTATTCCGTCGGACAGGTTCGAAGAAATGGCGCGAAAGGCCACCGAAAAAGGACCGCTGGGGAATTTCGTAAGACTCAAAAAAGAAGACGTGGAGAAGATTTACAGACTGGCGCTTTGAATCTGTATTGAGCGTTAGAAGCCGTGGCGAGTTGTGGGGGGCGCAAGAGCGCGAAAGTGAGCGAAAATAGGGACTGACGATTCTCCTGACGTCTGTCCCCGTTTTTCGCGAAGAACGGGATCCTGACTTGGAGCATGCCAGGATGACCCGAAGGGATTGTCATCCCGTAATGCTCCTATACGGGATCCCGCTCTTCCCGCTCTTCCCAGGGACGGCTATTCTGATTCCAATCTCCGATCTGATAAAATAAATTATAGTTGTTCTAAACAAGGAGGAATTATATGAAGCGATACTCTGTGGTTATGGCTTTCTTTGTACTGTCATGCACGTTGGTCTTCGCTCACATTCCCTCTTTCCTGAAAGCCGAGGATTTCTCAGGCGGCTCTTATTTCGTGGAAGATATCGATCTCTCGCAGATCTTTTATTACGAGTTCTCCGGAGAGGAGACGATCGTCTTCTCGTTCGAAGGTCTGCCAGGCAAGAACTTGCACATACTTTTCGGCGTGCCGGTGGGAGTTCCCGTAATGGAGACCACCTACTCCTTCAGACCGCGACTGGCCATATACAGGCCTGACGGCCAGCTGAAAGACGGCTTTGATTTCACGCAGACCGAGCCGGAGCTCATGTACGAATTCTTCGGAGACACCAATTCTTACAAGTATCTCGGCTACGACAGCCTAATGGAAGCGGAGGGAACTTACAGGATCGAGATCTCCTCGAGAGAGGCTGGAAGGGCGTGGATAACCTTCGGCTTGAGGGAAAGCTTCACGTTCAAACAGATCCTGATGCTGCCTGAGTGGATAAGACAGATAAGGGAGTTCCACTATATGAAGGGACTGGCCAGATGGGAGATTTACGGCCTCGCCGGACTCGGGATCCTCACGGCGGGAGTGATAGCGCTCATCGTGTTCCTCTGAAAGCGAAAGCGGCGGAAAGCGAAAACGGCCGATAGAAAATAGCAAAAGAGACGTCCTTTTCGACGTCTCTTTTTGTATTTTATCACGGATATTCTTTAAAGTCAACCGGTCTGGCGATTAACCGCGTGTAACTTATACATCCGGAAGCGCCTCGAAACGCCGTTTTTTGTACAGTTCCTATACCTGTGCCGGGTACACATCCAGAAAGCTCATGGGATATAATATATATTGAACGGTGTTGAAAATTTCGTATCGTAATTCTTTCTTAGTCATCTTATAGAACTGGCTGTTCGAACAATTGAACAGTTATATCGATCGAGTGCAGAGATACACTGAGTTTTTCACGCTCGACTAATCGAATCAACACGAAGGAGGTAGTGATTTGCAGAAACCAAAATACCTTACAAAGGTAGATTTGATCGAGGGGCTGAGCGAAGATCAGATCGAGCAGATGAAGGAAGTGACAGAGCGGTTCCCTTTCAGGGCCAACGACTATTACCTGAGCCTCATAGACTGGGACGACCCGAACGATCCCGTAAGAAGGATCATAATGCCGGATATCGAAGAGCTCGACGAGTGGGGGGAGATGGACGCCTCAAACGAGCATCTATACAGTGTCGTTCCGGGTCTGGAACACAAATACGAAGACACCGCCCTGCTGCTGGTTTCAAAGGTTTGTGGCAGCTTCTGTAGATTTTGCTTCAGGAAGAGGCTCTTCTCGACGGAAAACAGAGAAGTCGCCAGCGACGTCGGCCCCGGGATCGAGTACATAAGAAAGCACAGAGAGATAACCAACGTACTCCTCACCGGTGGAGATTCCCTGATCCTCTCAACCGACAAACTTTCCGACATAGTCGGGCGGCTTCGCGAGATCGAACATGTGGGAATCATAAGGTTTGGGAGCAAGATGGTGGCCTTCAACCCTTACAGGATAATCAACGATCCCGCGCTACCTGAGATGATCAGAAAGTACAGCACATGCGAGAAGAGGATTTATATCATGGCGCACTTCAATCATCCCAGAGAACTTACGGACGTCGCCTTGGAAGGATTGAACATTCTGAGAAATGCCGGCGCGGTCGTATGCAATCAGACTCCCATGATAAGGGGCGTTAACGACAACGTAGATACCATGGCCGAGCTCTTCAGGAAGCTGTCGTTCGCGGGAATCCCGCCCTACTACGTTTTCCAGTGCAGGCCGACCAGGGGCAACCACACCTACGCCGTGCCCGCGGAGGAGGGATACACGGTCTTCAAGAAGGCCATAGACAGGGTGTCCGGTCTGGCCAAACGAGCGAGGTTCGTTATGTCTCACGCGACGGGAAAGATAGAGTACGTGGGCATCGACGAAAACAAGATATACATGAAATACCACAGGGCGGCCGACCCGAGAAGGTACGATCTCTTCATGGCCTTCGACAGGAATCCCGACGCTTACTGGTTGGACGATTACGTCGATCCCGACTCACTGGTATAGAAAAGGCGGCCAAGGCCGTCTTTTCATAACCACTTCGTGCAGGCGATGGCGAGTTTCTTCCCGCCTGAAGTGACCCTGTGCAGACCGATTTTCAGGCCGTCCCGATCTTCGAAACCGCTTTCGATGAGCACTTCCTCTCCCTTCATCGATTCATGTTTGTACTGGATGCAGAGTTTCTTCAGCTCTTTGCTCTCGAAATCCCCGGGAACGGTCTGCATTATCCAGCGGACGTACGAGACGTTGTTGGCGTGACCGTTGGTGTCCAGATCCGACTGCCTCACTTTCAACACGTTTGAAAGATCGGGAAGCTCCAGCTCTGACAGGTCTTCGAATTCGAGCGGTTCGTTGAAGTCCTTCGACAGACCATAGACTTCGTAGTGCTTGTCGGCTATCCTCACAGGCCTGCGCTTTTGGGCATCGATGAGGATCCACTGGGATTTGCCATGCACTATGAGCGTTCCCGACTCGTCGATAACCTCGAAGCGCCTGTACGCGTAGAATTTATTCATAGAATGAGGAACCGTCCTCACCAGAAGCTTCTCCATGAAGGCCGGAAATCTCCGAATATCTATCTCCCAGCGAAGCAATAGCCACGCGTACCCGCTGAAACGCATCGTCTCGACATCGTGGCCGACTTCAACGCTTTGCAGGGTCACAACGTCGTTGAAATAGTCCATTATGGAGGCGATCGAAGCCTTCCAGTTTCCGTTCAGTTCGTAATACCTCACTCTGTATCTCTCTTCTGTGACGCGGGGATTCAAAAGAAAACCTCCAATTCTTTGCCGGACTTAAGCATATGAACGTGGTATGCTTTTATTAATTCAAATCTATCACGGTTTCGACGGGATGTCTTGAGAGGTATAGAAGATGCTGGCCTTCTGCGGAATAGACTGTTCAAACTGCCCGGTTTACAGGGCGACGATGACGAACGACGAGATCCTGAAGAGAGAGACGGCCGAGAAATGGGGCAGGGAGTTCGGCTTCGTTCTTGAAAAGAGCGAAATGACCTGCACCGGATGCCGGAGCGAGATACTCTTCAAACTGTGCTTCGACTGCCCTTTCAAGGAGTGCTGTTCGAAGAAGGGAATAGACAACTGCGGCCAGTGTGCCGAATATCCCTGTCAGACGCTGGAAAGGTTTCTTAGACCGATCCCCGAAGCCAGGGCGAACCTGGACGAAATCCATAGAAAGTTTCACGGAGGCACTTTATGAAAAAAACTCTCACCATATTAACTCTTCAAGCGATATTCGCCGCGATGATACTGGCGCTGACACTCGTTCCCGTGAGGGTCGAAACTGCCGGGGGTCCGAAGGACCTGACTTACGCCACCGAGTTCTTCGATCTCTGGAACGGGGTTCAGAATTACACACACGCGAAAGTGATCAACGTTGTCGATGGCGATACCCTTCTGGTGAGCATAGACGGCGTTGAAACCACCCTGAGGCTCATCGGGATCGATACGCCCGAGACGGTTCATCCCACCAAAGAAGTCGAGTTCTTCGGAATAGAGGCTTCGAATCTCGCCAAAGGCGTTCTCTCCGACAAAGAGATAATCATAAGCTACGACTGGAACCCCACGGACGTTTACGGAAGAACTCTGGCGTACGTTTGGCTGGAAGTCGAGTTCTACGGTTTCAAGCAATACGTCATGTACAATCTGCTCGGGGTCATCAACGGTTATGGACGGGCCTATCTGGCCTTCCCCTTCGACGAAAAACTTATGGATCTCTTCGCCCAGGCACAGGACATTCCGAGAACCCTCTCTCTCGGTCTCTGGAGCGAACCCGAGCAGGAAGAGGAAGAGATCTACTTCGACGGACCGGTTCAGATAGCTTATATAATGGCCGATTCTCTCGACGAATACGTGATGATATACAACATAGGCGACAAGCCAGTAAACCTGAAAGGCTGGCAGATACTGGCCGTCTCCAACGGCCAGAAATACACGTTCGATGACCTTATTCTAGAGCCGGGAATGGCGGTCCACGTTCACTCCGGTCCGCAGGCGAGCGTTAATGTATGGAAAAAAAGCTACATCTGGCGTAATAAAAAGGCCGAGGGCAGATTGTTCGATTCCTCCGGGAATCTTGTCTCGGTGTACTCTTATTGATGTTCTCCATCTGCGCGATGGATGAATTTTTCTGACGGAATTTAAGGATTAAGCAATCTATAAGAAAGTTAATCGATACTTCAACACAACGTATTATTAGCACAAATAAATTAGAATTGTTTTAGTTTATAACCCCCCTATCCCCCTTAGATAGGAACCCCATATAGTCCGGATCATCCGATCCGGCTTTTTTTATTTGTTTTGATCTATAATTATATGTAATCCTAACCAAATATCGGAGGTGCGCCCTTGAAATGGATTGACTTGAGAAGTGACACCGTGACGCTTCCGGGAGAAGAGATGCGCGCGGCCATGGCGAACGCCGAAGTCGGAGACGACGTTTACGGCGACGATCCCACCGTAAACCGTCTGGAAGAGATCGCCGCCCGACGCCTCGGAAAGGAAGCGGCCATCTTCGTTCCCTCGGGAACTTTCGGAAATCAACTCTCTATACTGACACATACTCTCAGAGGAGACGAGGTCATAATACCGGCCTCGAACCACATAATCGTTCATGAGGCCGGCGCTTCGGCCGTCATAGCCGGCGTCCAGATGAGAACGCTGGACTGCGACGACGGAATGCCCTCTGTCGATAGAATACTCAAAGCGATAAGGGGAGAGGACCTCCACTATCCCAGAACGGGATTGATCTGTCTGGAAAACGCGCATTCTAGTGGAAGGGTTCTCCCGATGGAATACATGAAAGAGGTGTATTCGATTGCCCGGGAGCGCGCGATTCCGGTTCATCTCGACGGAGCCAGAATATTCAACGCGGCCGTCTCTCTTGGAATAGATGCCAGAGAGATCGCCTCGAAAGCCGACAGCGTCATGTTCTGCCTCTCCAAAGGGCTTGGGGCGCCGATCGGCTCCATGCTGGTCGGAACGAAAGACTTCATCGCCAGAGCCCGGAAAGGGCGAAAAATCATGGGCGGAGCGATGCGACAGGCCGGGATCATAGCCGCGGCCGGGATCATAGCCATAGAGAAGATGATCGACCGGCTCGGCGAAGACCACGAAAATGCCCGGTATCTCGCGAAAAAACTCGGAGAAATCGAGGGCGTCGAAATCATGAGAGACAGACTGGACATAAACATGGTCTTCTTCAAACTCGACTCGGGCAGACCGAAGGCCATAGTCGAAGAGCTCCACAGGCAGGGAATAAAGATAAACCCGCCCGAGGGCGATGAATGGAGGCTGGTGACCAACCTCGACGTTTCACGCTCCGATCTCGAGACGTTCATCGATCGTTTCGCGAAGGCCATTAGATACCGCTGATCAGAAGAGCGGCCCTTGGAAGAGCGGGAAGAACCGTCCGGCGTCATCCAGGAGTATGGACACGTCCTTGGAGAACAGAAGAGCGGTTCCGGCGCGTTGCGCCCAAGTTCCTCGTTCCGACGCTGCGCGTCCAGGTTCTTGGTAAAAGACTCGAGAGGAAGAGAGAGAGGAGAGAAAACCCGTCCTTTCCTCCCTTCCCGTCATGCCGGACCCCGATCCGGCATCCCGTGCGCCCGGCATGGTACACAACTATAGGGTGAAAGACCCGAATGTGGGGAGTCAAAGAAGCATTAGCCAGAGGCAAGGGTGTCACTGGTAACGGTGAATCTGAAGGAAGCCCGAGGCAAAGTCCGGAACTGAACGAAAGTGAACCAGAGATGGCCGTTACAGAGGGTAACCCTGCGAGATAAGGGAAAGCCCTGACTCCAGCTGTAAAGGTTCGGATGGCAGGATTCGGATGAAAGTGGTGTATCTTACCCGGGGAAGTCCTCATGAGTCCGAAAGGGGTAACCGTTAGCAAGGAGGAGATCCAAGTTAAGGGAAAGCTCAGGAGGATGGCAGATGAACCCGTAGTAGTGAAGAACCTCTCCGAAAGGAGAAGGGACCTTGGCTATAAGCCAAGGGGGTGATGAGGAGGTCGAAAGGCTCCATCACTTGCGAAGGGGAAGGCAACAGAAACTGACAGTCCACAATTCCTCCCGATGCTTTTTCACATTTTCTACCGGCGTTTTTCTTATTTTACTGTTGATGTTGACAAGCACAAAGAAACTGAACAGAGTCCTCAGAAGGGCTGGATGGGAAGAGAAAGTCAATCTGAGAATGAACAAATGGCGCTCTTCTCACACAAAAGCAGTCAATTACGCCATTCCCAACAGGTTCTTTGAAGAGATGAACTTATTCGATATGACATCGTACTATCATCCCCTGTCGAAGTATCCGATACTCGATCCTGAGCCGTGTACGAGGCCCGTACGCACGGTTCTGTGAAAGGACGAGGGGCTCCGCCCCTCTCCTACTCGATCGCTCCTTTGAAAAAGCCCTCTCGTATAGTTTTTGATAACGATTAAGTGAATCTGTATAGAAGTTTCAGTCTCTCATCTCTTTGTAAATAACTAAGTGACCTTGTAGGCCTTGAATTCCTCCTTTCATTTCTGAGGCTCGTAAGCCAGGTTAACTCCTCTCTCGAGAAGTAATGTGATGTTTGTCATGTCTGTTCCGTCGGGTGTGAGATCCAGGAAGTTGAATGAGATATCCACATAGTCTCCTGAATCTATGCCAGTGTTATTCACTAGAGGTAGTATGTCCTGAATATCATTATTGCTTACACTCATCCACTGCAGGTTTTGAAGAGTTGCAAGAGGCGAGATATCGGCAATTTGATTACTTGAGCATTCGAGATGAGTGATTTGATTGAGAGATGCTAGTGGGCTCAAATCAGTTATCTGGTTTCCACCCATGAAGAGTGCGCTCAGGTTTGTCAGATACTGCAAAGGCTCAATGTTGGTGATCTGATTGCTGTAACCCCATATGCCTGTCAGGTAGCTGAGGTTCTGTAATGGACTCAAGTCGGCTACCAGATTATTCGAGAAGTCTAGACTATTAAGGTAAACCATACTTGCGAGTGTGGTTAGGTCGGTGATGTTGTTCTGATTCAGCCATATAGTTTGAATTTTCGTGTTCTCTCCAAGGAATAGTATATCGCTATTTTCTAGACCGAGCCCCACTAATGCAAGACTGTTGAGGTTTGGGATTTGGTTCACTACCGAGAGATTCGCGATGGGATTTCTTCCGGTGCTGAGGCCCTGCAGGTTTGGCAGCTGGGTGAGTATTGAGATGTCAGAGATGTTGTTTGTCTCTATGTTCAGGTACTCAAGTTTTGTGAGACTTGCGAGCGGAGAGATATCCGATATGTCGTTCTCGTTTATGTATAGAAATCTCAGATTGCTCAGATGTTCTATACCGGACAAATTCGAAATATTCCTCTGTTCGGCATGAAGCCCTTCAATTCCCAGCACTTCATTTGCGTAGATGGTTTCTCCTGGATCCTTTCCAATGTATTCGCAGACTACTTGCTTCAAGGCTTGATCTGGGAAGAAGACTTCCTCTCCGGATGTGAGAGTTGTGAAACTCCACACAGGACTCTCTGCAACGCCATCTCTTCCGTCTTTAGCCACGATTTTCCAGTAATACTTGCTTTCAGTCTTTAGCTGAACGTATTCTGAGATGCTTAGGGCATCGTAGTTATAATTCTCATGAATAAAGGCAAGAGAGTCGATATCGTTCGGATCACTCAAATACACTTCAAAAGAAAGAATATCTCCATCGTAATCAAAGCATCTCCAGCGAAGCGTTGAATTAAGCGAGATACCTGTGGCACCGTCAGTAGGGTCAGGATCGAATGGTGTAAGCGGAGGATAGTTTCCTGGATATTCAGGGTAAAAAGACCATATAGGACTTTCGAATGCATAGGTAATAGTTTCTCCGGGATGCAAAGGGTCTTCCATCGAGGGAAAGACCCTCCAATAGTAAACCGGATGTAGATTCAGAATGTGTTCCTGAGGAACTGCGACAGACGTAGCGTTCGTCGTAGTCTCAAAGACGATGAAACTGTCAAAATCATCCCTTGAGGTGCTGATTTGTACTGTGTAAATCAGCGTCTCTCCATCTGTGAAGGTCTCCCAGCTCAAAGTCGGAGTGAGCGAAACACCAGTACATCCGTCGCAAGGGAAAGGATCTCTCGGTTCACCGATAATGTCTGCTCTGAATATGAAATTGTATGTGTTGTTTGCCCTATCTTCCTGACTGCATTGGTAGTGATTGTATCTGCCAGAATCGTTCACATATAGCCAAGAATCATATTGTGTCAAGGGTATTGTTGCACCAACACTTGAATCATAACCAAAATCCTCAGGTGTCACCACACCTTGAATGCCAGTGTTTTCGGATCCATCGGGTTCTTTTCCGTGCATGAAGAAATAGAGCCGTCTGCTGGTCATGGCTGCTTCATACGGAGTCGCAAGCACGTAGCTCCCATCTCCCTGCATTCTGTACCATCTCCACGAGATTGACTTTAACTGTCCGTTAGGGTAAGCAGATGATTTTGACACTGCAAATATGAAACCTTCAAGGTAATCGTCTGGAGTCAGGAAGTCAAGATTGTCGAAATAGTAGACACTTTCATAATCATTTCCTAGTTCTAGGACGTAATCCCCGTTGAAGGGAGGAATCATCTCTCCCACTTCTTCCAACTGGAACCAGACTTCTCCCCAACCTGTCTCCCAGTGGAAAGGCTCCCAGTGGAAGCCCTCTTCACGTTCTCCACCAGGTACTTCTATCTGCCCCAACCCGTTTGGAAGCGTTAATCGTCCAGGAACTGAGGTCTCAACCATGGTTGGTAAACAAGAAGCATTCCTTAATCCAATCGCGTATCTAATCACAAAACGAGTAAACTCGTCAATTGGAATCTTAATTGGGTCTTCTATGTCATCGAAATCAATGTCCCCAGGATCGAACCATTTTGAATCCGTGACAATTGCAAACGTCCAATTCGTTTCAGGGTCTTCTTCCCTGTCATACAACCCGTTCTTGTTAATATCCGGGTTCAGGAATTTCTTAAGCGTTATGTCAAACATGCCGAAAGCCGCTAAGGTCTCGTATGAATGCCCAAGGAGATTGCACAGGTCCTGCCCAGTGATGAGCTCAGAAGTGAAAAGATCTCCATTTTGAATAAGATGACCCAGGTCTATTATGTCGTTTGCTGCATATGAAACCGGAAGAGTGTGAAGGCCAAGTTCGGCATCACCAATGAGTCCAAGAACATTAATCACTCCTCCTGATCTTTCAGTCACCCCAAAGACATACGTTCCGCCTTTGTCAAGCTGGACAGTATTAACGCCTTCGCTCAGAACTAAGCGACCGTAACAATCCTCCAAATCGATGTTTGTGTATACAAGAGAAAGCTCTGAATCTTCCTGCAAAGCAAAACCTGCTTGTGAAGGCTGGCCGATTGAGAACTTCAGAAGAAAACTCCCTTCTGGGACCACGATTTCAGATGTCGTGAAGCTCCATAAGGGCCCTTCTGTAGACGCTCCAAAACTATCCTTGGCTACTACTTTCCAGTAATATGTACTGGTATTCTGAAGGTCCGTTTCTAGCTCGAAATTATTCGTTTTGTGGTCCGCTGTCAGTTTGATGAAAACAGAGCTATCATTTGGTTCACTCAAATACACGTCATACGAGAGTTCTCCACCATCAGGGTCCTGGCAGTTCCAGTAGAGCGTAGGTCGTAGAGGTGTGTCGGTGGCACCATCGTAAGGAATAGGACTATCCGGTATCAGCGGTGGATTATTGATGAAATAGCCTGTTACTCGTATAACCGGATTGAGCATGAAAAAAGGATTTCTTCCGCCTCGCTTCATTAGCTTTATATCGAACTCATAGAAGACGTTTGTTAAGTCCTCCATCTGGAACGGATCGATCATCACGTTGATGTTGTTTCCTGAGACAGTGCAGGGATATTCAACATAGTCGATACTACATGTAGCGTCACCCGTAATAAGCTTTACTTTATAGAGGGTATCTCCGACTGATGCCCATATCTGCTTTAGGAAGTTATTCAGGCCATCAGTGAGTTCGATTGTTGATATTTCAAAATTGTCCAGAACTACCATACCTTTATTTGTTATGGCAGATACTTCAAGAACATCTACATATAAGAGTATATTGGAGTCGCTTGAAACTTGAAACTCACTTTCGGGAAGGTCACGTTTGAAGCATCCTGAAATTAATACCAATAATACCAACAGCATACACAGAAACAGTCTTCTCATACCCTGGTCCCTCCTCTTTCTAAGGAAAGAAAATGAGATGTATTACTAACCACAGTGTCTCTAGATATTTATCTGTATCAAACATGCAATATTTTGTATGTTTAGTGATACTCCAAGGTAATAACTGCAATAAGTATACTCCCAAATAATGGAGAAATATTCCAATCGATTGCACTATCACCACTAATCGTTATGTAAATCTTTCCGTCGAAACACAGGAATACTGAAATCCAGATCGATGATTTTCTGCCCTTTCGAAATCTGGCTTCTCATATCATAGTCGGCAAATCTGAAAGAGTGGAAATTGCTTGAAGCTAGACTCAATTTATGAACCTTGATTTAACAAAAGAACTGTCTCCATGAACAGCATCAGAAACCGCCCTTGGAAAGAGCGGGAAGAGGGGTTCCTCGTTCCGACGCTTCGTGCACGGGTTCAAGACAGATGAAAGCCCAGGATGCCGGATCAGGTCCGGCATGACGGGAGGGGAGTAAAGGCCGCGAAAATGGGGACTGACGATTCTCCTGACGTCTGTCCCCGTTTTTCGCGGCATGACAGGAAGGAGGAAGAACGTGATCTGGCTAGGAACATGCCAGAATGACATGAGGGGAGAGCCTGCCCTGAAACGCTCCCCCTCGTGTCATCCCGTAATGTTCCTATACGGGATCTCGCTCTTTAGTGACCCCATCCCGTCATCCCGGGCTCCGACCCGGGATCCACTCCTTAGAAAACCGTGATTCTGAGTCAAGCTCAGAATGACGGGAAGGGAGTAAGACTGTTATCCCGTGGTGTGCCCGTGGAGCCTGCCCTGAAATGATCCTATTCAGGGTTCCTATTCAGGGTCATCCCGTAATGATCCTATACGGGATCTCGCTCTTTTGCTCTTTCGAAGGAGCGGAGATGCCGGATCGGGTCCGGCATGACGTGAGGGAGGAAAGGACGGGTTTTCTCTCCTCTCTCTTCCTCTCGAGTCTTTTACCAAGAACCTGGACGCGCAGCGTCGGAACGAGGAACTTGGGCGCAACGCGCCGGAACCGCTCTTCCCAAGGACGGGTCCACGCTCCTGGACGAAGGACCAATGACGGCTCTTTTCGTTCTCTCCTCTCTCTCTTCCTCTCTCCTCTTCCCGAGTCTTTAACAGAGAACTTGGAGTGCGGAGAGTGGAGAGAAAGAGCGTCGAGAGTTCGTTTCGCTCAAGAGAAGGCGAGAGCGAAAGTGAGGACTGACGGGATCCTGATGTCCCATTTTCATAGGCTCGAAATAGAATCGAACATCCCCTAAGATTGAGTATAAGCTAGATTTCTTAACGTAAACACCTCTCTTTGCACTTATTCGGGAATGACAAACGTCTGTCAGGTTTACCCGTTAGCTACTAAGAATGTATAATGTTAACGTTAACTGTTAACGTTAACAGATATTTCTGGAGGTTTTTTAATTGAAAAGGGCCACGCTGCGTGAAGTTGCTTTGAAAGCCGGTACATCAATGATGACAGTCTCAAGGGTAATTAACGACAAAGAACCAGTCAGTCCCGAGACGAAAGCTAGGGTTCTAAAAGCGATAGAAGAGCTTCAGTATGAGCCTCATCAGGATGCTCGAAGTCTTCGTGGTGGCAAGACCGGTAGAATCGGTTTGATTGTCTCAGATATTAGAAATCCCTTCTATGCGCAAGTTGTCGGAGACATGGAGGATTTGGCAGAGTTAAATCGAATGGCAATAGTGGTAACAGATACAAGTCGCAAGCTTGCTCAAGAAAAGAAGGCAATAAAGTCATTGATGGACATTAGAGTTGATTCAATAGTTATTGCTCCAGAGGGGTACGAATCACAACATCTTCTTGAAGTCATAGATTCCGGAGTTGGACTTATTTCATTTGGAGTTCACTTTGACGATCCGAGAATCCCGGAGGTTTCGATTGATGAAGAGCAGGGTGCTTCTCAAGCAGGCAGATACCTTAGAGAGTGCGGAATAAAAAGTGTGCTGATATACATGGGTAATCCGCGAAAGCTAACCACACGCGGAAGGATAGACGGATTTATAAAGGGTTTTGGTCATGTTCCCGAAGATAGAATTACCTGCATGGAAGTTGACTGGAAGATTTCATGCGAAGCAGTTAGATCATTGAAGGAACTTCCGGAGGCCTTTTTTTGTTATAACGATATGATGGCTATGGGCGTTATCAAAGCTCTTATGGAAAGGAATATCGAAATCGGCAAAGATGTAAAGGTCATCGGGTATGACGATGTCTATATGGCGGAGATTGCAGGTCTTTCCACAATTAGAATTCCAATCAGACGGATGGTCGAAGATGCCTTCAAAATGATATTGAGTGGTAAATGGGAAAAAATCAAGTATGTTCCGGAGTTGATAATGCGCAAAAGCGCTCAAATAGGAGGTGACGGCAAGTGAAAAGGGTTTTTATGGTAATACTGCTTGTTTCTATGGCGTTGGTTGCTATGGGAGCACAGAAACTCGTGATTAACTCTTATATGTCCGATCCAGAACCGAAGAGAGTATTTGCTGAGCTGGTAGATCAGTTCAAAGAGCTCTATCCCGATTACGAAGTGACGGTGAACACTTTCTCACACGAAGACTTCAAGGTGCTTCTAAGGACGTGGTTAACGGCTTCGAATCCTCCCGATGTAGTAACATGGTTCGCAGGCGAGAGGATGCGCTATTTCGCAAGCAGGGATCTACTGGAACCAATAGGAGATATTTTTGAAAACGGTTTTGAAGCAGATTTTCCAAAGGCTTTTGTTAGTGCTTCCAGCTATGGCGACAAGATATACTTTGTACCACAGTCATGGTACTGGTGGGGTGTTTACTATCGAAAGTCAATATTCGAGAAGCTGGGAATAAGTGTACCTGTTACCTGGAAGCAGTTCCTTGACGTTTGCGAGACTCTTAAATCAAACGGAATTATCCCGATAACCATCGGAACGAAGTACCTCTGGACAGCGGCCGGTGTATTCGACTATCTGAATATGAGAGTCAACGGAATAGAATATGCTCTAAAGCTTACAAACGGAGAGATACCCTATAACGATGAGGGAATGAAGAATGTATTCGCTTATTGGAGACAGCTAGTAGACAAGAAGTATTTTCTTGACAACGCTACGTCATATACATGGCAGGAAGCAGCAAACTTCCTATTTACGGGAGAAGCGGCCATGTATCTTATGGGCCAGTTTATCAAGGATGTGGCACCCGAGAGCGTAAAGGAAGACCTGGACTTCTTCAGATTCCCCGTTATCGACGGTAATATTGGCCTTTACGAAGATACACCTATCGATGGCTTTATGATGCCGGCGAACGCAAAGAACAAAGAGGCAGGCAAGACCTTCCTGAAGTTCATAGCCTCCACCGAGGCTCAAGCATATTTCGCGTCTGAACTTGGAAGGCTCGCTGCAAACAAGCATGTTCCGGCTCCGGATGCTCACGCCCAGAAGGGTCTGGATATGATACTCGCTTCAGACGGAGTTATGCAGTTCTACGATCGAGACACCGATCCCGAGATGGCAAATGCCGGAATGAACGGCTTTGTTGAGTTCATGACCTTCCCGAACAGAATCGAGACCATCCTGAAAAACCTGGAAGCCGAGCGAAACAGGATCTATAAGTAATTTTCTCTAGTGTAGGGTGGGCGTTTTCTCGCCCACCCTATATTTTGTGGAGGTTGAGATGAAAGGTAAGAAGTGGGTTCCCTGGGCCTTTCTTGCGTTACCGTTGGCAATGTATTCTATATGGGTCATCTACCCAGTAGGTAGAACGCTCTTTTTAAGTTTCACCAATTGGGATGGAGTTTCCAGAACAATGAGGTTTGTTGGGCTGGAAAATTTCAAAGAGCTCTTCAACGATCCTTATTTCATCACTTCGTTAATAAACAACTTCAAATGGCTAATAGGATTTGCTCTCATATGTGTTCCAGCCGGCCTGGGAGTTGCTTTGCTTCTAGATCAGAAGTTTAAGGGAAACAAAGTTTACAAGACTCTAGTTTATCTTCCGATGACTCTCTCTTTTGTTGTTATAGGACAGATATGGTCATGGATATTTGAGCCGCGCAGCGGAGCTCTAAACAGTTTTCTGGCCCTTTTTGGAATTAAAGGAATTAGCTGGCTTAGTGATCCATCTATCGTTACTTACTCCCTTATCATGGCTGCCTCCTGGAGGCAAATTTCCTATGCGATGGTTCTTTATCTTGCCGGATTAAAGGGTGTTCCGCATGAACTAGTGGAAGCAGCCACAGTAGACGGCGCGGGTTCATGGAGGCGTTTCTGGAACGTAGTTCTTCCAATGCTAAGACCCGCAACCGTGGTTGCCGTAACCGTGAGTATTATCGACTCTCTCAGGGCTTTCGATATCGTGTATGTTCTTACAAGGGGAGGACCGTTCTATTCTTCATCCGTGATGGCAAATTATATGTATATAAAGGCCTTCAATAACTATCGAATGGGCTACGGTTCTTCAATAGCTACTATTCAATTTCTTATAACTCTTGGATTCATAATCTTCTATATGAGAAATGTTCTTAAGAGGGAGGCGGAGCGAGAATGAAGAAGACACTGTTCTATCTTTTTGCTACAATTCTCGTTCTCATCTGGCTTATGCCTTTCGTAATTTCCGCTTTCACTTCCCTGAAGAGCATGGATGAGCTGATGCTCGAAAAAAAGTGGTGGTTTCCTCCTAAAGAGATTAGACTGGAGAATTACTCAACAGCCTGGGACGATGCAAACATGGGTAGATACTTTATTAATACCTTTATCATTACTGTCCCTTCGGTTCTCGGCGCGCTCTTCCTTTCGAGCTTGGGAGCCTTTGCTCTGGCATGGTACGATTTCAGGTTCTCGAAAGTGGTGTTGATGGTATTTGTTGGAGGAATGCTGATTCCCTTTCAGATGTTGCTTATTCCGGTATATAGACTATCTATTTCGATGGGCATTTATGATAGATATCTTGGTGTGATACTATTCCACATGGCATTTCAACTGGGTTTTTGCACTTTTTTCTTGCGCAACTTCATGAAGACAATACCTGCAAGTATTTTTGATGCTGCAATGATAGACGGTGCTAACCACTTCATGATCTATCGCAGAATCGTCCTTCCGCTTGTGATTCCTGCTATGGCTGCGCTCGGAATCCTCGAGTTCACGTGGATATGGAACGATTATCTATGGTCTCTTATTCTCATTCAGAGCGACAAGTTCAAACCGGTCACCCTAGGTCTGGTTAATCTTCAAGGACAGTGGATAAGCAGCTGGAATGTAATGGCAGCGGGGTCTATAATTGCAGCGGTAGTGCCTCTAGTGGTCTTTCTGCTATTCCAGAGGTATTTTATAGAAGGACTTACAGTTGGGAGTGTTAAAGGTTGAATTGGTTTGGAGCGGCATATTACCCAGAACATTGGCCTCGAGAGAGGTGGAAAGAAGATGCCAGGATGATGGCTTATCTTGGCATAAATGTTGTACGAATTGGCGAATTCTCGTGGAGTGTAGTAGAGAAAAGTCCGGGAGATATTGATTTCTCTCTTCTAGATGAAGCCATTGAGGTTATCTACTCAGAAGGAATAAGAGTGATCATGGGAACTCCTACATGCACTCCCCCCCCGTGGCTGGTCAAACGTTATCCCGAAATACTTCAGGTTGATAGAGACGGACTTACCATCAATGCTGGAAGCAGGAGACACTATTGTTTCAACTCTCAAGTCTACCGGGAAGAGACGATCAGAATTGTGAAAGCCTATGTAGAACACTATGGAAGAGATCCCAGGGTGATCGCCTGGCAGGCAGATAATGAATATGGTTGCCATAACTCGACAGTCTGTTATTGTGAAAACTGTGCGATAGCTTTTAGAGAATGGTTAAAAAAAAGGTATGGCACTCTGGATAGACTTAATCAACGTTGGGGAACTGTATTCTGGAGCCAGGTATATCGGGATTGGGATGAGATCGATCCCCCAAGAAGAAGTCTGTCTTCTCCTAATCCCTCTCTCATGCTTGATTACAGGCGCTTCTCGTCTGATTCGGTGCTAGAGTATCATATCTTGCAGAGAGATATAATAAAGAAAGGATCTCGAGCGCCATTAACGCATAATTTCATGGTTAATTTCACCGAAATAGACTACAAAAAGATGGCCGAGAAGGTGGATTTCGTTTCTTGGGATAATTACGTAATGACAGATTACGATCCCGATCTTCAGGCATTGAATCACGACCTCATGAGATCGTTGAAAAAGTCGTCCTTTCTTGTAATGGAGCAGCAGCCTGGAAGGGTCAACTGGAGAGTTGTGAACGAGGCCTATCCTCCAGAGCAGATGGCTTTCTGGATTAAGCAATCAATGGCTCATGGGGCTTTTGGCTCTCTTGTTTTTAGATTCAGGCAACTACCGTTTGGTGCAGAGCAGTTCCATAGCGGTCTACTCAATTATGATGGCTCAACAACCGAAAGGGCAAAAGCTTTTGCAGAGACAGTTAAGGAACTGAGAAACTGGAAAATCGATAGACTAAAGAAAGAGGCCGCGATTTACATTGATTATGAGAATTTCTGGATAGGTGAGACCGATAATCTCAATGGAAACTTCAATCTCTTACAGGACGGTATTCTTCCACTTTATAAGACTATCAGAAGCTTCGGATACAATGTCGATTTCCTCTTTCCCGGAGATTCGCCATCCGGTTACTCCTTTGTATGTATTCCATCGGCTTTTAAACTTGATCCAGAATTTCTCGAAGCTCTTCAGGAGTTCGAAGGAAAGATATTTATCACAGCAATGACCTCACAGAAAGACGAAAATAATAACGTCCGTCTTCAGGATAACGACAGTTTTAAAAGATTAACGGGAATTAGAATCATTGATGCAGCGGGTATTAAAAACCCGGTTAGGATTTCCTTTGGGAAAGACGAATACATCGGAGGCTTTGTAATCGAAGCTCTCGAGTTGACTGATGGTTGCGAAGAAATGGCCGTTTATCTAGAAGGTCCCTTCAAGGGAAAACCGGCTATTGTAAAGAAAGGTAGATGCTATTACTTAAGTACAGTAGGAGACATAGAACTCTTCAAAGAGCTATTTGAGCTAGCGGGAATCAAGAGAATGGCCAATGGATCTGCCAGAGTCTTAAGAACTGAATCTAATATGGTTCTACTAAATCCTTTTCCGTACAACATCAGAATTCTGATCGATGGAGTAGTTCATAACCTTAGAGAATACGAAGTAAAAGTGGTTCTTCCTCAGCGTATATGAAAGAACAGAGATGAGGAAAAACTGCAATCACTATCTCAGAGGGACTCTTCATATGGCTAGTCTTGCTGCAACAAATAGCTCTAAATGGATGAAAAGATACTACGACAATAAAAAGAGCGAGGGCAAGAGCTCTGCTAATGCCCTCCGTGCATTGGCGAACACCATCCTCAAAATCGCCTTCGCCATGCTTAGGGATTTGACTCCCTACTCAGAAGAGAAATTCCTCAAGAGGAATCCTCCTTCTGATTATACTCCTTCTAGAAAGGAGAGAAAACAGAAACCTAAGCGCTCGCTGAAAGTATCTTCAGTAGCTACCTGCCGATCTACTGCTTGATCCTTTCTGTCTGCCTTTTTTATTTCTGTTGACATAGTAGAAGCCATTCGTCCAGAAGCGTGGACCCGTCCTTGGAGAAAGTGAAAGAGCGGTTCCTCGTTCCGACGCTTCGTGCACGGGTTCAAGACAGAGGAAAGACCAGGATGCCGGATCATGTCCGGCATGACGGGAAGGGGAGTAAAGGCCGCGAAAATGGGGACTGACGGGATCCCGACGTCTGTCCCCGTTTTTCGCGAAGAACGGGATCCTGACTTGGAGCACGTCAGGATGACGTGAGGGCGCTATCATCCCGTACCCCGATCCGGGACTCCTTAGAAAACCATCGAGTAGGAGAGGGGCGGAGCCCCTCGTCCTCTCACAGAACCGTGCGTACGGGCCTCGTACACGGCTCATGGATCGAGTATCGGATACTTCGACAGGGGATGATAGTACGATGTCATATCGAATAAGTTCATCTCTTCAAAGAACCTGTTGGGAATGGCGTAATTGACTGCTTTTGTGTGAGAAGAGCGCCATTTGTTCATTCTCAAATTGACTTTCTCTTCCCATCCAGCCCTTCTAAGGACTCTGTTCAGTTTCTTTGTGCTCTTCCACTGGTGTAGTATGATGGCTCTAAGCCTTCTCCTTATCCAGCTCAAAAGCCCTCTCAAGGTAGATTGTAAGTCTACTATCCTGAAATAGCTGGCAAATCCTCTCAACAGTGGATTTAGCTCTTTCACTATTTCCTTTACCGGTGTGCTCTGGTTCCTTCTTGTAAGTCCCTTGACCTTTCCCTTGAACCTTTTCAATCTGGATTTCTCTATCCCAACTCTCTCGCCTTTTATTTCGAAGCCAAGAAAGTGAAAGCCCTCCTCCAGTGTTGTGATTCTCGTCTTGTTTCTGTTGACCTTGAGCTTCATGTCAATCTCCAGTATGTTGATCGCGATTGCCAGAAACTCTCGGGCTTCTTCCTGGGTTTTCGAGAAGATTAATATGTCGTCTGCATATCTGACTATCCTTATTCCTCTGGCTTTCATCTTCTGGTCGAACTCGTCCAGGTAGATGTTCGCCAGCAGGGGACTTATTACACTACCCTGTGGACTGCCAGTTTCTGTTGCCTTCCAGACTCCATCTTCCATTACTCCGCTCTTCAGCATTGCGCGTATGAGTTTGAGTATCTTTCCATCACTCACTCTCTCTGCTACGGAGTCTATTATCTTCTCATGATCCAGAGTGTCGAAACATTTGCTCAGGTCAAGTTCCACTACATTGCACAGACCGTATTTGGATGCAAAAGCTTTCGCCTTCTCCACCGCCTGCCAGGCATTTCTTCCCTTTCTGTAACCGTAACTGGAGGGATGGAATCTTTCCTCGAATATAGGTTCCAGTATCTCCTTGAGAGATTGTTGTACCACCCTGTCTCTCACAGCAGGTATTCCCAATTGCCTTGTTTTACCATCTGCTTTTGGGATTTCTACTCTCCTGAGTGGCATGGGCATGTACTCACCGCTCTTGATTTCTTCGGATAATCTCTCGATTTCTTCGAGGAGTTTCTCCCCGAATGATTTTACGGTTACTCCGTCTATCCCAGGAGCTCCTCTGTTGGAGTTTACCCTGTGATAGGCTTTCAATAGGTTCTTCTTCGAATAGACTTTGTCGATTAGACTGTAATACTTCATCTCTTTCTCCTGCATGCTCCCTTCCAACAGCTCCAGCCTCAGATATTGTTGCGACAATTAATGACTGGCTTCTCTACCCTCCCGGGAATATGTACCTTGTCTTTAACTGTCTGACCTAAGTCTCTTCACTGTCTTCCGATCACATTTCTTCGATCCTTCTCCCCTTCGCAAGTGATGGAGCCTTTCGACCTCATCATCACCCCCTTGGCTTATAGCCAAGGTCCCTTCTCCTTTCGGAGAGGTTCTTCACTACTACGGGTTCATCTGCCATCCTCCTGAGCTTTCCCTTAACTTGGATCTCCTCCTTGCTAACGGTTACCCCTTTCGGACTCATGAGGACTTCCCCGGGTAAGATACACCACTTTCATCCGAATCCTGCCATCCGAACCTTTACAGCTGGAGTCAGGGCTTTCCCTTATCTCGCAGGGTTACCCTCTGTAACGGCCATCTCTGGTTCACTTTCGTTCAGTTCCGGACTTTGCCTCGGGCTTCCTTCAGATTCACCGTTACCAGTGACACCCTTGCCTCTGGCTAATGCTTCTTTGACTCCCCACATTCGGGTCTTTCACCCTATAGTTGTGTACCATGCCGGGCGCACGTGATTCTGAGTCAAGCTCAGAATGACGGGGAGGGAGTAAGACTGTTATCCCGTAATACCCCACTAATGTCATCCCGTAATGATCCTATACGGGATCTCGCTCTTCTCGTTCGTCTCTAAAAAGAGGTAAGAGGGGGAGAGGTCAGAGGTAAGAAAATCAAAATCCCGCTCTTCTCGCCTCACACCTCTACCCTCTCACCTCTGGTTCCGCTCTCTCTAAGGACCGGAGATGCCGGATCAGGTCCGGCATGACGGGAGGGGTTGTCATCCCGGACCCCGACCAGGGATCCACTCCTTAGAAAACCGTGATTCTGAGTCAGGCTCAGAATGACGGGAAGGAGGAAAATCGTGATTCTGAGTCAAGCTCAGAATGACGGGAAGAGAGTAAGGCCGTCATCCGGGGTCGGAGCCCGGGATGACAGTATAGAAACACAAAGTGATGACGGGATCGGGGCGTTACGCGATGACGGTGCGGCGCGCGGGACAACAGTGCGGGAGATTTCGTGGGTACGTGAAGAAGTGGCGCGTCCACCTCTCTGGTTCTAGGTTTTAATTCCTCCCCCGGGCCTTCAACTCGCCCACTACTTCGAGACCGGCGTCGCTTCCTGTGTCTTTAAAAACAGGTCGGCCGTTTTCGTACAGCTCGATAGAGATCTCCGATGTCAGAGTCTCGTTGATTCTCCCTCTCATGCTGCCGCGAACCGGCGACAGGAGGGACGCCCCTCCGGTTCTACGCGCGAAAACCTTCAGGAGGAAGCGCGACATGGCGATCTCTACGCGCACCGCGTCGCTGGAGACTTCGACAGTGCGAATTCTGGCCATTTTATAGGTTGTAAAGCGAAGAAGTTCGCCATCGCGCAGCAGACCGCACAGAAAGCCGGTGAAGCTCCTTCCAAGCCAGGGAATTCTCGCCACCGAAAGCATGAACGAAACGCCCGGTTCGCTGAAGCTGTTGCTTTGCATCCATATCCAGGCTTGCGGGAAGGATCTTCCCCAGTCCTTTTCGATATAACCCCTGCCACCGGTGAAGTCCCATCTTTGACCGTTAACCTCAAGCTGGCCTTCGAGAAGGTGGTCCATACTCACGACTCCGTGGTAGCACTCCATGAAGGGCACGAATGTGAAAGGTCCCATGATGCCCGGGGAAAGAAGACTCGAGGGCCATTTGAAGGATTCGAGAAACCTTACTTCCCCGCGTATGCGGTTTTCTGGACTCGCCAGGTCCAGCGAGATGCTCTCCGAGGAGAAGCGGCTCCCTCCAAGGTGTAGGTCGAAACGCTTCTTGTCGTAGCGGAATCGGTCGAAATCGTAAATGAAGTTGTCCGACCTCATCTCTTTCCCGAAGAGAAACTGAATGAAGGCGTGGGGCTTTTCCGCCTTCCCGGCAAGTGATACTCCCGGTATCACGGCGCACGATCTCTTTCTCTCTCGATCAATGAGCTTGAAATACCAGCCCTCGAAGAAATTCCCCTTTTTCGACTCGCCGTGATAAAGTGATGGATTGAAGACCGGTCTCAAGCTCATATTATTCCCCCTCCACGATATAATTATTTTACATAACTCATGTGCAAAGAAGAGGCGTTGGGTACAGTTGTCTGGACTGACAGTGTATCGAAATGCTAATATTTATAACGATAATACATTGCGAGAAGACACGACAGATGGAGAAGGAGGAGAAAATGGGTAGTAAAGTTCATTCTAGAGTGGAATTCGAAAACACGTTCAAAGGCACGGGAAAGTGCGACAACGGGCATACGGTGCCGATTGGATCGGGAGGTGCCGCCCCGTATGATCTTCTCACCATGGCCCTTTCCTCCTGTCTCTACTCGACTTTTCTCGATATCATGGCCAAGAAGAAGATAGAATTTTCAGGCGCCGAGATCGACGTCTCGGGCGAAAAGCGCGATGAAGTACCCACGACCCTGAAATATTGCAAAGTCACCGCCAGAGTGAGAAACGTGGCATCAAACAGCAGGGCCGGGGTGGAAAAGTCCTTCGAACTGGCTACCAAATACTGTTCTGTTTACCAGACATTATCGAAAGTTTCTCAGATGGACTGGGAAGTGATCTTCGAGTGAAAGGCGATCGGACAGGCCAAAAAGTGGAAAAGGCGGGATTACAATGAAAAGTATGGGTGAGATGCTTCTCTCAACAGGGGGCGGCTCCGAGATAGTGATAGGCAATACGGCCATCGTCAGGGCGATGCTCGAGGCGGGGGTGAGGGTTGCCACTTCATATCCCGGTTCGCCCACTCCCGAGATAGCAAGCGCGATAGCCTCTATTCCAAGAGAGAGAAATCCGATGTATTTCGAATTTTCGGTGAACGAGAAGGTGGCTACCGAGGTGGCCTTTGGCGCTTCTATCAACGGGCATCTGTCGTGCGTTTTTTTCAAGAGCGTCGGGCTTAACGTCGCCGCCGATACCTTCGTGCAACTGTCCATGATGGAACTGATAGGGGGCATGGTGATCGTTCTTGGTGACGATCCCGGAGCCAACTCCTCGCAGAACGAACAGGACAACAGGCATTACGCGCATCTTTCTTACACCCCTGTCTTCGAACCGGCCACACCTTCGGAAGTCTACGTGATGTTCAAACAGGCCGCCGAGCTTTCCAAGAAATTGAGAATGCCCGTCATCGTGAGGCTTTCGACCCACGTCTGCCACGCGAAAGAGAAGGTTGACTTCGGGCCGATGCCCGCTCACGAGCACGGCAACAAACCGCTCTTCAGCATGGAAAACGGCCCCTACATACCGATAGCGGCCGATGCCCTGAAAATGAAGAGGCGAGCCCTCCACAAGTTCTGGGCGCTTAAGGACCTGGTTGAAGAGCTTCCAGTCAACATTCTTGAGGACAATTCAAGCGAAAGAGGCGTGATAACGGCCGGGGCGCCGTACCTTTCCCTCATGGACGTGCTGGAAGAGGTTGAAGACAAACCAGACGTCCTGAAGCTGGGCATAGTTCATCCGCTGCCGAAAAACAGGATCTTACAGTTTCTGAAGGCTCACAAAGAAGTGAAGATCCTCGAAGAGCTCGACGATCTTCTCGAGAGGGAGATAAAGGCCTTCGCTTACGACAACGGGCTCTCAACAAGGATACTGGGTAAAGGAGATCTCGAAGACTGGATAGGGGAGTACACGCCCGATAAAGTGAGGGAGGTGCTTTCAAAGTGCTGGCCGGACACCTTCAAGCCCGTGAATGAGCCGGACAGCCCTGTAAAGCTAAACGCGCGACCGGCCCAGATGTGTCCCGGCTGCGGACACCGTTCGGCCTTTCATGCGATTAAGCTGGCCTTGAAAGATACAGACATAACGGTGGCCGATATAGGCTGCCACACGCTGGGTTATCTCGAACCGTACAGGGTAGGACAGGTTTTGCTTTGCATGGGCCATTCCACCGGTACGGCTGCCGGTCTTTCGATGTTCAACGATTCCCGAAGGGTGGTCGCCTTCCTGGGCGATTCCACCTTCTTCCACGCGGGCCTGCCCGGAATAGTGAACGCCGTTTTCAACAAACACAACCTCACCCTTATAATCATGGAAAACGGAACCACGGCGATGACCGGTCACCAGGACCATCCGGCCGTGGGCCGCAACTTCAATGATGTATCGCGAAAGATACCCGTCAGGCAGGTGCTGGAGGGTCTCGGCGTAAACAACATCCGCGAGATAGACACTTACAACCAGGCCGGCTTGAAGGAGTACGTCGAAGCGGCGCTCGAAGAGGAGGGCTTCAAGGTAATCATCGCCAAGCACCCCTGCATGTTGAAGTTCACCAGGGAGATGCGCAAAAAGGGAAAGAAACTGCCCCGACCGGTCAAGGTTGGTGAGAAGTGCAACCTCAAGTACGTCTGCGTCGGCCGGTTCGCCTGTCCCAGTTACCAGATAGCCGACGGCGGCAAAGTGTGGGTGCAGGAAGATCTGTGCATCGGAGACCGTTCCTGTGTCCAGACATGTCCATCGCAGGCTATAGAGCCGGTGGAGTGAGGTGAAGAGATGAACAAATTCGATATATATCTGGCAGGTGTCGGAGGTCAGGGGATCGGTCTTCTCAGCGAGACGCTCGCCCGGGCCGTCGATTATTCGGGGCAGCGAGTGATAGGCGCCGATACGCACGGTCTCGCCCAGAGGGGTGGCATGGTCTCTTCTCACCTTAGAATAGGCACAGGCGCCCATTCCGTGCTTATAACCAGATACAGCGCCGATCTTGTGGTGGCTCTGGAAAGGCACGAAGCCCTCAGGGGAACGCTCGATTACCTCAAAGACGGCGGAACGCTGGTCTATTACGATGCCGTATGGCAGCCCCTGGATGTGAGACTGCGCAGAGCGGCCCAGGTCAGGAACGAAGATATAGAGGCGGAGGCCGCCAGAAAAAAGGCGAAGGTGCTGAGAGTCTTCAAGGAGGACCTTGCAGACTCGAGGATGCAGAACGTGATAGTAATGGCCGAACTCTCGAAGGCGAAACTAATACCGGGCGTGGAGAAGGAACACTACATAGCGGCTTTGTCCGACCTCCTGAGTGGCCGGGCACTGGAAGTCAACCTCAAGGCCTTCGAGGAAGTCTCCGGATGAGTGACGGAGGTTGACCGGTGGCCTTCGATGTAGCAGTGATAGGAGCCATAGGCATAGACACCAACGTCTATCTCTACACCGACGAAGTCGATTTCTCGGTGGAAGCCAATTTCAGCCAGAACCTCGACTATATAGGCCAGGCGGGCGGTTACTCCTGCAGGGGTTTCAAAAAACTCGGCTACAATGTGGCCTTCGTCGGTTATGTGGGCGACGATTACTCGGGAAGATACATACGCGAAAGTCTCGAGAAGGACGGCATAGACACTTACTTTGGAATCGATCCGGAAGGTACAAAGCGAAGTGTCAATATAATGTACGGGGACGGCCGCCGTAAAAACTTCTACGACGGTAAGGGCTCGATGCAACTCAGGCCCGACCTGCTCGCCATCGGAGAGTACCTGGCCGGCACAAGGCTGGTACATATAAACATAGTCAACTGGACGAGGTATTTGTTGCCGCTGTTCAAGAAAGAGAACACGCTCGTCTCCGTCGATATACAGGACGTAGTCTCGGCCGACGATCCGTACAGACAGGACTATATAAAGGCCGCCGATGTCCTCTTCTTTTCGGCCGTGAATTTCCCCGATCCGGCGCCTCTGATCGAGAGGTTCATGGAGATCAGGAGCGACAGGATAGTGATCTGCGGGATGGGGAAGAGGGGTTGCGCGCTCGGGACAAAAACGGGGATAAGCTATTACCGGGCCGTGGAGCTTGAAGAGCCCGTGATAGATACCAACGGCGCCGGAGACAGTCTGGCGGTCGGCTTCCTTTCCAGCCACTTTTTACAGGGCTTCTCGCTCGAAGAGTCTATCCTCCGCGGCCAGATAGCCGCCAGGTACTGCTGCTCCAGAAAGGCGACCTCGAGCGACCTCATAACACGCGAACTGCTGGACAGATATTATATCGAAAAGCGTAAATTAGAGTGACTGTCGGGACCGGCCTGAGATAGGTCAAAAAAACTCTTCTTGCTACAATTTTTCTTCCTTACAAGCCTCGACAAGAGATGAATTCTCCTGTCCGGCAGGCCGCTGGTCCTAACTCACCTGTAGGAGGGCGTCTTCTTAGTCTTTTTCTAGTCACCCAAACCGGGTTTTATAATGAAGAAGTCTTCTTTCCAATAATAGATGGGGCAGATTTCTTCCGGCGAATCAAAAAGATTGCCTGAGCCAACTACTGTACCATTGAATTCAGTTCCTCCACAACCACATTCCATACACTCGACCAGATACAAATCTAGACCATGTCCCGAGTTGTTATAGAAAACGTTGTTTATTAATGTTACCAACGAAGCATTATTCAACAGCACCCCATTTTCCATGTTCCCCGTAATCGTGTTGCCGATCAGTGATCCGGTAGCTGTGCCATTTATCGCGGCTCCTATGGTGTTCTTATTGAAAGCGCTGTTTTTTATCGTGAATTTTACCCCGTTCGAGAGACTAACACCTGTGCCTGTTCTCTCAAAGGTCGTCCTTTCCACTTCAAGGTTTGTTTCGCCGTAGGAGTATATTCCCGCCAGATGGGTGCTAAGGTGCTCATCGTTCCCCATTCCAGCCAGAGAAGTGATGTATGAATCGACTATACTCAGTGTCATTCCGTTACCGCTGAAAGATACCCCGAATCTTCCTCCGGCGATAAGTGAGTTAACTATTTTACCGGTGGATCTGGAAACATTTACCGCAAGTCCTTCCGTCTCCACAGAGATATTTGCCAGTGAAAAATTGGAAACCCCTTTAAAGAAGACAGTCGGGCTTTCGATAGACGCGGCCTTTATAAACACTTCATCTCTTGAAGTTCCTTCTAGAGTGATGTTTTTGTTTATCGTTATGTTCTCGTTGTATATACCCGGAAGTATTTTTACTGTGTCACCCTCACTAGCGGCATCTATTGCGAGCTGAATCTTCTCGTACTGCCCAACCGACGGTCCAACAGTCAGAACTTTTCCGGCCGCTATAAGCAGAGAAAACGTGCATAAAAAAATCGATAAAAATATCCTTCTCAATGATTTGCTCATCATGCTCCCAACTCCTTGCATAAGAATTAATTATGGTGTCTCGAAAAGGAGCGAGTCAAAGTATTCAATGATGGCGCCGTTGAACTAAAACTAGAGGAGAGATCTAAAGAGATGTTACCATAAGATGCCGAGAAAAAGGAACTCACGGTGTACTATCTCTTGGTCTGGTCAACAAGCTAATAGTCTTTTCATCACCTGAGGATCGACACAAGATCTCTGGCACCGAAGATGGCAGAGACCTGTGAAGGATTCGAGCGTACTCTTCCACAGCCCATGTGATTCCAGCCAGTTCTAAGGCCACATATTCGAGAATAACAGGCCTATACCGGTTGTTGATATAAACGGAAAGGAGGGTCTAAGTGCAAAAAATACCGTGCGGCTAACAACTGGACCGAAAAGCTTCATTCAATGAGGCGCGAACCAATAGAGAGAATAAATTCTATGTTTGAAATTATTTTGGTTGACATTATCAACCATTTAGCGATATAATATTGGTTGACAGAATCAACTATACTAAAAGGGGCAATTATGAATGGAAAAGCGAATAGATGAAATACGTGATTTGATTCAGGAAATAGCCTGGCGCTTCGGAGACCATGAATTCAACGGAGAGTGCTGTGGAGGTCTGACGTTTGTAGAATTCATGGCGTTGAAAAAGATTAATGAGAGTGAATACCTGTCGATCCAGGAGGTGGGAAAAGCCTTAAATTTTACAAAGAGCGGAGCGACACGACTGGTAAACCGTTTGCAGGCGAAGAAATACATCAAGCGCGAGCGATCCAGCAAAGATGGGAGGGTTTGCTGCATCACTTTGTCGAGTGAAGGAAGAAACGCTCTGAATACAATCGCCGGGAAATATGGCGAATATCTTGAGAAAGTGCTGAAAGAGCTCGATCAAGAGCAGATAGAACTTCTGGGAAGGATACTGCAACTTCTAGCAAACATCACCAAAAGAGAATAATTCGTCTAATTGGACCACAGACTATCACGGAAGAAGGCAGATATACTTGAATAGTTTGGCGAATACTTTTAAATACTTTTTCACAATTCTAGCAGAGTTATCTTTGCTGTTCCTCGGCGTCAGCACGCTTGTGGCGTTGCTGCTGATGTACCTTCCCAAAGAGCGGATAAGAACCTGGATGTCCAAGAAGGGATTGTTGAGTTACTTAATAGGAGCGATTTTTGGCGCTTTAACTCCCTTCTGTGTGTGTTCAACCATCCCCGTGACTCTCGGATTGCTTGAAGCGGGGGTCCCTTTTGGTGCGGTAATGTCGTTCTTGATAGCATCTCCCCTTTTGAATCCGATCATACTCACTATGCTTGGAAGCCTCGCGGGGCTTAAGACTGCTCTGGTGTACTTCTCCATAGTATTCACGGCTGCCATCGCGTTTGGAATAATCCTTGAGAAGACCGGGGCATCAAGATACGTGAAGAATGTCCGAATAAAAGGAAAGGGAAATAGATCTGATGAAATCACAGGAAATTTCGGAACCAAAGTTAAGCTTTCTTTTATTAAAGCCTGGGAAGATTTCAGGGCGATCTTGATTTATCTCCTAATTGGTGTGGCTATCGGGGCGATAGTTTATGAATACATACCTGAAGGTTTTGTGTTTATGTACGCCGGGCCCGCCAATCCTTTTGCCGTCCCGGTGGCGGCAGTGATCGGCATACCTCTTTATATTCGCGCGGAGACCGCCATTCCAATCGCAGTATCACTGATGCAAAAAGGTATGAGTGTCGGAGCGTCGATGGCTTTGATCATCGGTGGTGCGGGAATGGCGATACCAGAGATGAGCATGCTTGCGAGTATTTTCAAGAAAAAGTTTGTCGTGATATTTATTGGGGTTATCTTCGCGACCGCCGTGGCTGGCGGCTATATGTTCGATATTTTGCTATAGATACAGTTCAGATTCGATACTGAATAGGAGGTGCTTGAAATGAAAGAAGGAGACGGGAAACGAATAATTAGCGCTTTTGCGAAAATGAAAAAGAGCAAGGGCAAGTCGTGCTGTTGTGACTTTCAACTTGAGGAGATACCCGAGAAGAACGGAACGCGACCGGAGGACTCCTCTGCAGAGTCGAATTGCTGCGAAAAAAGCGGAGAGCCGGAAAAATAATAGTCGGGGTTTGCCGAATGCCATTCGGCAAACCCTTTTTTATGAGCCCTAGAATCCAATATAGAACATATAGAAGCCAAGAAGAAGAATCAGCGATCCCATAACTATTTTAAGGACGTTGCTTATTCTGCCGTAATTCTTGCTTGCCGAGAGCTTTTGCACAAAGCCAATCGAAGTGCCGGCTAAAACCGCGAGAATACCATGTCCTATCGAGTACAGGAGCAGCAATAGTATTCCCCAAAGAACGCTTCCCTTTCCCGCAACTATGGCTAGCAGGACGATCAACACAGGGGTGGAACAGGGAGAAGAGAAGATTCCTGCGAGAATACCCGCCACGAATGCTCCGAAAAACCCTTTTTTGGTATTTTTAGAGATCAAGTAGCTTGATGGAATTATCTCGAAAAGGCCCCAAGTCTGCAAAGCCATGACCACCATCAAAACACCGAGGGCTATGTACCACCAGGATGTCGATGTACCGATCAGTCTTCCGGCAAGAGAGGCTGTCACACCCAGAACCGTGAATGTTACCGCCGCGCCAATTGCAAAGACTATCGAAAGCAAAAATGCCCGCTTTGTGCTCCTCTGACCCGTGCCTCCGACATAACCGACCACGAGCGGGATGCCTGAAAGCGCGCAGGGAGTGAGCGATGTCAGAATTCCCGCCACAAGTGCCAGCAAGGGGGCCAGCCAACCACTGCTGGCTATCAAATTCGATAGGCCTTCTAGAATACCGGTCATCTGCTTACCCCCATATCGGCCAAAATCGCTCGCATTTGTTCCTCGGTCAATCCGCCTTGGTGGGTGGTGAAAATATGTTGATTGTTTTCTTTTAAGGCGTACATCGTGAACTCAATGTCCATTTTGGCGCTGGGAACGTACGGAGTTCCATCTGAGTTTATAAGTATCTGCGTCGGTATCACCTGAACGGGGAATCCATTGGCTGCCTGTCGGTTTTTCCAAACATCTACGAATTTAATGATTGCTTTGCCACGCATTTCAGAGTTCAGAGTCTTCAGCACAGGCGCCATCTCTTTGCATGGAATACACGAATCGGCCCCGAAATCAATTATGATAGGAAGGCCGTACGCTTTTAATACATCCAGCTCGATTGAAGTCGCTTCAAGAGTGAAATTGACATCGCTGTACACCTTGTCAGAGTCATTTGGATTCGTACCAGCCGCCATATCAGACGTATCGAAATTTGAGTTGACATTCTTCATAAACCATATAGCGGCAACCGCAATCACTATACAGACTGGCACGATAATTCTAATGAGTTTTTTCTTGTTCATCAAAATCGATTTCCTCCACAGTATAAGTTATTTGTTTTAAGTGATCAAAACCGGACGAAGACAAACACAAATAACGAATTAAAGATGAATTGGCGAAAAGACCGGCTATCGTTATCGGAGGAATATCCTCTCTATACTCAGATATATCCCCAGGATTATGAAAACAGTGCCCGTGGCAGTTCGTGCCCAGTACTCGAACTGGCTCATCCGCTTGAACATGGTGGCCACCAGCTTCGCGCTGACCGCTATTCCAAAGGCGACGATTATCACGGGCAGCCCTGTGCCGACGCCGTATATGGCCGGTATCAACAGCCTCGACTGCTCGCTGACTGCCAGGGGAATCACGCTTCCGAAGAACAGCGCCGCCGATACCGGGCAGAAGGTCAGGGCGAAAAGCGAGCCTAAGGCGAAGGCGCCAAAAATGCCCTTGCTTTTGATCCTTTCCTGAGACCGGCTGTCCAGATTTCTGCCACGGTTTTTGAAGCTGAGCATCTCAAGCAGAAACATACCCACGATTATCATAATCGGTCCGATCAACTTGCCCATGTATTTTTGAAGGATCCTCGATAGCCATGGGGCGGCGGTCAGGCTCGATACGAGTATGGCGCCGATCACGACGTAGGTCAGGACTCTGCCGAGCGTGTAAACTATCCCGGCGGCCATAGATTTCGCGGGACTGCCTATATTTCTACTTATGAAGGAGACGGCCGCTATATTGGTGGTGAGGGGACAGGGGCTTATCGAGGTCAATATTCCAAACCACAGCGCCGATGCGAGAGAGAGAACGAAACCATCCATTCAGTTCACCTCCAGAAAGGAAGCTACTTCGTCCCGGACGTACTGGATGTACTCTTCCCCTTTTTCGGAAAGATCCCAGGCCTTCCAGAGCTCTTTCCATTCACCGGCTTCGTTGTTCTTGTAGCTTTGAATCACCAGGGTGTTGTACATGATGATATACTCATCAACATAATGATAATTTTCCGGGAGATCTATATTCACCACTTGCCATCTCAGCGTACCGTCCTCTACCCGTGAGGAGAAATAGGTCTCGAGAACCTTTTTCGCGTTAGACTCCATATCCAGACAGGTCTGGCAACGGATGGTCCCGTGGAAGTAATAGAGAGTTACATAATCTTTTGGCAATGCCGGATCTCCAGAATCGGTCGAACCGGCTTCAGGCTTTTGAACCACAGAGCTGAGTCTTATCTCATCGTACACAAAATAGGCGACGCTAACGACAACGAAGAGCAGTAAAGAGAATGTGGCCAGCTTCTTCAAATTCACTTTTCACCCCCAGCGTGACTTTCAAAAGAGATATTCCCGTGTTTTAGATTCGTTTTCGGCTATCGCGGCATGATCAGAGCGTGAACTCCATGCTGTTTGACTCGCCCGTGGATCCCATATCGTAACCTTCACCCAGCGCCAGCACCACCGACAGCTCGGCGGGAAGACCGGCCTTGGCTATCTTCTCGATCGTCGCTTTTCGATCGTATTCAACTCTCAAAAACTCGTATGAAAGACTGCCCCGATTTACATCGACTAACAGGTAACAGGCCCGCCAATCTCCGTCTTTCGGTCTGCCCACACTACCGTCGTTGAACAAAAGCTTCCCCTTTATCCAGCGGACCATCGGCAAATGAGTGTGACCGTTCACTACCACATCGCTCCCGGCTTTCTCGAGAAGCCTCTCCAATCTCTCGGGGGGAGTCGTTGGTTTTACGTATTCGAGAAGATGCTCCAGCGGGCTTCCATGAACCAGAAGAAAGCTCACACCCTCATCTTCGAACTCGATCGTGTGTGGCAGTCGGCGCAGGTACTCTTTAGACGTATCGGAAGTGTTGGCTATGGACCATTTTATAGACTCATCGCCCACACGCGTCTCCCTTCCGGGGTTGTAAGCGCAGCCGCAGCTCTCCTTTTCAAAGCCGATGGCGTCATCGTAGTTGCCCATTATCGTTGGAATACCCAGCTCCCTTATCTTGCCGACGACCTCTTCCGGCTGCGGACCGTAACCGACGAGATCGCCAAGACAGTAACACCTGTCGATTCCTCTTTTCTCCATATCTTCCAGCACGGCTTGGAGAGCCTCCAAATTTCCATGTATATCTGAAAAGAAGGCCAGCCTCATTTTGGATCACCACATTTTTTACGTCGCTCTCTCCTGATGATTCCGTAAGTTTCCACCGCAAGTTCGATAACCTCCTCGACGAAAGAAGGGATCTCCCGCAGGCTGTAGTATCTCCATCTCCCGTCCTTCCGCACGCTGATCAGCCCCGAATCGGTCAGCGCTTTCAGGTGCCTCGAAACGGTCGGTTGTGGTGATTCGAGCAGATCTTCGAACTCACAGACGCAGAGCTCTTCGTATAGCCTTATGAGCGCGAGTATCTTCAGATTCGTCGAGTCGGAAAGGCTTTTCATGACTTCAACGAGATCGACTTCAAGGGCTTTCAAGACTTCGTTCCTCCCCTCGAGAATTCGAAGAGCTCTCTCTTTTTCTTCATTATAGCCACCAGCGAAAGCATAACAGGCACTTCAACCAAAACCCCGACGACCGTGGCGAGTGCCGCGCCGGAATCCATGCCGAAGAGTATGAGGGCCACCGCTATCGAGAGTTCAAAGAAATTGGATGCCCCTATAAAAGTGGATGGGGCGGCCTCTGCGTAATCTATCTTAAAACGCTTCACGGCGAAGTAGCCTATGTAAAAGATGAGATAGGTCTGTATCATTAGTGGAAGGGCTATCAGCAATATGTGGAGAGGGTTGTCGATTATAGTTTTGCCCTGGAACATGAAGACCAGCACGAGTGTCAACAGAAGTCCGACCTTCGTGAAGGGGTCGAATTTCGGAATGAAACTTTCATTCAGGTACTTCTCCCCCTTAGACCTCGTCACCAGGCGCCGAGTAATGACCGCCAGGACCAGCGGGATAGCGACATAAAAGACGACCGACCAGAAAATCGTGGAGAATGGCACGGGAAATCCCGTGGATACGCCAATCAGAAGCTTCCCCATCGGGGCGAAGAGAAAGAGAATAAAGAGATCGTTTATGGCCACCTGAACCAGCGCGTAATTTATGTTGCCGCCGGCAAGATAAGTCCACACAAGCACCATGGCCGTGCAGGGAGCCAGTCCGAGCAGTATCATACCCGCGACATATTCATTTCCCAATCCGGTGGAAATCAGAGGGCCGAAAATCACTTTTATGAATATCCAGGAGATCAGCGCCATCGTGAACGGCTTTATCGCCCAGTTGACAATAAGCGTTACCAGCAGGGGCCTCGAGTTTTTTCGGACGTTGACGATCTCCCTGAACTCTATCTTGAGCATTATCGGGAACATCATGAAGAGAAGAACAATAGCCACCGGAATCGACACGTTTGCTATCTGCCAGTTCCCAAGCGTATCGGCGAGCCCCGGAAGAACGTTGCCCAGCAGAGCCCCCAGGACCATCGCGGCTGCCACCCAGACCGAGAGATACTTGCTGAATACATCGAGCTTCTGTTCCGACATCTTTTCCTCCATCATATTCATATATTCGAATATATGAATATGATATACGCCTATTGTTTTGCCTTTTTTCCACTTGTGTTAAATCTAATGATTCATAGTTGCACAAGTATGCAACAAGTGATATTATCCTGATGGTAAAGATGAAAGCTTTCGATATGAAAAACGAGGAGGGGAACAATGATGAGTATCGGTATTCTCCCTTGTCAGGGAAGCAGCAACACAGGCATGATGACCAATAAGGTAACGCTGAATAAGGTGGATGGGAAAGAATTCAAAACGGTATGCGCTTTAGGATTACCTCTTGGGATCGAAGGAATAATAAAGAACGCGAAGAGCAACGAAGGGTTTGTAGCGCTCAACGGCTGTCCAATAAAGTGCGCTTCGAAGGCATTGCTGAGCGTTGGCATAGATGATTTTAAGGAAATCACTGTGACCGACCTGGGAATACAAAAGAACGGAAACATGAAAGATGAGACGGGAATCGAAAAACTCAGCGATAAATTGGATGAAGTTGTTGAAAGCCTCAGGAAAATCCAATGAAGAGAGAAGTTCTAATATATAAGGCACTTTCCTGCGAATGGAGGATCAAGTTGCTGGAAGAATTGTCCGGAACGACCAAGTGCTCCTGCGAGCTGGATCATCTCTTTCCGGTTGACAAGACAACGCTATCCCGGCACATTAAGATGCTTGTTGATTGTGGTTTGTTGAGAGAAACCAAGAATGGCACTCGAAAAGAATTGTGCATTTCTGACGAGAGGATACTTGATGTAATTAAGCTGGTAAAAGATATAGCTTCAACCGGAGAGTGATGATAATTGTACAGCGTTTTTATATATACTTTGACCGGTGCTCTTCTGCTAATCTCTCTCGTTGTGAGCCGTAAAAAGACGCTGCTCGCCCTGAAGAAGGCATGGAAGTCCTTCGAGAACATACTGCCTGAACTCATCGCAATTATGCTCTTCGTCGGGCTTTTAATCGCCCTGCTCGATCCCGGGACTATATCGGCGTTGCTCGGAGACAACTCGGGGGTTCTCGGGCTCCTGATCGCCTCGGTGGTTGGATCCATAACGCTCATACCGGGCTTTGTAGCCTTCCCGATGGCCGCCATGCTTCTCAACAACGGCGCCGGGATAACCCAGATCGCGCTGTTCATTTCAACGTTAATGATGGTGGGCGTGGTCACCTTTCCGGTCGAGAGAAAGTATTTCGGAACGAAACTCACCGTTCTGAGAAATGCCTTCGCCTTCGCTTTCTCATTCGTGGTGGCCGGACTGATGGGGGCGATCTTGAAATGAAGGGCAGAAGGTATCTCTTTCCGTTGATAGTGGCCGTCGTGGTCGCGATTTTCACGCTCGTCGATAATCAGACAGGACTTAAAGCTTTAAGCATAACCGGTTCAAGCTTTCTTGAAATGCTCTCGGTCATTCCGCCCATATTTGTGCTTCTGGGGCTTCTGGATGTCTGGGTACCGCGCGAGAAGATAATAAAACATCTGGGAGAGGAGTCGGGCTTCAAGGGCATCGTTCTATCTTTCGTTCTCGGCGCGGCCGCGGCCGGTCCACTCTACGGCGCCTTCCCAATCGCGGCCGTCTTCATGAAGAAGGGCGTCAAGTTTTCAAACGTTTTGATTTTCATAGGCGCCTGGTCGACGACTAAAATTCCAATGTTCATGTTCGAAATGGGCGCTCTGGGTGTTGGATTCGCCCTGCTGAGGCTGGCGATAAACATCCCGGGCATACTCGTGATGGCCTTGCTTCTGGAGAAGATGACCGGCAAGGATCAGCGGGAAGCCATCTATATGCGAGCGAATAAACTCAGCGAATAAATCTGGAGGTGCCCCGGAATGGAAGGAAATCTTAAGAGAGAATTGACAAAATTCGGACTTTTAGCGGCGGGCTTTCTGGCTTTTTATTTCTTGCCCTTCTCGGAGAAGTACGTGCAGGAAGCCATAATCAGCGGTTTCACGATGCTCGGCTCTTATGCCAGGGAACACGTGCTTTTCTGTCTCGTTCCCGCGTTCTTCATAGCCGGCACGATAACCGTGTTCATACGCAAGGACGCGATACTCAAGCTGCTTGGACCGGGCGCTAGAAAGATAATATCATACCCGGTGGCGGCCGTGTCGGGTGGAATTCTCGCCGTCTGTTCCTGCACGATACTGCCGCTCTTCGGCGGGATATACAAGCGCGGAGCCGGCCTCGGCCCGGCCGTTGCCTTCCTCTTCAGCGGCCCGGCCATTAACGTGGCGGCCATATTTCTCACCGGCAACGCGATAGGCTGGGAAATGGCGATAATCAGGATGGTCGCCGCGTCGATTTCGGCGGTTTTCATAGGGCTAATAATGCAAAGCATCTTCAAAGAAAAAGGTTCAGGTGGCTTCGCGATGCAGGAATCGGGCGAGCAGATTTCCTGGCAGGAGGCCGTGGGCTTTCTCGCCCTGCAGATGACTTTCCTGATAGTCGGCGGCCTTAAGATAGACCCGATCGTCAAGGCTTCTATAATGATCGTTTCGGCCGTGGCGGTCTTCATCATGGCGATTCGTTTCAAGAGAGAGATGAGAAACTCCTGGATTGGCGAGACCTGGGACTTCGCCAAGAAGATACTCCCGTATCTCTTCTTCGGGGTTTTTGTGGCAGGCATAATATCCAGCGCGCTTCCTAAGAGTCTTGTAGAATCTCTTCTCGGCGGAAACAGACTTGGCTCGACTCTATTCGCTTCTGTTTTCGGTGCGGTGATGTACTTCGCGACACTAACGGAAGTTCCAATAGTCCAATCCCTAATGTCCCTCGGAATGGGAAAGGGGCCAGCTCTGGCTCTATTCCTGGCCGGCAACTCTCTCAGCCTGCCCAGCATGATAGTGATAACGAGGTTACTGGGAAGGAAGAAGGCCTTCACTTATTTCGGACTTGTGGTTGCATTTGCGACCATATGGGGATATATATACGGAAACTTAATTTAATAGGAGGTTAGATCATGAAGGTGGAGATTTTTGGCTCTGGTTGCCCCAGATGCAAGCAAACGGAAAAGGTGATGAAGATGGCGGTCGAAGAGCTTGGCACGAACGCGACCGTGGAAAAAGTGACGGATATGATGGTTATGATGGAAAAGGGAATAATATCGACCCCGGCGGTGGCGATCGACGGAGAGATAGTCCTCTCAGGGAAAATTCCTTCGCTGGAGGAAGCCAAGAAGCTCCTGAAAAACCGCCTTTGAAATGCCTTAATTAACTCTCGGCTCCCTGGCCGGGCGTGGATTGAGCCCGGGTAATATCGTTTTTTCAGGGTTTGACAATATCGGTGCGTGAACCGGCACATCCGGTTATCTCCAAATGTTATTCACCGTTCCGCGGTCTGTCGGAACGGGGCTTCTATTGTTACCCTGCCCGGGCGATATTCAGGCTATAATTGAAAGACATACCCGATGAACGCCGCCGGGGTTTCCGGCGTCTCAGATCTTGTATCACGCGTAATCACTATACTTCTCAGGGGGTCGATTGTATGATTGGCATAATCGTCGATTCTGGCTGCGATCTTCCAGAAGCGATCAAAGAAAAGACAAATGTGAGGGTCATTCCGCTCAAGGTAGTTCTCGAGGGAAAAGAATACAGAGACAACATAGATATCACCACCGAACAGCTGCTGGAATTCATGGAGAACAAATTTCCCAAAACTTCGCTTCCCGGTTATAACGATATCGGGCAGGCCTTTGAGAGCCTTTATAAAGAAGGAGTGAAAGAGATAGTCTTCGTCGGGATCTCAAGCGGGCTCAGTGGAACTCTGGGTCTCGTGAAAAGATTCTCCGAGGATTTTATAAAGAACAATCCCGACTCGAAAGTACATATAGTCGATTCGAAGAATATTTCGATCGCCTCCGGGCTGGTCGCCATGAGGGGCGTTGAGCTATCGGAGCAGGGCGCAACCTTCGACGAAGTTGTCCTTGCCGTCGAAGAGGCCGTGAAAAAATCCAAAGTCTTCTTCTGCATACCCGTTCTCAAGTATCTCAAAGCCGGCGGGAGAATAGGGAAAGTGAGCGCCACCATCGGCGACATACTCGACCTTAAGCCGGTGATAACGGTGGGAGAGGACGGAATCTACCACAGCGTCTCAAAGGATCGTGGAATGAGGCGGGCCGTGAACACCACCGTAAGAAAGCTTCTCGAATACATATCCGGGAAAAAGGCCAGGTTCGTGGCCGCCTATACCTCCGACAGGAGCGAGAAGTCTCTCGAATATTTCCGCACGATAGTGGAAACTCTGGAGAGCCAGGGGATAAAGAACATCATCACTGGCCAGATCTCCCAGTCACTCGTGGCTCACACCGGACCGGGTTTGATAGGCGTGGCGGCTCTGGTCGAATAAAGCCGCGCGCCACGAAAACACCGGGCGGAAAGACCCACGACCATTTGGCAGGGAGCGATACCGGATTCAAAACTTTCATCCCGTGAATGACTCCCATATTGTCATCCCGTGTCATCCCGTGTCATCCCGTAGTGCTCCTATACTGTCATCCCGGGCTCCGACCCGGGATCTACTCCTTAGAAAACCGTGATTCTGAGTCAAGCTCAGAATGACGGGAAGGGAGGAAAGACCGCAAAAATGGGGACTGACGGGCTCCTGACTAGGAGCATGTCAGGATGACCTGAAGGGGCTGTCATCCCGTAATGATCCTATACGGGATCTCGCTCAGAAGAGCCGTCCTTCGTTGTTCGTCCCAGATCATGGACCCGTCCTTCGTGAGAGCGTTAGGAGCATTTCCTCGACATTACGCATCCAGAACGCCCCCATCCTGTCATCCCGGGCTCCGACCCGGGATCCACTCTTTAGAAAACCGTGATTCTGAGTCAAGCTCAAAATGACGGGAAGGGAGGAAAGACCGCGAAAATGGGGACTGACGGGCTCCTGACGTCTGTCCCCGTTTTTCGAAGAACGGGATCCTGACTAGGAGCATGTCAGGATGACCTGAAGGGGCTGTCATCCCGTAATGATCCTATACGGGATCTCGCTCAGAAGAGCCGTCCTTCGTTGTTCGTCCCAGATCATGGACCCGTCCTTCGTGAGAGCATTGGGAGCAATTCCTCGACATTACGCATCCAGAACGTCCCTATCCTGTCATCCCGTAATGAACCTATACTGTCATCCCGGGCTCCGACCCGGGATCTACTCCTTAGAAAACCGTGATTCTGAGTCAAGCTCAGAATGACGAGAAGGAGGAAAGACCGCGATAATGGGGATTGACGGGCTCCTGACGTCTGTCCCCGTTTTTCGCGAAGAACGGGCATGACATGAGGGAAGAAGAATGTGATTCTGGCTAGGAACATGCCAGAATGACGGGAAGGGAGTAAGACTGTCATCCCGTGTCATCCCGTAATGCTCTTATACGGGATCTCACTCTTCTCGCTCTTTCGAAGGACGGGTTCACGCTTCGGGACGCCGGACGATGGACGGTTCTTCTCGCTCTTCTCGCTCTCTCCAAGGACGGGTTCACGCTCCGGCCATCACTTAACTTTGACAGTAAGAAGTCTGAAAACAGCCACACAATGGGGAAAATGAAAAGAAAAACAGACGTACCACCACAGTGGTCTTATCTTTAGTACTTTGAAGGCGTCGTAAGCCGTAAGAGTTGCCCATCATTTCAGTCCTTGCAAGAAAGCGTTTGTCTCATATCGTTATCCCCACCGCCCTTATCTCTTTCAAGTCTTCAAGTATTTCTACGTAAGAGAAAGGACTTCCAATCTCTTTCAGTTTTCTGCATAAGGCAGTCCCCATCACAAGAGCAAGGAAACAGATCTATGTGTCCCTTCACCCTCGCGCCTGTGCAATGGTATATAGGACGTAGATCGATTCAGCTCTTCAGTTCCCTGAAGGCCGGGTAATCTTGAAGCATAAAAAATAATAGTCTAGACTATTATAGTCTAGACTATTATTCCGATGATTTCCGGGTATTCTCCTTGAAAAACTTGCAAAGAAGCTCTCTGACTTGCTGGATGAAACCATTTTAGGGCAGGCTCCTCAGGACAGGCTATTACGGGATGACAGTCCTTCTTTCTTTCCGTCATGCCGGACTACGATCCGGCATCCCGCTCTTACGCACAACGCATAACACACCACCCACCACGCCTCTTAAGAGCACACATCGCTCGCGGCCCTGGCCATGTTCTTCTCCGACCACGAAAGCTGCTACGAGCTGCTGGGTATCTACAAAAAGAAAGTAAGCAAGATCGCCTGAGAAATACCGCAGACTCGAAAAAAAGCCGGAGGACAGTCTCTCCGGTCTTTTACTGGACTTTCGCATGAGTGCATCGGAGACCACCATTCCAATGAGGAAACCTCTTATAGGATCGGGATGATAGCTTTTTTTATAAAATGCCGGGCTTAGGGTCCGGCATATTGTTATTATATCCTTCTTAGGCTTGCTGCGCTTTATAGCGGGATTTGCTTGAAAAACACATTATCGCCGTAATGCATCAAAATTAAATCTACTCAAGAGAGAGTTAATGCATCAAAATAGAATCTATTCAAAATCGAATAGAAGGAGATTGAGAACACCTCCCTTTGAGTTAGATTTAGACTTCATTATCTGTATATCAACCAGTGATTCTTGAAAATGTGCTATATTACTCTTGAGTATATATAAATCTAGGGCTTCGTGAACCTTGCGAAGCTCATCTTTTTTTGTGGAGTCAATCCAGGGAGAGTTAAGAACTCTTTCGTAGGGAGTAGCGAACTTGTCGTATTTTTTCACTATTCTTGTACCATCTCTGGTCTTTTGGATCATCTTATGAGTAGGCTGGAAATGGTTGTTGTAGAGATTCAAGCTTGCATATAGCTCCTTCAAGATAGTCAGTTCCTCCAAAGTGTCGTATCTGTAATAGCCAACGGCCCTTCTGACCAAAGACCAATTCTTCTGTTCCACATGGGGATTATCGTTCTTGTTGTAACTCCGGGTTCTGGTAAAGACCAATCTTTCATCCAAGCAATACTTATACAAATGAGCATTAATAAACTCCGAACCATTGTCGGAATGAATTCCCAAAAGAGGGAAAGGAAGTAAAGCTCTCAATGCGATTATAGCTTCGAGGGTCCATCTTTGAGCTTTGTTCCTTATTGGTGCAACGACACTCCAACCACTGGCAACATCCACCATATTCAGGCTATAACAGAATTCTCCCGAACTATCACCTCCTTCGTGACCGACAAGATCCACCTCAACAAAACCTGGTTTTGTGTCATCCCATTCGTGATGAGTCTTTATCCTTATGTGTTTCTTCAAGAGAGTACCGGGTTTTGTATGTGACCTACCCTTCAGTTCCATCTTCTTCCTTTCACTTCGAAGAAGTCTATCCATTGTGGAGGAACTTATTTCCAAAAGCTTCTGCTTAACTTCTTCCCTCAAAGACAAATGACCATTCTTGTTCAGATTGTCTATCGCCTCTTCAATAATCGCTTTGAATCTCTTGCCGCAAGGAAAGTCCAGGATCTCCCATATCTCAACAAGTTTTCTCAATACTTCCAAATCATATTTCTTCTTTCTCCCGCGCCTCTTTGTGAATTTGCTTCTCTTGTTCTTCTTAGAATAACCCCTCCTAAGTATTAATGATGCATAGCTCCGGTTGTACTCAGTTACCTCAGTAAACTCGTTAAGAATTCTACTCTTCTCCTTCTTTCCAGACTTTCTGTACTTCTTTGAGTATTTCTCGATCAGTCCAGTCATGTCTATTCTCTTCATCTTCGCGTCAACCTCTTTCAACTTGTCATTCGCGAAGATTATCCCCTTTACCCTTACCTTTCGAGTAGTTTCATTTTTGATGCATCGTTACCCTTTTCAAGTAGATTTTTTGTGATGCATATCGGTCGCTTTGGAAAATGGCAGAGATAATGATATTATATCAATAAGAAAATAAGTTATATAGTCTGGATGTTATTTTTATTCTAGGGAGGTGAGTTTATTGAGATTCCAGATTATGTTGTCGGGAAGATCGGAGATTATTTCTCTCCCGCTTGATTACCGCTCCGGCTTCATTCATTTCTTTAAGAAGCTGGCGGAATCTTCCGAAATGATGGACATGTTCTATGCCCGTAAAAGTTATAAGCGGTTTTCTTTTTCGGTAAGGCTCGGTAGCGAAATGAGGATCGAAGGAGAAAGGCTTGAAGCGAAACTTCCTGCCATGGTTACTTTCTCAACGGGGGACCTGAGCGTCTTCAATTCGTTTCTCGGGTCTGCAACAAAGTTCTGGAGCTGGGAAGAGCCTTTGAGCATTTTCACCAACACGCTTTTCATTAGCGGCATTAATGTGCAGCGCCCTTTCCTAGTAAATAAGCCCTTTTTGAAATGCAAAAGTTACACGCATATCACTTTACGGGACCCAGAAAATCCCATTCTGTCACTTTCTACAAAAGACATGGAGAAATTCAATTTCACGCTAAATAGCTATATGAAAGAGAAGTTCACGGCCTTCACAGGCAGAATTCCGAAAGGCGAATTGTCTTTTGAAGCGGGAAGCGGCGAGTTCGAGCTAGTAAGGCATTATAACGGCTTTGTAGGGGGCTACCGGGGAGTTTTCGCCTTAAGCGGCCCTCCAGATTTGCTCCAGTTCGCTTACGATTACGGATTGGGGCATAGAACGGGCCAGGGGTTCGGACTGTTCTCGGCGGAGGTGTGATAAGATGGTATTCTATCCGTCAGATTGGCTATACAACGCTTCTGTGATCGGATTGGCAGTTGCCATCGCTGATTATTTCGAGGAGTCGGTTGTCAGTTTCAACGGCGATGGAACGATTACAATAGCCGACAGCTTCCTGAGCCATCTTTTCAAAAACCTGAAAGAGGCAAAAGATGATCTTCCTTCGAAACTGTCGGTGTCGCCTTCCAGTAGAGAAAGCGCAAATTTCGCCTCTCGCATCCCGCTTATGGCGTGGCTCTTTTTAAGAAGAGCCGCCGATCATATTAAAGAGGGGAACGCTTTCAAAAAGGAAAGGGAGAAGATAGAAGCCACCGATCTGAAAGATCCGCTCCCGGTATTCAATGCCATAAGGCCGAAATATTTCTTCAAGGACGGGCCGTTCGTGAACGCTATCGGCGCCGGGACGAAGGATGTCGCGGCTAGAGTGGCCGAACTATTCGGCTTCCCTGAAGAGCTGGAAGAGTATAGCCTTCATTGCAGCTTTTGTGGCAATTCTTTCAGAGTGCCAAAGGAAAAGCGGAGGCTCTTCATCGACAACATCCTCGTCGGCTATGCGGGCGCCTCCGTAAAAGAATTCCCTAACGCTTACTGGAATTTCGAGCCATCGACACCTATCTGCCCGGTCTGCAGCGTGGCAATTTTCTTTCACATCTTCGCGCTCCAGCAGTCTCCAGACAGGCAGTTCTTCTTCGTAAACTCGCCATCCTTTGCGCTTTCCAGGGAACTCATGAGGCAAATGGAAATATTCAGCAAAAAGCCTGACGGCGTATTCTTCAGAAACATCGTGGATAGGCTGACGAAAATCGCTGCAATCCAGACAGGCTGGGGGAGCATGGGGATAGAGATATACAGGATAATCGGAGACCCGCCGGGCAAGTATCAGGAAGTGAAAGTCACGAAGATAAGCCATGCAATCGTTGACAAATTAATGGCCTCTCCGTCGATCGGAGGGTATCTACGATCGATAAATTCTACCGGCCTGTACGAAGCCTTTATTGCCGAGGACTACGGAAAACTATTCCAGCTTCTGTACCTGGCTAACAAGCATAACGCGACCGGGGCAAAATCCAGCGCAATAGAAATCGAACGGCTCGTAGGGAGAACCGATTTTCGAGCGATTAGCGCAATGGCGGGTTGCCTGCCAGATTTGCTGTACGAAGGGATGGGATATGGAGGTGAAGAGATGGAACTAAAAAGGATACGGTCGGAAACCAGAGAAATTTTTAATAGCAGGGCTGTAAGGGCAAGTCAGGAAGGTGGCGAGGATAGGCTTTTATCCTCTATCGGAAGGATAGCTTATCAGCTGATCGAAAAGACGAGGCTGGGAAACAGACTCGAGGCCAACTACCTTCTCACACGGACCTTCACGGCCAACGGCGAGCCTCTCCCGAAAAGCCTGTGGGAAATCATAGCAACAGGCTCGGAGGAAGAGTTTAAGCTCGGGGTGTACGCGTTCATAGATACGGTCGCCGGAATATTGAAAGAAACGGAGAGCCAAAAAGTAAAGGAGGAAGGGAAATGAACGACACGAAAAACAACATGAAAGGCATTACCGGAACTGTTATTTTCGAGTCTTCCGCATTGAACAGGGACCAGAGCGTCGGCAATATCACGACTCTCAAAAAGCTAAGTGTCGGGACGGATTCATTCGTCTTCCTGAGCAGGCCGTGGGTTACCAATAAGCTATTCTCGACGCTCGCCGAAATCTATCCCGATAGCTGGAAACTCGGCGAGCTAACCTCTAGCAAAGGCGTAATACAACACAGGCTACTGGATACGCAGGATAAAGAGCTGAAAATTTTCCAGGACATAGTCAGGAGCGCAGAGCTGGACGCTTTTGGATATATGAGCACTGCCGCAAAACCTAAGAAAAGAGGAAAAGACACTCAAAAGGAGGAGGAAGGCCCTCAAGAAGAAGATAAAAGCTCATCCACCACGCTTTCGCGAAAAGCCGCCGTTTCTCTCACTAAGGCGATCGCCCTGTATCCCTGGAGGGGCGATATGTCTTTCTACGCCAATCACGCTTTTGTGAGCAGGATGAACGCAAGCACTGATAGAACGGCTGGAAAACTGGAAACCCCGAACCCTTATTCCCGCGAGGAGGATTACAATCTTTTCAAATTCTCCTTCACTATCGATCTCACCAGATTTGGGAAAGATCTCTGGGTTTTCGACGAAGCTACTATGAAAAAGCTTTCCGGCAATCTGAAGGAATTTGAGGAAGAAATAGTGAAAGCCGGGGGGAAGGTGCTCTGCGATACAAAAGCCGGATCAATATATTTCGAGCTTAACAAAGAGAAGAAAATAGAAAGGGTCCTACAGATACTGGATGTCATTAAAAATGGGCTTCTTGCCCAGTGCGCTGGGGAAAATTATGGCATACTCCCCTCTTTTATGATAGTGGCTGGCCTAAAGGCTCCGGTCCCCCTCTTCCATCCGGACATCTATTTCGACAAGGGCAGCGGTGAACTTTCCTTTTCCTCGCTATCTAGAACGATAGCCCAAAACGACTACATAATACGCGAAAACGGAACCACTCTTGTTCACGCCTCAGGGAAAGAGAAAATGGCCGGCTGGAAAGCGGAAGGCTCGATAGAGGACTGGAAAGACTTCATAGATAAGTTGAAAGAGTGTATGTGAGGGGTGCGTTAATGAGAGCCCTAAAGATAAAGGTATGGCAGGATTCTGCGCATTTTAGGGTCCCGCATACCACAAGGACACTTCAGACGCTTCCAGTGCCCATGTTTTCGACCTTGCTTGGTTTTCTATGCACCCCGCTCGACGAAGATGGAAGAAAGCGCCTTCTGGAAGGCATACAGCTCGCGGTATATTCGAGGCACACGGCAGGCTTCGAAGACAGAATCTGGTACAGGAACATGTCGATAAAGCAGCACTTGGGAAGGTTTGGCAGCAGAGAATCGCGCCTTGCCGACAACCGGGTCGAGCACGCAGGAGGACAGAGCCCCGTGACAATCGAGAGGCTTCATGATGTCACGACTATCATATACACTATATGCGATGCCGGGGTTATGTCGGAACTTGAAAGAATCTTTTCCGACGGAAGCATATCGCTCTCCCTGGGACTAGCCGAAGACACCGTTCTTGTAAGGGAAGCGCGGGTGATGGATTTTGGTGATAACCCCGAACCGTTCCAAGGAAAGGTTGATTTCTTCTCATGGCTTCCGGAAAGAAACGACGGCGAGGGCTTACCCTCAAACTATAATGAATTTTTTTCGCACATCCCCGGTAATACGAGGCTTGTGAGCTCCAGATACAGCATCGTAAACATAGGCGGGGTGGCGGTGAGGGATTTCACATACTCCCGGTGCAAGCTTTTTAGCCCCCGGGGGCTGCCAGTAAGTTTTACCGATCCGTACAGCTTTTACACCGACCATGCGGAAAAGATCCCGCTCTGGTTCGCCGTTCAAAAGGAGGTGGCACAGTGAAAGCGGAAGAGTTTATGGCAAAGTCTTCTCCCGCAATAAGTCTTATAGATCACAGCAAGGATGTAGAAAGGATTGCGAGTGGCCTTGGCGAACCAGCACTCAAACTTTTATCTTTGCTTCACGATGTGGGGAAGGTCTCGCCATCTTTTCAGAGAAAGCTGGGCAATGAGCGGTTCTCGGATATTGATCCGCGCTTTCAGCTTGATGTGCCGCACAACATACTCTCGCTGTTCTATATAGACAAGCGCAGGCTATACGAGACATTTGCGCAGGACAGCCGACTGATACTCTCCGCAATAGCCTTCCATCACTACAGGGAAAGCATGGGCCAGTACTTGTTAAGGCCTGGAAAACTGGCAGTTGCTGCTAAAGAAATGAAAGCTCACGAGGCGGAGATAAATGAAGCTCTATCCGGTTTGGACAGAGAATTTGGCCTTGGCGGGCTCTTGAAAATTGACTCGCAGATGATTGAGAGTATAATCGGTGGGGCTTCCTTGCTGGATATGGATATACTAATCCCCCCCTACAGGTTGGATTTCTCGATTATAAGGCAGGTTAAATCCATTGGGGCGACCCGCAGATTGGTCACACTCTCTGGCTTCTTGAAATATTCGGACCATCTGGCCTCATTCCTCGAAGACGCCGGCCAGAGGGATTTCAAGATACCCGAGATCCCGGACAGATATCCGGCCGTTCTCTTGCAAATGAAAAACTCGGGAATTCCCGACAGCGATAATTGGCAGAAACGTAAAATGACAACCGGGAACACCATATTGCTCGCGGGAACTGGCAGCGGGAAGAGCCTCTTCGCGCTCATGTGGGCCGGAAACAGGCAAATGATTTTCACTCTTCCTCTCAGGGCGGCGGTTAATGCTATGTACGGAAACGTGTCCAAAATTCTTGGGAGTGATACTACCGGACTTCTACACTCTGACGCCAATCTGCAGACCGACCGAAATGACGAAGAGCTGAACGGGTTCACTCTCGATCTGGCAAGGCAGCTTTCCCTGCCAAATATAATCACCACCGGTGATCAAATATTCCCTTCGGCCTTGAAATATCCGGGATACGACAGGATCTACGCCATAGCCTCCAGAAGCGCGGTAGTGATAGATGAAGTTCAAGCTTACAGCCCCGTAGCATCTGCCGTGGTCGTAAAGCTGCTGGAAGACATATCCGCCATGGGAGGAAAATTCCTTCTCATGACCGCCACACTCCCGCTTCATATAAAAGAGGAAATAGAGGCGAGGTGTACCCTGAACGGTGGCTTTGAATTTGTTGACATGTACGGTGAGCTCTTCGGAGGTACCAGGAAACACAGGATAGCGGTCGTTGGAAAGCCGTTGACAGAATCTGTGCCTGAGATCCTGGCCCGCTTGGGCGAGGGGAAAAAGGTCCTCGTAATAGCCAACACAGTCAAGCGGGCACAGGAGATATATCAAAAGCTCAAGGACGAAAATGGCGACACAAAAGAAAGCATCAGGCTTCTTCATTCAAGGCTGACTATGGAAGATAGGATGGAAAAGGAAAAAGAGGTTCTGGAAAAATTCCCTAACAGCCTGGAAGGCGAACCGGGAATACTCGTCTCCACGCAAGTGGTAGAGGCCTCGCTCGATTTATCTTTCGATTATCTATATACCGACATATCTCCAATAGACAGCCTTGTGCAAAGGATGGGAAGAGTCCTTCGGCACATACGCGAACCATTTGAGTACAAGGGCAGTGCCAATGTAATCATCCATGTGGCTCAAAATAAGGGAAAGATAGCAAACACAGAAGTCTATAACAATAGCTTGGTGGAATCCACCCTAAAAGCCCTTGCGAAATCTGCCGGAGTGGATAATTTTATACCCGAGCTCGGCGAAATGTACACTATTGAAGAGCCTCTAACCGAAGAAGACAAAAAAGAGCTGATCGAAACGGTTTTCTCAAGTTTGAAAGGAAGCGACTATCTAAACGAATTTGAAGAAGCGCTAAAGATTCTGGAGAGCGGCTGGTTGTCCGACAGGAAAGAAGAAGCACGTCGCATCTTCAGGGATATTTCTCAGACCGCTGTTATCCCGGAAACCCGTCTGAACGAAGCTGTGAAGTCGATAAGAGAAATGATAGGAATGGCTGACTGGAAAGGGTTCAAGAAAAACATAGTGGCTAAATTTGTGGTGAATGTGAGCCAGAATTCCCTCTGGAAAAGGGAAAAAACGGAACTGGTGAAACTGCTGGAACGTAGTTTTGGTATTAGCGACAGAAAACTGCTCCGTTACGCTAAAGGGATATACGTTGTAAAAGGTTTTACATACGACAGAGAGCTCGGCTTGAAATAACGGCTGTGGTCTTTGACAATTCCGTCGACCTGAAAAGAGGGCAAAACGCCGGGGGATCGACGCAATGGCTGGTTTCATATTGCAGAGCCATTTTTCGCGATCAAACTCCCGGGAGAAGTGCGTTGAAACTTTGCCCGCCTGTGCAAAAAAAGCGAGGTTGACGAAATAAAACGCAACATTCCTCTGAAAAGCCTTCGCAAGGGACAATATGGCTGATTATGCGGCGACTTCTAAAACCACCGGTTCATAAGCTTTTTTATTATAATAATAGTAAATGGGTTTCGAATCAACCAAAGAGGGATATAAACATTGCAGACGACTATGCACAACTAGACGTGATTAGAGTTTCGAATCAACCAAAGAGGGATATAAACATGGTTGTAGTACCATCTGTATATACAAATTGGATTCTCGTTTCGAATCAACCAAAGAGGGATATAAACCCACACTTTATGACAATGTTTTCAGTTCCGTTCAGGGTTTCGAATCAACCAAAGAGGGATATAAACGCTTTACCTACGACCCTACTCTTGTAGAGGCCGTGTTTCGAATCAACCAAAGAGGGATATAAACTAGTATTTTTCAAGCTCTTTCTTCACATCGTAGAGCGAGTTTCGAATCAACCAAAGAGGGATATAAACCTTCTCTCTTTTCCACGACGTTGCGCAAGCGAGCTGCGCCGTTTCGAATCAACCAAAGAGGGATATAAACACTGTGATTGAGAACTCTGGCAGATTGATTGTGTCGTTTCGAATCAACCAAAGAGGGATATAAACAACGAAAGAGCAACAGGAAGTTTTGAGTCTGGCGAGGTTTCGAATCAACCAAAGAGGGATATAAACTCAGGTGAGTTTCAATTTCGCCTGATAATATTAGGGTTTCGAATCAACCAAAGAGGGATATAAACAAAATCAGTTCCCCGGCGGAGAGGCTTATACTTTTGATCGTTTCGAATCAACCAAAGAGGGATATAAACAAAGCTCGAACGTGAGCACGCCCGCACTCGGACTTCCGTTTCGAATCAACCAAAGAGGGATATAAACCGCGCCCCTCTATGAACTTCTTTCTGAGTGACTTCAGTTTCGAATCAACCAAAGAGGGATATAAACCGACCGGCGGGATCCCCTCGAAAAACTCGACGATGTGTTTCGAATCAACCAAAGAGGGATATAAACGTTCTATTGTCTTCGTGAATGCCGCGTCCGCTTCTTGTTTCGAATCAACCAAAGAGGGATATAAACTACTTCAATTGCCGAGAAGTGTGCGTGAAGGATTCTGTTTCGAATCAACCAAAGAGGGATATAAACTTCAAACTGTCGTTTTCAGAGTCCGTCGGACACGTTTCGAATCAACCAAAGAGGTATATAAACACCGACACAGTCGGTACAAATGCAACTACCAGCTACGTTTCGAATCAACCAAAGAGGGATATAAACCTTCTCTTTTTTCGACGACATTTCGGAGGCGAGCTACACGTTTCGAATCAACCAAAGAGGGATATAAACGTTTGCGCTGATTCCGGCCCTCTCGGCCAGTTCTGTTTCGAATCAACCAAAGAGGGATATAAACCGTCATCCCACCATTCGTGTCTTGTTGCAGAGACGGTTTCGAATCAACCAAAGAGGGATATAAACACAACATGAGGGACTACCCAAACATAATACTGTATTGCGTTTCGAATCAACCAAAGAGGGATATAAACTTGCACGAAGCGGTACACGCAATGTGTGACACATTTCAGTTTCGAATCAACCAAAGAGGGATATAAACTTGTGATATTTCCGGGGCCATAAAGATATATCCCCCGTTTCGAATCAACCAAAGAGGGATATAAACGCAAGCCGGCGACAATAAAGATAGACGGTCCGAGTTTCGAATCAACCAAAGAGGGATATAAACTCTTTGCCGAGATGTCTCTGGATGACATGCCCTGGCGTTTCGAATCAACCAAAGAGGGATATAAACAAGGTACAGATTTTTTACCTGAAGGAGAAGTGTCTGGTTTCGAATCAACCAAAGAGGGATATAAACATATAAAAATTTTTCGTCGTAACAATAGGTTTGTTAGCGTTTCGAATCAACCAAAGAGGGATATAAACATATACCAGTGCATTTCTAACTGGAATGATTTCTCGTTTCGAATCAACCAAAGAGGGATATAAACGTAGGCCCGTCTCCGATCTCGTTGATATAGAGAAAGTTTCGAATCAACCAAAGAGGGATATAAACTCTTCAAATGTCTGATAGAAAAGAAGCATCTGGTCGTTTCGAATCAACCAAAGAGGGATATAAACCTCTCAACGACATCTCGGGATATGCCAGAAGCGGCGTTTCGAATCAACCAAAGAGGGATATAAACTACCTATTGATGAAGACTTCCCGAGTTTCGAGCAGGTTTCGAATCAACCAAAGAGGGATATAAACTCGGTCGAGTGATGTACTCCGTGCAGGCTGAGTGTTTCGAATCAACCAAAGAGGGATATAAACCTCTGACGAAAGCCTCTGAAAGTACGGGCGCTCCGTTTCGAATCAACCAAAGAGGGATATAAACTTCCGGCCCTCTCGGCCAATTCCTCTTGAGACAGTTTCGAATCAACCAAAGAGGGATATAAACCGAAACCGAGAAGCTCTCAAAAGCCAAAGACAATCGTTTCGAATCAACCAAAGAGGGATATAAACTATCTACGCACACCTCGAAAATCAATGGACTAGCGTGTTTCGAATCAACCAAAGAGGGATATAAACCCGGTATACCTATACGATCATTCAGGAATTACCGTTTCGAATCAACCAAAGAGGGATATAAACTTCTCCGCGAGAGCCATGAAAACGCTTGCATACGCCCTTGTTTCGAATCAACCAAAGAGGGATATAAACAGGAGAGGCTGGACTCAATAGGAAAATCCGAGAACGGTTTCGAATCAACCAAAGAGGGATATAAACTAACAATATAATCAGGATATTTATCTAGCTCCTCTAGTTTCGAATCAACCAAAGAGGGATATAAACCCGATCCAGCCTTGATATGATTGGCCTCTATGGCGTCAGCCGTTTCGAATCAACCAAAGAGGGATATAAACAATGTCTATCTTTGTCATCTGCAAACTCTATATTGTTTCGAATCAACCAAAGAGGGATATAAACCCAAACAGCTTGATGAATTTCGAGCTGTGATTGCTTTGTTTCGAATCAACCAAAGAGGGATATAAACCCCAGAACGAGGCGAAAGACTTGAAGAAGATTGCTCAGTTTCGAATCAACCAAAGAGGGATATAAACTTCTCCGCGAGAGCCATGAAAACGCTTGCATACGCCCTTGTTTCGAATCAACCAAAGAGGGATATAAACTAACAATATAATCAGGATATTTATCTAGCTCCTCTAGTTTCGAATCAACCAAAGAGGGATATAAACCCGATCCAGCCTTGATATGATTGGCCTCTATGGCGTCAGCCGTTTCGAATCAACCAAAGAGGGATATAAACAATGTCTATCTTTGTCATCTGCAAACTCTATATTGTTTCGAATCAACCAAAGAGGGATATAAACTATCTATATATTCACGTTCTTTTGTAGGAGGGTATAGTTTCGAATCAACCAAAGAGGGATATAAACGTGAAGTGTTGTCGCTGTTCGCACAGGAAACACGCGAGTTTCGAATCAACCAAAGAGGGATATAAACACATTCCGAATACCCCTGGATGATCGCAAACATCGAGTTTCGAATCAACCAAAGAGGGATATAAACTTGCTGGCTACCGCATGGATAGCCAGCGTAAAGCAGTTTCGAATCAACCAAAGAGGAATATAAACCTTCGATCTCTGTTTCTCGTAGGAGGCAAACATGGTTTCGAATCAACCAAAAAGGAATGTAAACTCCAAAGATAAACTTGAGCTGAAGATTATAACGTTTCGAATCAACCAAATAGGAATGATAAACAGGCTTAAGAGACTTGAATTTTTCCTATGAAAGGCGTAGCAAACGTAACTTTCGGATGTTAGCATTAACCTTGGAATCATAATTATCAAATAGTGAATTTAAACGATGTAATTTTTATTTGCTGCGAATTATCCAACGAGGAGTTAGAGCCGGTTTGTCCGGCTCTTTCGCTTTCAATCATCCACGACACCAGGGTATGGAACTGCCGTTCGGAAGAGCGTCTCTTCGGTACACGATTAAGAATAGGTCGATCTGCCCAGGGTACCTCTTTGATCATTCAAGACCCAAAAGCGGAAATTCGCTGACCTCGCTGTATCACTCTCCTTTCAAATGGTTTAGCTACAACAACTAAAAGACTGAAGCTGAAGATGAATAAGTCAGACTTTGAGATAAAAGAAAGATGCGAAAAAAAGCGTCCCATTTTGTATCCGAGACACCCTACATAAAAACGAAGTCCTCGAGATAACTTAATTGATAGGTTGACAACGCGAAATCCTTTACAGGCTTGAGGTAAAAGCGACCTCTGGCTTTCTTGGAAATCCAGCAGAACAAACATCAACACGCTCACGACCTTCACAATCTCTATAAACTTTTCGGGTCTGTGGGCTCGTGCGTTTTGTCTTTTTATGTTGAGCTCGGGATGATAATATTGATATCATTACGGATATTCGAGGTGGGATATGGATAGAGAGACGGTAAGACTGACACTTCTGGCCGAAGCGCTGGAGCTGAGCCGGAAAGACCGTATTGAATATTACGCATTCGATGAGCTGGACGCTTTTTTCGATAGAAAGAAAGCATTTGAATTCGCCGGGGCTTTGAAGCGCGGATTTTTGTTGGATCAGCCTTTGGAAGCGATAATGGAGAATGGTTTCTTCAGAGGTTATTTCGCGGGGCTTATGCTCTCGAGTGACAGCCTTTCTTATGAGAAGAAAGAAGAGATGGCGAGAATTCTTATGGAGAGGTTTCTCGTTGATTTGAAGAAAGTGGATGATGCGTTGCCGGGTATGGAAGAGTTTTTCGATTCTGCGAAGCGTTTCGAGAAGCTTTTCTTTCCGTTTTATAAGGATAATTATCGCGAGCGGGCGAAGATGGATTTTAGAGATAACTTACTGATGTACTGGTGTTTCAAGAATAGAGAATATTACATCCCTATAATCCTCTGGGGTAATGAACTGGCCTCGTTTCTTTGTGAGATCGCAGATAAGGAGAAGTTTGAAGGTGAGTGGGGAGAGAAGCTGAGAAAGATTTTGCCTCCGACCCTGGCCTATTATTCGATAGTCAAATTTGCTGGCTATAGTGTGGATATAAATCTTCCGAGGGCCGAAAGCATTACAAGTTCGCTGTTCCCAATGCTGGTGCTTTTGGGTAATGAGAAGTTGACTTCGCGACAGCTGTCGGAGTTTATAATGAGCATTGCCCATTTTACAACGATCGATGTTTTGCTTGTCCCGGTGGCAATGGTTGCCGGGGGAAGTGATGAAGAGAGGGCCAAGAGCATTGAGATTATCAACTGGATCTACACTTTGATGGACGATTCGATGCTTGGTTTGGTATTAAGCCTTTCCAGCGGTGTGGCTAGAAATGGCTTTCTGTACGAGCTAGTGATGTCTAACGATTTCGCTAATCTCTTTGACAGGCTGAAGATTCTCCTGGAAGGTCTTAGTAAGGATAATTTATCCAGTGCGCTTGCGGCTATTGCGAGCGCCCTTGATGAGAAGGAGGAGCCTAGAGATAGCGTTGAAAAGTTTATAGAGTATCTCATGACGCTTGAGCTTTCTTCGGGAGTCGAGGTTTCCGGGATTTTGCTCAGTAGAAAGTACGGGTTTGAGCATGAGGAGTTCTTCAAGAAGGGTGTGAATGGCAATATATACGGTGGATTCGATTATTCATTCTTAAAGAAAATTGCGCGCCACACTTTCAGCTTTCTCGATGAGCTCTACGAGCAGATGGTACTGGGTTATGAGAATAGATACAGGCCGGAATATATTATTACCAATGTTGAAGCGATGCTGGTACCCTCCTTTCTTTCATGCGAAGATGAAGAGATCGAATACTCGAGAGCGCCGATGTACACGCTTATAAACTCTGTGATGGAGCTCGACGATGCCGACGAGGTTTTCAATGCTATCGTGGCTTATTGTAAGAAGTATCCCTACAACTTTGAATTTGTAAATGCCCTAATGCTTGTGTCTGCATTTGAGGTCGATAATGTGATTAAGCTTTTGTTCGATGCCGCGGAAAGGGCTTATGGGATTCTGTCGAGGATCGTTGTTGACAAAGACGGGGATATATATCTCAAGGGTAGTGAAGAGAGCCCGTCCAATAAGGAGTTCGTGAATCTGATCGATAACTATGTGGACCAACTGGTCACGAAAAAGGATTATAGAAGGGTGCTGAAGGTTGCAGACACCGCCCTTCCACTTTTAAATTTGGAAGACTCAAAATCACTTCTCGCGAACTCTTTGATCGCTCACTGGAGGATGAAGGACTATAAGAGGTTGCCTGAATTGTTTGAAGAGGTCGATGACGAAAGCGACCCGAAAGCCCTGATGGTTATGGCTCTGATGAATTATGTCAATAAAGAGATAGACGACGCAGAAAGAATTATTCTGAATATTCTGGAGCAGTTTCCCCACTTCATCCAGTTTCTGCTCAGGAATGAAGAACCAACCAATGAAGACTTCGATAAAGAAGAAGAGTTTGACTATAAACACCAGAGAAAGATTGACGCACTGTTTCTCGCCGAAGAGTTCAGAGAGGACTGGTTTAAGCTCAAGGGCGCTAAGGAATGGCTGAAGAAAGTTCAGAAGGTCTTTGATGAGGTCAACACGGAGTGGTGAGAGACGTTGTGAGTAGTAGGTCGCGAGCCGGCAAGAGCTAGATGCCGGATCAGGTCCGGCATGACGGGAGGGGCTGTCATCCCGGGCTCCGACCCGGGATCCACTCCTTAGAAAACCGTGATTCTGAGTCAAGCTCAGAATGACGGGAAGAAGGAAAGACCGGGATCCTGACTTGGAGCACGCCAGGATGACCCGAAGGGGCCATCATCCCGTAGTGTGCCAATCCTGTCATCCCGTAGTGCCTGTCCTGATGAGCCTGCCCTGAAATGATCCTATTCAGGGATCTTATTCAGGGTCATCTCGTTAACGCCCCACTCATGTCATCCCGTAATGCTCTTATACGGGATCTCGCTCTTCTCGCTCTTTCGAAGGACCGGGATGCCGGATCAGGTCCGGCATGACGTGAAGGAGGAAGAACGTGATTCTGGCTAGGAACATGCCAGAATGACGTTAGGGGGCTGTCATCCCGGGCTCCGACCCGGGATCCACTCCTTAGAAAACCATCGAGTAGGAGAGGGGCGGAGCCCCTCGTCCTCTCACAGAACCGTGCGTACGGGCCTCGTACACGGCTCATGGATCGAGTATCGGATACTTCGACAGGGGATGATAGTACGATGTCATATCGAATAAGTTCATCTCTTCAAAGAACCTGTTGGGAATGGCGTAATTGACTGCTTTTGTGTGAGAAGAGCGCCATTTGTTCATTCTCAAATTGACTTTCTCTTCCCATCCAGCCCTTCTAAGGACTCTGTTCAGTTTCTTTGTGCTCTTCCACTGGTGTAGTATGATGGCTCTAAGCCTTCTCCTTATCCAGCTCAAAAGCCCTCTCAAGGTAGATTGTAAGTCTACTATCCTGAAATAGCTGGCAAATCCTCTCAACAGTGGATTTAGCTCTTTCACTATTTCCTTTACCGGTGTGCTCTGGTTCCTTCTTGTAAGTCCCTTGACCTTTCCCTTGAACCTTTTCAATCTGGATTTCTCTATCCCAACTCTCTCGCCTTTTATTTCGAAGCCAAGAAAGTGAAAGCCCTCCTCCAGTGTTGTGATTCTCGTCTTGTTTCTGTTGACCTTGAGCTTCATGTCAATCTCCAGTATGTTGATCGCGATTGCCAGAAACTCTCGGGCTTCTTCCTGGGTTTTCGAGAAGATTAATATGTCGTCTGCATATCTGACTATCCTTATTCCTCTGGCTTTCATCTTCTGGTCGAACTCGTCCAGGTAGATGTTCGCCAGCAGGGGACTTATTACACCACCCTGTGGACTGCCAGTTTCTGTTGCCTTCCAGACTCCATCTTCCATTACTCCGCTCTTCAGCATTGCGCGTATGAGTTTGAGTATCTTTCCATCACTCACTCTCTCTGCTACGGAGTCTATTATCTTCTCATGATCCAGAGTGTCGAAACATTTGCTCAGGTCAAGTTCCACTACATTGCACAGACCGTATTTGGATGCAAAAGCTTTCGCCTTCTCCACCGCCTGCCAGGCATTTCTTCCCTTTCTGTAACCGTAACTGGAGGGATGGAATCTTTCCTCGAATATAGGTTCCAGTATCTCCTTGAGAGATTGTTGTACCACCCTGTCTCTCACAGTAGGTATTCCCAATTGCCTTGTTTTACCATCTGCTTTTGGGATTTCTACTCTCCTGAGTGGCATGGGCATGTACTCACCGCTCTTGATTTCTTCGGATAATCTCTCGATTTCTTCAAGGAGTTTCTCCCCGAATGATTTTACGGTTACTCCGTCTATCCCAGGAGCTCCTCTGTTGGAGTTTACCCTGTGATAGGCTTTCAATAGGTTCTTCTTCGAATAGACTTTGTCGATTAGACTGTAATACTTCATCTCTTTCTCCTGCATGCTCCCTTCCAACAGCTCCAGCCTCAGATATTGTTGCGACAATTAATGACTGGCTTCTCTACCCTCCCGGGAATATGTACCTTGTCTTTAACTGTCTGACCTAAGTCTCTTCACTGTCTTCCGATCACATTTCTTCGATCCTTCTCCCCTTCGCAAGTGATGGAGCCTTTCGACCTCCTCATCACCCCCTTGGCTTATAGCCAAGGTCCCTTCTCCTTTCGGAGAGGTTCTTCACTACTACGGGTTCATCTGCCATCCTCCTGAGCTTTCCCTTAACTTGGATCTCCTCCTTGCTAACGGTTACCCCTTTCGGACTCATGAGGACTTCCCCGGGTAAGATACACCACTTTCATCCGAATCCTGCCATCCGAACCTTTACAGCTGGAGTCAGGGCTTTCCCTTATCTCGCAGGGTTACCCTCTGTAACGGCCATCTCTGGTTCACTTTCGTTCAGTTCCGGACTTTGCCTCGGGCTTCCTTCAGATTCACCGTTACCAGTGACACCCTTGCCTCTGGCTAATGCTTCTTTGACTCCCCACATTCGGGTCTTTCACCCTATAGTTGTGTACCATGCCGGGCGCACGTGATTCTGAGTCAAGCTCAGAATGACGGGAAGAAGGAAAGATCGGGATCCTGACCAGGAGCACGTCAGGATGACGTTAGGGGACTGTCATCCCGTGGAGCCTGTCCTGAAGAGCCTGCCCTGGAATGATCTTATTCAGGGATCAAATTCAGGACTCTTATACGGGATCTCATGTCGACATCAACAGTAAAACAAGAAAAACACCTGTAGAAAATGTGAAAAGCATCGATAGGAATAGGTGTGAAATCCCCCTCATTATAAACTTCCGGACAAGTAAAAATATTCCTACAAAATGGAACTTGTGTATCTTTGGGCTTATACAAACTAAATCAAGAGTGCTATTCATATCTATTAGGACGCCTCCTGGCTTTTGATAGGTATGACTGCGTATTTATCTTAAGACAGGAGCATCCTTTTTCAATTTTTTCTCTTCATCTTTTTCTTGATAACTTGCTAACTTGGCACAGGTCCAGGATGAGGCACCATATACTAGAGAAAATGTAGAATTTGTAATTCTTTCATTCTTTGTCGAGAAATATATCAATAATCGCCTTTACTTCCCACTTAATGGGCGCAGAGGGCTTTCTTTTTCTTTGGAAGACGTGAAGAAATGCGATAAGATTAAGTGCGATTATATTTTGCTAATAATTTACAAACAATGTGAATACATAAGAAATATGTCTTTTTGACCTACGTCATAGCTCATATCATAAATAATGTTTCAATCGCTTCTATTTAATCTAAAAGGAACATCTATAACAATACTTGTATCATGGAGGATGTGTTTTGAGACTAAGAGCTGTTTTCGACAACGAAAAAGGGATTTCTCTTCCCCTTAGTTATTCATATCTTCTTCAATCAGCGATATATGATGCACTTTCAAATTTGATTCCAGATAGTCATGATTTTGGATTGAATGTCAATGGAAGAATTTTGAGACCATTCACGTTCTCTCGGCTTGCCGGCCAAAGCCGACAGATTAAAGAGGGCTTTATAAGCTTTACTCCACCAATAAATCTGCATTTTTCATCGCCTCTTGAAGATTTCGCACAGGCCTTTGCAAACGGGCTGCTTAAAAACGGCGGAATGGAACTCAAAGGAGAAAAACTCGAACTGAAATCTATAGAAGTTGAGCCTGAACCACCTAATATAGGCTCTATAGATGCAAGAACAATCTCCCCTATCACAATTTATTCGACTCTTACAACACCCGATGGAAAAAAGAAGACTTACTTCTACAACCCGACAGAAAAGGACTTTACTGTTCAGCTCAAAGAAAATCTCAATAGAAAGGCAATCGCACTGGGTAGCCCTGTAAGAGCGGGAGAATCCTTCTCCTTCAAACTTGCTTCAAGACCAATTCAGCGTATTGTGAAATACAAAGACTTCGTCCAGATCGCCTGGGATTTCAGCTTCAAGTTGAATACAGATCCAGAACTGATAGCGATAGCTTTCGACTGGGGGTTGGGTTCAAAGAATGCGCAGGGTTTTGGAATGATAGAAATCGTAGAAAGGAGGTGACAAGGTGCTCAAATCGACCTATGACATTGGCCAAATAGTGGCCAAAGGAAAAGACGAAACACAAATGTACATAACTGATATTGGGGATGCTTACATTCACGAATTGGCCATAATACTCATAAAGAACGGAGAAACACTCCAATATTCCGGTTGTGAAAAAAGAGAGAAGACGCGCCGCAACTATCTCTTCCGTGAGAAAAAGGGGAACATCAAAATTCCTATCTCCCTTACTCTAAGGGATGCCGGTAAAGGAGCAGAAGTAATTCTAGAAAAGTTCATCAATTTCGGCGAACACAACAAAACTCCTATTGCCAGCAAAGTGGCTAGCGCTCTTTTAGAGTCAAAAGTAGCTATCTGCACATCCCTCGATGAGATGGCAGGAAATCTTCCAAAAAAGGAGGGAAGATTCTACACAGTTGTAATAAGAGAAGCAGACAGGGAATTATACCCTGGAGATCTTGATGAATTCAAAGAAATCTTCCTGAGAAACATTGTCAGTATGCCAAGTGATAATACTGGAATCTGCTTTGTTTGTGGAGAGGAGAAAGGCATCGGAATGAAGGCGAGCGACATTTTCAAGTTCGCATCTTTCGACAAGCCCGGGTTTGCCCACGAGATGGACGACAAAAACTACTATGTGAACATGCCTCTCTGTGAAGATTGCTTCTCAAAAATTTCTCTTGGTAAGAGAGTTCTAGATGAAGAACTTTCAATGAATTTCTACGCATCGAAGGTTTACATCATACCAAGGTTTCACTCTTCAGATAATGAACTGCTCGAGGAGAAGGTCAACGAAATAAGAGACATAAAGAGAATTTCTGATCTAAAAGATACTGTGAGAAAGGACAATCCTTACAGAAATTTTGAAACCTACATGCTTTATGACATTTCTGAAGGGTCATACTCCACTTTGAATTTCATCTTCTATACGGTGAACAATCAGGAGATGAAAATAAACCTCAGCATCTTAGACGTTCCTCCAAGTCGTTTGCGTAATATGTCTAGAAAGATTTCAGATATTGAAGGAGAACTACGGAATGTGTTTGGTACACAAGAATACTCGCCTTCCGTTCTATTTGGATCGATGTACGACGTCTTCAAAGACAACCGACTGAGAACCTTTTTCGATTACATTGAAGCGCTATTTAAAAATCAACGGGTTTCGTTAACCCCTTTAAAGAGAGGAACACTTGAACTCATTGGTTCAAAAAAACTCAGGGGTGAACCTTACGCCACCAAAGCCAAGCAACTTATCACTATTGCTCTTTTCATAGAAAGGCTTCAGCAAAATGTGGAAGGAGGTATCCCTTTAATGGAAAAAGACAGAGAAGACAGGATCAAGGAATTCTTCGAAAAGTATCCGGCCTTTTTCAGGACTGATGAAGAGAAATTCCTTTTCATCTTAGGCCAGATTCACTCGAGAATTGCGAGATTCCAAAGAGAGAAAAATATCGCAAGCACTGTCGATCTTAAGCTTAAGGCTTATAACATGAGACCACTAGACTTCATGAATCACTTTAAGGATCTAAAATGGAAAACGACACAGTACTCTAACGAAATGGATTTTACCAGAGTGTACGGACCAATCATGAACCTCTTTCAGATAGCCGACAAATACCTTATTCCAAGCGGCTATGACTGGAAAGCTTCTATTGAAGATTTGAATTATGCCTTCTTGGCTGGAGAGCTAGCAACTGGAGTCTTCAGGAGAGAAACCGATCAACTTGAACTTGAAACAGATACAGTTCAGGAAATTGAACAATAGAACTCTAAGGAGGAGATGAAAATGTCAATTAAGAACCGTCACGAAATTTTGTTTATCTATGATGTGAAAGATGGAAATCCAAACGGAGATCCGATGGATAGCAATAAGCCTAGGATGGATGTAGCAACTGGTGTAAATATAGTTTCTGATGTTCGACTGAAGAGAACTATTCGAGATCATCTAGCGGAAAAAGGCGAAGAGCTCTTTGTGTCAGGAGATCCAATAACCTCGGAGAAGAGGGCTTCTCTCTTGATAACTGATCTTACGGATGAAACCTACAATAAAAAAGCGGTTGAAGAAGCCCTCAAATTGCATAAACGAGAAGGGGCATCGAAGCTTCTTCTTGAGAAATGTATAGACTTGCGACTCTTTGGTGGAACAGTACCATTGACAGGATTAAACATGTCAATCACAGGACCCGTTCAGTTTCGTTTTGGTAGATCACTGCACGTGGTCGATCCTGTATTCACGCAAGGAACAGCCGCTTTTGTATCACAGGAAGGAAAGGAGCAAAGGAGCTTTAGGGAAGAGTGGACGCTCAACTATTCTTGTATAGCATTTTACGGAGTGATAAATCAGAATACAGCCCGGCATACGTTAATGAGTGATTTGGATCTCAATAAGATGCTTGATGCCATATGGAATGGCACTAGGGATCTCATCACTCGCTCCAAGATGGAGCAGCTCCCACGATTGCTCCTAGATGTTGTGTATAACGAGGGAGCCAACTTCCATATTGGAGAGCTCGACAAAGGAATCAAGTTTCAATCAGAAATAATGGAAGAGAAAGTCAGAGGCGTATCTGATTTCAAACTGGAGATATCAGGTCTCAAAGAGATGATTACTAAATACCACAGCAGAATACAGGAGATAAGATATAAGGTTGATCCCAGACTGAAGTTGGTGGAAAACGGTTCACCCTTCGATCTAGAAAATCTGCTCGAAGGAAAAATGAAACAATTGGCAGAGTGAGGTGAGGCCTTATGAAGGTCCTCGCTTTTGATATTTCGAGCGACTATGCCCATTTTCGACAACCATACTCGACAACATCCTCTTTGACGTATGCGATTCCTCCCAGAACAGCAGCTCTGGGTATAGTAGGAGCAATAGTTGGTATAGACAGTGGTGGCTTTGGTCAGAGTAAACACATTGCCGAGCTTGAAAAGGCAAATACAAAAATCGGCGTGCGGTTAATGAGAAAGGTCGAAAAGACACGCTTCAGTATTAACTATTCATATACAAAAGCTGATGCCTCGACCAAAAATGTACAGCATATCCAAGTCCCTGTTGAAATGGTAAAAGACCCAGTGTATAGATTCTATGTAACTGCAGATGTCAAACTTCTGGAAAAACTTGAAGACATGACGATCAATTCTGAATGCTATTACACTCCATATCTCGGAATAAGCGAATTCATAGCCCAAGTAAAGTATGTTGGAACTTACAGCGCTGAAGTAGAAACAGCAGACAAAATCTACACAGCTGTTCAAATGGCGAAGAGAACTAATCTTCTTTTCTCTAATGGTCAAAAGATATTCATGGAAACTCACGCAGCATCCATGAACAGTGAAAGGAGAGTTACCAAATACGTAGAAGTAGCTTATGAAGAGGAGGGTAATCCTTTGAAGCTGAGGTCTGTTGATCCTGATTCTCTGGTAGTGAAGATCTTTACAGAAACTGGCGAAGAGGCAGTGATGCTCTGGTGAGTACCGTAAGATCTCACCAGGAAAGGCTTCTGGAACACCATACACTTGGCGTATTAACTTTGATGGCTGAAGAAGTCGAAATCACCAGTAGATTCATTGACTATGAAAACTTCTTCGGTATTACCCGATCAGAGCTCAATACTCTCGTCAAGGGAATTTCCCTTTTCCACGACCTAGGAAAAGCGAGTAGCTACTTCCAGAAACATCTCTCTGGAATGAAAGTTGATAACGGGTTATCTCAACATGCAGTAATTGGGTCAATAGCTTTAGGACATTATCTTGATGGCAAAATACCTGATGAATTGGGAGCGACCATCTTGGTAGCGATGACAGTCGTAAAACATCATCATGGTAAAGCTAGGCCCCTTGAATCACTTATAGAATCCTTTGATGATAATCAAGGAGAGATAGAAAAAATTATCGGCACACTTAATAACGCATATCTTGATTGGATGGAGAAATCAATAGGGGAAAGGGTGAACCTAGATATGCCCTCCCTGGTTCCGAAGATAATAAAGTGGAAGAGAAACTATAGAAAGTTTAGAGAGAAAGCCGGTATCAGAAATTATGTGCTGTTCGAATACCTGTTTTCTTTACTCACATGGGCCGACAGAGTGGATGCAGCGTTCAATGACAATTACAACCACGAAAGGCAACATATTTCGCCGAATATTGTGGACATTTTCAGAACCTCAGAAGGATTTGATGAACCAAATACAGATATAGATCTGTTGAGAAACGCTTTCTATGAGGAAGCTATCTCGAATCTTGAATTCACTGTTGGTTCAATTAAAGGAAGGACTGGAATTGGTAAGACGCTAGCCACACTCTCTCTGGCACTCAAGAAGAGAGAGAGAACTCAGAAAGAAAAAGGCTACATTCCCCGAATTCTTTACTGTTTACCCTTTCTAAGCATAATTGACCAAACTTACGAAACTATCTCAAAAGTCCTCAAAACATCTGGAATTATAGAAACGTCGGACATATTGATGCAACAACATCATCTAACAGACCTTTCATATTCGAAGCAAATAAATGGAGGTGAGACCGAAGACTATGATACTTATCTCGCAGATATACTTCTCAATTCCTGGGATAGTGAAATTGTCATAACAACTTTCGTGAGTATTTTCCATTCGATGCTTACAGAAAAACGAAATACACGCTTCTTCAGACTTCCTGGTTCTATTATCATACTGGATGAAATCCAGGCTGTCCCTCCAAAATACTGGAAAGTAATTAGCGAAGTACTTGAACACCTTGCGAAATGGGGAGGCACAAAGATAATTTTCTCAAGCGCAACGATTCCACAGCCATTCTTCGTTTCTTCTCTTCCTCTGGTGCGTAGAGAGTACAGCCTTGACAGGTATGACGTGAAATACCTCGGAAAGATGAGCATGGAAGAATTTAAATACAGCATTCTTGAAGAAGCTGTCTCCGCAGCAATTAATAAGAAGAAAGCCTTGATGGTAGTCGCAAACACAATAAACTGCTGCAAAGAGTTATACGAATATCTAAAGGACTCAAGAAATATCAGCGATGAGAAAATCCACTGTTTATCATCGAATTTGCCACCCGCAGTCAGAAAAAACGTAATTAAAAATATAAAGAGAAAGAAAGGTTTTCAAGTCCTTGTGACTACTCAACTGATCGAGGCAGGTGTGGATATCAGTTTTGACTATTGTATAAGAGACCTCGGGCCTCTCGACAGCATTCTTCAAGTTGCAGGACGAGTGAATCGTTCGTGCGAAAAGAAGCGTGGTGAACTGTTGATTGTAGATCTTGTGAAGGAAGATTCAGGAAGATCTTTCTCCTGGATCTACAATAGCACGATAATATGGGCAACTCGAGATATTTTGAGCAATTTGGGGGCTTCTGTAGATGAACCGAAGATATACGAACTGGGAGATAAGTACTTCACTCAATTGGTGAACAAAGGACTTGAAAACGAATCTCTTGAGCTTTTGGAAGCTCTTGTCAATCTGGATTTTGACAAAATATCTGACTTCAGCCTGATTGAACAGATAAAAGGCTCTGTTACCATCCCGGTTTTTTTGGAAATCAATAATGACGCAAAACATTTCTGGAAAACTTATTGCGAAGTTCTAAGTGAAATACCCCCCAAAGAAAACAAATACCAATATCTAGCGCGAAAAAAGCAGGCTATAAGAAACTTGGCACCCTATGTAGTTAACCTTAGAGTCTTCTACTATCCCGGAGCAAAAACCTATGCTCTACCAGATATTCAACACGGCTTCAGCTATGTATCCTCAGATGACTTGAAATATTACTACGATCCTAAAACCGGCCTGAAATCAGATGATGGGAGTTTGTTCCTGTGATTGAGATCAATGGAAGTCTCATACTCTCGTACTCTAATTGCTATAGAGAAGCCTGGCTAATGGCTCACAGAATTATTCCGGAACAGGATAACACGTTCATTGCCCTGGGTCGTCTCATTCACGAAACCTCCTACGAAAACAGAGGAGAGAAAGATATCGCCATAGATAACATTCGGCTGGACATGGTCGAAGAAAAAAAGGGAAGAACTATCGTCAGCGAGGTAAAGAAGTCTAAATACTCCCTTGAAGGAGCCAGAGATCAGTTGCTTTTCTACCTGCTGCGCCTGAAAGAAATGGGAGTCGAAGCTAATGGCCTGTTACTAGTTCCAAAAGAGAAAAAGAAAATCGAAGTTAGCCTTAACCCGGATGAAGAAACCAGGCTGAAGAAAATGTGCGAAGAGATTCAGGATCTTGTTGAGGGGCCAATACCGCCTCTCGAAAGACCGCAAAACAAGTGCCAGAACTGCGCATACTACACTTATTGTTGGGTGTGATGACATGAAGCGAATGTTGTACCTCTTCACTTCGGGAAAGCTTTTGAGGATGAACAACACTCTTGTCTTCGAGAAAGAAGATGGAAAGAAGGTCCACCTTCCAGTCGAGCAGACGGATTCCATATGCGCTTTTGGAGAGTTGGATCTCAACAAAAGAGTATTGGAATTTCTGACCCAAAAACAGATCCCTCTCCACTTTTTCAATCGATACGACTACTATTCAGGGACATACTATCCAAGGGAGCACCTCAATTCCGGCTTCCTGATACTTCAGCAGGTTAATTTCTACAACGATCCGGAGAAACGGCTTGACCTTGCGAAGAAATTTGTCAGCGCCTCGATGACCAACATGCTTAATGTTCTGGCATACTACAATCGACGAGGAAAAGACCTGGAAAACGCGATCGAGAGCCTGAATTCATTGAAAGACCGACTGGTAGAAACTGCAAGCATCGACGAATCAATGGCCATAGAGGGCAACTTCAGAGATCTCTATTACAAGTGCTTTGATGCAATAATTGACAACTCCAGCTTCGAGTTCGTTTCAAGAACAAGACAACCACCCCTGAATAGACTCAACGCCCTAATAAGCTTTGGAAACACGATGCTCTACACTACAGTTCTAGGAGAGATCTATCGCACCCATCTCGATCCGAGAATTGGATACCTTCACACAACGAATTTCCGTAGCTTCTCTCTGAACCTGGATGTCGCTGAGGTCTTCAAACCGATTCTCGTAGACCGTCTGATCTTCTCCCTGATAAACAAAAAACAGATTCAGGCCAAACACTTTGCGAAGCACCTTGAAGGCATTTATATGAACGATGCCGGTAAGGAGACGTTCGTGAAGGAATATGACGAAAAGCTGAAGACAACGATCAAACACCCTGGGCTGAAGAGAAACGTCTCGTATCGCTATCTTATCCGTCTAGAGCTGTACAAAATAGAAAAGCACATCACAGGAGAGAAAGAGTATGTCCCATGGAAAGGATGAAGGATGTACGTGCTTCTAGTTTATGATATCGGCGAAAAACGCGTAAACAAAGTGCTGAAAATATGCAGGCAATACCTCGACTGGGTACAGAACTCTGTACTTGAAGGCGAATTGACAAAAGCAAGCCTGGAAACGCTCAAAAAACGCATTGAAAGAATTATGAACAAAGAAGAAGACTCGGTGCGGATTTACAAACTGAGGACGCAAGACGACCTGACGCTCGAAATATTGGGGATAGACAAAAAGCAAGTAGCCGACGATGGAATTATCTGAAAAGAGAGGTGCTAAAAGTGGGGAATGAACCAATCACATTTAGAATCAAAACCCTGACACCGCTATGGACCGGTGGGGCAGATGGAAAGATGGACAGAATCCACGAAACGGGAATTATCGGAAGTATCAGGTGGTGGTATGAAGTCATTGCTAGAGGGCTCGGCTATTACATTTGCGATCCGATTTCTGACAATCGCTGCAAACTATCCGGCAAAGAAAAAGACGGTGAAGAAAGGATTTCGAAGCTTTGTCCCGCCTGCTATCTGTTTGGAACTACAGGTTGGAAGAGAATGTTCAATTTGCCTGTAACGATCGATGGCAAACATACAATTAAAGGTAATGAACCCTTTTCACAGGCTACAACCAACAGCATCAACAAGAGCTGGTTAAGTAAGGTCTTTGAGAAGAACCGTTATGATATGAACTACTTCGGTTCGCTTGAGCTTAAAGTTCTTCCAAGGTGCGATAGACATCAAATTGTAGAGCAGCTTAAGGCTGTCCTTTCAATTATGAGCAACTTTGGTTCTCTTGGGGCTAAGCCTCAATTTGGTTACGGCCTCTTTAAACTCGCTGATCATACGGAAGAAACAAAAGAATCACTTCGGATGATCAACAGATTCCTTAAGGAAAATTGCTTTATCAAAAGAAGTGATGATAAGAAAGGCTTTTCGCTGAAGAACTACTGGAAAATCGAAACAGAAGTTGGAAAGTCTCTACCACCAGCGAACCTGGAGTATCTGGGCAAGAAAGGTAAGGATGTGTATATTCCGATGTCTTTTGAAGTGAGATATATGTTGCGAAAAGAATACCTTGAAAAATGCGGATCAAAAAAAGCCACAGCAGAGATCTTTGGAGGGACAAAAGGAGATAAATGGGCCAGTAAAGTCTTTGTTAGCAGTTTCTACAAAGAGGACCAGAAAAATGAGAAATATAAGTTGCGCATTTGGGGATTCACAGCAAGAGCTGTTTCGGAAATTGTTCGCGAAGCAATTGAAAGAGATTATGAGACTAATAACGATAGAGAGATTTTCTCTTTTGATGAAATGCTAAGTGAGGTGACACAAATTGATTCTTGACTGTAGTTCCAGCACCCTCTCTAAAATCAAGGAAGAAAGCATCATAAACCAACTCAAGGATAAACTCCAGAAAGACAAATCAGAAGAGAATGTGATTGCGGAAATTCTTAAAAAACTAAACGACTCAGAACTCTTGATTACTTTCAAATACCTCGAAGCCACAGGGAATTCCGATGGAGAAAACTACGTAAAACAGGTTTATGCGAAGAGAAGGAAAAGTGCGAACTGCGGAAGCTCTTTCGCTGATGAAACATTCCATAAAGTCGATGCGACAGCCATGGATATTCTCCCTCCATACTCATTCATTATCGAGTTTGCTTTTACTCTTGAAAAGCCTTACATCTCCAAGGATGATGAGAATTTCACGATTATTGAAAACTCCATAAAGCGAGAAAAGATTCTCGGTTGCCCATATATTCCAGGATCTACGTGGAAAGGCTGCCTTCGTTCAGCACTCTGGCATGAAGGTATGAAAGAAGATGACGAGCAAATCACTCGAATCTTCGGAAATGAGAGACAGAATAATGAAAGCTTTCGACAGGGCCGTCTTCACTTCTTTCCATCGTTCTTCGATAGAGTAGACTACGAAATCATAAATCCTCATAACAGGCAAACTCGTACCGGGACAAATCCAATACTCATCGAATGTATTCCTGCCAATGAAACCAGTAACTTCTCACTCCTGTCTCAACTTATGCACTTCGAGTTAACAAAGCGAGGAAGAAGGAAGTGGATAGAAGAGTCGCTAGCGGAAGAGCTTCGAGCTAATTGGAAGAAGTAATCGAATTTGATCAGTTCAAGGAAATCCCTGAGAGAGACCTGGTCTTTGACAGAGCGATAGAAGTTGGCGATCATCCATGTAGTGAAGGCAAGCTGGACAAGCTCTACATGCTTCTGAAAACTGGTAGAGGAGAAGACCTGAGCCTTGAGACCGAAGTTCTGCTTGACTGCTTTGAAGTAGGTCTCGATGTAGTTTCTCTTCCTATAATGCTCAAGGATCTCCCAATCGGTCAGAGAAGTATCGCTTGAGAGGATGATTCTGTTCTCTTGGTCTGTGTTATGAAAGACAAGCTTGACAGTGGCATTGTTGTATTTGGGTATCTTCACAATGATAGAAGAGAGACCGCGAGTTTTGTCTCTCAATTTGGACAGATGGAGCTTGCGCCCCTGAAAGATAACATTCAGTACAGGATTGAGTCTTCCGATTACTGTGAAACCCATTTCCATAGCCTTCAGAAATATCTCCGAGCAGAGTATTCCTCCATCCATCATGAGGATAGTATCTTTGAAGGGGATTCTCTCGAGCATTCGAATGAACTGGTCTGTGAGATTCTCTTCGTCTCTCAAAGAGGAGAAGAGAGGGAAGTAGAGTTTATCTTTCACCCAGCCTATAGCGCTCAAGAGAGAGACTCCACTCACGATTCTATTCTCTATGGTTGAGTAGAAGCTCCCGAGATTCTCGATTCTCTTTCCTCTCCTCTTCATGACAGTCTCGTCCAGAATGATGTACTTGAACTCGAGAAAATTCTCCTGGAGGAATCTAGAGATGTAATCTACTCTCGCGTATGAAAGGTCTCTTGTGGAGAGTGACTGAGAGCTCAACATTCTCGAGATGGATGACTGAGAAGAAGAACAGAAGGGGGCCAGTCTGCTGGTGTTCTTATGAGCGGACAGGAAGAGGGCACAGGAATACCCTTCAACAAACCTTCTCTGCTCTATACGTAGGAAGCGAACTGAACCGATGACATCCGAGATAATCTGTGATATATTCGTTGTGGGCATGAAATCATCCTTTCGTAAGGTTTCGTCACCACGAATATACGATGATTTCATGCCTTTTTCAATGACCCTGTCCTATTTCCTTCTTTTGGTTAAGTCAAAATGCATAAGTTGAGCCTGTATGTTCCCTTTGATCTTGTTGGAAAAGAATCAGTAGAGATCAAAAAGCAAATGCTTGAAGATCTAAAACTTGTTGTTGAAGGACTCGAAGCGATGTTCACAGTATATGGATTTGGTGCAAAGACCTCAAGCGGATATGGAATTGCCAGCAACAATATAAAAAACGGGAAAGTCTACACTGACATGTCTGTAAAGATAGAGCAAGAAAGCAAGGCAATGAAACTACCCGAGAATTTCCGGAAATACCTCAACGAAAACGGAACTGTAAAAGGCGAACTGATTGACAATTCAACAGGAACCCTGCTCAGCAATAAAAATTTTCAAAAGCAGAAGACAGAGCACGGTTTTCTGAGTGGTGATGAATTCTCAAAATTTAAACGCTGGTATGAGGAAAATGGTGAATCTTACATGAAATCATTGAGTGTCAAACACTCTCAACAAAACGCGGGAGAATTCGCGAGCTTTACTGAGCTTATAGACTTAACAAGGGCAATAGCCGATATGAACGCTCAACCAGATACAACGGGAGGTAATCCTGATGAGTAAAGACTTGACTGTCCTTGCAGAAAACAGAGACGTTTTGCTTACTGCTGAAATTGCATGCTGGTTGCACATGATAGGGAAGTATCACGAAGACTTCATAAGCGAAAAAAACAGGAAGCTAGATGCTATGGTTCCCTCCGAAATCATTGTGAATCCCATGATGAGTAAGCTTTTCGTGGATGATCTCACTTACGGAGCCTCAGAAAAGGTGGCTGATAAATGGGGAAATGACAGATCAATTGTCAAGAAAACAATAATCAAGGAGTTTATTGAAACTCACAAAGGAAAACCCCAAAATCCCTATCTGAGCTTGAATCGAGATGCGCATGGAAGGGGCTCGGGAACAGAAAAAGGGATTCTTGATGACGAAGCATATGAAGACCAAAAAAATAGGGCTAATGCTATCATATACCCATCTACCGCATTTGGTTTTGAAAATAACTACATGAACATTGACGAAATAGCTTCCGAAAGACATATTTTGTACAACTTTATACAACAAAAGCTAGATGCAGTTCGAAAACTGGCTGGGCAGAATAGTGCAGAGGACCTAAAAGTATGGAAGGTACTTAGACAGGAGTTTATCAGCACACTTCAGAGGCATTTCAGTAAAGCAATAGGAGACACTAGAAGACCTATAAATGACGTTACTCTTTGGGACCAGACAATATCTTCGGTAGCTTTTTTCAAAGCAGAGCTTGCAGAATCCTTGATCAATGGATATAAAGACCCTTTTGATAAAGACAAATACACTTTCAGGTACCTTCACGTGACTTTTGACGGTGAAAGCTATGTGGCAAAAGGAACTGGTATTGGCGACACAATAACTCGAAGAAAGCTTATCGACGAAGCATTTGATTCAGCAAAATTATTAATCGAGGTGGAGTATCCTCTCGGTTTAGAAATATACAGAGACACAAACGGGATAACTTTCTTAATTCCAGAGCTAAGTGAAAAACTGACGATTGATGACTTAGTTGTGAAGAAAGGGGTCAGTCTAAAGCAGACAATCTCAGAAAAGATCACTGCTTCAACTAACTGGGAAGTCACTCCGTTCTTCCATATCAGCGAAAGACCTTCAAGAAGTCTCTATAATTTGGGCTCTATGATATCAAAAAGGCCTGATGGCAATATTCCTTATCTGAAACTCAAAGAACTCTGGACCGAAAAAGCAGAGTTATGCTCTTCCTGCAATATAAGACCTATTGAAGCTAGCTCTCGAAAACGAGGGATTAAGTTTTGTGAAGAATGCTACAAGAGAATCACTGGCCGTGGAAAACAGTGGGTGGAAAACAGGAATAATCAAACCGTATGGATAGATGAAATCGCAGACTCAACGGGAAAAATCGCACTGCTTAGCTTTGGCTTCAGTTTGAACAGTTGGATCAATAAAGCACATAATCTTTCAACATTCGGAAACCTTAAGAAGACGGTTGGTTTCTCCTTCAAGGAACTCACGGAAGAGCTTTCAACATCAAACAAGCTAGATTGTATGCCAAATCTGAAGAGTATTGGAAAAAAACACGTCTTAAATGATCTTAAAACAGTTGATGGCCTTTATGACTTCATGGTGGGTTCTGAGGACCTCGAAGATAACAAAGCGCTCACAAAAAATGAAAAGCTGGCACTCGCAATTTGGCGGAAACCTCCTTCATTCGCAAGGGTTCGGAGAGTCTGGGAAACGACGAGTAAGTTCTGGGATGAGGCTCTTGTAGAAATCAAAGCAGTTATAAGTCCAATAACTGAAAGGATTGTTCTGAAAGTTCGGACAAATAATCTAAACCTCCCACCAAATAATGCCTATGAAGCCAAAGTCAATGAAACCAAATTCACTGTATTCTACGAGAACAAGAATCCTAAAGGCGCTGATGGACTTGAAAACTTCGTGATAATTGAGAATCTTGATCTACTAGCTAAGAAGCTCGGTGTAGAAATAAAGAAAGGCAGTCGAAAGGATTTAATTGATGAATTAATCAAAGAGTTTAAAGACAAGAACATAGACTTTTTCAGCTCCAACACTCCTTTAGAAGTACTCGCAAGTTCAAGAATCGAAGGCATCGAAATCGAATCGTGTAATTACTCCCCGGTAATCGAAATAACAAAAGACCCGGAAAGATTCATGGTTCTTGTGCCGGCTGATAAGGCTCTTGAAGCTGCTAAAAAGATAAAGGAAAAATATGAAAAGGAAATGGGAAAAGTCAGAAACCGCTTGCCCATGAATCTTGGGATCGTGTACGCGGGATATCATACGGCTCTTCCTGCCATCATGGATGCCGGGCGCAGGCTAATACAGATTGACAACAAAGAAAAAGAATGGATACTAACAAAGCAACCCGAAGAATACTCCAACTACTTCAAACTGTATTTTGAAGATCAGGTTTGGAAAATCCCCTCAAAGATGGGAGACTGTTCAGAAGATGTATGGTATCCGTATTTCTATGTTGATAATCTGGATAAAGTTGAACGGGAAAAAAGATGCCTTTCTTTCAAAGGCCCATCTGGTAATTGGCTAGTTCATGTTTCTCAGCTCAAAGAGGGGGATAAAGTTCTAGTCACACCTTCTTATTTTGATTTTGAGTATCTTTCTTCTGCTTCTCAGAGATTCGAAATCAGCTATAACGGCGAGAGTAGAAGGCGTTCAAAGGACAGAAAGCATCGTCCATACTATCTTGACGACCTGGATAAGATCGAAAGAGTATGGGTTATTCTCTCAACGAGACTTTCGAACAGCCAAATAAAGAAGCTGAACACTCTCGTTGAAGAAAAACGAAGAGATTGGACCGATTCACTTGGAGAAAAGGACGAAACTTTCAAGAGTTATGTAGAGAACGTCATTGACAATCTTAGATGGAAGCAATCCCTCGCAAAAGATGAGAAAGATACACTCGTTGACTTCTGTGTGAGCAGGAAACTAGCAGATGTGCTGGAAATTCACATGAGCATATTGAAGGATAAATCGGAGGTGGCGGAATGAACAATGAACTTTATAAGGAGGAAAAATTCGTTTTTATGACTCTTGACCCGATTCACATAGGAACGGGTGGGACTAATCTGGGTATAGTAGACAACACGATAGTGAGAGAAGCTGGCTCAAACATACCGATAATTCCAGGGACAAGCCTTTCAGGTGCGGCAAAGATGTTCGCTGCGATGCTTATGGGAGATCTGGACGCTGCCGGCAACAAAAAGCCCAAGAGTACTGAGAATCCAGTATCATACACTTTTGGGTATATAAATGGAAATGGTTCTGAACAGTCAAGCAAAGCTGGCGTTGTAAGCTTTTCCGATGCAAGAATAGTTCTTTTCCCGGTCTATTCATCCGAAGGAACGATCTGGGTTACGACCAAAGCTATGCTAAACGAAATTGGAATAGATGTGAAAAAACTAGATCTGGTTGAAGAAAAAGCTTATCACCTGGGTGGAGCAGGTGAGAACGGTAAAATCAAAATCGGCTGGCTATATATTGATGTAGAAAACTTAGCAGTAGAAAAGCCCAAACTTGATGGCTTGGCAGGAAAAAGCGAATGGCAGCTTATCGAACAGAAGATCTACATGGTATCAGACAAACTGTTCACGCAAATAGTCAATGACAACCTCGAAACAAGAACTTCCGTAGCGATCAATTCTGAAACCGGGGCTGCCGAAGATCAAGCTCTTTTCACATATGAAGCAATTCCAAGAGCCACATGGTTGATATCTAAGGTAATTCAGGATGACTTTAGATCGAACGGATTCGAAACCGCAAAGAATTGCCAAGTGAATGACAGAGTAAAAGACTGGAAATCCCCAATGGATGTCGTAAAAGCCGGCTTCAAAGTCATAGAATACCTTGGCATCGGAGGAATGACCACAAGGGGCTTCGGCAGAATGAAGATTATCTCTGGTGGTGAAAACTAATGAAGAACCTTGATTACATTGCAGCGAAATCAGGGCAAAATGTCTTAGCTGCTCTAAATAGCATGGATAAAAAAGAACTCGAGAAACTCATTAATGATGTTCTTTTGGTACTCCACGGCAACGGTGTTTACGCCTGTATCCTCTATCTCTATGCGAGAGAAAAGAAAAAAAGCGAAACAGCAGAGGAATTAGCAAAAGAATTACTGTGTTCTGCCAGAGAATCGTTGGGAATAGACTTCGAAAATTTGGATGAGAAGATGAAAAATCCAGAAAGCGTGCTCAGTCTGGTTAACGAAAAGATCTGCAACAACACCGATTCTCTCTTTCTTGTAAAGGACTTATGGGAAAGGACTCTCGTTTACGCCAGATATGGGGCCAAAGCGAAGGTGAAGAAATAATGGGTTGGAATTTACATAGAGTATTCCTTAAACTTCTTTCTCCGATGCATATAGGCTGGAGAAAAATTGGAAACCTTCAACAAACAAGATACTATGTTCCCGGTAGAACCCTCTGGGGAGCCTTGACCGCCAGGATTGCTAGAGACTGCGGAGAATTTAGCTACATGAAGACTGGCATAGATGTCGATAAATTTCTCAGATTCAGCTACTTCTACCCATCTGATAATGAAGAGAAAATCGACCTTTTCCCATGGACAGGAAAAGATGAGTTCGAATGGAAATTCATTGGAAGCACGGTAAACACTGCGCTAGATCTGGGTAAAAAAACAGCTGACGAGGGTAGTCTACATGAAACAGAGTATATAGCTCCAAAAACAAGAGATAGGAAACAAGTCTATCTAATTGGATATGTTTTTGAACATAAAGACTGCGGATTGAATTGGAAAGCTGCTCTAACAAAGTTACAAATAGGTGGTGAAAGAACATATGGCTGGGGTCGAGTAGGGATTGATGAATCGAAAGGCTGCGCTCGAGTTGCTGAAATTGATCTCGATGGATATGATATTGAACTCGACGGTGAATTTCCTATGATAAAACTCTCAGCCTCTCGTTCTGTAATCTCCCATGTACTCGCGGACAATCAAATAGATAACTTTGCATCAAGTGGCAACATAGAACCTCTGATTGGACTTGAGACAACTAAAGAAGAAAGATTCGGAGCAGAAATCTCAGCAGCACAAATATGCTGGACACCTGGAACTAAATTCAGTAAAGATCATACTTTTCTGATAGGCGAAAAGGGAATCTGGAAATCCAAATCATAATTTACTCCTCCGTCGACCCCTGATGCATGGAAAACACCGGGGGATCGACAGAAGTACTTGAATTCAATTCTTTTACTGTGGATAAGATTTACAAGAAATCGGTCTTTGAAAAACAGGCATGAACTGAATTTGCCTCAAAACACTGAAAATACTTTATAATCTATATAGTAACGGGCTTCCAGACTACCTATGAGGAATTGAAACACATTCGTGTACGCCGCTAATGAAGCGGAGATGACTAGCTTCCAGACTACCTATGAGGAATTGAAACACAAACTTTTCAACTTTGACGAGCATGAGAAGCTCGCTTCCAGACTACCTATGAGGAATTGAAACAGGAACGCAAGCTGTCTATTGACGTTCTCTATCTTGCCGCTTCCAGACTACCTATGAGGAATTGAAACTAGTCGGCCCACTCGAAACCTTCCAGTTTTTGAAGCTTCCAGACTACCTATGAGGAATTGAAACCTCCATACGTCTGAATATGCCTTGTACGAGTCGTTCCGCTTCCAGACTACCTATGAGGAATTGAAACTCTCTAATCAGTTGTAATCGCTGAAATCTAGCTAAGCTTCCAGACTACCTATGAGGAATTGAAACCTCGGATACCAATAATCCCTAAAATACCCTTCCGGCTTCCAGACTACCTATGAGGAATTGAAACTGATGAAACTAACGCTTTTCCATATAAGAGCAAAGGCACGCTTCCAGACTACCTATGAGGAATTGAAACTTTCTACGCCTTCCACAGCCCTACGAAGGACTGCTCCTGCTTCCAGACTACCTATGAGGAATTGAAACTCGCGGCGGTCGAAGCCGAGATCAAGGGTATCGCTTCCAGACTACCTATGAGGAATTGAAACGTCCACTTCTTGAGCGCTTCGTATCCGAGAATTATCTTTGCTTCCAGACTACCTATGAGGAATTGAAACCTGGATTCTGATCCATATATAAGGGAGTGGTGACGCTTCCAGACTACCTATGAGGAATTGAAACGCTTCTCTGCTATGTCAGTCACGGGCTTGGCTATGGCTTCCAGACTACCTATGAGGAATTGAAACACTTCTCCGTTTGTTTTGTTCCTACATATGACCTGCTTCCAGACTACCTATGAGGAATTGAAACCAGGCTTGCAAACTACGACATACGGTACAGAGACCGCTTCCAGACTACCTATGAGGAATTGAAACGCCAACGCTTCTTTGTCTTGCTTTTCCCATGCTGGCTTCCAGACTACCTATGAGGAATTGAAACTCTCGCCAGTCAACGTAGAGTTCGCCAGTCGTGTGCTTCCAGACTACCTATGAGGAATTGAAACTGAGCCATCTGATATTTCCAGACAGCTTCTTCACGCTTCCAGACTACCTATGAGGAATTGAAACACCAGCGCATAGAAAGCGCTGCTAAGTCTCTCTATCTCGCTTCCAGACTACCTATGAGGAATTGAAACATGTTGTATCAATGGTTGTAGTACCATCTGTATAGCTTCCAGACTACCTATGAGGAATTGAAACTAGTCAAATTGAAGACCGAACCCAGGTACGAGACGGCTTCCAGACTACCTATGAGGAATTGAAACTCCGCTTCTGCCAGTCTGTCCACGAAAGCCATAGCCTCGCTTCCAGACTACCTATGAGGAATTGAAACACATTCGTGTACGCCGCTAACGAAGCTGAAATGACTAGCTTCCAGACTACCTATGAGGAATTGAAACTAAATTTTTTAGTAGGGGTAACGGTTTGGTTTGGCTTCCAGACTACCTATGAGGAATTGAAACCTATCATGAATACGAAACTGCTGGAGACTACGATGTTCAGCTTCCAGACTACCTATGAGGAATTGAAACAGTTCAACCCTGCCGACGAATGGGCCGTTCCTGCCGCTTCCAGACTACCTATGAGGAATTGAAACCCGTACAAGTCAAGACCATCGTTTCTATCATCGCGCTTCCAGACTACCTATGAGGAATTGAAACGCACCTCACAGGTGTGGGGAATGAAACATATCAGGCTTCCAGACTACCTATGAGGAATTGAAACTCAGCTCCTGGAGAACTCGGGTATAAAGTCTCAGAGCTTCCAGACTACCTATGAGGAATTGAAACACGGCTTTGACACGGTACTTGTATTTTCGCCACGCTTCCAGACTACCTATGAGGAATTGAAACTCGTGTTGACTTCTTTGAGCTTCCTTTGGTACTGCTTCCAGACTACCTATGAGGAATTGAAACTCTTTTCTCCGGTCCATTTCAAACCGAGCCAGCCTAGAGCTTCCAGACTACCTATGAGGAATTGAAACACGAGAGCCGGGATTGTTTCGCTAGTTCCTGATGCATCCAGCTTCCAGACTACCTATGAGGAATTGAAACTCCAATTAGCTAGAAACGCTATTCCCATCGCAGCAGCTTCCAGACTACCTATGAGGAATTGAAACTTGAACCATTCATTGAGCGCGTACTTGTTGCTAGCGCTTCCAGACTACCTATGAGGAATTGAAACCCCAGAACCTCTCCAACATCACCGAGTGCTGACCAGAATGCTTCCAGACTACCTATGAGGAATTGAAACGAAAGAAACACGTGACCATCGAGCTGTTTGATGGCGCTTCCAGACTACCTATGAGGAATTGAAACTGCTCAAACGACAACAATACCGAGGAGAGGTCAAGCTTCCAGACTACCTATGAGGAATTGAAACATCGACCCGACCACCTCCTTTCTCCACAGGCCCCCAGGCTTCCAGACTACCTATGAGGAATTGAAACGCACAAAGTATTCTCCGGAGATTCAGAAGCAGACGCGCTTCCAGACTACCTATGAGGAATTGAAACCGGGCTTGGCTATGAACAGCACTGTCTCAAGCGTCGCTTCCAGACTACCTATGAGGAATTGAAACATCACAGCAGGGAGGACATTGTCCTTAGCCCACGCTTCCAGACTACCTATGAGGAATTGAAACGCTTGAGAATCTTTTCGGCTGCACGAATCGAGAGAGCTTCCAGACTACCTATGAGGAATTGAAACCGTCGCTCGGGTCGGAGCTGACGAAGCTAATTTCACCGCTTCCAGACTACCTATGAGGAATTGAAACTCCCATACCAACCATTCAGGCATAGTCAAATTAAAGCTTCCAGACTACCTATGAGGAATTGAAACTCCGCTGGTAGACGTTCACCTTCGATGAAGATATACAAGCTTCCAGACTACCTATGAGGAATTGAAACACATTGACTGCCCTGTTTGCTGAAACTTTCCAGCATCGCGCTTCCAGACTACCTATGAGGAATTGAAACTGAATCTGCCGCTTCGGTTATTTCACCGAGTATAAGGCTTCCAGACTACCTATGAGGAATTGAAACTTTCCCATTCTTGTTCCCTCCTTATGAAATTGTTCTGCTTCCAGACTACCTATGAGGAATTGAAACTCAGTAGTGTATCAACATCTGCAATTGTTACCAACGCTTCCAGACTACCTATGAGGAATTGAAACCCAAAGTCTGGTTCAATCCTGCAAGCATCCAGTTTTCAGCTTCCAGACTACCTATGAGGAATTGAAACATTCCTGCCAATTTCAACCCGTCTCTTCGCATTTCAGCTTCCAGACTACCTATGAGGAATTGAAACTACCTATCAATAATACCATCGCTTAAAATCGATTTTAAGGCTTCCAGACTACCTATGAGGAATTGAAACATCGGAGGCGGCGCGGAGGCCGGTGCCGCTTTCTCGCTTCCAGACTACCTATGAGGAATTGAAACTGGCTGCGAATTGTCGCTCCCAGGACACGGTTATGCTTCCAGACTACCTATGAGGAATTGAAACGCCTCTATTGCTGGCCGATATCCCCTTACGAAGCAAGCTTCCAGACTACCTATGAGGAATTGAAACTAGAGATTGATAATTATCTTTGTGATCTCCATAGGGCTTCCAGACTACCTATGAGGAATTGAAACTCAAGCCGCAGGTAATATGGTCGCCCGTGTCGGGCTTCCAGACTACCTATGAGGAATTGAAACACACTTGGTCTTTCGTTTATAATACTGATGACATTGCTTCCAGACTACCTATGAGGAATTGAAACTTTTTCAAGTGGTGAGTATCTTAATCACGTAGTATGGCTTCCAGACTACCTATGAGGAATTGAAACGTCTTTTTCATTGCGGCTATTCCCAATTCTTCCCGCTTCCAGACTACCTATGAGGAATTGAAACTTGTATTGGCGCTTGATGTATTCCGTAATACGGCTTCCAGACTACCTATGAGGAATTGAAACACTATTCTCTGAGCGACTCTTCGAGCGTCGTCTATGCTTCCAGACTACCTATGAGGAATTGAAACTCCCGAACTAATGTGTGAACCCAGTAACGGTGTTGCTTCCAGACTACCTATGAGGAATTGAAACCCAACCTCCTTTTAGGTTTGTCAATCATTTGTTTTTTGCTTCCAGACTACCTATGAGGAATTGAAACGCTTCGATATCCACTCTTCCAACGCGTTCCCAAGGCGCTTCCAGACTACCTATGAGGAATTGAAACCTGTCAAAGACACGGATCTGGGGATAAACGACTCTCTCGCTTCCAGACTACCTATGAGGAATTGAAACATACACAACTAACCTGAAAAACACCAGAAGTCAAGCTTCCAGACTACCTATGAGGAATTGAAACAGAGAAGCCGATATCTAATCTCCTCGACCAGGTTAGCTGCTTCCAGACTACCTATGAGGAATTGAAACTGAAAAAAATACAACCGTATACCTTTTCAAACGATCGAGCTTCCAGACTACCTATGAGGAATTGAAACTGGTATTTATTTAAGATGAGATGATGGACTCGGTGATCGCTTCCAGACTACCTATGAGGAATTGAAACACGTGTTCTATAAACAATAGATTACTATAGATATATGCTTCCAGACTACCTATGAGGAATTGAAACTTGATCGATACGCTAACATGTATCGGTCAGGAGACCCGCTTCCAGACTACCTATGAGGAATTGAAACACGGGTGTTGCGTGATGGTCTCCTTGGCAGGTCTAAGCTTCCAGACTACCTATGAGGAATTGAAACGTGTTAACGAGCCAGCCTTACCACTAGCAGGAGGAGCTTCCAGACTACCTATGAGGAATTGAAACCCCCCGGGGACCTTGACCTCCAGCTCGAAGCGCCGCCCGGCTTCCAGACTACCTATGAGGAATTGAAACCTCAAGTCACAGGAATGGACCTGAACTCTGCAAGCTTCCAGACTACCTATGAGGAATTGAAACAGTGCCGAGTTCGTAGTATCAAGGTACTTCTGAGAGGCTTCCAGACTACCTATGAGGAATTGAAACGAATATGAGCGGTTCGGCAGGGGACTACCCGGCAAGCTTCCAGACTACCTATGAGGAATTGAAACATATATCAAAATGATACAACTAATACTTGACAAAGTCGCGCTTCCAGACTACCTATGAGGAATTGAAACCTAGATCAAAATTCCATGCATCAGTTACCCCAGTTTCCGCTTCCAGACTACCTATGAGGAATTGAAACCATCCGTGGCTTTAGTAAGTTCTTCCCACGAAGCCTTGGCTTCCAGACTACCTATGAGGAATTGAAACAGAAACTCCAGGAGTACACTCCGGACGATATTATCTTGCTTCCAGACTACCTATGAGGAATTGAAACACGGTGGGGACGTGATGGTCTCCTATCTACGGTCTAGTGCTTCCAGACTACCTATGAGGAATTGAAACAGATGATTCCCGAGTTGCTTACATCTATGCAGAATTTAGGCTTCCAGACTACCTATGAGGAATTGAAACATGAAAAGTTCCGCTATTTTCGGCCTCCCGAGGGCGCGAGCTTCCAGACTACCTATGAGGAATTGAAACGTAGCATATCCGGCCTCTTTCAGTTCATCGAAGAAGATCGCTTCCAGACTACCTATGAGGAATTGAAACATAGCTTCTCCGTTTCTGAGCTGCTCCTGAGTCAGTTCTGCTTCCAGACTACCTATGAGGAATTGAAACGTTCCGCGCCCGCGATTGACTTTATTTTGAATAAACGCTTCCAGACTACCTATGAGGAATTGAAACTACGAAGTGCCTTCGCGGTTGACCCGCCAGGCTATGCTTCCAGACTACCTATGAGGAATTGAAACCTGCAAGTTTCTGAGCCTTGATTTGAGCCTGTTCTACCGCTTCCAGACTACCTATGAGGAATTGAAACCACATTATCGAACCACGAAGATTTTGACGCCTCGGCTTCCAGACTACCTATGAGGAATTGAAACGGATGTCGCCATTGGATAAGCGGATAAACTTCCGCACCGCTTCCAGACTACCTATGAGGAATTGAAACGCCAGCCAATTTTCAAATATTGCCTAATCTTGTTTTTCGCTTCCAGACTACCTATGAGGAATTGAAACTCAGGAACACAACAAAGATACCGATAAGCATAGGGCTTCCAGACTACCTATGAGGAATTGAAACTTCGTTGGTACTCCGCCTGTCTTGCAGCTTCGCCGCTTCCAGACTACCTATGAGGAATTGAAACTCAAAGAACACACAATACACGCAACTACCACACTACGCTTCCAGACTACCTATGAGGAATTGAAACCGCTTTGACTGGTGTACTTTGGCAATTTCTGGAGATTTGGCTTCCAGACTACCTATGAGGAATTGAAACCGCAGCATACGCAGTGCTAGGGGTGTAGAACTATGGCTTCCAGACTACCTATGAGGAATTGAAACCCCCATCCAGTTTCGAGAGCAGCCTGAACCAAAAGCTTCCAGACTACCTATGAGGAATTGAAACTTGGATGAAGCTCACGTGTGGTTTTTCTCAAGACAATGGCTTCCAGACTACCTATGAGGAATTGAAACAGAAACTCCAGGAGTACACTCCGGACGATATTATCTTTCGCTTCCAGACTACCTATGAGGAATTGAAACTTTGATCAAATACAATCGAAGAATCCATATTATAGAGCTTCCAGACTACCTATGAGGAATTGAAACTGTAACTTAAGACAAGCCCATGTATCAGAATCAAGCTTCCAGACTACCTATGAGGAATTGAAACACGGCGGGAGCGGCTCGTTCAACATTAACACTGTCCCGCTTCCAGACTACCTATGAGGAATTGAAACCAGAGCTCATCAAGTGACTGAATTCTAATATAGCATGCTTCCAGACTACCTATGAGGAATTGAAACGTTTGTCGTTCATGGTTTCACCTCCAGAATTTTGCTTCCAGACTACCTATGAGGAATTGAAACCAGGGCTTAAATACATTCAGGCCGGGCCGGACGAGCTTCCAGACTACCTATGAGGAATTGAAACCAACGATGAAGACGTTGTTCAGGGCGATCGCGTCGGCTTCCAGACTACCTATGAGGAATTGAAACTCTGTATCTTCACTTCTTTTAACTCTGAACCTTTTTTCGCTTCCAGACTACCTATGAGGAATTGAAACTTTGAGTCATCATCTCTAAAAGCAAACATATTGCCGCTTCCAGACTACCTATGAGGAATTGAAACTCTTCACGTGGCCGGGATCGGATTCGATGGATTCGCTTCCAGACTACCTATGAGGAATTGAAACTCCTCGCCTCTATCTGCCTTCTGAAGTCCAGCCCCGCAGGCTTCCAGACTACCTATGAGGAATTGAAACCTGGGGCTGCCGAGTACACTGCCTTTCACGACGCCGCTTCCAGACTACCTATGAGGAATTGAAACTCGAAGTGTTGAGAAATGAAGAATACGACATTGTTGCTTCCAGACTACCTATGAGGAATTGAAACATTGACTTCGGGCAAGGGCTTGATACTACAAGCCGCTTCCAGACTACCTATGAGGAATTGAAACTCGTCAAAACCAAGATTGAATGTGTCGCACATTGCGGCTTCCAGACTACCTATGAGGAATTGAAACCCCACTCGCCATCAAACTCGGTAGTCGTAGCCTCCACAGCTTCCAGACTACCTATGAGGAATTGAAACTGATAATTGGGTCGACCACCCACGAATAGGCCCACGCTTCCAGACTACCTATGAGGAATTGAAACAGCCTAGGCTTGGCTATTCCGCGTTCGTATTTGCGCTTCCAGACTACCTATGAGGAATTGAAACTATTCAGACGGTGGAGGAAGAGACACCTCCGGAAGAACGCTTCCAGACTACCTATGAGGAATTGAAACATCTCCATCATGGAGGCTGAAGAAGCGAGAAGAATCATGGCTTCCAGACTACCTATGAGGAATTGAAACCCCCATCCAGTTTCGAGAGCAGCCTGAACCAAAAGCGAGCTTCCAGACTACCTATGAGGAATTGAAACGATCCTTCTTCCAGCCGTTGTTCAGATCATGAAAACCGCTTCCAGACTACCTATGAGGAATTGAAACTGCGGACGGTTCGATTCCGTCCCTTGCCACCAGAGTGCTTCCAGACTACCTATGAGGAATTGAAACCTTTCTAATTTCATGCTGTCTGCTACTCTTTCGCTTCCAGACTACCTATGAGGAATTGAAACTTTCGACGCCGCAAAGAAGGCAAGGGAGCTGGTAGAGCTTCCAGACTACCTATGAGGAATTGAAACAGCACAAACCGCTAACAAACGGCCTTGAATATGCCGCTTCCAGACTACCTATGAGGAATTGAAACCCAAAGTCTGGTTCAATCCTGCAAGCATCCAGTTTTCAGAGCTTCCAGACTACCTATGAGGAATTGAAACTTTCAGAAATTCACTAAGTTCTTTTTCTGACGCGCTTCCAGACTACCTATGAGGAATTGAAACATTCTCGAAGGCTCAGGACGGACACAGAGGATTATATGCTTCCAGACTACCTATGAGGAATTGAAACTCCATTACGCACACAAACCAGAACGCGGTGTAAAAGGTAAATTGAAAGTAGACCACTTAGAAGAAGAACATGATTCTGAGTCAAGCTCAGAATGATTGGAAGGGAGGAAAGACCGGGATACCGAACACCGATCTGGCATCTCCGCTCATTCGAAATGGTAAGAACGAGATCCCGTATAGGATCATTACGGGATGACAGTATTGGTGTACTGCGGGATGACAGCCCCTTCCCGTCATGCCGGACCTGATCCGGCATCTCCGCTCTTTCCTCTGTCTTGAACCAGGAACGAGGAACCCGGACTCGCAGCGTCGGAACGAGAAACTGCTCTTCCAAGGACGGGTCCATGATCTGGGACGAACAACGAAGGACGGCTCTTCTGAGCGAGAACCATAGTGGGATGATAGGAGCGGTTGTTGGTTGTTCGTTGTTGGTTCCTGGTAAGAACGAGATCCCGTATAGGAGCATTACGGGATGACAGTACGGGGACACCACGGGACGACCCTGAATAGGAACATTTCAGGGCAGGCTCATCAGGGCAGGCTCTCCCTTCAGGTCATCCTGACATGCTCCTAGTTAGGATCCCGGACTTCGCGACCGGTTTTTCGATATCGGAGATAATAAGATGCTTAGAACCGCTAGACCATCATCACAAACGCTGAATCTTCTGAATATTCTTGAAAGCAAATTCCCCGATTTTTATCTTGCAGAGGGCACAGCTCTGGCGATGTACTGTGAACCCCGTGTGAGCTATTATCTGGATTTCTTTACAGCTGAGTCTTTCAGGCCAGTAGTGATGCTGGGGTATTTGAAGCGCCCACGATCCGGAATCTGGTTTTGATCATATTGGGGATGGAGTTTTTGTTTGCAGAAGGTAAATGCAGAACTCCACTTCACAGCGTTCATGTTTCGTAAGAAGCGGGTCTTTCAACGATCACTGGGTGAAATATGGGAACAAGTGAAACCTGGAAACTTTTTATTCGGGTTCTTTCTGTGTGATTTGATTGAAATTCCCGTGCCTGTCTTGAGTTCAGGATTCAGTTCGAAAGCCCAGGAATTTTCTGAGAAAATCTGAGGGTGTGACAATTGCAATTCCTTCAATTTCCTTTAGATCAAGCAGATGATGATCTCCAGATACAATGTATTTTGCACCCGCCTGAACTGCACATGTAATGAATTTAGTATCATCAGGGTCTTCGATACTGATTTTGATATCTTCAGGGCAGTCAATTACGATCGAGCTCAACCTCAGGTAAGATACCAACCTATCCAGCTGATCTTTATTGATCCCGGTGATGCGTAACAGTTTCGGTCGCGACAGGACATCTATCAGCTCTTGTAGAGTTTCTTCAGAGAAAGCAAGCTCAAAAACACCCTCTCTCCAGAGATCAAGGATTCTTGCAGGAGAACTCTTGCTGGATATGATTGCAGATATCAGAACATTGGTGTCTAGTACGACTCTTTCAATTTTTTGGTCACTTTTCTCTTCTCGACTCTTCGAGAGCTGTACGGATTTCTTCTTCAATTTCCTCTTCGGTGAAAGCCTGGGCGTTCGTCCTCACCTTCTGAACCAACTGAAAAAATTCGGACTTTGCCTTTTCTTTGTTAATCACGGCAACAGGCGTAAGCACGATTCTGCCGCCTTCTACTTCGACCTGTACATAGTCGCCTTCCTTCAGTCCAAGAGAATCGAATATCTGTTTTGGTATCGTGACCTGCCTGCTTCTTCCAGCTTTTACTAATTCCATATAATCACCTTTTCATATATTACTTTATTAGTATTATAGCATCTTGCACTTGTATATGCGAAAACGAGACCCCTGGAACTGGTCAGTTTCCATTTTCGCCGGAGCCATTCAGCCTTTGAAAGGGCAAGAACGGGATCCCGTATAGGAGCACTACGGGATGACGGTACGGGGACACCACGGGATGACCCTGAATAGGAACATTCCAGGGCAGGCTCCACGGGATGACAGTCCCCTCCCGTCATGCCGGACTCACTTGACGTCATTCTGAGCTTGACTCAGAATCACGGTTTTCTAAGGAGTGGATCCCGGGTCGGAGCCCGGGATGACAGTATAGGTTAATTGCGGAATGACAGCCCCCTTCCCGTCATGCCGGACATTGATCCGGCATCTCCGCTCCTTCGAAAGAGCGGGAGAACGGGATCCCGTATAAGAGCATTACGGTATGACAGTCTCTTCCCGTCATGCCGGACTCACTTGACGTCATTCTGAGCTTGACTCAGAATCACGGTTTTCTAAGGAGTGGATCCCGGGTCGGAGCCCGGGATGACAGTATAGGTTCACTACGGGATGACATGAGGGGGAGCACAACGGGATAACGGTGTGGGAGACGGGGTTAAGGTTTAAGATACACTTCTATTTCTCCTGCGAGAAATATATGACTTTATCCATGAGTATTTCCTCGTACGCTGCACTTACGGCCAGTTTTGGGTTTATATACGCTCTAAAGGCTACAAAAAGTTCGTTGTAGGTGATCCTCTCATAATTAGGTTCAGGCACTATGACGCAGTAATCCTCGTTATCCGGGTTAGTTCTGGCTATCTTCCAAACATAAAAAAGGTCGGCATTTGGGTCGTCTGGAAGGAACTGCTTCGCGCTTCCCTTAAGGCCGAGCTTGCTTTCCTCGCTCATTTGGCTGTTCACACTCAAGAAACCGAGCATTATCCTCGACTGCAGGGGTAGCAGGTCCTTCACGATATCGCCGGTGTAGAGTATAAAGCTCGAGTAGATGGATTTCCCGGTAAGGGAGTGTATTGGGCCATAAACGATAACAAAATCTTCGCCAGACTCAGAGAGTTCGAAGGTGTCGGTACGGAAGTAAACGGTATCTCTGGTCTCGCCGAATACATCCGTTATTGTCTGTATGCCGTGATAGCTCTCTTCGAACCACCTGTAGCTCTTCAGCTCGCTGAATTGCAGGCCTTCGTACTCCTTCAGGATGGCCTCACGCAACCTATCCATCGTCTTCGCCAGTTCGAGTTCGGAGGTGTCACCCGTAGCCCTTATCCTGAGAGGTGGAATCGGGAATGGATCGCTCTTGAGATCTTCCGGGGGTGTTACTCTGAAGACCCAGCCTCTGAAGTTGCTCTGATATGGTGGTTTCACGAGTATCTCTTTGTAGCCGACGAGCGGTGGATCGCTGGTATAAAACTCTCTATCGGCTTCATTTTCGAAGAAAGCTGCTCTGAAAAGGAAGGTCAACTCGTCATCATCGCGTTCCAACCCGAGTCTCAACAGGGCTGAAGGAAGTACTTCCGTATTTACTATTCCAACATCGAAACCAGCCCTGGCTATTTCGGCTCTCAGAACGGCGTCGGTATTCCTGTCTGGCGTGCTGATTATTATTGTTGGAGCGTTGAATTTCGTGCCTTTTGTTTCTTCCTTTATCGATTCGCCAGTGTTTATTGTGGAAATATTGATAGTGTCCCCGAGATTTCCGAATATCCTGTGAAATGCATCGTTATAGAATCTACCGGCGATAAAGGTCTGGTAACTGAAATAAACCAAAGGTGGTGGTGTCCAGCCGAGATAGATTATTGCCTCGTTCTCTTTCAGTTTGTAGGTCCAGGGGTACTTGTTGGGACTCACCTGACCCGGCCCTTCGGGAATAAGGTAGACGGCGTACGGAGAATCGGCGTTATTGCAAAAACAGCTGGGCAGTATATAGTTACCGAACAGGTCGGCCGGATTAAACAGGTACAGGCTACCTTCCTGAACTGTGAAACCCTGGTCCTCCAGTAGGTTTTTGAAGTGTTCGACGCTTTCCTGTGTGAAGTAATTATCGCTGGAAAAAAGGAATACGGCCAAGGACAAGATAAAAAGAATTGAGATTTTTCTCATTTTCCTACCTCCTCGGTTATCGGATTCTGTTTCGCTTGCTTGTGGAAAGCTCTTTATTGGACACATGATTATACAATACGTTATATGAATGTCTAGCATTTTAAATAGCGTGAATAACACCATAGCCTTTACCAAGAAAAGGCTTCGGTAAACCCGAGTCCAACAGCAACTCGGATTACTCTACAGGAAATCCCAGGTAAGGGTTCTTTGACTCTGGATTTAGAAACTCCTCCGGTTCTGGAAGCGCCTTGAACAGTTCAGATACTACATATCTTGATAAGCGTCATCTCCGTCATCCGGTTGATTCTTCTAGATCGCGCAAGTCTATTAGCAGAACTTCTTTCGGCATGTTCGCTTTGAAACCAGACTTGCTTATAATAACCGGTACTTTGACCCTCTTGTCAGGGATGTACTGCATCTTCTCTATCAGCTCTTCTGCTACTTCAGGTCCAACCGGAGCCTTTCTCCATTTGCACTCGAATACCAGAATTCTGTCGCTCGACTCTCCGATGAGATCTATCTCATAGGTCTTGTCCCTTGTGCCCGGAATTTTGCCCCAGTGTTTGCCGACTCTCTCGGGTAGAAAAGGGATTTTTTCGGCCCTGTAGAGATCCGGGACGAGTGACTTCACTGTTGATTCAAATGTTCTGCCAATATACTCTTCGAGATTCTCAATAGTATATGTTAGGGCCTGTTCGAAATCAAATTCAACGGCGTTCTGTCTTGAATAGATATACTTCATCCAGAATGAAAGGAAGTTGTCCTGAATAGTGTATCTCAGACCGCGTTTCGATCTTGAAAGGAGATTTTCTACCCGCTCGATTATTCCGTAGCTGTTTGTGAGCTCGGAAAGGTATTTCATCGCCTTTGTACGTTCCATACCCGTTCTGTCGACAATCTCGCCGGCATCTCTGTCAAAATAACCGATCGCCTCAAGCACGGAGAAGTAGCCCGGATGCTCCGTTCCGAACTCGCCAATAAGAAGGTTTTTACCCTCCTCCCGAAGGGGCGAGAATCTATCAAAGAAGAGTTCCCGAATCTTCTTCTCGAAAGAAGTCCTTTCTTCGAGAAGCCACAGATATTGAGGAATACCGCCGAGAACCGAGTACCATTCCAAAGCCTCTTCAAATGAATAACCGAAGCTCCGCATCATCTCCAGAGCATCCCTGAAGCGGAACTGGTTCAGCTCAACTTTGTAATCGCATCTTCCGAAGAGCGGTGCCTTATCGTCCAGAAAGATTCGCTTCATCATCCCTACATATGATCCACAGAGAATCAGCAAACCTCTTCCTGAATTCTCGTCCCATACTTTCTGAAGGACCGAAAAGACCGATTGATCAACTCTCATGAAGTTCTGAAATTCGTCGAAAATCACCACTTCTTGAAGCCGAAACAATGCCCTGAAGAAGCCTTCCCAATTGTCAAAGCTTCCTTCGAATATCTGTGAAGAGAAGTCTTTCAGCAAAGTCTCGGAAGAGCGGGTGTCAACAAAAAAGTATCGCGCGTCCGGATAGACCTTCTTCAGAAGAGTCGTCTTACCGATCCTCCTGCGCCCGAAGAGCGCGACCATTGTTTTCGACTTCCTCTTCGTGAGTTTCTCGAAAAACGCCATTTCATCGGCACGGTCAAAGAATTCCATCTTTGCCTCCAATTTGTATACTGGCCAGTAACTTACTGTATAGTATACAATTTTTGCGGTGGCTTTGACAAGACTTCTCTTGATACACTCACTTCACCAGCTCACGAATAACCAATAACCGCAATAACCACCGGGACTCACTCTTTTCGTTTTGTTTTTCTCATACAAAAAACATTCTAAATGGAGTTGAGTCCCTTTTCTTTTGCCTTATTTCCTTCCTCGCCTATTTATTGGATACGGTCCTACAATTATACGGTGAAACTGATAAAGAGTTAGTGTTCTCAAAAGTCTTTGACAGGCATGGCAATTATTGGTGTAATTATCAGACTCCTTTTTCCGTGCCTGACTCTTGCACGAAGTTGCCTCAGTTATCCCTTCATTTCTGGATGGCTCCTCAGATCAACAACTGACTGGATGATGAAAAGGCCGAGCATAATGACACCCCACATCAAAGAGGTCTTCCACGGCATCGCCACAAATCCGTAGTTCATCGCGCAATAGAGACCCAGGTAGGGCACTACCCACTTCAAGTTCTGCTTCATGTTTTCGCGAAAATGAGTCCCCATTTTCGCGCAGGATGACAGCCCCCTCATGTCATGCCGGATTCACTTGACGTCATTCTGAGCTTGACTCAGAATCAAGGTTTTCTAAGGAGTGGATCCCGGGTCGGAGCCCGGGATAACAGCCCCCTCATGTCATGCCGGACCCCGATCCGGCATCTCCGCTCCTTCGAAAGAGCAGGAGCGAGATCCCGTATAGGATCACTACGGGATGACTGGATGGGGGAGCATTTCAGGGCAGGCTCATCAGGATAGGCTCCGCGGGCATCAACGGGATTACGGGATTGGTGCACTACGCGATGACAGTTCCCTCACGTCATCCTGGCGTGCTCCCAGCCAGGATCCCGGTCTTCGCGAAAAACGGGACAGACGTCAAAAGCCCGTCAGTCCCTATTTTCGCGGTCTTTCCTCCCCTCACATCATGCCGGACTCACTTGACGTCATTCTGAGCTTGACTCAGAATCTGCTCTTTCAACCGTAAGGAACGGGATCCCGTATAAGAACACTACGGGATGACAGGATGGGGCACGGGATGACAGCCCCCTTCCCGTCATGCCGGACATTGATCCGGCATCCTCTTCGTAAGAGCAAAAGAGCGGGATCCCGTATAGGAGCACTACGGGATGACAGGATGGAGGCGTTCTGGATGCGTAATGTCGAGGAAATGCCCCTAACGCTCTCACGAAGGACGGGTCCATGATCTTGGACGAACAACGAAGGATGGCTCTTCTGAGCGGGATCCCGAGCAGCACTACGGGATTACGGGATTGGTGCACTATGTGATAACGGGATCGAAGCCGGGATTTACTAAAAGGCGGAAAAGAAAAGAGCCGACATCGGTCGGCTCTCGGCGATAATTCGATCGGTGTAAGGTTTAGGCTTCATTTCTGCCCGTAGTGATTCCTCACGAAGTCCTGCATCTTAAGACACTCTTCGTGGGATATCACCTGAGGGGTTCCTATGATTGTCGCCATGATAATCGTTTTTGCCGACTTCTCAAGTACCTCGGCCACCTTGAAGGCGTCTCCCAAGGTGCTTCCCACACAGACCGCTCCGTGGTTCGCGAGAAGCACCGCGTTATTGTTTCCGAGAGCTTCCACGGCGTTAATGGCCAGTTCCTCGGTTCCGGGAAGCGCATACTTTGCACACTTCACGCCTTCTCCGATTATTTGCACGAGTTCCTCCGAAACCGCGGGGACATCTTTTCTCGCTATGGCGAATGCCGTTGAGTACTGAGGATGAGTGTGAATAACCGCTCCCACATCCGGTCTATATTTATAGATCATTCTGTGAAGACCGTGCTCGATGCTCGGCTTTCGCTTGCTGTCGATGACAAAGCCTTTCATATCCGCCAGAACAATGTCCTCGGTCTTCAAGCAACCATAGCTCATACCGCTCGGAGTTATCAGGAAGCTTTCATTGTCAATTCTGACACTTATATTTCCCCAGGTTCCTACCGTCATACCCCGTTCTTCCATTCTTCTGCAGGCATCCAGCACCAGACCGGCAAAGTCTTCTCTATTCATCCGCATACGCCTCCAATTCTGCCATCATTGAATGTGTTCTATCGTAGATTCGCTTGTATATACCAAATAAGTTCTCGTATTTTTCTGCCCTAGCTGGATCGGGATCGACCGTCTCGACACGCCTCACGAGACGGGCTGCCTCCAGGGGATCGCGTATCTCCTTCATTGCGAGAAGGGTGAGTATCAGGTTGCCTATCGAGCCGGTGTCCTGGGTTTCGAGCGTCATGACTTTCTTTCCATAGACATCGGACTGGATTCTTCTCCAAACAGGGCTCTTGCTTCCTCCACCCATGACATTCACGCCGTCGAAACTCACACCCAGCTCTTCAATGACCTTCATGCAATCTTTTATTGAAAAGGAGACCCCTTCCATTATTGCCCGAACCATGTGGGCTTTGGAGTGTTTGATTGTGAGTCCGAAGAATACACCGCGAGCCTTTGAGTCCCAGAGAGGAGTTCTCTCTCCCATGAGGTAGGGGAGGAAGACCAGTCCCTCTGATCCGGGAGAGACTTTTTCGGCCATCGAGGAGTATTCGTCGAAGACTTCGTTGCTTCTGTCTTTGTCGAATGTGTTTCTGAACCACGTTAAGCTGGAAGCAGCGGTTTGAGTTATTCCCAGAATGTCCCAGTAGCCTTCCAGGGGATAGCTCCAGCACATAACTCTCTTTTTCGGGTCGATAACGGGTGTAGAAGTGCACGCCGCCACGACTCCGGCGGTGCCAACTATGCAGGACACTTCTCCTTCGCCGAGAAGACCGGAGCCTAATTCGGCTACGGAGTGATCCGAGCCTCCGTTGACAACCGGGGTTCCTTCCAGAAGACCGGTTTCCTTCCCCGCCCTGTCCGTTATGTGGCCCATTATTCTTGCCGAAGGCATTACGTCGGAAAGGAGATGACCGTCAAGGCCTATCAGGTCAAGGGCTTCGGGGCTCCATTTGTTGGTTCTTATGTCGAAAACGGCTGTCCCGGACGCATCGGACGGATCGGTGATTTTGTTGCCGGTCAACAGGTACTTTATGTAGTCCTTGGCGATCATTATCGACTTCGTTTTTGCGAAGACCTGTGGCCTGTGTCTTTTCACCCAGCAAATCTGCGGCGCCGCATATGTAGTTGTAGGAAAGTTCCATGTGAGTTCGAAGAGCCTGTCTGCCCTTCCATCCCTGTTCCATTCCTCTATTATTTCGCTGCTTCTCTGATCGAGCCAGGTAATCGAAGGGCCTATGGGGTTATCTTCAGAGTCGAGATAGACGTGTGTGTGCATCTGACCGCAGATCGAAATCGCATTTACAAGTTTGGGAAGACGGACGTCATGAGACTCGAGCTCTTTTATGCAATCGATGATCCCCTTCCACCAGAGCGCAGGATCCTGCTCGGCCTGTCCCGGTTGTTCAGAAATTATCGGATACTCGGCATAAGCGGATCGCTGAATCTCCCCATTCATGGAAACAAGAGTGACCTTGACTCCCATCGTTCCCAGATCGATCGACAGAATCCCTTCCTTCATTACTGCCTCCTGATATTCCATCTGTACCTGTGACCAATACTTTACCTATCGACATTGTGAGTAAAATGGATCAACAAGGTGATTACTTCATATCATCTATACTTATAAAGCTTACCAAAAAACTCGAGCGATGTGAAATCGGATTAGAGACAAGTAAGGATAGGCTCCTGCGATTACGACTGATACGGGTCAAAAACGAGCGTCGATCGCTATCTTAAAAAGCATTTTAGAAGCGACTTCAGTTACTGGAGCCCTGTTCATAATCGTTTTGAAAACTCGTTGTTTCTCTTGGGGAGTAACTACGGCCGATATCATACAAGAATCGAAACTATCGAAGGCTACCTGTCCTTGATCGGCCATAAGTCTCGATAATCAGATGTCTTCGGGTATGGATTTGAAAGAATGAATTGATAAAATGAGTTTGATCACAAGTTATCAGGTCAATGCTTCGAGTGTTTTCCACTGTTTATGATGGGCCGGTCAACCGGTCACATAGAAGGAGGGATGCGAATGAATAAGAAAATTCTGATGCTCCTGCTCTGTGTCTTGTTTGCAGTTGCCGTCTTAGCAACCAACTACGAAATCGCGGTTGTTGTTAAGATCGGTGGAATTCCCTGGTTCAACAGAATGGAAGTCGGTGTCAAAGATGCCGCTTCAAAACTCGGGGTGAACGCTTACCAGATAGGGCCTTCAGACGCAGATCCTGCTCAGCAGGTGAAGATAGTTGAAGATCTTATCGCAAAGGGAGTCGACGCCATCTGTGTAGTTCCTAACGACGCGAAAGCGCTCGAGCCTGTCTTTGAGAAGGCCAGGGCGAACGGCATCATTATCATCACTCATGAGTCGCCCGATCAAAAGGGTGGCGACTGGGACGTTGAAACGATAGACAACGTCAAGTTCGGAGAGGCGAACTTCGAAAGGCTCGCGCAGCTGATGGGTGGAGAAGGGGAGTTCGCGGTGTTTGTCGGCGGGCTCACGGTTCCGCTTCATAACTTCTGGGCAGATGTAGGTCTTGCTTACGTTGCAGAGAAGTATCCGAACATGAAGTTAGTGACTGAGAGAATCCCCTGTGGCGAAAGCGTGGAGCTCTCTTACCAGAAGACACTCGAGCTTCTCAATGCCTACCCGAACTTGAAGGGTATAGTCGGTTTCGGTTCTCTAGGCCCGATCGGTGCCTCGCAGGCTCTCAACGCAAGGAACATGAAGGGAAAGGTTAAGATTGTAGGTACGGTAATTCCGAGTCACGCAGATCCTTACCTGAAGCAGGGTTTGATGCAGTGGGGTTACCTGTGGGATCCAAAGGATGCAGGATTCGCACAGGTTTATCTCGCGAAAACACTGCTGGACGCTAAGAACGCTCTTGCGAAGGCCGGAATTCCGGCGGGTATTGTGCCGGCGGTCGTCGATGGCTTCGAGATACCCGGTCTTGGGAAGGCAACTATCGAAGGAAACATTGTCAAATTTGACGCGCAAGTCGATATAACTGCTGAGAACGCTCTTTCTTACGGGTTCTGATTTCGAGAGGGGGTCCGCCCCCTCTCTTTCCGGTGATGTAATTATGGCTGAGAAATTGTTGGAGTTGAGGAATATTTCGAAGAGATTCGGAGGCGTACTTGCCCTCGATTCAGTCGATTTCGAAATAGAGAAGGGAGAGGTCCATTGCCTGGTCGGTGAGAACGGTTCGGGAAAAAGCACTCTGATAAAGATAATCTCGGGCATTCATTCGCCCGATCCCGGCGGCGAGATATGTGTTGACGGCAGGAGAATAAGCCACCAGAAATCTTCAAATAGCGTAAGGGAAGGTATTCAGGTAATATATCAGGATCTGTCGCTCTTCCCGAATTTGACCGTGGCCGAAAATATCGCCATCTCTTCCAGAGTAGAAACTGGAAAACGCCTGATGAACTGGAAAGAGACCGAAGAAGAGGCCGTCAGAACTATGAAGAAGATCGGAGTTTCTCTCGATACTCGCAGGGAAGTCAGCCAGCTATCCATTGCAGAAAGACAAATAGTCGCTATCTGCAGGGCAATAAACGCGAACGCGCGGCTGGTGATTATGGACGAGCCGACCGCTTCTCTCAGTAAGAATGAAGTCCAGTCTCTAATTAAGGTGATCAACGAGCTTCAGAACAGAGAGATAGCCACGCTTTTCGTAAGCCACAAACTTGATGAAATAATGGCCGTGGCCCAACGAGTTACGGTTCTTCGCGACGGAAAGAAAGTCGGAGTCTTTGACGCTTCCGAGCTTACGAGGCAGAAGCTCTCATATCTCATGACGGGTAAAGAGTTCGAATACACGAAGCTTCCTCCATATTCCGGCGACGAAATCGTTCTTGAAGTGAGAAAGCTTTCCAGAACCGGCAATTACAAAGAGATCGATCTAAAGGTTCATAAGGGAGAGATAGTCTGTATTACTGGGCTGATGGGCTCGGGAAGAACCGAACTGGTGCTATCGCTCTTCGGAATGAACCCTCCCGACGAAGGAGAAATCTTCGTATGCGGGAGGAAGATCAATCCCACCGGCGCTGTGGATGCAATACGCGCGGGGATCGCGTACGTGCCCGAAGATCGACTGCAACATGGGCTTGTGATGAATCAGCCTGTGGGGAAAAACATAGTGCTTACGGTTCTCAAGAGAATTCTATCCAGAATCAGATTCATAAGCAAAGCAAAGGAAAGTATGGAAGTGAAGCGATGGATCGAAGAGCTCTCGATAAAGGTTCCGTCCGTCGATTCTCCCGTGAATACTCTTTCCGGCGGCAACCAGCAGAGAGTCGTGATCGCCAAGTGGCTTGCAATAAACCCGAAGGTTTTGATCCTCGATTCGCCGACGGTGGGAATAGATGTCGCCGCAAAAGACAGCATATATAGGATAATAAGAGAACTGGCAGCGGAAGGCATTTCAATTATCATGATAACCGATGAAGCCGAAGAAGCCATATACCATTCAAATACGACATACATAATGAGTGCGGGCAGAATAATCGGCAAATATAATTCCAGCGAGCTTACGGAGAAAGAGCTGTATGAGAAGATCAACAAGATCTAATTCAGGATTGAGAAAGATATTTGTCAAGAGCGAATTCTACCTCTTGCTTGTGATAGTCGCAGTGTCTCTGCTTTTCACCATTATGAAGCCGAGCTTTCTGACCTTCACCAATATCTACGGAATGGTGGAAAGCAATTCCTTCCTTGCAATAATGGCCGCGGGTGTACTCGTTGTGCTGATCTCCGGAGGGATTGACATTTCCTTCACCGCAATCGCCACTGTCGCACAGTATGTGATGGCTACGATTGTCATTCGTTGGGGAGGGAATATGTTCCTGGCCTTTGCGATAGGTGGCGCTGTCGGTATAGGCCTCGGTTTAGTCAACGCTCTGCTCATATACTTTCTGAGGACTCCGTCGATAATCGTGACGATTGCAACCATGAACCTGTTCTACGGTCTTCTCATATTCATTAGCGGCGGAACCTGGATCTATGGCTTTCCCATGTGGTTCATGGAGAGAAATCTTGTGAGATTTGGTGACAATCCCGGAATAACCATTCCGATTCTTGTTCTGGTGCTCTCTTTCATTCTCACATGGCTGATACTGAAGTACACCGCTTTAGGCAGAAACATCTACGCGGTGGGTGGCAACCAGGAAGCGGCGCGAAGAGTAGGTATAAGCGTTCTGAAGACGCAGCTTTTCGTTTACTGTTACATGGGCTTTCTAGCGGGGATAGCTTCTACGGTACAGGCGAATATGATGCTCACCGTGGCTCCCAATGCGCTTATGGGAAGGGAGCTCGAAGTTCTGGCCGCGGTGGTGCTCGGAGGCGCGAGTTTGGCCGGAGGTACTGGGAGCATCCTCGGGACGATTCTGGGATTCGGTCTAATAATCATCGTTCAGAACGGGTTGACGTTGTTAGGAATCTCTTCTTACTGGCACAAGGTCTTCGTTGGGGCCATAATTGTCATCAGCGTGGGAATAACGGCTTACCAGAGGAAACTGCGCGAGAGAAAAGGGGCGATAATCAATGTCGAAGAGTGACAATAAGAGAGGAATACTCTCGAAGAATTCCGAGATTCTCTCCCTGGGAGTGATTCTTGCGGTTCTCATCCTGCTGTTTTCACTCGCTCTCCCCGGCAAGTTCCTCAGACCCAGCAACCTTCAGTCTATGGCCTTCCAGCTTCCCGAACTGGGAGTGCTTGCCTTCGCGATGATGATAACGATGCTTACGGGCGGGATAAACCTATCCATAATAAGCTCGGCGAATCTCTCGGGAATAATCATGGCGATGATTCTGACTAGGAATGTGACTCCCAACATGGGAGGCGGTGACCTTGGCTGGATAATATTTCTGGCGATTCTCGCCGGAATGTCCATTTCGCTAGCGGTGGGTCTTGTGAACGGAATGATAATAGCGTATATAGGGATCTCTCCAATTCTTGCGACACTCGGTACGATGACGCTTCTAGAAGGAATAAGCCTCGTAATAACAAGGGGGTACGTGATTTCGGGCCTTCCCAGGAGCCTTCTGGTAATCGGCAACGGTACATTTCTGGGAGTTCCCGTCCCTCTGTTCATTCTGATAGCGGTCGCGATAGCGGTGGCGATATTGCTGAACAAGACGCGTCTGGGTCTATCCACTTACATGATTGGTTCGAACATCAAGGCGACCGGTTTCTCGGGTATAAACACGAACAAAGTGACTATTCTCGTATATATGATATCCGGTCTTCTTGCGGGTATCGCATCGCTTATAATGATAGCCAGATTCAACTCTGCAAAGGCCGGCTACGGTTCCTCTTATCTTCTGGTCACTGTGCTCGTTTCTGTCCTCGGGGGGATCAATCCGAACGGAGGCTTCGGCAAGGTTTCCGGCGTCTTTATCGGTCTCATCTTACTGCAGGTTATCTCAAGTGGATTGAACCTCCTCGGAATCAGTCAGTTCCTGACACTTGCATTGTGGGGAGCTTTGCTTCTCGGAGTCGAAACCCTGAGACTTGCAAAGAGAAGAGTCAGATGAGCGAGGTATGCTGGAGATGATTAGATGGCTTTAAAGAAGGAAGACAGAAGGCAGAACATCCTTAGCATTCTTGCCGAGAGAGAATCGGTCAACACTCAGGAACTCGCAAAACTCCTGGATATTTCTCTGATTACGCTCAGGAGGGACTTGAGGGATCTGCAGAAATCGGGTCTTGTGATCAACGGGTATGGAGTAGTAAGGGCGGTCAATCAGGAAACCGATCCCAGCAGCTTCTTCCTGAAAAGGCTCAGGGTAGAGAGAGAATCAAAGGAGATAATTGCCTCGAAAGCCATAGAATATGTTGAAGAAAACGATGTCCTCTTCATTGATGAAAGCACCACCTGCTATGTTTTTGCGTTGAGATTATCGAGAAAGTTCAAGAAACTGCACATAATAACCAATGGTATCAACATCCTGCTCGCCCTGTCTAAAGTACAGGGGTTTTCGGTTGAATCGAGCGGCGGAAGCCTCCAGTACGGATTCGATTCGCTTATTGGACCTAGAGCCGAAAGTCTCGTGAGCTCGATATACGCGAACAAGTTCTTCTTTTCGGCGGCCTCGTTCAGAAGCGATATAGGTACCTTCGAACTCAGCCCCTTTTCCGCCAGCATAAAGAGAAAGATGCTTCTGAATTCGAGCGAGAGAATACTTCTGATAGACAGCAGCAAATTCGATGTTATTGCCCCCTTCAAGATGGCCGAAGTTGGAGAAATAAACAGAATCATCACTGAAGAGAAAGATTTCATACCTTCACTTCATAGTTGAAGAATCTTCTATCGGAATGGTAAATAGGGACCCCCTTTTAACAAGCAAATAAACGCGACTCTTGCACGAAGTTACCTCAGTTATCCCTTCATTTCGGGATGGCTCCTCAGATCAACAACTGACTGGATGATGAAAAGGCCGAGCATAATGACACCCCACATCAAAGAGGTCTTCCACGGCATCGCCACAAATCCATAGTTCATCGCGCAATAGAGACCCAGGTAGGGTACTACCCACTTCAAGTTCTGCTTCATATTTTCGCGAAAATGAGTCCCCATTTTCGCGGTCTTTCCTCCTTCCCGTCATGCCGGACTCACTTGACGTCATTCTGAGCTTGACTCAGAATCACGGTTTTCTAAGGGGTGGATCCCAGGTCGGAGCCCGGGATGACAGTCTCTTCCCGTCATGCCGGACACCGATCCGGCATCTCCGCTCCTTCGAAAGAGTAAGAACGAGATCCCGTATAGGAGTCCTGAATTTGATCATATCAGGACAGGCTCCACGGGATGACAGGATGGGGACACCACGGAATGACCCTGAATAGGAGCATTTCAGGGCAGGCTCTCCCCTCACGTCATCCTGGCGTGCTCCCAGCCAGGATCCCGGTCTTCGCGAAAAACGGGACAGACGTCAGGAGCCCGTCAGTCCCCATTTTCGCGGTCTTTCCTCCCCTCACGTCATGCCGGATTCACTTGACGTCATTCTGAGCTTGACTCAGAATCACGGTTTTCTAAGGAGTGGATCCCGGGTCGGAGCCCGGGATGACAGGATGGGAGTGCCGAAGAGCGAGATCCCGTATAGGTTCATTACGGGATGACAGGATGGGGGAGCATTTCAGGGCAGGCTCCACGGGGGCGCTGCGGTATGACAGTCTCTTCCCGTCATGCCGGACTCACTTGACGTCATTCTGAGCTTGACTCAGAATCACGGTTTTCTAAGGAGTGGATCCCGGGTCGGAGCCCGGGATGACAGTATAGGTTCACTACGGGATGACGGCGCAGGGCACTGTTCACACTCCGGGGCTGGACGCTGGACGGCTCTTACGACCGCCGCGAGAAGCCCAGTCTTTCGAGGCCGGTTTTTATGTATTGGCTACCCATGGTCAGTTCCCAGATCATTCCGCTTCTGTAGTTTTCGATCATGAGCAGCGTTATTCCCTTGTCTATGCCGATGACCCTGTCAGAGACCCAGTTTCTGTCGAGGTTGTAGGCATCCAGAAATCCGTACTCGCTCCAGAGTTCCGGCACGTTTTCGAAGTAGTGTTTCACCGTCTCTTCGACTATCCCGGGGACGAAGACGATCGAGCCGAGCGCTCCGCAGGGCGGCACGGTTCCGTCGGTTCTGTGCGCGGTGTTGGATTTGGCCGAAGGCGGCGCTCCGAAATCCCCCCTGTAACCGTCCGGAGAGTCGCAGGCGGTGAGTCCCCACGATCTTTCGTGCAGGGTTCTGTAGTTTTTTTCCTCGCCTGAGCAGTACTTCCAGTTGGCCAGAGAGGCCCTTACGGAGTTTTCGAACCAGTCGATGCCGTCCCTGTCGCGTATTTTTCGGAAATCTATCCAGGCGTGGCTGAACTGGTAGGTGAAGAGCGAGCCTGTGTATGTGTGGATCAATTCCAGATCTTCGTAGGTTCCCCTGTCTCTGGCGAAGGAGTAGTAGAGCGATGGGTCCGTCGGGTAAGTCGGAGAGGCGGCGCCCAGCACGTACATGATTATCTGCTCGGCGTAGCGGTCCCACCCTCCCCAGAAGCCGCGTTCGTAGTTGTAGCCCATATAGAAGCAGTTTCTCTCTCCGTTCACGTACCAGGGGAAGTTCACGCGCCCGTATATGGTCCGGAAAAGCTCCGACGTCTCTCCGCCGAAATATTCGGCCGCGACGAGACCGCCCATGAGAAAGATCGCGGTGTCGATCACCGAGACTTCCGATCTGTAGGCCCTCCTGCCTTCGATCATATCTATGAAATGCACGAAGAAGCCTTCTTTCGATTCAACGTTGTTCAGGAAGCTTTTCAGTGTCTTTACAGCTCTCTCTTCGCCGCTCTTTCTGGTTATCCAGCCCCTTTCGACACCGGCCGGCAGGGCCGAGAGGCCGAAGCCCACCGAGGCGATGCTCGCCACGCTCCTGTCTTTCGTGTTGTCCCTTATCAGGCCGTAACCCCTGTCGGAAAGGGAGACCTCCTTCCAGAAAAAGTCGAACGACGATCTCTCTTCGAGATCCAGTATCTCTTCAAACTTCACCTTCGCTCCACCTCGAAACCAAGCCTGTCGAGCCCGTCGATTATGTATTCGCTCTCCATAAGTATATTCCAGACCAGATCGTTTCTGTAATTGGAGATCATGAGCAGCGTTATCCCCTTGTCTATGCCTATATAATCGGAGGCGAACCAGTCGAGGTCGAGGTTGAACGAGTCCTTCAGGCCGTACCTGCCCACCAGCTCCGGCAGTTCGTAATAGGCTTCGAGGGCCTCGATGGCCCTGTCCGGTAAAAAGACTATCGATCCCAGCGCGCCGGCCGGGGCGAGCGTGCCATCGACTCTGTGGGCGGTGTCGTTGTTTCCCGAGGGCGGCGTTCCGAGGAGTCCGTCGTATCCGCCCGGCCCGTCGCAGGCCGTGACCCCCCAGCCGATAGCGAAGCCGGCGAATCGATCGGCGTTGTCTTTGCAGTAGTTATAGCTGGCCAGAGAGGCCCTGACGGAGTTTTCGAACCAGTTGACGCCTCTTCCGTCGGTGAGATCTCTGAAATCTATCCAGGCGTGGCTGAACTGGTATGTGAAGAGCGAGCCGAACCAGGAGTGTATGAACCGCTCGCCTTTGTAAGAGCCCTGGTACCTTTTGAAAGAGTAGTAAACGACCGGATCGATCCTGTATTTCGGATTGGGGGCTCCGGCCGCCAGGACATAGAGCATGAGCTGCTCGGCGTAGAAGTCCCAGAATCCCTGAAAGCCCTTCTCCGGGTAGTAGGCCATGTAGAAGTAGTTGTTGCGGTAATCGATCATACCGTTCCAGTTGACCCTTTCGTACAGGGCCGAGGCCTTTTTGGCGACATCTCCGCCGAAGTACTCACCGGCCGTAAGGGCGCCGCAGAGGAAAATAGCCGTGTCGATCGTCGATATTTCGCAGTTCCAGGCCCTCTCGCCTTTATTGAAGTCGAGAAAGTGAAAGAAGAAGCCGTGGAAATTCTCCAGCTTCAGGAAGGTGTCCAGAGTTCTCGAGGCCCTTTCAAAGCCGTCCTCGTAACCGATCCAGCCCTCCTCGACACCGATCGGTATCGCGGTCAGCCCGAAACCCACGGCCGCGATGCTGGCTATCGACGGATTACCGGGAAACCTGTCTCGAACCAGTCCGTAGCCGGGAGAATCGTCGAGAGTGTTTGTCTGCTCCCAGAAATAAAGGAAAGAAGCTTCGTACTCCCTCTCGAGGTTCTGAGAACCCGCGGCGAAGACGCACAGTATGATTATAAGGGCGGTGAAGCAGTTTTTCAGGTTTTTCATTCGATCACTCCCCGGTTATGCCGGTTCTGTCTATGCTTTCGACGAACCAGCTCTGCGTGAAGAAATATATCATGAGCAGCGGGATCAGGGTCAGGAAGGTTCCGGCCATCACTATCGCTTCGTTGAGGTTCTTGCCCACCACCGAGTAGGGATCGGCCGGGTAGAGCCTCCTGAAAGTGACGGCGAAATTCTGGAGCTTCAGCGGCAGCGTGGCCCATTTCTCTCCGAGGTAGAGGGCCGTGAGCGTCGTTTCGTTCCAGTACCAGACGAGCGAGAAGAGAAAGGCTATTATGTACGCCGGGGTAGCCGAAGGCACGGCGATCCGGTAGAAGATCTTGAAAGTCGAGGCCCCGTCTATCTTGGCCGCCTCCTCGAGCGAGCGCGGGAGCATGTTGAAAAACTGGTAGAAGATCAGCACGAATATGGCGCTCCTGATCCCCTGCGTGAAGGTCGCCGGGAGTATGAAGGCCCAGATCGTCTCGAGGAGTTTAAGATCGCGGAACATAAGGAACTGGGGGATCATGGTAACCTGCGGGGGGATTATGAAGGTCGCCAGTAACGCCGCGAGCATTATCTTCTTTCCGGGAAAGCGGAAGCGCGAGAAGCCGTACCCGACGATCGAGGCCGAGATGGTCTGGAGGATCGAGGGCAGGACGGTCACGATGAGCGTCTTGATCAGGGTGGCCGCGAAATCCAGCACGCTGGCGGCCTCGCTGAAATTCCCGATGTAGAGCTTTGTCGGCAGCCATCTCACCAACGGGTTGACGAGATCCTCGGTGTCCATGAAGCTGTAGGATATTATGTATATCACCGGATATATGAAGACGAAGCCGATCAGCAGCAGGGTGAAATAGACCGAGGCCATGCCGGCCGCCGTCTTCACCTTCCTGTTCAGTCGTGGAACGTTCAAGACCTCTCGCCCCCTTTCTTTCTGTATATCACGTTGATCAGAACAAATAACCCGATGATCGCGAGCATAACCAGAAAGTAGATCCACGAAAGGGCCGAGGCGTAACCCAGCCCCCTTTCAGGTCTGTACATGTCCGTCTGTATCTTCTGGATCACGGCGTTCGTGGAGAAGGTGGAGACTGTCACTATCGTATATACGATGTTTATGAATGTTATAGGGATGAGAGAGGGGATCGTCAGCTTCCAGAGGATCTGCCAGCCCGATGCACCGTCGATCCTGGCCGCTTCGTACATGGACCTGTCGATCTTCTGGAGCGAGGCCAGGTAGATGAGGATCTGCACGCCCGAGAACCAGAGGATCACGATGAAAGAGCCTACGGCGAAGGCCAGCAGTCTGGCGATCGACGGCGGCAGGGTAGTCTGGAGGTTTACGAGAAAATCGAGTTTCGTGAGTCCCTCGAAGGTCATCGCGCCTTTGTCGGCCAGTTCGGCCAGGACCGGACCGCTGGAGATAATCACGGGGAGGAAGAAGATCGTCCTGAAGAGGCCCTGTCCCCTGATTTTCAGATTCAGCAGAAGCGCCACGGCCATGGAGAAGGAGATGATGACCGGTATATAGACGGCCATCTGAAGGGCGTAGTCGATCAACATTCCCGAAAACGTCACATCGGTCAGGAAGGCGTCCTTGTAATTTTTGAGTTCCACGAAGAAGGTGCGGATCCCGCCGGCCGTAACCCTGACTTCGTTGAGGCTCAGCCAGAAAGTCCTCACCAGCGGTACGAGCGTGAAGATCAGAAAACCTATGAGCCAGGGCGATATGAAGGCCAACCCCTGGAGCGCCTCTCTGGTCCTTATTTTCATTCTCATCTGTTCACCTCGACAACGTAGGAGAGAGGCTCTATCTCGAGATCTCCCGCTCTCGCCGGGTTTTCATTGTAGTTCAGCGTTATGGACGTTCCGTTGTCGTAGGTGTTTCTGAAGAGACCGGCAGCCACCTCGACGCGTTCGACGAGCCGCGAGTTGAGGGTATTTTCGAGGGCCTTCGATACGAAGTCGTAGGCGAACTCGATCTTCTCCCTCCAGTTTTCGTACTCTGTGGAGAAGAGGTCGGACGAGGCGGTCTCCACGAGTTTCATCGAACTCTCCGAAGTTATGTAAAAACTGGGGAAGAGCCCGTAATCGACGGCCCTGAGCAGTTCGCGCCTGAAATCGGACGTGAGGTTTACCGGACCGGTGAAGAGCCAGAAGGACTCCCTCAACACCGCCGGCAGAAGCGGGACGACGCTGTCTTCTATGAGGTAACCCGAATTCGAGACGGGGATGTCGGATATGTGTGAGGCCCGGGAGATCATGTAAAGGTTGGGGTTGTACAGTATCGGCCCGTCGAAGAGCGAGACCGTCTCCAGAAGGGCCTCCACGTTCTCAGTTCTGTTACTGTCCCTGGTAGAGAAGGCCAGTTCGGCGAGGTGGGCGAGGGCGAATTTTTCGATCCCGAGTTTCGAGAAGCTCTCGAGTTCTTCGAGTGCGAAAGAGACGGTCTCCCGCGGATCGATGATGAATCTCGGACCTTCGATCATTATCTGTTCCGATCTGTTCTGCGCGTAGCGGGCCCTCGATACGCCCCCCGATCCTTCATGAGCCGTCAGATAGTCCACGTAGAAATAGAATTCGCTCAGCCTTGAGATGTCCTCTATCGCTTTCCTCTCCAGGGGCAGGTGATCGGGCGAGGAGGTGGAGAGCCCCCCGGAGGTGTAGCCCCTCAAAACGACTACCGTCCGTTGAGAGTATTTGCCGACTTCGGCCAGTATTCGCTCCAGCTCACTCTGCGGAGTCATTATATGGACCTTTCTGCCGAAGGTGGTTTTTTCGCTTTCCGCTACCAGGAACTCCAGCTTCAGCGGGACGACCGGCTCGAGCCGCCGCGAGGGGATCAGTCCCCTAAGCAGGAAATCCTCCCTCGCTTTTGCGGCTATCCCCGACGGGGACGAGTTCGAGCCGTCGAGGAAGTAGAATCTCAACGCCGGAGATACGGGATTTCTCTGCGCCTGAGGTATGCTGACGCCCTCGCCCTTTTTGTTCAGGAGCTTTCTGTACATCTGCCTGTATATGAATCTTGTGGTTATCCAGTTGAAAGGGGTGACTATGCCTGATTTGTAGGCCTGTACCTCGGCGTAGAGATCGCCGCCCGTTATCACTCCGAGTAAGGCAGCCTCGCCCGTCGTTACCGCGTAGAAGGGCAGGGTTATTCTCTCTGGATCGGCCACAGTATCCAGGCTTAAGGTCGTCGGGATGTCGACGAAGCCTTTGTCCAGTCCATACACCCTCGCGACGAAGGGCGAATTTGCGATCGTCTTTTTCGAGAGGTCGAGCTCGGCGCCAATGCCGTCGGGGATGAGGAAGCTTCCGGGCACCGTTCCTTTCGATGCGCCCATGAAGGGGTACAGGTAGAGGGAGGTCAATTTGATCGCGCCCTCTTCGACACCCGTGACCGATATATCCAGAAAATCGACCCCGAGGGTATATTTGACCTCGATGACGGCCCCGACATCGGGGAAGGCGATGGCCACGCTGAAGTGATCGGAAGAGACGTCTACAAAGCTGGTTTCGCCGTCCCTGGCCGAGTTAAGCCGTCTGACGGTGTTCCTGCCGTCTATGTGTTCGAGCGTTACGCCCGAGCTGAAGAAGGCCTGCCAGACGTTGTTGATCGATCTGTCGGCCTCCTCCAGAACCGAATGCCAGGTTTTGCCGTTCCTCAGATCGACGAGCTTTATTCCGGCCGATTTTCTGTCGAAGTACAGCTCGAGATTGTCGTTCGCGAGAACCTTTTCGAAGGCCGGCCTCTCGAAGGTGTAAGGCCTCTGGACGAAAACCGCCGGGGGCGTTCCCGACGATTGGCCGGGTTTGTAGCCGAGCAGAAGTCCCAGAAGGACAGTCGCCAGCACCAGAAGCGCTATCTTTATCGCGTAACCGACCACGGCCCTGTTAACCCGCATGGAAGATCAGCTCCTGGACGATCGAGACGAAGAAATCGATCTCCTCGCGCAGAAGTATGAGCACGAGGAAGATAAGCAGCGCGAGAAGAAGCATCGCGAAGAGCGTCAGCAGAACGTTTTTCACCGTCTCGCCGAAGGTGAAGTTGTGAACCTGGGAAATCACGATCAGGAGCATAACGAGCGACCAGACGTTCAGGGCCTGCATCGAAAAGGTGTATATGAAGGCCTCGTTGAGCGTCAACAGGTTGGTCACGAGCGCCAGAGGCAGGGAGAAGAGCAGGATAGGCAGGAAGGCTTCGATCGTGCCTATGTATATGTGTTTGAAAGTTCCCTCGCCCTCGGAGATCTCGCTCACCAGAAAGTTTCCAACTATCCAGAGAAAGAGCAGCCTGTAAGTGTCGTAGAAGAGCGCCAGAAAATCGATGTTGCGTGCCCTGAAACCCACAAAGAGTGGCGATGCCAGATAGAGGATCAATACGTTCTGAACGTACATCCATATGTAAAGCAACGTCGCGGTAGAGAAGGAGACCGCCCCGTTTCTCTTCATCTCGTAAACGGCGTCGAAGGGGTTCTTCAGGAATTTCAGTGAAGCCTTCAACTCCCTCAACAGTCTGAACTTCATCTCTCCGCCTGCCCTGGCGCGCGGCTTTATCTTCCCCTGTCGCTTGAGGACCGAACGGACGAGATCGAAAACGGCCAGCGCCACCAGCGCCACGAAGAGAAGGCCGACGACCTTCTGGAGCCAGTCGTTCCTGAGATGCCAGAAGGCCTCCGAATAGCCCCGCATATCCTGCGCCAGCGAGAAATAGTCGAAGGCCTGCCCGTAGTTGTCCCTCTTGAACTCTATGTTGCCCAGTACTTTGTAAGTCAGGAGAAAACCGCTGTTCAGCTTCTGTATTTCCCGCCAGATAGCCTCTCCCTCCAGATACATCCCCTGGTTGTAATAACTTACACCTTTCAGCACCAGGCTGCCGAAGGCCGTGGGCGAGAAAACAGTGATCGTTCCGTCCTCTTTGTCTAGAACGTATATCCTGCCGTCCTCGGCCACGTCGATCGCCACGGGAGACCTGAGCAGTCCCCTCCTGTTTTCGTAGTAGCTCTGGCCGCCGAAAAGAAAGAGTAGATTCCCGTACGAGTCGTAGATGAAGATCAGGCCGTTCGAGCTCAGGGCGTACACGTTCCCGAACGCGTCTATGTCTAGATCGATGAAATCGGAGCTGGAGAAGTCTAGCTCGCCGTATATGTTCGTGCCGGCTACGTTGAACCTCTTTATTGCTTTGTCCGTGAGGCCGGTGGTAACCGTCCAGACAAGGCCGGAGTCGTCCACCACCAGATTGCCCGGCGAGGGCGGCTTTATGCGAAGAAGCTGCTCTTTTTGAGTCTGTGTGAAGAGTAACCTCTGGAGGATCATCCTCAGCGTTACGTCGGGTTCGTTCGCCCCGAAGAAACTGACGAACTTTCCGTCCCTGTTGAAAACGACCAGTCCGTTCGTGACTCCCTGGCTGAGAACATAGACGTTCCCGCGCCTGTCCGCCGCCACCTTCAGCGGGATGAAGTCGTTGCTCTTGCCGTAAAGCGGCGAGTCGGGTCTGGTCAGCACGCCGGTTTGTACTCCCCGTCCGTCGTATTTGTAAACCTTTCTGGCCCAGGAGTCTGCGATGTAGATCGTCCCGGACTCATCCACGTAGATCCCCTGCGGGTTCAGCACCTCCCATTCGGCCAGGTAGCTAACTTCTTTGCCGTCCAGCACGGCTATCCGGGAGTTGCCGGAATCGGCCACGTACAGCTTACCGTCCCTGACGAAGAGGTCCTCCGGAGAGAGGAACTCCCCGTACAGCACTTCGGTCGGCTCGAAGGCCTCCTGAGATTTAACCAGGAACCGGCCGATCCCGACGGTGTACGTGTTATAGGAGACATTTCCGCAGAGCGCCGCCGCGGCCATAAGGAAGACGAGAGTGATCAGCCTCTTCATCGCGGGCCTCACTTTATACCGGAATGGGCCATGGTGTTCATCACCTTGCTCTGGGTGAATATGAAGATGACGAGGCTGGGCAGGAACATTATGAGACCGGCCGCCGCCGCTACTCCCTGTCCGGCCACCGCGCTGGTGGAGCTGGTTAGCGTTGACATATAATAGGCGAAGTTCTTCAGGCTCTCCTGGTTTATGTAGAAATTGGAGGCCTCCACGGAGCTCCAGGCCGTCTGGAAGGAGAGTATGGCGATCGTCGCGATCGCGGGTTTGGTGAGGGGCAGTATGATCTTGACGTATATGAACCAGTCGTTGGCGCCGTCGAGTTTCGCCGCCTCTATGAGCGAGTCGGGTATCTGATCTATGAACTGCTTCACCAGGAAGAGGCCGACGGGCATGGCGAGGTTGGGAAGTATGTGAACCAGAAAGTTGTCCACCAGCCCGGTCCTGGCTATTATTATGTAGCGCGGTATCATTACGGCGATCGGCACGAACATGAGCGCCAGCGTGTTGATTTCAAAAAGCAGTTTCTTGAGTCTGAACTGCTTCTTGGACAACACGTAACCGGCCGCCGTTCCCACCAGGATAGTCGCCAGGACCGTGAGGAGAGAGATCAGCAGACTGTTGAAGAGGTATCTGCTAACCGGTATGCCCGACTGGGTGACCGCGTTGAAAAGCGCCTTGAAGTTGTCCCAGGTGGGGTTCCTCACGAAGATTCTCGGCGGGAAGGCGAAGAGTTCGTTCGGCGGCTTGAAGGCGTTCATGAAGATGAAGATTATCGGCAGCGACATGAAGACGGCCAGGGGTATGAGGATCGCGTAAAACTTTATCTGGCTCCTGTGAAACCTCTGCGGGTTTATCTTCGTACCCTGAAAGGCCATCTTTTCACTCCCTTTCTCCGAAGATCGACCATACGAACTTCGAAGAGATCCATATCATGAGCAGAAGCATGACCGATATCGAGGCGGCGTAGCCCATCTCGTATCTTAAAAAGCCATAGTCTTCTATATGGTTTACTATGAGCTGACCGGCGTACTGGGGCGTCGGGTTGGAACCGGAAAGCAGAACGCCTATGTAACCGGCCTGGAAGGTCGAGACGACCGACATCACCGCCCCGAAAAGCATCTGGGGCTTCATGAGCGGTACGGTTATGTAGAAGATCTCCTGCCAGCGTTTTGAGATTCCATCGACGTAACCGGCCTCGTAAAGCTCCGGGTCGGTGTTGAGCACGCCGGCGAGCATGGCGAGAAAGCCGACGCCCATACTGCTCCAGAGGGTCACTATTATCATCGTGATCATGAGGTACTGCGGCGACTGGAGCCACTGCACCGGCTGGTTTATGAGACCGAGGTTCATCAGGAGGCTGTTCAGGTAACCGGACTTGTCGCCGCTGAAGATCGTCAGCCAGATCACCTGCATGGCCACTCCCACCGTCATCGAAGGCGAGTATATGATCAGCGCCAGAATCGTTCTGGGTGCCCTGGGGATCTGTGCCAGCATCCAGGCGAGGAAGAAGGAGAGGGCGTAACCCAGCGGTCCGACTATGAGGGCGAACTTGATGGTGTTGGGAAGAACGTACTGCATGAAAACATCGTCGTACGTGAAGAGGGAGATATAGTTCTTCAGTCCCACGAAATCGGGAAACTGGATCGTGTTGAAATTGGTGAAGGAGAGAAGCACCGCCATTATTATCGGTACGATTATGAATATGGTGAAGACCACCGCATACGGCCCCAGAAAGGCCAGTATCCACTTCCCATCGGCTCTTTTCAGCTCACTCACTCCACCAGGCCAGTATTTTTTCGAGATCGGGGATCTCGTATTCTCTGACTTTCCTGCCGTTCACGACGTAGCCGAACTCCTCCATCTTCCTGAGGATCTCTCTGTTGATCCTCTGCACGGCATCGTCAACGGCCACCCTTATCGGTCTTCCCTCGAGAACGACCCTGTTCCAGATGTTGCTAATTTCGCGCTCCAGGATGTAGGTCGCCGGACTCCTGGGGACTTCCTGGAGCCACTCCCACTGTTCTCGTATCGCTTCTTTGTCCTCGTGGGGAAGCGGTACGTCCTCGAAGGCGAACCTGTTCGAGGGGAGGATCAGATACTCCAGTCCGTACGTGCTGAGAACCTGGAAGACGAAGCGAGATTGGGTCTCCTTTGAGAGCCACCATTTGAGGAACTGCCAGGCCTCTTGCGGGTGAGCGGTGTCGCCGAAGATCGCCACGGCCTGGGCCGAGCCGGTCTGCCACCTCTCTATGTCCCCGTGAGCGACCCCGGGCGAGGGGGCCAGCCCCCAGAGGCCTTTCAGCTCGGGAGCGGCTATCATAAGCTGGACATAGGTCGCAAGATTGCTTATGCCGATCGGGATATCGGCCTTCCTGAAATGCTCGAAGAAACTGGATACCTGAAGCGGCATGCCGTATATGGCGAAGAGGTCGGTCATCTCCCGGATCGCCTCCAATCCTTCCTTCCTGTCTATCGCGGTGCTCAGCCCGTCTTCGCTGTACAGCCTCGCATGGTGCTGGAAGAAGAAGGGAGCCGTGGTCATGAAGGCCTTGGATGAGGCCGTCCCTCCGATCGGAATATAGTAGTTCAGGCCGTTTCTGTGCAGCTCCGGCAGTATGAGCTTTACCTCCTCCCAGGTCGAGGGCACCGGAATGTTGAGCATGCCGAGCACATCTTTTCTGTAAAAGGTGAGATAAAAATCCTGCGTCTCTGGCAGACCGTAAACTTTGCCCTCGTACATGAAGGGAAGGAAGGTGCCGGGCATGAAGTTGCGGGCGAAGATCGTGAAGTCCTCGAAATCCGAGAGGGCCAGAGCCGCGCCCCTTATCCCCATCTCGAAGGGTATCCAGTTGCTTATCCCGAGGGCGATGTCCGGCGACTTGCCGGCCGCGTTGGCCAGGATCAGCTTCTGTTCATCCTTGATGATCGATAGATCAACCACTATCCCCGTTCTGGGGGTGAAATCGTCGTCCACGAGCTGCTGGATTATGTCCGAGTACTGTCTGGCCCTGTTTATCCAAACTTCCAGAACCACCGAACCATCGCTCCCCCCGGCTTTGTACCGGGCCGGCTTGAAGGAATCGACGAACCTCTTGATCCCCTCCCAGAGAGAGGCGAAGATGGAGGCCCTCTTGAAAGAGGGAGCCGTTTCGCCGGCGTAAATATATATGCGGTCGAGCGTGAGCGGCATATTCTGGAAGCCGTTCAGGGCGACTGAGAGTTCCGAGACGATCGATCCGACGCTTCCAACCAGCAAATCGAGCTTTTTCGGTATCTCGTCGGGAGCTTTCATAAGCCTCTCCAGAAGCATTATGGCCGTTCTGAAAGAGGTCAATTCCTGTGAATCTTCGTTGCCGTTTATCCGGGATGCCTCCGAGTATTCCCGTGCTAGCTCCTCTCTCATGGCGGCCAGAGTTTCGTCTATCCCGGGGAAGTAGTCCTCGATCTCCCACTCCACATTTCTGTCGATATTGCCCCCGCCCGTGAGATATCTTATCTGCAGGGCGAAGTCGTTTATTTGAGATATCATAGTTTTCAAAGTCATCAGGACGCTTTCGTAAACGCTCACGTTGACGGTGATTCCAAGCGTGTGTCTGCCAGCGGTCAGGTAGAGCTCCAGGTTCTCTCCGTCGCTTTCGAGAGTTTCTATCTTCCAGACGGTCGAGGAATCGAAGGGATAACTTTCGAGCTCTTTATACGGCACTGCGCCGTCTATAGTTATCTTTCTGAAGACTCTCATCTTCGATTTCGAGTCCTGAATGTATTTGAAGGCTATACAGTAATATCCGTCGGAGGGAACCTCGAATTCATAGAAGACGGCCTGTCCGCCGTTCTTCCACGAGGCTCCGCCAAAGGTGTTTAGAAGCGATCGATAAGTGTCGAAGGGAACGACGTCGAGACTCCTGTTCGCGATCGCGTTGATGGTGGTGTCGCTCTTGTAAGAAGGGTGTTCGGCTTCCACTATCGTGATGAAATCGCCTTTCGGCCGATCCGCACCGGGTTTCGCGTAAGCGGGGATCTCCTCGAGCGACAGAACCTCCACCGAGTGCAGGGTTATCTCTCCGGAGAGGAGTGTCAGCTTCACCGTATTTTCGCCCTTTTCGAGAGAGAAGAGCAGCGGTTGCCTGAAAAGACTCGAGGAGTCTCGCAGCGTATAATCGAGCGGATTCGGGAGAATCGTCTGAGAGGGCAGTACTTCGTCCCCGTACCTGTTCAGCGGAAAGTCCAGCGTCTCGTATTTCCAGTACTGAACGAGCGTCACTCTCTGCGCCTCGAGGAACTGATAAACGCCGTTTATCTCGATGGAGACCTCCGGGGGGAGGATCGAAGAGCCGGTAACCGTGTAGCCGAGCCTGATGGCATAGTGGCCGCCCTCGTTCAGATATATATTCAACTCGAGGCCGTCGTTTCTCCGGAGGTTTTCAGAAAGGGGCGGCGAGGCCCAGACGGTCCCGCCGCCGTAAGAAGGGGTAATATCCGGCAAGAGCGTGGAGTACGGAATCGCGAGATTCGCGCTCAGTGAAACGAGAGCCAGAAAAAGAAATGTCAGCAGCGCTCCGCCCTTGCTTATGGTTCCCTCTCCTTTCAGTCTGTCATTATCGCGATCTTCTCGATGGCTTTCCTGTATTGCTCGTTGGCCAGCTTGTTGAGCTGACCGGCGTAGTCTGCTATGTTCACGTTACCCCTCATGCTGTTCCATATCACGTCGCCTATCGAGGCGTTGTCGTTGTCTCCGACCTTGATTCCGGTGGGCGCCGTCCAGCGGGACTGGATATAGCCGGGGACTATCTTCACGCCCTCGACGATGCCTTCGGAGATTCTGGCGAAGGCTTCATCGATTCCCGGGAAGAGCTTCTTGACCTTGAAGTATTCATCGAGAACGTCCTGCTCCGTGGTCAGAGGCATAGAGGTCCACTGGTTGGCCGTGTCGATCTCCAGTCTTTTGAGAATACCCTCTTTGGCGAAGGTTATGTACTTGGCGAATTCGTAGGCCTGCTCCGGGTATTTAGTCGTCTTGGAGAGGACGAAGAAGTCTCCCACAACGGTCACCTTGCCTTCGGGTACGCCGATGAAGCGGCTCGGGAAGGGCAGCGTGGCGAAAGAGGCCGTGTCCCATGTGCCCGACCATCTGATCGCTATCTTGCCCTGGTTCCAGACGTCTCCGTACCAGCCGGCGTTGTACTGCTGTTTCTGCTCATCCGGAAGGCTGTCGAAGACGAACTTGCCGTCGAAGAACTGCTTGGCGATCTTGACGCCTTCTATGAAGGCCGGGTGATCGAGGTTGTACTTCTCGCCGTCCCAGGTGAAGTAGCCAAGCGCGGGGTCCTTGGTCGCCGGGAACCATTCGGGGATCTGGACCTCTTCGGCTATGCCGAGGACGCCGTCCCTGGGGATGGTGAGCCTCCTGATCGCCGATAGCATCGTGTTCCAGTCGGGAGCGTAAGGCAGCTGCGGAACGTTGTAGTTGGTGAAGAGGTCTTCGTTGACGAAGTATCCGAGCATATAGAAGCCCGAAGGAATGGCGAAGACCTTTTCGTTATAAACGGTGGCTCCCCTCAGCGGAGCGGGTATGTTTTCCCACTCGGTATCTTTCGCCGTCATAGCCGTTATGTCCAGCGCCCAGTCGTTCACCAGCGCCATGGGGATGTTCGGAATCATTATGACGTCGGGCAGCTTCCCTGCAGCGGCCGCGGCAATCAGTGAGTCTTCGTACTTGCCGTAATCGAGATCGGCGAACTCCACCTTGATATCCGGGTGAGTCTTCATGAACTCCTCAACTATCTTCTTCTCGATGTCCAGACTGAGATTCCAGTTGGCATAGACGATCGTTACGGCCTGTGCCATGGCCGCCGTAACGAGCAGGATCACAAGACCTATCATCACTAGCTTTTTCATACTTTCCCCTCCTTTTTCAGTGAGTCTTTACTTCTTCCCCAATACAACCACTACTTTGTGAGTTTCACCGTCGTTTACGATCGGAACCTTCGGATCGCCTCCCTTCCCATCGACCGTTACGGTTGCGACTGAGTATGAGAGATTTTCGGGGTTTCTTACCTCTATTTCGTACACGGTCTCTTTGAATTTCCTCGTGTATTTGAAGCCTTTCCAGTGTGGCGGTATTACAGGATCTATCTCTATGAAACCGTCTTCCACCCTTATCCCGAGTATCCAGTTGACGGCCACCCGGTGGAGCCACTGGGCCGAACCGGTGTACCAGCTCCAGCCACCCCTTCCGTACATCGGAGAAACCGGCCCGTCGGAATTGCCGCAGGTGACGTACGGTTCGGCCATGTATCTGTCTATATCCGCGCTCCTGTTGGGCGGGCAGATGCCTGAATAGGCTTTGTAGGCGCTGGCGGCGTCCTTCATGAGCGCGAAGGCCCAGACCGCCCAGGTGGCCGCGTGTGTATAGACACCGCCGTTCTCCCTCAGCCCGGGAGCGTATCTGGTTATATATCCTATATCCGGCGCCGGCTTCGTGAAGGCCGGATAGAGCAAGAGGGCGCCGAAGTCTTTGAGGAGAATCCTTCCCACCGAATCCATGGCGACGGTCTTTCTTTCGGAATCTGTTATATCGCTTATCACGGCCCAGGTCTGGGCGTTGAGGAAGATCTGCCCCTCTTCGTTCTCCTTCGAGCCGATCTTGCCGCCGTCGTCTTTGGTCGCGCGGATGAACCACTCGCCGTCCCAGGCGTATTCGTTCACGGCGTCCTTCAGCGATTGCATCACGTCTCGGCACTTTTCGGCGAAGGTCACGTCTCCCCGCTTCGTCGAAAGAGGCAGGAACCGCTCGAGCAAAAGGTACATGAATTGAGCCAGCCAGACGCTTTCTCCCTTCCAGTCGCTGCCCACTGCGTTCATGCCGTCGTTCCAGTCGTGATCTCCTATAAGAGGCAACCCGCGGGGTGAGAAGCGCTTGAAGGATTTCTCGATGGCCAGCCTGCAGTGTTCGTAAAGCGTCGCCGAACCGCCATCGACGAAGGATACAACTTCATCCAGTGCGCCGTAGTCCAGGGTTTCCCTCACATACTGCGATGTGATGAAGGGGAGCCACAAAAGGTCGTCCGAACAGCCCGTCCTCGGACCGCCGCCCCCCATGGTGAACCACCAGTGAAAGACGTCCCCCTCTCTGAACTGGTGCTGCGCGTGGAGCAGGATCTGCTTCCTCATGAGGTCCGGATCGGCGGCGAGGAAGATCTGCGAGTCCTGCAATTGGTCCCTGAAGCCGTAACCGGCCGATACCTGGTAATAACCGGACTTGCCCCACAATCTGCCCGAGATCGCCTGGTACTTCGACCAGTAATTGGTCATTATATTCAACGCAGGGTCGGGCGTTTCGACCTTCTCGGCCTCCAGCAAACCGTCCCACATCTCTTTTACTTCCGAGAAGAGCCGTCTGGAAGCCTCGAGGGAGGTGTGGGATTTCAGAAGTTCTTCCGGGTCCTCCTCGCCGATTATCGCGGTGCCGGTGGTGAATACGACGCTCTTCGACTGTCCCGGAGCCAGAACCACCTCGACCCGCAGGGCGGCGCAGGGATCGCCGAACCTGTCGCACTTTCCCGGCAGTTCGTCCTCCAAGAGCGCGGCTGGCCTCTCCTGTGAGCCGTACATCCCTATGAAAGATTCCTTGTCGCAGGTGTAGGACTTCACCGGTTCGCTCACACCGTGAAAGGCGATCTGGTTCCAGTCGGTGTTGTTCCACCTCCCCTTTCCGTCGGGAAACTGCCCCAGGTACTTCCTTACATGAATTGCGTTATCTCTGAAGGCCGGTACGATGAAGAGCTTGTGAAACTCCCTGTGCTCGTCGGGGAAGTTGCCGAGAACCCACTCGAAGTAAGATGTGATGTCGAGTCTCCGGGTGGTGACGCCCTCGTTCTTCAGGGTTATCTCGGCCAGTTCCACCGGTGTCTTTGCCGCCACGAAGACTTTCATCTCTGAGTAGATATCCTCCACGCGGTGGCGGTAGATGGTGTAGCCCATCCCGTGGACCGCTTCGTAAAGAGAGTATTGGGCCATCACCGGCTTCCAGCCTGCCGACCAGAACCTTCCGCTCTCCCTGTCGCGTATGTAATAGTACTTGCCCCAGTCGTCCCTGATCAGGTCCTGGTAAGATCTGGTAATCCTGTTCTGGCCGGCGTTGCCCCGCCATGAGTAACCGCTCCCCGTGTGGGAGGCGATCATGGAGTAATCTCCGTTGCTTATAACGTTCACCCAGGGGCGGGGAGTTCGCGGATCGACTATCACGTATTCCCTACCGTCCGGGGTGAAATACCCGTACTTGCTCTCGAAAAGCCTCACTTTTCACACGCTCCTCAAAAGACGGCCTCGCCGGTTTCGCGCCTCTTCCGCTCCCGTTAACCCCTGTCGAGCCGGACGATCAGGCCCTTTATCCCCTCGACCGTCGCTTCGAATTCAAGATCTCCGGTCTTCACTGTGATTGTTTTGTCGTAGTTTTTGAGGAAGAGAAAATCCCTGCCATCGCCTTTCCCGGGCCAGACATCGACGGACTCTCCCTCTCACCGCATCTTTCGACTTTCAGGCGGCCGCGGATGCGCTCTTTGCCACGTCCGTCACGCTCCAAAGACACCGGGAGGAGAAACCTCTCCCGTCCGCCGATGACGAACCTCCATCTCCGCATTCAACGCGTTTCACCACGCACCTCCTGCTGAAACTAATTGAAACGTTTCAACGGCATTTCAAGCTTATCATACCGGAGAGGACCGAAAAAAATCCCGTAAACTTCGAAGAAGTGTGAATATTCTCACCCACGGTTGAATAAATGAAAAATCCTCTGTATCTCTTCAGATCAATTCGAAACAGCCCTTCAGGTGTTCGACGCTGTTGCGCCCGAGGAAGACCTCGAACCGCCCCTTTTCTAGGACGGGCCTAAAGTTTTCGTCGAGGAAAGTTAGCGTCTCCTCCGTTATTTCGAACTGTACGGTCTTCGATTGGCCGGCCTTCAGGAAGAGCTTTTCGAAGCCTTTGAGCTCCATCACCGGTCTGGTGACGGAGGCCGTCACATCCCTCACGAAGAGCATAACCGTCTCGGAGCCGTCGTAATCGCCGCGGTTGGTGACACGCGCGCTCACTCTCAGCTCCTCTCCCCCCTTGAGAGAATCGGTCGAGAGCGCGAGATCTTCGTAATCGAAATCCGTGTAGCTCAAGCCCCAGCCGAATGGGAAGAGCGGTTCGTCCTGGATATCTATATACTTCTTGAAAAGCGGGCGGCCCGTGTTTTTCCTGTTGTAGTAGATCGGTATCTGACCGACGGCGGTCGGGAACGTCATTGTCAATTTCCCCGAGGGATTGTGGATGCCGTAGAGGATTTCGGCAAGCGCGTTGCCCGCCTGATGGCCGGGCTGCCATAGCTGGAGGATCGCCGGCACGTTCGCCTCCTCCCAGCTCAAAACCAGAGGTCGGCCGCTCACCACGACCAGCACGACGTTCTCGTTGACCTCCATGACCGATCTTAGAAGCCGCCTCTGGGCCGCGGGTATCGTTATGTCTGCCCTGGAGCGGTTCTCGCCGCTCATCGAGGACGTCTCGCCCAGAACCATCAGCACTACCTGCGCCTTCGCCGCGATCTCGCGGGCCTTGCCGATGCCGCCCTCTATGTCGGAGTTTATTTCGCTACCCCTCTCGTAGAGGAACTCCTCTCCGAGGTTCTCCAGACCTTCGAGAACTGTCACGCTCTCCTGTGCCTCGACCTGTCCGGCCCAGCAGCCGAGCATGTCGGGCCTGTCGTCGGCCAGCTGGCCTATCACCGCCAGTTTCGTCCCCTTTCGCAAAGGCAGAAGATCCCGGTTCTTGAGCAGAACCATTGACTCGCGCGCCGCCTTCAAGGCCAGTTCTTTCGCCGCGGGATTTTCAAGGCTCAACCGGCGTGCCTCTTCTATCACGAATCTCTTTTTGCCGAAGAGCCCGAGTCTCTCCTTCAGCTTCAGGACTCTCCACGCCGCTTCGTCGATCTCCTCGATCGTGAGCTTGCCCTCCCGGACGAGCTCTTTAAGATATCTCTCATAGACTCCAGAGTTCATGTCTATATCCACCCCGGCTTTGAAGCCCAGCCGGGCCGCCTCCCTTCCGTCGGAGGCTATCGAGTGGTTCACCAGCTCTTCCACCGATTCCCAGTCGCTCACCACAACTCCCTCGAAGCCGAGCTCGCCCCTGAGTATGCCCCGTATAGCTCGCTCGTTACCCGAAACGGGAATTCCGTTGAGATCGTTGAAAGAGGACATCACCGACATCACGCCGGCCTTCACCGCCGCGTCGAATGGTGGCAGGTAGATCTCCCGGAGCGATCTCTCGGAGATGTCAGCCCCGTCGTAATCCCTCCCGCCCTGCGGAGCGCCGTAGGCCACGTAATGCTTGGCGCAGGCGGCAATTTTCGGCAGATCCTCCCAGTCGTTTCTCTGGTATCCCCTGACCCTCGCCCTCGCCACTTCGCTTCCCAGATAGGGGTCCTCCCCGGCCCCTTCGGCGACCCTGCCCCACCTCGGATCCCTCGAAATATCCACCATGGGGGCGAATATCATGTTGATACCCTCCATGGCCGCCTCGCGCGCCGACAGGGCGCACGTCTCCTCTATGAGCCCCATATCGAAGGAACAGCTCAGTGCGAGGGGAATGGGAAAGATCGTCCTGAATCCGTGAATTACATCGTCGCCAATTATCAGGGGGATGCCCGTCGGCGAGTCGAGGGCTATATTTTGCCTCGACTGCGTTTCTTCACCCCTGTTGTTCAAAAAGGAACCGATTCTTCCCTCGGCCAGCGCTTTCTGTTGGGCTTCTCCGTACTTGCCGTACATCACCAGCTGGCCGATCTTTTCCTCGAGTGTCATATCACTCAATCTCTTCATGTGCCACCCTCCCGGTCGAATCTCTCACCACCAGAGTAACGTCGAGATTGATATTGCTCACCTCGTCGTACTTGCCAAAGATCAGGCTTATAAGCATGTGCGCGGCGAGCGAACCGAGCTGGTACATCGGCCTCCTCACCGTGGTCAGCTTCGGGGTTATGTACGAGGAGAGTTCTATGTCATCGAAACCGACGAGAGATACATCCTCCGGCACTCTCAACCCGAACTCGTTTAACGCCTTGAGCGCGCCTATGGCCATCTCGTCGTTGGCGCAGTAGAAGGCCGTGGCGATCTTCCTGCCACGGTTCGCCTCCAGATAACCGCTCATCGAGCTGCGGCCGGACTCCTCGGTGAAATCGCCTTCCAGAACGTCACCGGCCACAACGTTGAGCCCGAACTTCTTCATGGCCCCGGTGAAGCCCGAATACCGCTCCCTGGCGTCGAGCGTGTCCTTCGATCCCTTTATGAAACCTATCCGCCTGTGGCCCAGTTCCTGAAGGTGTCTGACGACTTCGTACGAGCCCCTTTCGTTGCCTATCCGAACGCTCCTCACTCTCTCGCTCCTCAGTACCCTGTCCAGCGTGACGACCGGGAAGTCCCGGGAGAAGCGTTCGACATCCTCGGACTTGACAGCCGGGGTCATTACGATGAGGCCATCGACGATATCGTTTTTGAGGAACTTGGCGACATCCTGACGGCGGTTCTCCAGCGTGCAGTAGATCAACAGGTTGTAACCCATGTTGTGAAGAACATCCTGGATACCCTTCACCAGAGAGTCGTAGAAGGGGCCCTTTATTTCATGGACGATGAGCGAAATGAGATCGTACTTCTCCTTCTTGAGGCTCCTGGCGAAGGTGTTGGGAACGTAGTTCAATTCCTTCGCGGCCTTAAGCACTTTCTGCCTGGTCTCTTCGCCTATCCTGTTGCTGTTGTTCAGGACGTAGGAAACCGTGGAGATAGAAACCCCCGCGAGCCTCGCAACGTCTTTTATAGTCGCCAAGGTTATCCCTTCTTTCGTTGAAACGTTTCAACAAATTATACTATTTTTCTAACCCCGTCCAAAATCCCGGCGGGGAATAACCGGGCTATAATTGTCTGAGAGTTTCAATGGCCGTTGCGAAGGTGATAAAAATGAAAGAAGAGAAGTGGTCGAAGATCTGTAAAACTCCCCGGGTGATCTCGGCCGAGATCCATTACTTCAGGCTCGAGGCGGGGGAGTGGAGAGACAGGATCGAAAAAGCGAAGGAGGCCGGCTGCGAAGCGATAGCCTCCTACATTCCCTGGCTCTGTCACGAGAGCGTCGAGGGCAGATTCGATTTCACCGGGAGGCTTGACCTGAGAGCCTTCGTGGAGCTTGTGAAAGAGCTGGGGCTTTACTTCATAGCCAGGCCGGGCCCCTTCGTGATGGCCGAGCTGAAAAACGAAGGGATCCCTCACTGGCTTTACGATAAGTACCCCCATCTCAGACCCGTCAGCTGGGAGGGAAGAAAAGTCGAGAGCGCCATGGTTACATACAACCACCGGGATTTTCTCGCGGAGGTTGGAAAATGGTACGACAGGGTGGGAGAGATCCTCGGGCCGTTGCTGGTCGGCAGGGGAGGAAACGTTATCGCCGTCCAGCTGGACAACGAGATAGGCATGCTCCAGTGGATAAACAACACGCCCGATCTCTCGGACTTCACACTCGCCAGGTTCATAGATTGGGTCACAAAGAAGCGCGGCAGCGAACCCTACGGCTTCCCGCTCGAAAAGAGCGATGGAACTTACAGGCTCCTCCGCAGCCCGGGGGAAGATTTCTCGCTGGAGTTCATACGCGACTTCGGCCAGTTCACACGCGAGGATTACAGAGAATACGTGCAGAACCTTAAACGGCTGGCCATGAGGGCCGGTATCGAAGGCGTGCCCTATATAGTCAACATTCACGGTACGTCCGAAGGGAGGGGCTTCACCTTCCCGGTAGGTATCAGCCAGCTTTACAGGGCCTGCGACGACGAAGAGGTCTTCCCCGCGAGCGATATCTATCTGGGAGATCTCTCATTGAGAAACTTCCAGGACCTGTACACGATAAACGAAATGCTCGCGGCCTCCTTCGGGAATGTTTACGGTTCCATGGAATTCGAGTGCGGAGACGGCAATTACGGTGACAACTACGGGCAGAGGATCGACCCCTACACTCTTGAGCACAAGCTGAAGCTCTGCATTGCCCAGGGAAACAGGTTGATCAACTACTATCTCTTCACGGGAGGGAGAAACTACATCCTTGATCCCGAACCGCTCGACGGCAACGGGAGGATAGCCTTCACCGGCGAGCACCACGGCTTTGCGGCCCCGATCTCTCCTGCGGGCACGGAAAACTACACCTATCGCTTCCTGAAGGAGGCGACACTCTCCCTCAAACCTCTGGCGAAAGGCACGGGCAATCTCTCGGTGATCCACGATCCTCTCACGGTAGCCTTCATTCCGGACTATTTCATGAGCGAGTACCATTACGGTGCGAGGTTGCGAGAGATGGTTTCCGATCTCCAGACTCACCGGGCGGGCAACTTCTGGGACAGCTTTCTCAAGGCGCTCCTGCTGCTGGGATACCGTTACGACGTGAAGAATATACAGGACGGAGAGATCGACCCCGAAGGGCTGCTGATCCTTCCATGCGCGAGGTATCTGGACTTTGCGATCCAGAGAAAGATCGCCGATCACATCGAACGCGGTGGAAGGCTGCTGATTTACGGGGAGCTGCCTCTCTTCGATATGACCGGTAGAGCCTGCAGGGAACTGGTCGAAGCTCTGGGTATAACTCCGGGGGAGGCTTACCGCTCCTCTCACAGGCATTTTCTCTCGGTGAAACCCTCGGGCCTGCCGGAACTGGCCACGCATTTCGCCCGGGCCTTCAAGATAGAGGGTGGCGAAGAACTCGCCGTAATAGCGCAGAAGGGTGAAACTTGCGCCGCCAAACTGGGAAAGACGACGGTCATAACGGCCCATTTCAACTGCAACACCGGCTTCTTCGGCCGGATTCTCGAGGGCTACCGATTGAAGCCGAAGATCTCCATGACGGGCGATTCTTTCGGGGTCTTTCCAGTCGTGAGTGTCGGCGATCGTGGAGAGAGGCTGGTTTACGTCTTCAACGAAGATAATTTTGAAAGGCGCGTGGGGCTTCGCTTCGAAGAAGAGCCGCTTTTCGGTGGGAAGGAGCTACTTCTCAGGGCGAGGGAGGTGGCTGCGGAGATGAATTACCCCTGAAGCTGTATTAATATATAGACATATGAACCTAATTTTGAAGGGGGAGTAGCGTTGAGGATACTAGTACTTCTTAAACAGGTGCCCGACACCGACGAAGTAAAACTCGACCCCGAGAACGGAACGATGATAAGGGAAGGAGTCGGGACGGTGATTAACCCACTCGATCTGCACGCGCTCGAGAGCGCCATAAGGATCAAAGAGAGTGGGGAGCACGAATTGACCGTCGTTTCCATGGGGCCTCCCGCCGCCGAGGAGGCGTTGCGCGAGGCGATAGCCATGGGTGCAGACAGGGCCGTGCTGCTGACGGACAGAAAGTTCGCGGGAGCCGATACATGGGCTACCGCGAAGACCCTCTCCGCAATGATAGGGCTGGAAGGGCCGTACGACCTGATACTCGCCGGCGAAAAGGCCACCGACGGAGAGACTGGACAGGTTGGGCCGGAAACGGGAGCCATGCTCGGTGTACCCGTCATCACCTATGTTTCCAGGATAATCGAAGTCGGCGAAGACGGGATAGTGGTGGAGAGAGAAGTGGAAGACGGCAGAGAAACCTGGAAAGTGCCTTATCCCGTGCTTCTCTCGGTGACCAAAAACGTCAACGAGCCGCGCCTCCCCACGCTGAAAGGAAAGAAGAAAGCCAGAAACGCGAATATAGAGAAAATGGGCAGCGAGGCTCTGGGGCTTGAGCCATCGACGATCGGCCTCATGGGTTCACCAACGAGGGTCGTCAAGATAAACACGCCCAAGCTCTCGCGTCAGGCGAAGCTTTACGAAGGAAGCGAACTGATCGAGGGCATCGCCAGGCTCAAAGCTCTCCTGAAGCCGTACCTGGAGGTGAACCATGAGTGAGATATGGGTGATCGCCGAGAAAAGGGGTACTCAGATACATTCCAGCACCTACGAACTCCTCGGAAAGGCCAGGGAGCTGGCGTGGAAGAGGGGTTCATCCGTCGCGCTCGCTCTTCTGATACAGGAAAGGCCGACGGAAGAGACCTTCAGGAACCTCTTCAGGGGAGGAGCCGACAGGGTGATGATCGCCGTCGATAAAAGCTTCGAGAGGTTCGACTTCGGGCCGTACATAAGGGTTTTGAAAGAGATGGTCTCGCAAAGACCGCCAGAAGTGATTCTGGCCCCGGCCACCACTTCGGGCCGCACGTACATGCCCGGTCTGGCGGCGCTTCTCGGCACCGGCCTCACAGCCGACTGCACCGGGCTGGATATAGAAGAGGGAACCGGCAACCTGCTCCAGACCAGACCGGCGATAGGCGGCAATATAATGGCGACCATAAAGACCCCAAAGCACAGGCCCCAGATGGCGACAGTGAGACCGAAGACCTTCTCCCCGCTCGGTGAGGTTTACAGGGAGCGGGGAGAGATCGTTGACTTTCCGGTGAGACCGGAACTCGTCGAAAGCCCGGCCAGACTACTGAAGTTCGACTCGATCGGAGAGGGCGAGAAGGGCGTCCAGGACGCCGAGATAATAATCGCCGGCGGAATGGGACTGAGAAGGATGGAAAACATGGCGCCCATATACAAACTGGCCAGAATGATAAACGGCACCGTAGGCGCTTCCAGAAAGATCGTGGATTCCAAATGGATAGGACACGAAGCCCAGGTAGGTTTGAGCGGCCACACGGTGAAGCCGAAGATATACATAGCGGCCGGTATCTCCGGGGCCGTGCAGCACATCGCCGGAATGCAGACCTCCGAGTTCATAGTGGCTATAAACAGGGATAGAAACGCCGCGATCTTCAACTTCGCCGATATAGGACTCATAGGAGACGCCACCGAGATACTGACCCAGCTGGTCGAGGCCATGGAACTGGAGGTGCGCAAATGAAGTACAACTCTCTGAATCTCGAACTTTTGAAGGAGCTCCAATCCATGCTCGCGGTGCCGATCAAATACGATGAAGAGACGCTTGAAAGATATTCCAGGGACGAGACGGCCGAATTGAAGGCCGTGAAGCCCGAAGTGGTCGTCTTCCCAGTGAGCACCGAAGAAGTCTCCGACGTGATGAGATTCGCCAACAGGCATTTGATACCGGTAACCCCCAGGGGCGCCGGCACGGGGCTTTCCGGCGGGGCCGTCCCGGCCTTCCACGGCATAGTGATGAGCCTGGAGAAGATGAACAGGATACTCGAGTTCGACGCAGCCAACATGATGATAACGGTCGAACCGGGCGTCATAACCGGCGAGATACAGAAACTGGCCGACAGACACGGGCTGGTGTACGGCGGAGATCCCTGCAGCAGCGAGAGCTCTTCGATCGGCGGAAACATCGCCGAAAACGCCGGCGGGAACAAGGTCATGAAGTACGGGCCGACCGGCTACCACGTTTACGGACTGGAGGTCGTCCTCCCGTCGGGCGAGGTGACCCGTCTGGGCGGAAAGATGATCAAAGACGTCAGCGGCCTCGACCTCATACACCTGATAGTCGGATCGGAGGGAACGCTCGGCATAGCGACCAGGATAACGCTGAGGCTCCTGCCCAAACCTAAATACTCCGTGGCCCTTTTGATACCTTTCCCGGACATAGACACCGCGATCGCGGCCGTTCCGAAGCTCATGACCGGTTCGGGAGTGGTGCCGACCTCGCTGGAGTTCATGGACGCCTCCTCGATAAAGGCCGTCTGCAGCTTTCTCAACATGGAGTTCCCCTACGCCGACGCCGGAGCCCACCTGATAGTCGAGGTCGAAGGTAGTAGCAAAGACTCGGTCTTCGACGACTACGTCAAACTCGGAGAGAGCGCCATAGAGGCCGGAGGACTCGAGGCCTTCGTCGCCGACAACAGAAACACGCGCGAAAAGCTCTGGAAGGCCCGCAAATCGATAGCCGAGGCGCTGGCCTCGATCAGCCCGGTTCATTGCATGGAGGACGTATCGGTCCCGATGGCGAGCATACCCGAGCTGATAAAGTTCTCCGAGGAGATCGCCCGCGAGAGGGGTCTGGAGATGATCGCCTTCGGCCATGCAGGCGACGGTAACGTCCACGTATCCTTCATAAAGGGCGACATGCCCGAGGAGAGATGGAACGAAGCCCTCCCGCTGGCGCTGGAGGAGCTTTACGCCAAAACCACCGGGCTCGGGGGCTGTATAAGCGGCGAACACGGGATAGGCCTGAAGAGGAAGAAATACCTGGCCTCTATAACAGACAGGGCCCAGCTCGACCTGATACGGGGTATAAAGAGAGCCTTCGATCCGTCGTACATACTCAATCCCGGCAAGATAGTCGATCTATAAAATACATATACGTTTGGAGGCAGACGATGATAAGAGAGAAACTGGTCGAGTACGCTAAACTGGCCTGGGACAGAAAACTCACCGAAAGCACCGGCGGCAACATGAGCGTACGCCACGGAAGCGAGATCCTGATTACCCCCACGACGGTGATAAAGCACTTTCTGGTGCCAGAAGATATAGTCACGATGACTCTCGAAGGGAAACAGACCGGGGGCTGGCGGAAGGCCTCTTCGGAATACAGGATGCACCTGAGGATCTACGAAAAATGTCCCGACGTGGGGTCGGTCTTCCACGCCCATCCCGCCCACGCCACGGCCATGGCCGTTATGCAACGTGCGATCCCGGTCAACACCCTGCCCGAGGCGGCCCTGACGCTGGCTCCCATAACCTACCTGCCCTACAAAATGCCGGGAACGGACGAATTCGCCGATGCCTTCAACGAAGGTCTGGAAATGGGTTCGCGTGTCTTTGTGCTTCAGAACCACGGTGTGACGGCGGCCGGAAAGGATATCGAGGAGGCTTACGCCAAGCTGGAAACGCTCGAGTTTCTCGCGCAGGTCGCCTTCCTTTCCGGGGCGAAACCGGGCTATCTCGAAATACCGACCGAAGACATACTGCTCTTTCTGGAGCACGTGCTCGGCCGGAAGGTCACCGACTACAGGAGCGATTACTGGTTCAAATAATCGCGTCATGGAACCCTCCTGAACTCTCCGGATCGGGAGGCTCGAGGAGGGCCGAACACGTACCGTTGGATTGAAACCGTACAACCCCACCGGAATGCCTCCCGTCGCCTCATCGACGGAGATTACCGGAGATCTTGCGTCCCGGGCCGAATTAGATCTCCGGCTCGTCGTGGTCGCCCCTATAACGGCCGACTTCTACCGGGGCGAGAGCCACGATCTGGAAATAGAACTGGTCGGACCGACTGCCTTCAAAGGATCCTTTGAAAATGTCGCTTCCGGGGATCTCGCAACCGCGACGATCGCCTCCCTGAAGGCAGGAACATACGAGATAAGGACGAAGTGGGGGGACGCGAGCAGAATCTGGACCATCGAGCTGAACGGCGGTGAATCGACCGTGAGATTCATGATGTGAGGGTGAACTCTTAACCTTTCGAAATTATCCCGGTAATCAGCCTAAAAATCCCGTTCAAAATTCACGAACGGGATATTTTCCGCCAGAGATGGACCCGCGATCACGGTCTTTCCTCCTTCCCGTCATGCCGGACTCACTTGACGTCATTCTGAGCTTGACTCAGAATCGCGGTTTTCTAAGGAGTGGATCCCGGGTCGGAGCCCGGGATGACAGTTCCTTAGGGTCATCCTGACATGCTCCTAGTCAGGATCCCGGTCTTTGCAAAAAACGGGACAGACGTCAGGAACCCGTCGGTCCCTATTTTCGCGGTCTTTCCTCCCTTCCCGTCATGCCGGACCCCGATCCGGCATCCCCGTCCTTGGGAAGAGCGAGAAGAGCCGTCCAGCGTCCCGGAGCGTGGACCGCTCAGACCCCCGCTTGAGGATTACTGTAAACGGCAAAATACAGTCTCTGTATAAGGCGCTTGTGGTACATGACATCGCGCCGTTCGAAGAAGATCTTTTCCACCGAAGTCCAGATGAAGACCCAACTGGTTATGACCAGTATCTGGTCGATCACGTACGAGGCCGTGAAGGTCATCGTCGCGAGAAAAGTGGAGACTCCCATGATGACGGCGCCGATCGCCAGCATTATGAGGCCGATTCTTGTGAGTCTCTTCATATCCCTGTCCAGATAATACAGCCGGGGAATCAGTTCTTTCTTTACGGACTCTCGAAAGGTATCCAGATCGCCCGTTCCCGCATCTTCACATTCTACGACGACTACAACTCCCCTGTGGAGAGGAAGATACCGGGTTCCATCTTCCAGGTTGTCGATGATTTCGCGAATTTCCTGCTCATCCGGGAGGAAGTTCGAGACCTTCAAATGAACGGTATCGTCTTCCGCCTCTTCGGAATAGGCCTTGACTCTTTCATCCAGCTCTTCTATCTTCTCCTTTATGTCTCTCAAGGGTACCTTTCTGTTTATGTCACTCTCCCCCTTTTCACTGTTTTCATAGAGTATATCATTCGAGACGGATCAAAGGGCTTTTCTTTCACGGTGTACTCATTCAACCGGGTAAGAGAGATATCTGTGCTACCATTGATCATACCGGGTATTCGGCCCGCGCGGGGTGAATTATGAAGGCGACTCTTCTACTGCTATTTCTGATAGCCTGCTCTCTTTGTCTGGGATGGAGTTTCTTCACCCACAGCAAGATAGCCGTCGCGGCTCTTGAAAGTATCGAGCCTTCGGTGCTCGAGACGATCAGCGGGGGTCTGCCCTTACCGCTTTTCAACGAATGGATAGGATTGCAAACATCTTTCGTCGATGTTGACAGGTACTTCGTGAGAGATCTAGTCCCCGGTCACGGCTTTCGTATTCATAATTATCCTGGAATAGAGGGGCTGACGATGTCGGAGATTCTCGAGCTTCCGGGAATGCCAAGAAACGCCCTCGGCGCCCTCATAACGGCCTTTTTTGATGTCAGAAATCTCGCCCGATCGGGCGACTTCGCAGGAACTTCCTACTCCATCGCAAGGCTTTTCCACTTTGCCAGCGATCTCACAATGCCTCTCCACGTAGTGAACAACAGCGACGGTCAATTAACCGCTCAAGCGGGACTCCATGTGAGGATCGAATCGATCCTGGGCAATTTCTTCTTCAGGAGTGAAATGTTCCTCAGGCAAGGGCCGCGCATCTTCAAAGACGGGGAGATCCCCGCGGTGCTTTTCGAAAGCATCCGCAAGTCGATGGAACAGTCTAAAGTGTTCGAGGCCGCCGACATGAAAAGAAAGAGCGACACCGCCTACAGGTTCGCCGCGCTCTGGCGGGACGTAAAGGAAGTATTCATCGAAGCCACGAGCAGGGCCGTATATCTATGCGCCAGCCTGCTCATGAGCGCGCTTTCTCTCTAGGCCAGGGTTCAAGTCCTCTCCGGTTCCTTACCCAAGACCGTTCTCAGATGCAAGTACGCTTTAGAGCAAGGTTAGAGGCGAGCGGCTCATGAGAGGCCGCACTCCTCCAGAAAGCTCCGGATTTGGACGGCGTATCGGGCAGGATCCGTCGCTATCGAGGAAGCGTGACCGGCTCCGGGTACAACGAGGAGTTTTTTCGGGCCGGTCTTTTTGGCTTCGTACATTTTTCGGCTCATGAAAGCCGGCACATACCAGTCGTCGGAGCCGTGAACGAACATCACCGGCGCCCTGACTCCCCCGACAGCCTTTATGGGGCTTATATCCGCGAAGCTCATGCCCGTTCTGACACGAGTGATGAGACCGGCAATATCCATGAAGGGAAAGGCCGGAAGATGGAAATCCTTTTCGACTCTTATCTTCAACAACTCTTTGAGATCGGAGAATCCACAATCGGCTATGCAGAACGATATTTTCTCATCAATCGCCAGATACTGGAGCGCGATCGCCGCGCCCATCGATTCGCCGTGCAGGCCGACGGTCGTTTCCTCTCCCGTTCTCTCCAGAACCCACTCCTTGACGGCTTTCAAGTCGTACTTCTCGTAGTGGCCGAAAGTGGTGTCTTTACCGCCGCTTTTGCCGTGGTTTCTGTGATCGTAAGCCATCACGTTGAACCCAAGATCGAGAAAGATCCTTGCGTATTTCATCGATCCGAAGAGCGAGTAGGTTATTCCGTGGCAGATGATCACGGTCTTTTTCGAGGCGTCGCATGGAAGGTATATGGCGTGTAACTTATAGCCGTAGGGCGAGTCGATCCAGTGCTCCTCCTTCGCAAGTTTATCGTACCAGACAGGGTCGAACCTGCTTTTATCGATCTCCATTCTGTACGTCTCTTCGTATGGAACGCAGCGCGGCTTTATGACCTTGCTTGAAAAAACAAAACCGGCCAGAAGCAGAAAAGCGAAAACCGATAAAGCGATAACGGCAATAATCATATCTCTCCCTCCATCGACTGAACCGCCGGTACGGTTCAGGGGTTAAAATATTACTGGAACGGTATAAAGCGAAAAAACATTTGCCCAAGAACAGATAGATCTTTTCTCAACCACCGCAAAAAGGGGGCGTAACTGAATGAAAAGCGAGCACTGGAAAAACCGGCGTTTTCGGTTGCTGCTTTACGTATTTTTCGGTCTGGCATTTCTCGTTCCTTCTCTCATCATACTAAACAATACCCCATCGATCGTCAATTTGGAAAGCAATTTTGATACTTTGAGAGCGATCGTTGGCATTATTGTACTGATTCAGGGCGCTTTACTGGCAACGGTAGTGATTGTGACCGTGCTTTCGGCGATCATGATCGCCAGCACTTATTCGACCAGACTTCTGTACATGTTCGCCCGTTTCCCGGATAGTTATTTCGTCGCTTGCCTGTTCGCCTTCAACGTGGTCTTTGGCACGCTCCTTCTTGCGAGCTTTCCACAGGCCGGATCGGTCTTGATCAAGGTCTTTATTTCGAGCGGCCTTCTTGCCATATCCTTTTTTGTGCCGTATTTGATTCGGCTTCTGGGGATCATGCAACTGGAAAACGTACTTAGCACCCTGAAAGCGAAGGGAGTCAACACGACGAGGGCAAGCGAGACGGTGAGAATTCTCAAGATACTCGTGCATCTCACCGAAAGGGCCGTCAACGAGAACGATCGGGATGCTTTCTGCGCCATCGTGTCGGCCGCCAGTGAGGTGGCCTCGAGCGCCATTTACAGGGGTGCCGGATCTGAGAACGAGATCTCGAAATGGATAAGAAATCTGGTGGATAACCTCAGGAACTTCACCCTTGAACTCCTGAGAAGGGGCCAGAGCGAGACCGTGATTTCGCTTCTGCAGGCCTACGAAGACCTTGGCGTGGCCCTGCAGGAAGTGAACGAAAACTGGGACTGCCTCGTGATGGAGCTCCTCAAGGATCTCCAGTATATAGATGAGATGTCGCTCGAGGTCGATTTGAGGAATCGAGTGAGCTTTCAAAAGAAGATACGGAAGGCTATAATCGCCATACTCAAGGCCGGTCCCGTCTCTTCAGCGGCCAGTGAAATATTTTCCAGTTCCTTCGTCTCCCTGAACAATCTCCTCAATTCCGGGTGCCTGAACCTGACCTCGAAGGACGAGCTCTCCTCGGTTCTTCAGACGATCAAAGATATGTCGGAGATCGAGGGCAGGTTTTTCAAGGCGAAGATTCTGCCCAACAGTCGCTGGGAACTGGTGCTGGCCGGACTGGCCGAGCAGAAAACCAACAGAGAGATCATGGAGGAGTTGAGAAAGGCCATCGAGAAATCTATAAAAGGTTACGTCAAGAACGGGCAGTGTATCCTCGCCTTCGAAAGGCTTCAGAAGATATACGAAAACTCGCGCGCTTTCAGGGGCTTTTTCGAAGGTTTTTTCGACGCCTCGCTGCTCAACGAGTTCATAGGGAACGCCTGCCCGGTGAAGATCACGGAGGCCGCTATCGGAACGATGCGGGATTTCATTCTTGACAATATTTCCATCGACAAGAGCTTCCTCACCGATACCGCGGTCCGCCTTTCGAATCTCGAATCGATGGGAATCAAGAAGACCGCTCTCGAGATCTTCAGAGATCTTCTATCGCGCCTGGATGCCATGAGCAAGACCTGTACCAACGACAAAAAGATAGACTCGAACAAGACCAGGGAAATAGTGGAGAAGGAAATCTTCGAGAGACTCGCATGAATTTTGGGGGATTCTATGGTAAGACTGGAGAAAATGGCCGCAGAGGATTTCGACGCGTACATTGAAAAGCTCACGGCGAATTATGCGAAGGATAACGTTCGATCCGGCAGATGGACCAGAGAGGAGGCTCTGGAGAAATCGGTCAGCCAGATAAACTCTCTACTGCCGGAGGGGATCGAAACACAGAACCATGTTTTTTTCAGCATAGTCGATGAAGGGACCGGCGACGCGGTGGGATACATCTGGCTCCATGTCGCGCCCGGAGAAGGCCATAAGAAGGCCTTCATATACGATCTAATAATTTTTGAAAAGTTCAGGAAAAGGGGCTACGGCCGCTCCGCCCTCGTTGCCCTGGAAGAGTACGCGAAAGAAAAGGGAATAGCCAGCATCTCTCTCCACGTATTCGCCCACAACGCGGCTGCCTTTTCGCTTTACAGGAAAATGGGCTACGAAGTTACCAGCATGAATATGATAAAGAATATACCGGATACGCAAATGGAGTGATGAGAAAGTGGAGAAGAGAAATAACCCCATAGTTTACTGGGAAATCAACGCAAAAGACGGACCGGCCCTGGCTGAGTTTTACCGGGATGTCTTTGGATGGGAGAGTGCCGTGGACGATACCGGCTTTCACTCGTTCAAGAGTGGGAACGCCGGAGGCATAGACGGCGGAATCTTCACCGGCAAAGGGCTTCTCCCGCCCCACAGGGCTTTGTACATAGAAGTCGAAGATATAAGGGAAGTTCTCGAGAAAGTCTCAAAGCGCGGGATCGAGATTCTGCAGGGTCCCTTTGAATCGGGTAACGCGATTCTCGCCTTTTTCAGGGACCCCGAAGGCCATATGCTGGGTCTGATCGAAAGAAAACCTATCCAGAGCGAGAAATGAAACCCGGCGAATATTGAGCCTCCCGATCCAGCAGGATCATGGATCCAGATCCATTCCGTAGCAGATCCTGGTGCCTACCCTCGTGAATCCCTCCTTGAGGTACAGAGAAAGGGCCTTTTCGTTTTCGGCGTTCACCGAGAGTACACTGTCCAATCCTAATCGCTGAGACAGTTGAACAGCCCTGCGCAGCAGCGCCCTGCCCAATCCCCTTCCCTGGTACTCGGGCAGTACGGCTATCGGCCCAATCTCGAGCATTCCGTCTTCGGTTATTTCACTGAAAAAGAGTCCCACTGGAGTGCCTTCAAAATAAAGCAATTGAATGCCCTCCGCCGGAATGTTATACTTTTCGATCATCGCCGAGACCCGGTCGGGTTTTATGTCGATATGGCCGGCGATCTTCTTGAAAGCGCTGTTGACTATATGGCAGTAAAGCTCTCCGTCTTCTCTCTCGTCGAAGGTCACGAAATCGACCCCCTCTTGAACGGGGACCTGAATATTCGTCATTTTTCTCTTCATGACAAATGAATAGCGCTCGATCTCAAAGCCCAGTCCTTCGAGCACGCGCTGGATTTTTGGCCCGGGCGGAACGAAGAGATAGACGTTAATCACCACCCCCGTGGCTTCTGCAAGGACGGCCTCGAGCAGGCTCCTGTAACCGGCCGGTTCCGATTGAATGGAGTGAAAAATCATGAACCTTCCCTTTCCGGCTCTCCTGTATTGCTCTTCCAGCATGAGCGAGGCGGCGCCGCAGACCCTCAGATCTTCATCGTAGAGCAGAAAGGAGGGGTGATCGTCGTCGATAGTGAAATCATCACCGGGGAGATACGAATCGTCGTGTTCTCCCCCGTATTTGTGGCAGTAAGAAAGAAAATCCTTCAAATTGCCTTCGCATACACGTTCTACCAAATTCGCCGCCTCCCTCTAAGAACGGTCGCTGGTTGTGAGTTGTGCATGGTGCGTTGTGAATTGTGGGTGGTGTGAAAGAGCGAGATGCCGGATCCACTCCTTAGAAAACCGTGATTCTGAGTCAAGCTCAGAATGACGGGAAGGGAGGAAAGACCGCGAAAATGGGGACTGACGGGCTCCTGACGTCTGTCCCGTTTTTCGCGAAGACCGGGATCCTGACCAGGAGTATGTCAGGATGACGGGAAGGGACTGTCATTCCGTAATGCCGCCACACTGTCATCCCGTAATGCTCCTATACGGGATCTCGCTCTTTTGCTCTTTCGAAGGACGGGTCCACGCTCCGGGACGCCGGACGATGGACGGTTCTTCTCGCTCTTCTCGCTCTCTCCAATGACGGCTCTTCTCTCCTCAGTCTCGCTCTCTTTAGCAAGGAGGTTTAATCCACATAATTCTCATAATTTATGGATTATTAATCCATAAAAAGCAAAGAAGATAGTATTATTTACTTGGTGATGAAGATGGATTTTTCGACAGTAGCATTCTACAATCCATGGTGGGATGAAAAAAGCAAAAGCACAGACTACGCTTTTCATCTGGTTGACAAGTACGAGAGTAGCTCATTCAAAAGAGACTACAACGGGTTGTTTGATCTGTCTGGAAATAACCTGTATATCGTCAGGGGTCCACGTCAGATTGGAAAGTCTACTCTACTGAAATTCACCATAGCAAACCTCCTGAAATCGGGAGAGAGGCGCTCAGTACTCTATCTCCCGCTGGATACAATATCCAGAGCCGATGAGCTCAGAAGCCTTTTGATTCAATATCTTCAATTCTCCAGAAACGAAAAGAAGCGATATATATTCATCGATGAAATCACGATGGTCGATCAGTGGCAACGCGCAGTCAAAGAGGTCCGAGACAATACGGAGATGGCCGGTGACTTCTTTGCTCTGTCCGGCTCCTCTGCAAGCGACTTAAAGCGATCATCTGAAAGGCTTCCGGGTAGAAAAGGGCAAAGTGGCGCAGATATTCTCCTTCTTCCGTTGACTTTCAGAGAGTACCTGAGCTGCAAGAAAGTTGACGGACTTCCGAAATGTCAACCCGAGGACATTCTTAAAATGGTTCCGGCAGACTCTTTTGAGCTGCTCATTAAGAACGAAATTCTTAAGACTGAATTCTTCAACTACATAGCTTCTGGAGGATTTCCGTCGGCAGTTGAAGCTTATGCAAAAGGCGAAAGTCGCGAGACTCTGGTAAGAACTTTCTGGGAGATCTTGATAGGAAACATAGAAAGGTATGGCCTTTCAAGGGCAAAACTCATCCAGATACTTACATATGTCTCTACCAGACTCTCATCAAGGTTCTCCTGGAACAGCGCGGCAAGCGAGACGGAAATAGACACAAAGACATTTCAAAAATACGTTGAAGTGCTTGGAATCGACTACTTACTCCTTACCCTCAAGCACATGGATCAAAAAACACATCTCACTTCAGAAAAGAAACAGAAGAAGATATATTACTGCGACAGACTAATCAGCGACGTAGTCTCGCAAAAGCTTGGTCTTCAGCTCGACAGGAGCGCGATACTGGAGAACATCATGACGACCAACTGCGTATTCGCCTTTGGAAAGAACCTTGACAACGGACTTGATTCGATTACTGAAGTCGGTTACTGGTACTCAAAAGAAGGGAAGGAAATCGACCTGCTGGTGAAAAACGTTCCGATAGAGCTAAAGTACCAGAACAGCATAATCCCGCAAGATCTCTCGACCATAAAAAGACACTTCAAGAAGGGGATAATCCTTTCGAAGCATACTCTTGACCTCTCAGGAGATATAAAAATACTGCCTCTTCACATCTTCCTCGCGATTACTGGAGAGTAAAACCTTCCTGGATTACCCGGGCAAAGTGACTTAACGCCGTCATTCCGTGATGTCCCCGCGGAGCCTGCCCTGAAGAGCCTGCCCTGAAATGATCCTATTCAGGGTCATCCCGTGCACCCATCCTGTCATCCCGTAATGATCCTATACGGGATCTCGTTCTTCTCTCTCTTCTCACTCTTTCGAAGGACAGGGATGCCGGATCGGGGTCCGGCATGACGGGAAGGACTGTCATCCCGGGCTCCGACCCGGGATCCACTCCTTAGAAAACCGTGATTCTGAGTCAAGCTCAGAATGACATTAAGTGGGTCCGGCATGACGGGAAGAGCTTGCAGATCTCCACTATCACCTCGACGGCCTTCACCATGGACTCGATCGGCACGTATTCGAAACGGCCGTGGTAATTCATCCCTCCGGTGAAGATGTTTGGCGTGGGCAATCCCATGAAGGAAAGCCTCGCCCCATCGGTGCCTCCCCTGACCGGCTCTATAACAGGTTCGATTCCCACGTTTCTCATAGCGCGGGCCGCGATGTCCACGATGAACATGACCGGTTCGATCATCTCCCGCATGTTTCTGTAAGAATCCTTGACGGTCACGCTGACAGTGCCTTCCCCGTATTTGGCGTTGAGGAAAGCCGCCGCGTACTGCATCAATCGCTTTCGGTTTTCGAACCTCTCGCGCGAGTGATCGCGTATTATATAGTTGAGGTTCGTCTCCTCGACCGTGCCGGCCATGCTGGTCAGGTGGAAGAAGCCCTCCCTGCCCTGCGTGGCCGCGGGCGTCTCGGCAGCCGGAAGCAGGCTTATGAACTCCGAGGCGATCAGCATCGAATTCTTCATCCTGTCCTTGGCCGAGCCCGGGTGTATGTTCAGACCCGTTATCTTCACCTTCGCGCCGGCCGCGTTGAAGGTCTCGTACTGGAGCTGGCCCAGCGCGCCCCCATCGACGGTGTAAGCGTAATCGGCGCCGAATTTCTCCACGTCGAAGTGATCGGTCCCCTTGCCGACCTCCTCGTCCGGAGTGAAGCAGACCCTGATCTTGCCGTGTTTTATCTGCGGATGCTCCATGAGGTACTCTAGCGCCGTGACGATCTCGGCGATCCCGGCCTTGTCGTCGGCGCCCAGAAGTGTCGTCCCGTCGGTTACTATCAGTTCCTGGCCCCTGTAATCCAGCAGCTCGGGGTAGGTAGAAGGATCTAGCACTATCCCCTTCTCGGGATTGAGCGTTATCTCTCCGCCTTCGTACCTGACTATTCTTGCCTTGACATCCTTCCCGCTAGCGTCCGGGCTGGTGTCCATGTGAGCCACAAAGCCGATCACCGGCACCCTTGCATCGGTGTTGGCTCCAAGCGTGGCCATTACGTAGCCGTGCCCGTCCAGCGATACCTCTTCCAGACCGAGCCCCTCCAGTTCGTCTCTCAACAGTGCCGCGAGTTTAAGCTGACCTTCGGTCGTCGGGCTCGAGTCGGAATCGTGGCTCGAAGTCGTTTCGACCGAGACGTACCTCATGAAGCGGTCAATCATCCTTTTCATCCACATCACTCCTTCCCTTTTTCCTCTTTCTATTCAACTGTACCAGTATATCCACCATTTCGCGCGGCCTCGCCGCCAGCCTGTTTGCTATGACTGAGGCCGAATTGAATATCATACCGGCCACTGACCGCTCCTTTCTGGTCTTCACTCTCCTCAGCAGAAAGAGCGAGAGCCCCCTTAGCACGAAGGTGACGAAGAAGAGGATTTGAATGCCGTAAAACCTCATCCCCAGAATCTCCCAGCCGAATTTGTTCAAATAGGAGGCCAGAAACCCTCCGGCGAGAGAGCCGACCAGAGCCGCCCCGCCGTTGGCGAAGGAGAGCAGCGCGTAGTACGACTCGGTATTCACCCCGTCGAGGAGATCGAGCATCGTCGTGAAGAGACAGAGGTTTATGGCGCTCCAGGAGATCGTGCCGATCAGAGTGTCGATATAGAGAAGATAGACCGTCTGCTCGTTCATGAAGACCCAGAGGATAATCTTTATGAACGCGCCGAACACGCCGAACTCGAGCACAGCCTGGCTCCCTATTCTGTCGGCTATCTTGCCCCAAATGAAATAGAAGACCATCGTGAGGAGCGAGCTGAAAACATTGAGAATGCTCAAGAACGAATAACCCAGCTTCATATTTACCAGCTCGTGATACGAGAAAAACGGCGAGGTGATCGCTATCGAAAAGCTCCAGAAGGCGTAAAATACCAGATAAGGCATGAACTTCCTGTCCTTCGTGACGGCCCTGAAGAGTCCCCTGCCGTAGGTGATCTCCCGCGGTGGATCGTAATGGAAACCCAGCAGCACAAGGCTCACCAGTGCGCTGATCGTCCCCAGCACGGTGATGATAAGAAAGCCGCGCGTGCCGGGAACGGCGTCCAGCAAGAAGGAATAGAAGAGAGTTATGAGCATGTTCGTGATCGTGAAGATAATGTTCCTCGAGCTGAAAAACTTCGCGGCCCTCTCCCTCGGGGCGACGTCCTTCATGAGGGAGACCCAGAAATTGCCCGTAAGGCTCGCCGCCATAGAGAAAAGGGCCATGATTATCAGCAGGATCGACTGCCGGTTCATCCCAACGGCCAGGGTCACGGGAATGAAGGCCGTCGAAAGCCTGCTCACCGTGGCGAAAATCATCATCGCCCTCTTCCTGTTTCCTATGAGTCGCATCATGGCCGGAGCCAGAAGCTGGACGAACTGCGAAATCGTCGGGAGCACTCCCAGAAGCGCTATCACGGGCTCGGAAGCGCCGAATTCAAGAGCGAGGCCGGTGCCCAAAAAACCCTGGGTTATCAGAAAGAACCCGTTGTATATCGAGCCTTCGAATATAGAGAGTATCTGTGTGCGTTTAATTTTGTCCAATTGAGACATCTCCGGCGCTGCTTGTGAAGTATTACCATTATAGATCAAAGGGCCTGCCGAATCCAGCAAACTAAACTAATGCGCTTTGAATTAAACCGTGGAAAAGCGAAAGATGCGTCCTTCGTTGCTGTTCCAGAGCCTGGACAGCTCCCCCCTCATTCTATTTTCAACGTAATCCTGTAAGTATCTATCGATTGATCCGGCGATGCGGAACTTCCATAAGACAGCTCCAGAACGCCCTCCCCTCTCTCCACGGTTCTAAAATAGAAAACCGAATATCTGACTTCTTCAAAGTATTCGATGAAGGGATCGGAGAGTAGCTTCAACTGTTCTGGAAGTTCCTCGCGTAAATACCAGGTTTCATCGCTCGACGAACCGTTCTTCAATTTCAAAATCAACATCTGGTCGAGTTTTAGAGCTATATGGCGATCGTTGTCGCTGTCCCTGGCAATGTAAATGTCATGAACGGGTTCGGCCACCGTTATCGTCGCCCCGAAGGTCCTCTCTGGAGGTGTTTCCTCCCAGGGTCTTCCATAGGAGAATTCTATATAGGCGGTTCCGTAGTTGATACCCTCGAAATAGTAACGCTGCTGGATGGTCCCGCCCACGGACGGGGTGTTTTCAGGTATCAGATACTCGTTTTCCTTCGTCTGACGGAGGATAGAAGAGGTGGTGGAGGTTATTCTCCATGACATACCAGTTCCCGTGGTCACGTTCAATGAAACCTCTAGAGGTATGGCTAGATCTACCGAGAAACTCTTCCCGTTATCGGATTCGTCGATAGATAGAACCTCCCTTTCCAGAAGCGGCACAGAGATCCCGACCCTGTAGGTCCCTATCGGTTCATCGTTCCAGCAAGAGCAATAAGAGAGAGAAATGTCGGTCTCTCCGGGGCCTATCACCCTGAACTGAAAGACCTGGTAGCCGCCGCCCGTCGTTCCCGGTTCTTCGTAGAATGGTTCGGAGAGAAGCCTCAAGACGCTTCCGTCGAACTCTTCGAGCCTCCAGGAGTAACCTGTCCCCGGACTCGAAGGGAGTGAAATGGTGAAGTCGCGGCCAATTTCAAGATCCATATCGACCCCGTTGTCTTTCTCGCCGAGCGAAACAATTCCAGACAAAATATCAACGGCTCTTCCAGATAAATCGTGTTCGGGGCTGCTTTCTTGTTCCGCTTCAACCCTCCGGAGAAAATCTCCGATTATCATATTGAAACCCTCACTCTCTTCAAGCATGGGAAAGTGCGCGCTGTTTATGAATGTGACGAACTCGCTCTTTGGGGAGAGTTTCTGGTAATCGATGACTTTATCGACTCCTGGAAAATTGTACAATCCCGTGCAGATAAGCACCGGCATTCTGAGATCGGATAGGCCCGAGGAGATATCCAGCCCCCTCAACTCACCGGTTACTCCCGGGCCGTCACCCCAGAACTGATCGTAAATGTCGCGGTTTATGTCCTCTACGGTCGTCTTGAGTTTTGATTCTATATCTCCCCTGTAATTCAGGAAAAGCAGCTTCAGCTTATCGGGTACGGTGTCGTTTTGGAGCGTATATTCTTCGATCAGCAGGTCTAATTGAGGAATCGAGAGTATCGGATTCACAAGTACCAGGCTCGACAGTTCCGCCGGCCTCGCAAGAGCGTAATAAACGGCTATCAGGCTCCCGAAGCCGTGTCCCATTAAATGGAATCTCTCAAGTTCCAGCTCGTGAACGATCGCCGACAACTCGGAGATGTAATATTCCAAGCTCAAATCCAAGGAGCCGACGTCGCTGGATTTTCCGCTTCCGGCCGAATCGTAGAGAACAGTTTTTCTTCCCGGGAGTATATCTTCGAGATAGCTGCCACTTATTCCCGGGCCGTCACCTATCACTACTACGGGAAGACCTTCGGCTTCGCCGATTCTGAAGAATATCTCATTACCGTAAAGCTCTATACTTCCGGTAGTGGCAACCGTTGCGGCCGCGATGAAAAGAAAGAGAATTAAAGATGGTTTATACAATTGAACCTAACCTCCCCAGATGAACTGACGAACGAACATCGATACAGTAAAATTATATAACGCGCTGAGGTCGGGTTCCCTTCCGAGGGAGATATGTCCGGTCAAATTCAACCGGTTGCCTGATTTACTTGAAAATGATGCAGCGATAATATACCCTATTCTCATGTGGCGAATGACAGATGTTGGGCGTGATAAGGATGAGAAGGATCCCCGGTAACGAATGGAAGATGTTGATTCCCTTTCTGTCTGCGGAGAGGGAGTTCAACGTTTTTATGATCGGCGACATAGAGAATACCCCGCCAGAAGCCGAACACATGGAAATCTTCGTCGAAGGCGAACTCGAGAATCCCGCAGGCGTTCTTCTGAGATATTACAGGTTTTTTATCGTCTATTCCAGTGAAAGAATGGATCATGCCGGAGCGGCGAAGATCATAAAGGATTTTGAAAAGGCTATCGTATTGAGCGGAAAGGCCGATTGCATAGATGCGATAGCTCCACATTTGAGGGAAATAACGAAAGAAGAGGCCACGATGCATCTAGCGCTTCTCAAAGAGCCAAACCTTGAGGAGAACGACCTGCCAATCAGGAGGGCGACTATGAGCGATGCGGGAGAGCTTCTTGCCCTCTTAAATTCGATAGAAGAGTTTCGAGCGACCGAAGAGGAGTCCTTTCTCTCATCGCTAGAGAGTGGAACATCCAGAAGATATATAGTCGAAATGGACGGCAGAATAGTTTCTACGGCCGCCAGTACCGCGGAGAGTTCCGATATGGCTATGATCATCGGAGTTGCGACTCACAAAGATTACAGGAAACGAGGACTGGCCTCCAAAGTCGTGTCGAAGCTCTGTTCGGATCTACTGAATTGGGGAAGGACTCCCTGCCTGTTCTACGATAACCCCGAGGCCGGAAAGATTTACAACAGGCTGGGCTTTCGCGAAATCGGGAAATGGAAGATACTGTATTTCAGGTAAGTTTGATCTTTGACGGTATTCGACGGTCTGGATCGCGTGAATTCAGACAAATCCTCGTAGGTCGTCCCCCTTTGATGTTAAAATCGGAATGAAGAGATCAAGCGAGGTGCATTGATGGAAAGAAAAGATATGTCGGCTATGGAAGTTCTTGAAGCTTATTTCGAAGCTTACAGAAACAGAGACCTTGAAACCATCGCGACACTTTGCGACGGTGATATCATTTATTTGAGCCCGGAGGGACTAGTCGCGGAAGGTTTCGAAGCCTTCTCAAGGCTAATCCAGGGTGAGTTCAACTCTTTCGGAGTTCTTTACGAACCTTTCCTCTGGCAGAGCAGTATCGAAAAGTCCGGCGAATGTCTTCTGTTGTGGAAACGTGGAGTTAAGTTAGCCAGAAACGCCGCTTTCAGGAGAGTCGAGATTCAGGGCTCCACGCTCCTAATTCGATCAAAGGGGATATGGAAGATCGCCTGTATTCAGTATTTTGTGCCTGTCTCTTTCAAAAGCCTGTTAAGCAGGAAGAAGTAGTCCTTACTTTTCAAAACTATCGTGTCATAGTAAAAAACGGGGTAAGTTGTGCTACGAACCAATGAAACGGATCTGCCCGATGTGCATTTATTTTTTAAGGAGGACAAATCTGTCGTGAACGATCTAAAAAAAGCTTGGCTCGTAGTTTACAGTGGGTTGGGAGTTAACTTGACCCTTGGAGTGCTTTACTCCTGGAGCATCATCTCCGCAGCTTTAATGGACAATTATGGTTGGAGCGCAACACAGACGCAGATCCCCTATATGTTGGCTTCCGCGGTTTTCGCGCTCACGATGGTCCCGGGAGGAAAGTTGCAGGACAGGCTCGGACCAAAACCGGTGCTCTTAATATCTTCGGTGCTGGCCGGTCTGGGATTCATTCTCTCCGGACTCAATCTCACGGTTGTGGGGCTCGCTTTGTTCTTCGGCGTGGTCTTCGGTCTGGCCATGGGTTTCGGTTACGCTTCGCCCACGCCCGCCGCCGTGAAATGGTTTCACCCCGAGCACAGGGGCTTGATTTCGGGCATAGTTGTAAGCGGTTTCGGCCTCGCGCCCGTTTATATCGCCCCTTTGACCAGTTCTCTTATAGGAGTGATGGGACTCCCGGCAACTTTGATCACCCTTGGGATAATCTTCTTCTTGGTCGTGTTCTCGCTCTCTTTCGCCATTTCAAATCCGCCGCCCGGTTTCCAGAGAATCGAACTGAAGAAGAGACCGGCGAAGGTCCATCAGATAACGGCAAAGGATTACAAAGTTGGCGAGATGGTCAAGACGGTTCAATTCTACCTTCTCTGGACCATGTTTTTCTTCGGGACTTTCGCGGGCCTGCTCATAATCGGCCAGATGTCGAAGATCGGGCTCGAACAGGCTTCGATCAGCAACGGATTCCTGCTGGTCGTCGTTTACGCCATCTTCAACTTCATCGGACGGGTTACTTGGGGAACCGTATCGGATTATCTCGGAAGAACGGTCACGCTTTTGACCATGTTCCTAATACAGGCGATCGTCTATTTCTCGTTCGCCGCTCTCACAAACCCGGTCGCTCTGTTGATAGGCAAGAGTCTCGTCGGTTTTACCTTCGGCGGAATGCTGGCCATATTCCCGGTGATCACCGCCGATTTCTACGGGATGAAGAACCTGGGAGTGAATTACGGGGTGATGATAACGGCATGGGGTGTCGGAGGCATACTGGGTCCCCTTCTCGGAGGCATCGCGCGCGACATCACGGGCGGTTACGAGATCAGTTATCTGGTATCTGCCGTACTCAGCGTCGCTGGCGCGGCGATCAGTTTGCTAGTGAGGCATCCCGATAGAAAATCGCGCTAATTAAAACCCGAAGAGACTCCGTTTTTTGAATCACTGATGGAGGTTGAATATGCCAGGTAAAGTCGAAAGATTGGAATCGATACGCAGAACACTGGCGATTTTGCTGGACGACGTGCAGTGGAAACTGGACGATGTCGTCCTGACCATAGGGGACCTTATAGACGAGGAGAAGAAGCTCTCGCTGGATGCTCTGAAAAACCTCGGAATGTTGAAGAGAGAGAGACGGGAAATGCTTTCTATCTATCTGAAAGCCGTAGAAGACAGAAACGAGATAGTGAAGAGAATGGTGGAGGATCTCTGGGACGTTCCGGAAAATAATCTCAAAGAAGCTCTCGAAAAGCTTAACGAACTTCTGAAGGAAGAGCGAGAACCTCCGGGACCGGCCTAGAGGCTCTTCTCTATGTACTTCATAAGCGTTTCAAGTTCTTTTATCTTCTCATCTACCTCGCCGGTTTTCGCCGCCTCTCTCACACAGGTTTCTATGTGCCTGTTTACAACAGAGGTATTGGCCTTTTTAAGGAGCGAAATCACCGCCAGTAGTTGTGTGGATATGTCTATGCAGTATCTCCCGTCCTCTATCATTCTTATTATCCCGTCTATCTGGCCCCTCGCTGTCTTTAGTATTTTGAGCGCCTCATCGTGTTTATGATGGGAATGATTCTCCATATCAATCTTCGATTCCCTTCAGGACATATCCGGCTTCGTCTATAACTTCTCTCAGAAATTCTCTATCCAGCTCCACGGAGCTTTCCACAACGGCCGATCCATCGTCCAGATCGACACTGGCTTTTTTGACACCCTCGATAGAACTCAAGGCCTTTTCCACTCGCATCTTGCAATGGTTACAGCTCATACCTTCGATTATCAGTTTCATCCTGTCTCCTCCTTTATATTTTAATCCTCTTCAGCCTGAGCGCATTCATCACGACACTGACACTGGAGAAGGCCATGGCCGCACCGGCTATCATGGGATTCAATCTTAGACCTAACGCTGTATAGAAAAGCCCGGCCGCAACGGGAATACCTATCGTGTTGTAGAAAAAGGCCCAGAACAGGTTCTGCTTGATATTCCTTATCGTCGCCTTTGAAAGGTTTATTGAGTTCACCACGTCGTTGAGATCGTCTTTCATGAGAACGACATCGGCGGCCTCTATCGCGATGTCTGTACCCGAACCGATGGCGATTCCCACGTCGGCCGCCGCAAGAGCCGGAGAATCGTTTATCCCGTCTCCCACCATGGCGACCGTGAAGCCTTTCTCTTTCAACTGTCCGACTTTCTCCGCTTTGTGCTGAGGCATAACTTCCGCGATCACCCTGTCAACCCCAACCTGTGCCGCTATTGCCCTGGCCGTTCTTTCGTTGTCTCCGGTCATCATATAAGTCTCTACGCCCGATCTTTTAAGTTTTTCTATGGCTCTGACCGACGAATCCTTTATTACGTCGGCGATCCCCAGGACGGCCATCGCTTTCTCGTCGTAAGAGGCGACGACCGGCGTCTTTCCGAGTTCGGAAAGGGAACGAACGAGTTCATCGACCTCCTTTCCCGTGGTCCCTATAAAACCGGGGTTCCCCAGCTTCACCTTCCCGCCGTTTATTGTGGCGCTTATCCCGCCTCCGGCAACGGCCTGAAAATCCGATACTTGCAGCAGATCGCCTTCGTAACCGTCTAGTATCGCCCTGTCCAATGGATGGGAACTTCTGCTGGCTATGCTCGCGACCAGTCTGGCCGCTTCCTTTTCGGTGAAGCCGTTCAATACCTTGAAATCGACCAGCTGCGGCTTTCCTCTGGTGATCGTGCCGGTCTTGTCGAAAATGACGGCATCGACTTTATGGGTCGTCTCAAGAGCCTCGCCGTTTTTGAAGAGAATTCCCATTCCGGCTCCGCGTCCCGTCGCGACCATGATCGCCGTCGGTGTGGCCAGTCCAAGGGCACAGGGGCAGGCTATGACCAGCACCGCGATCGTCATCGACATGGAAAAGGTGAAGCCGTAGCCCAGGGCTATCCAGCTCACGAAAGTGACAAGGGCGACCACCAGAACGAATGGAACGAAGTAGCCGCTAACCGTGTCCGCAAGGCGTGCGATCGGGGCTTTCGAGGCCTGGGCCTCTTCGACCATTTTTATGATCTTCGACAGAACGGTGTCGCTTCCCACGCGAGAGGCCCTTATCTCTATTGCGCCGTTTATGTTCACCGTGCCGCCGGTCACTTTCGAGCCTTCTCCGACATCTACGGGGATAGATTCTCCCGTAAGCATCGATTGATCGACCGAAGCGGTCCCGTCGATAACCGTTCCGTCAACGGGAATCGACATACCCGCCTTGACCAGCAATACATCCCCCGCTTCGACTTCTTCGAGAGGAATTTCGACGAACCTCTCTTCACGTTTCACCAGTGCCTTCTTCGGTGCCAGGTTCATCAACTTTCTTATAGCCTCCGAAGTCTTTCCTCTCGACAGGTTCTCGAAGTACTTCCCCAGAGAGATCAGCGCGATTATAACTCCGGCCGATTCGAAGTAAAGATCGCCGGCGTAATTGTGGTACCCTGAAGCGATCTGCACGGTCGCAAAAACACCGTAGATAAAGGCTGCACCGGTTCCGAGGCCTACCAGAGTATCCATATTTGGGTGGCCCCTGAAGAGATTTGGAATTCCCTTGAGGTAGAAATCTCTCCCGGCGATTATTATAGGGAGCGTTAGAAATAGCTGGACAAGCGCGAAGTTCAAGGGATTCATGTGAGGATCGATGAAAGAAGGCAGTTTCAATCCCGTCATATGACCCATTGCGATAATCAGGAGAGGAATGGCGAAGACAATAGAAACGAGGAATTTCTGTTTATAGCTCTTGATCGCGGCTTCCTTTTTAAGTCTGGATTGCTCGGAATCGGAGTTTGTAAAGGCGCTCGCCCGGTATCCGGCCTTTTCGATTGCCTCCTTTATCGAAGATATCCTCAGCTTATCGGGATCGTACTTGACGGTTGCCCTTTCCGTCGCCAGATTGACGGAGACCTCGCTTACGCCTTCGAGCTTTGCGACAGCCTTTTTCACCGCCGAAACACAGGCCGCGCAGGTCATGCCGTCTATCTCGAGCGTGACTATTCTCTCTTTGCTCACTTCTTCGAGCTCATATCCGGCCTTCTTCACAAGATTGAAGAGCTTCTCCTCGTCGAAGTCGCCCGAGAGTTCGAATGTCAACTTTTCGGTGGAGAGGTTGACCACCGGACTGGACACACCCTCAACCTTCGATGCCGCCTTTTCGACTGCCCTTACACAGGCGGCGCAGGTCATACCTTTGACAACATATTCTTTCATGGCGACCTCCAATCTGGACACGATCTATCAACCCACTCCCCGGGGGGAGGGGATAATATAATAATACAACATTTTTTATCAGATTTCAACGGGCCGGTATATTTAGCGGAGAAAACTGGTTGTGAAGAGCGGTTCTTAGTAATTAAGGAGCGCGAGAGGAGTAGAGAGGAAGAGAGAGAGGAGAGAAAACCCGTCCTTTCCTCCCTTCCCGTCATGCCGAACCTGATCCGGCATCCTGGTCCTTCGTAAGGGTAAAAGAGCGAGATCCCGTATAGGAGCACTACGGGATGACGGGATTGGATACGGGATGGCAACCCTTCGGGTCATCCTGGCGTACTCCTAGCCAGGATCCCGGTCTTCGCGAGGCGAGGAGAACGGGATTTTGATCTTCTTACCTCTGACCTCATACCTCTTACCTCTGTTTAGAGACGAACGAGAAGAGCGAGATCCCGTATAGGAGCACTACGGGATGACACGGGATGACAGCCCCTTCACGTCATGCCGGACACCGATCCGGCATCTCCGTCCTTCTCGTGAGCTGAGCGAACTCTCGACGCTCTTTCTCGCGTTTTGCGAACAATCTATCACGTCTTCTTCCTGTACTGTATCGCCTCGGCGATGTGCCGGGCGAGAACCTTGCTTTCTTCGAGGTCGGCTATGGTAAGGGCGACTTTCAGGACCCTGTCTATAGCCCGGGCCGTCAATTTCATCTTGTCCACCGCGCCCGATAGCAAAGACCTGGACGTCGTATCCAGATTAACGTATTCCTTCAGCAGGGAGTGCCCAAGCTGGCTGTTAGAGAAGAGGTTCATTCCTCTGTATCTCTCCAGTTGCCTGCTGCGTGCCCTGACGACCCGCTCCCTCACACTGGCGGAGCTTTCAGCGGTAGAGGTTTCCATATACTTGTCGAAGTCCAGACGGGGCATATCGACGAATATATCTATCCTGTCCTCCATGGGGCCGGAAATCTTTCTGTTGTATCTCTGTATTTCATACCAGGAGCATGTACACTCTCTGGTCTTGTCTCCGTACCAGCCGCAGGGGCAGGGGTTCTGCGCCGCCACCATCATGAATCTGGCCGGATAAGTCACTGTGAGCTTGGCCCGCGCCACGGTTATGACTCCATCTTCCAGAGGTTGCCTGAGAGCCTCTATAACATCTCGCCTGAATTCCGGGAACTCGTCCATGAAGAGAACGCCGTTGTGAGAGAGGCTTATCTCACCGGGTCTCGCGTCGTTTCCGCCACCGACTATGGAAGTCGTGGAAGCGGTGTGGTGGGGCGACCTGAAGGGTCGCTCCTTTATCAACCCTCTATCACCCAGGAGACCGGAAACGCTGTAAATCATGGTCGTTTCTATTGCCTCGTCCATCGTCAACGGCGGGAGGATCGAGGGGATTCTTCGGGCGAGCATCGTCTTTCCACATCCGGGTGAGCCTCTCAACAGAAGATTGTGACCTCCGGCGGCAGCAACCTCCGCGGCTCTCTTGGCGAACTCCTGGCCTTTTATCTCCGACATGTCGGGAGTGTCAAGGTTTCTAAGCTCCGGCTTTTCGTATTTGATCGGCTCCTTGCGGATCTGGCCGTTCAGAAAGCCGATGAGTTCGTTGAGATTATCGATGGTATAAATGGTCAACTTGTCCACTATCGAAGCCTCGGTCTTATTTGGAGCCGGGAGAACTACCTTGGTACCGTTTGCCTTTCTGGACAGAGAGAGAAGTATGGGCAACACGCCCCTGACCTTTCTTAAACTTCCGTCGAGCCCAAGTTCCCCGAAGAAGATGAAGTCCGAAAGGTCGGTTTTGATCTGCGCGGTGGCCTTCAATAATCCCACCGCGATCGGAAGGTCAAGGTAAGAACCCTCCTTTTTAACATCGCTCGGAGCGAGGTTGACCGTGATCCTTCCATTCGGGAGTTCGATCCCTGAGTTCTTCACGGCGCTTTTTACCCTCTTCTTACTCTCTTTGACCACCGTGTCGCCCAGTCCCACTATATCCATGTCCTGGACCAGAGACCTGCTATCTATATCGAGTTCGACAAGCACATCCATCACTTTGAGGCCCATGGTCGTGATTGTTCTAACCCTTGAATAGCGCATTTTATTACCTCCAATCCTACCTATGATTCTATCATCAATCATGTGGGCATAAATGATATACTTATTTTGAGGGATGATTGAGGTGCGACCATGAAGAGTACACATCGTGTAAGCGTGAGAGCCTTAGTTTTGAAAGACAACTCAGTTCTTCTTGTTCGTCATGCTCATCAAGACAGACCTCCTTTCTGGTGTTTCCCCGGCGGATTAGTTGAAGAAAACGAAGATCTTCTATTTGCGGTTCGAAGAGAGCTTGTCGAAGAGACCGGTATCTCGGTAGAACCTCTATCCGTGGTTGCACTGCAGGAGTTCAGAAAGGAGAAGCTGCTGGAGGTGATATTCCTCTGTAATTACACGGGTGGTACCGTCTCACTTGGGAGCGATCCGGACAATTCCGGCCCGCCGGTACTGGTAGATGCCAGGTGGGTGCCCATCGAGACTCTAGGTTCGTTCCAGGTGCATCCGGCGGAGTTGATTCCCCATTTGATCGAGTATGGAGGCAAAATCGGAGCGGGCCGTTTCTTCTCCGTTTCCAGTAAATACTCGATGATTCAAAACCTTGCCGGTGAGGTGTAGCAGGTATCACCGCGTACGATTCTTTGGTGCAAGTGGCAACAAAACTTCAGTCACATCACTGCGAGAGGAGGGTTATCATGGATTACAACATCTACTCAAAGGACGTAACAATAACAGATTCCATGAAAGACTACATCGACAAAAGGTTCTCAAAAGTGTCAAAAGTTGTGAACGAAGAAAAAGTGATCTCTATGGATCTCCGGTTGTCGAAGGTGAGAGCCTTTTACAATGTCGAGGCTACCGCCCATCTTCCAGGGGTAGTTCTCAGGGTCGAGGAGAAGGGAAGCGATTTCTACACGGTGGTCGATGCGGCATCCGACGCTTTCGAGAGAAGGCTGAAGAGATTCAAAGAGAGAACTAGATTCAAACACAAGAATGGCATTAAGGAAAACCTTGAATCTGTTCCCTCCCAGTTCGAAGAAGAAGAACAGTTTACTACGATAACCAGGAGAAAGAGATTCACGATCAAGCCTATGACCGAAGAAGAGGCTCTACTACAGATGGAGATGCTGGGACACACCTTCTTCGTTTTCAGAAACATCGTCACCGATGAAGTGAATGTCATCTATACCAGAAAAAACGGAAGTCTTGGAATAATAGAGATGAACGAATGACGACACGGCCACCATATGGTGGCCGTCTTTTTTTTGGCGGGCTCGGTTATAATATACAGAAGATCTGCAATGTTCAGAAGCAATGAAAGGGCGGTGGCAACAATCAAGAACAGAACTCAGACTATCATCTTCAGCAGGGTTGAGGATGAAGTCAGGATCGCCTCGGTGGATTCCGATCAACTCGAAGAGATATTTTTCGAGGACATGGATAGCGAGAGCGTTACAGGAAATATCTACCTTGGAAAAGTCGAAAACGTCGTTCCCAGTCTCGAAGCGGCCTTTGTGAATATAGGTATCGGAAGAAACGCCTTTCTGAGATTTAAGGATGCCTCCGGCCAGCAGAAACTCGAGAAGAACCAAAAAGTACTCGTACAGGTTAGCAAAGACCCGATAGGTTCGAAAGGGCCTCAGATAACTTTGAAGGTCAGCATACCGGGCAGGAGCCTCGTTTATACACCCTTTTCTAAACACATAGGCATTTCGAAGAAGATCTCCGATTCCCAGGAAAGGCACAGGTTGACAGCTGTGGCGAAATCGCTTCTCGAGAGCAAAGAGGGTGTGATCTTCAGGACGGCTTCCTACGGGCTCGGTGAGGAGACCATAAAAGACGAGCTGGAAGGGCTCAGAGAAAACTGGAAAAAGATAAATGAAACCTTCAAGCGCGGGCGAAAACCCAAGATTCTCTACGAAGAACCTTCGTTCGTAGAGTACATCCTCCGCGAAAGGCTCACCGAGAGCACAAAAGAAATCGTCGTCGATTCGGAAGAACTATGGCACGAGGTGGTGGCCGGGATAAGCAAATTCAAGGCCGGCTTCAAACCGGTAGTCAGATACGTCGAAGGAGATGCCTTCGCAACCGAGGACATCTACGAGAAGCTCAAGATTCTCTATACTAGAACGGTCGCTCTCCCCGGCGGCGGAAATATCTATATCGACAGAACCGAGGCCATGACGGTCATAGACGTCAACTCGGCCGGCAACCTCTCTGGAAGCGATGTCTCGGAGACCTCCCTGAACACAAACCTGGAAGCGGCTTCGGAAATCGCGAGGCAGCTCCGGCTGAGGAACATCGGCGGTATCGTCGTGATCGACTTTATAGATATGAAGACCGATGAAGACAGGCAAAAGATCATATCCAGTCTGAGCAACGAATTCAAGAAAGACAAGGCGCGGACCATGATCATGGGTTTCACCAGACTCGGTCTTCTCGAGATGACCAGAAAGAGATCTACTGCCGCGATAGGTTCCAAACTTTACTCTTCCTGCCCCGTCTGCAAGGGAACGGGAAGGATAGAATCGCCGCGGGCCGTTTATCAGAGGTTGCTCAAAGACCTGACGCGCGGTTTCCAGGATCAGACGATAAATGGAGCTTCGGTGCAGGTTTATCAGAATATGTCGGGGATACTCACGCCGGAGACCCAGAAAAACCTCCTGAAGACTCTCAAAAAAGAAGTGTCGGTAAGTTTCACATGGCCGGTTCCCACGACTTACGACATCAAGTTTATCAAAAAGCAGGAACAGCCAAAAAAAACCAAGAAGCAGGAGAAGAAAAAAGAAAAGAAGGAGTCGGCCTGACTCCTTCCTCGTTGGTGGATGCGACAGGGATCGAACCTGTGGCCTCTTCCGTGTGAAGGAAGCGCTCTTCCGCTGAGCTACGCATCCGTACAGTAGATTCTATCACCGGTCGGGCCGACTGTCAAGTTTTCGACAGTGAAGAGAGTTGCCGTCGATGGGCCTCTATCCGGATACGGATACCATAGCGGGCGAAGAGCGATGAAATGACTCTGGAGCAAGGATATAAGCCCGTCTCTATCCGCTTCTTTTAAGGACGCCTTTCCGTTTGGCCCAGCCCTCCATCTTCCTGAAAAAGAGCAGACCCGATGGAAGGAGTAGCCCTCCCAGAAGTATCAAAGGCCATATATCTCCCCACATTTCGATCATGCCCTTGCCTTCGAGTATCGACGATCTCATTCCTCTCAAGGCATATGTCGCGGGAGACAACCTCCCTACCTGCTGCATCCACTGCGGCAGTACATCGACTTCGTAATAGACCCCCGAGAACATCAGAAGGAGCGCCTGAAATATGTGGACTACCTGGGCTCCCTTCTCGGGCGATATCAGAGGCAACACGGCCGCGACTATTCCCAGACCGACGAAAGAGAAACTGGATACCGCAAGGATGCCGACCGCGGAAAGCAGATTGGCCTTCTCCAGATTCAGATCGAAGAAGATCGATACCGCCAGCAGAATCAAACCGCTCCTTAGAATCCCGTAAAGTATTGCGTAACCGCAGGTACTCAACAGGTGCGTCGCTCTTCTCACGGGTGCCATGAAAGTGTACTCTATAGTCTCTTCCCAGCGCTCCCAGGCAACGGTCTCGGCAACTATCTCGAAGAGTATGGAAAGATAACCCCAAAGAATCGATCCCAATAGCATGTACAGTATAAGGTAACTCGTATCCAGTTTAGTGCCGGAGAAGGCTTCTATGCCTTTGCCTATGAAACCCATGGTGACGGAGTTGGCTATCGTGTACACAAAAAAGACCAGTTCCCATTTCCAGTATCTTTTGGTGAAATTGAAGTTTCTCTCTATAAAGGCCCAAGAGGCCCTAAGCTCTCTTGCAAGCGCCTGCGAACTCATGCCGTTTCTACCTCCTGGTACTGCGCATCCTCAAGGGACATTCCCGTGTGCTCCATGAAGACATCCTCGAAGGTCGGGTTGTCCACCTTTCCTCTGAGCTGGTTCTTCAGCTCCTGCGGCCTCCCTTCTGCGACGATCTTACCCAGGTGAATTATTCCCACATAATCACAGAGCTTTTCGGCTTCTTCCATGTCGTGGGTGGTCAGGAGCATGGTCGTGTTCATATTTAATTTCACGTCTCTTATGAGTGACTGAACATCTCTCTTGGCTCTCGGATCGAGCCCCGTGGTCGGTTCGTCCAGAAGAAGCATCCTCGGTTCGGTCATGAAAGCCCTGACGATGGCGACTTTCTGTTGCATACCTCTCGAAAAGTCTTCCAGCGGATCTTTCAATCTCTTTTCGTCCAGACCGAAACGTTCGGAAAGATAGTAGATCTTCTTTATGGCTTCTCTCTTGGAAATGCCATAGAGACCGGCCGAGAAGGCCAGATTCTCTATGGCGGACAGTTTCCTGAAAAAACTCGCCTCGACGGAGACCCTGTTGATGAGCTTCTGAACGACTCCCGCCTCTTTTTCCACATCGTGCCCGAAGACGGACACGCTGCCCCTGTCGGGTATCAAAAGAGTCGAAGCGATCCTGATGAACGTCGATTTGCCCGAGCCGTTCGGCCCCAATAGTCCGTAGATCTCTCCCTCTTTTATCCTCAAGCTTACTCCCTTGAGCGCCTTGATCTCTTTCTTGTTTTTCTTGAAAAGTTTAACCACGTTATTCGCGAAAAGCGCGTCGGCCATTACGCACCTCCATCAAAGATAATGGGGCCTGCTGAACTTGCTTTCGATCTCGACTTTCTGTCTTTCAACTATTCCATCTATGAAAATCTCTCTCGAACCTCTATAAATCTTTTTCATCACGCCACCTCCTGGCGACTATCCTGGGGAAACTCCATGATACTATCCGGTCTATCTATGAAGGGTGGAAGTACAACACTACAACCAATACGGTCCTTTCTGATCTCTCCGCTTAACGCTATTTTCATTGTTTCACCCCCTGCGCTTTCGAACCGGGTTTCATGGTCCCCGTTTCATCCCTCAAAGCCAGAAACAGTAAGGACCAAAAACCTCGTTCTCTCTCTGCTTTTTCTGAATCTTCTTCTGTTCCACTTTCTCGATTCTTTCGATCTCTACCTTAACCGACATAACTCCACCTCCTGGAGAAATGGTTGACAAAAAAAAGGACCGTGGCTGTTACTCGCCACGGTCCTTCAAACATCGTCTATGGTTATACGTCTTTATACCTCACACGACGGATGAAGGCGTGGCAGAATGCGGCATCACCGGAGACCCTGTTAAGGGTGGTGGAAAATCCGGTCTTAAGTCTCATCATCATTCCATTACGCCTCCTTTCGAATAGTTTCTCTTTCGCTTGACTGATTATAGCATAAACTATGGAGAAATCAAAAGTCAATTCCTAAATATTATTGAATCCGGATTTACTTTTTGACACTTATTTAGTACTGCAATAAATAACTTTGCCTTTGTCGTTGAAATATCTTTTATCATCGCTCCGAAAGAATCAAAAGACTGAACTATCCTCGAAAGATATCAGTCAATTTCTATAATCCGCTCCTACCAGTATCCCGATACTCAAAACGTTCTTTTCCATAGAGCGGGTAATTTCGATATAATTGAGCTGATGAAAGTTCTGGAGGTTGCCCGTGCATAAAATTTCGACTGTTGTTTTACTCGCGCTGCTCGCCGCCACGTTACTATCGAGGGATTTGACGGTTCGATCTAACAACTCATGTTTCGACCTCGAAGAAATTTCCGGTGGATCCATCTCTCTCCCGATAGATACTACCGGCCACTTCCTACCGGGCCTTGAGCTGGTCCGGGGGGATCTCTGGGTAACGGCCGCCACTCAGGACCCGCTTTTTTTGAAGCTTAGCGGTGATAGAATCGAGCCTTCGCTCGTAGAAGAATGGGAGTGGAGGGACGGGAATAAAGAGCTGTATATAAGGCTTAGAGATGACATCCGCTGGTTCGACGGAACTCCGATTACTACGAGCGATCTGGAATATTCGTTGGCGATCTGGAAAGCTAGCGAAGACTCGCGACTCTACAAGATTCTGAACAATCCCGCTTACGTGAAGATGAAAACTTTGGATAGCAAGAGCGCCGTTTTCTATTTCAATCGGCCATTTCCCGAGTTCACCGGTTATCTAAGGACGGGATTGCTGGCCAGACACATCTACGAAGGGAAGCTTGGATTGAAACCTGGAGAGGTGTCTGCCAGCCAGTATTCGGGCAAACCTCCCCTGGAGGCCACCTCAGGACCTTTTTATCTGGCGGAGGGGAGCAAGAAGGGAAATATAATACTCAAGAGAAATCCCCAATGGCACGGTGGAAAAGGCTCGGAACACTACCCGCTATACTTCACCGAGTGGCCCGAACATGCCCTTCTTGACGAAATAAGACTGATAGAAGAGGCCGATCAGGAAGAGAGAATAAAGATGTTCCTGAACGGTGAGCTAAGCATGCTCTTCAACGAAGAAAACGCCGCGACGGAGCTCATAAACGGCGCAAAGAATGGAAATTACAGATACGAATTCACTCCCGACGGTTCTTATTACGCTTTGATTCTCAATCACAGGAACGAATTCCTCTCTAAGAGCTCTGTGAGAAAGGCCCTGAGAATGGCTCTGGACGTCGAGAAACTGTCGGGAACGATCGGGATCGGCTCTACCGGGGCCCTTCTGCCCATAGATGCCCGAACAGCTCTTCTTCAAGAGCTCTTGACGCAGATCGGAGAGTTTCCCTACGATGCGGGAAGAGCAAAAGAGCTCCTCGCGGGTGCCGGGTACGGGAAGGGATACACCCTTACGATCAAGGTTCACCAGGGAGTAGATAAGAAGTTCACGGACATGCTGGCGAAGATGTGGAAGGAGATCGGAGTGGATCTGAAGGTGGAGAGACTCGACTGGGGAAGTCTGCTAGGCGACGTGTATTCGGCCGACTACGATCTGGCCTTTTTCAGGGTTGAAGCATTCGATTATCCGGAGATCGCTCCCTGGGCGGTTGAGAACGCCGACGACTTAAAAACCGGCTGGGAAGTGGGATATGTGAATCCACAATTGTTCAGAATAGAGAGAAAAGCTATTACCGAGGGGCTATGGAAGAACAGGATCCCGTACTACCTGGGAGCCATGAAGTTATGGCTCGAAGATATGCCGATCATAGTGATATCCTATAGTCAGAAGGTCACGTTCTGGAGGCGAGAATTGAATGGACCGGTACCGGGGAGTGGAGAACTGTTCGACAACCTGGCCGAATGGTTCGTGCGCTGAACGGTTTCCGGAAATCGAAGGAGGGCGAAATTTGCTTGTATTGAGAAAAGAAGATCTCTGGAAGATCAAGTATTTCATGCAGGATTATGGCAGAGATCTTGAAAGAAAGCTGTTCTCCTATCTATACGAAGAAGATCTGTGCGATAAGGTTATCGAGGAGCTATCCAGATACCAGAACGAAGACGGTGGCTTTGGAAACGCGCTAGAACCTGATTTTAGACTTCCGCACTCTTCACCGATGGCAACATCGGTGGCCTTTCAGATTATCGTGAAACTCGATTGCGACAGCGCCCCCAAGCGGGAGATGATTTCCAGGGCCATGGCATATCTGGAGAAGACCTTCATACCTGAAAGAATGGGCTGGTTATCGGTGCCGGAGAGTGTCAACGATTTTCCGCACGCGCCCTGGTGGCATTTCGACAGCGAGAGGGGCATGTCTCCGATAGACATAAACTGGGGCAACCCGACGGCCGAAATCATAGGTTACCTTCATCGTTACAGGGAGTACACTTCCCTGGATGTGGACGCGCTGATCGAGAACGCCATCGAGTACCTGAACGGAATGAAGGAATTCGTTTCCTTCCATGAAATCTTCTGTTTCGAGAGGCTTCACAGTCAGCTCGACACGGAGAGGGCCGAAAGACTCGAGAATAAAATCGTTCAGGCGGTGAGCAATCTCACCTGTTGTGACGAGGATGAGTGGAAAAGCGAGTACACCGCCCGACCGCTCGATTTCGCCACCGGTCCGGACAGAACTTTCGGCATCGACGGCGCGCTGATAGAGAAGAACCTCGACTTCTACGTACAGGCTCTTCAGAGCAACGGCAGAATCAAACCCGCATGGTCGAAGAACATTTACAACGGAGACCTCGCCCCGGCGTGGGATGAATGGTCAGCGATCCTCACTCTCAGGGCGCTCGAGACTTTGAGGAACTTTGGAAGAGTTGTTCTATAAAGTGAAAGGAGGAGAGCGCATGAAAGAGATAATCCAATCGGAAAAGATAATGGCCGTGATCAGAAGCGATTCGGTGGACCGCTGCTTAGAGATAGCCAGGAGTTGCTACCGCGGAGGGATAAAAATACTCGAAATAACCTTCACTGTGCCCGACGCGGCAAAAGCTATTTCGATAATCTCCCGGGAGCTTCCGGAGGCTTACGTCGGCGCAGGGACGGTTCTGACTGATGAACAATTCGATCTTGCCGTCCGCAGCGGAGCGAGATACGTTGTCAGCCCCCATCTCTCCGAAGAGCTCGCGATACACTCCAGAACGACCGAGGCTCTTTATCTTCCTGGAATAATGACTCCCACGGAGTATGTGAAGGCAACCGGCCTCGGGCTCTCGATGGTGAAGGTCTTCCCGGGAGATGTTCTCACGCCGGCGTTCGTGAAGTCTCTCAGAGGTCCCTTCCCGGAAGCCAGATGTGTGGTCTCCGGTGGCGTCAGTCTGGAAAATATAAATCTATGGTTCAAAGCCGGCGCTGCAGCCGTCGGAATCGGCTCCGATCTCACGAAGGGAACGCCCGCGCAGATAGAGGAAAGGGCAAGACAGTATTCTCAAAAAATCAAGGATCTCCGGTCATGACCCTCGCTTTGACCGTTAAATAACCTTCGATAGTATCGTTTAATGATTAACGACGCTAGTCGAGCGATATTATGCCGTATTCTGCCTCCCTCCTTTAGGAGGGAGATGCGAATTCAACCGTCCGCGAGCGCGAACTGCGCGGCCGCGGCCGCGTGAATCGCCGTGGTGTCGAAAACGGGAATCTCAACGTCTGACTGCTTTATAAGAAGGGGGATCTCGGTACAACCGAGCACCACTCCTTCGGCTCCTTCACTCTGGAGTTTCGAGATTATCGATTTATATATCTCTCTTGATTCTTTCGTGAAGACTCCCCTGCAAAGCTCCTGAAAGATTATCCCGTCCACGCTCTCCCTGTCACGCTCTTGGGGCACGATCACTTCTATCCCGCGTCTGCCGAAAGCGTCGCGATAATAACCCCTCTCCATCGTGAAGCGTGTCCCGAGAAGCCCGACGGTCTTGAGGCCGGCCGCGTTTATTCTCTCCGCGACGGCTTCCCCGATTTGAAGGACTTTCAATCCCGACGCTTCTTCGATCTCCCTGACCAGCAGGTGCATAGTATTTGTACATATCACCAGGAAGTCGGCCCCCGCCCTCTTCAAATCTCTCGATACACCTTCAAGAACGCGGGAGATCCCTTTCCAGTCGTTGAGCTTCATCATGTCGGCCACCGGCTGGAAGTTTATAGAAACCATCACGCAATCGGCCGAGTGGAGACCGCCGAGTCTCTCTTTGACGGCTTCATTGAGCAACCGGTAGTACTCCAGCGAAGATTCCCAGCTCATGCCTCCCAGCAATCCGATCCTCTTCACGATCTGACACCGAAGACTTCATCCAGCCAGTCGAGAAGGACGGCGTTTGAGAGGGGGAGATTGCTGAGCTGGCAGTGTGAGTCGGCCCCTTCGGCCTGCGTGAAGACTCTCAGGCTCGAAGGCCCAGAAACGCCTTTGACGGCTTCTTCTGCCTGTTCCATCGCACCGGGTCCCTCGCCCTGGCTCACCATTCCCAGGAAGGGCGAGCGGATGTTCTTTATCGCCTCGCCAACGGTGAATTCCTTCATCCTCTCGAAGGCCGCGAACATTGACCTCTCTCCGTAACGCAGGATGATGTTGAGAATCTGGAGTTTCTTACCCTTGCCCAGATACTCCTCCGGGATTTCATCGATGTAGTCGAGCCCTATGTCCTGCGGCGAGTTGATGGCTTCTTCACCGGCCACGCCGATCATGTATTTGTAGATGTCCGTTATGGGCGAATTTGAGATCAAAGCCCTGATTCGGGGCTCGTGAGCGGCCGCCCGCAACGAAAAATATCCGCCGAGGCTTATACCATAAAGGGCTATCTTCGAGGGATCAACGTCGCCACGCGAGAGCAGATAATCTACCACTTTTGCCACGGCCACTTCGAAATCCGGCCTGAAGGGCGTTTCGGTAGAGAATCTCCTCATGCCCACCTGACCCGGCCCGTCGAAGAGCAAAACAGCGTAGCCCCTGTTCAGCGCCGCCGCCCCGCTCTGGAAATACATCTCTTCTGAGGTTCCGTCGAAGCCGCTCATCATAATGATAACTCTCTTTTTTGTCTGGGAGTTTTGTGGAAGCGGCGAGATCCAGTACGCGGGAATGAAATCGTCTCCGTAAGGTATTCTAACGGCTTCGAACTCGAGATTTGCCGTTCTGAAGGCGTATATGAAGCAATCTCTGCTCTCCATGCCTATGTACCTTGTTTTTGAGTCCCTCGGGTCTCCGTAATATTCGGCGGCCCTGAAATAGCTCGAAGCCCTCAAGAAAGCTTCATGTGCGCTCTTCATTCTACCCTTCTGCATCAGATCCAGACCCAGCTTTTTTGACCTGATGGCCAGCTCTTTGAACTGCGCCACCCAGGTTTCGGGCTCTTCGGGCCTTATAGCCGGCACGATCGATAATATCTCGCCGACCGTTCCTCCGCCATAAGAAACCACTCCAAGCGACCTCAAGAGTTGAAAGTTGAACTCAATATCTTCGAATCCCCGGATATCAAATGAACCCCGAAAAACCCTCGCTATTTCTCCTTTCCCTTCATTCGAAGACATTCCGACCACCTCCCTTGAAAGATTCTATCTGAATACTAGCAGATACAACCCTTATTGTACCGTGCAAAAACAAACGGGACAATCAATTATATAAACTCGCGAAAGCGCGCCCCACTCTCCGTTCAAACTGACTATTCGTAATGAACCCGGAGTTTTAAGCAAAAAAAGCCAATCCTTCTGTTATTATGAATCCGGAGGTGTTGATTATGAAAAAGACGGTTCTATTTTTGTTTATCATGTTAGCCGTTCTGGGATTTGCCTGGTCCGGGCACGACGCACTGACCTATATGATTGTCTCGAAACTCTCCTTGCCTTTGGAGGAATATGTGCAAATAACCCCATATACATACGCTGATGTGGAGGATACCCATCCCTACAATCCCGCGATAACCGGGTTCTACGATTATCTCGGCAAGAACTATCTGCCAGAGGAAGACAACGATCTCTTCACACCGGTCTTTTCCAATCCCGAACCGGTGAACGGTGCGGCCCCCCTGTGGCAGATACTTTCCGTTTATGCTTATGAACCGGACTTGGGTATGGACAAAGAATTGCCGATGGAGGGGGTCGAGAAACTCCTGGGAGACAGCCAGGGCATCCGCCATATGGAATACAGGCTTCTGTGTTTCATCAGGGTGGGGGAGGTCACCGACATGGTGCAGTACTTCAGCGACCTTTCCGAGCTGGCCTACGGCAGGGGAGATCACTACTGGGCTTACAGGTTCATGGCCAGGGCGATTCATTACCTTGAAGATGTGGGGCAGCCCTTTCATACCTTTCCCGCTCCCTTCTTCGAACTGCTGAGGCTGCCGTTCAACATGGACAAGTGGCTGACCGTCTTTGCCAAATATCACTTCGCTTACGATTTCTACGGCGGCTACCTGCTCTGGGAACAGTACGGACCGCTGGTGAAGGCCATTGACGAAGTGCCGGCCAAGACCATAAAGAGCCCGAGACAGGCGGCCAGCGATCTCAGAGGCTTCTCGAGGGGAAAGTTGAATCCCGTCTATTATGAACTGAAGCATCTCATGAAGGACGAACTCGAGACTGAAGAAGTGGTCTGGCTGGGAAAGAGTTATTTTGACGAACTCGCTCGGGCAGGCAAGACGGAAAAACTGGATAAAATGACCGTGGAGATTCTCAGAGAGACGGCCTCTTATGTGAAGGGCTACGTTAATTATATGTTCGACAGGTTCGAAGCGATAGATTCGAATATGTGAAGTTCGCTTTATACAAACCCTCCGATAAGCCCTATCCCGTATAGATAGATCATTTGACCTGGAGGTGGAAAGATGAAACGACTGGTTCTTTTCTTTGCGCTCTTGCTGACAGTTTCGCTGTTCGCCGTTTCCGCGGCGGTGGAGGACGTCGCCTCTTCGCTCTTTGGAAGGTACGAAGGGGCCGAGACGCACTTCTTTTTCAGAGAGATTGACTCCTCGCTCCAGTTGCTTGTGAAAAGCAGCGATGGAGAACTCATCTTCAACGGGTCGAGATATCTGCCGGTCGAATGCGCGGAGTTATGCGAGGACAATTATCTCTGCGAACCCAATCCGTTCAAATTCACGATCATAACCTTCGGCAGGGACGAAGCCGACATGGGAGTGAGCTGCGTCGCCGGAGGAGAGGTTTTCAGAAGAAAATTCTACGGACCGGAGGGAGGAGATGTCTTCAAGATAACACCCGTCGAATCAATAGATAAACTGCTTCCGATAGCTCTGGAAGCGACTCCGCCGGTCGAGGCCGGTACTTTTCTGCCGCACGACCTCGTGGAAGTGACCTTGCTCGATCCCTCGATAAAGCTGGATATACGATATGCCAGACACGACAACTTCATGGGAGTTCCCCTCTATTCACAAGAGAGAGCCTTTCTCCAGCGACCGGCCGCACAAGCCCTTGTGAAGGCGAGCGAGCTCTTGAGGTCGATGGGTTACGGACTGGTGATCCACGATGCTTACAGACCCTGGTATGTCACAAAGATGTTCTGGGACGCGACTCCTGACGACCTCAAAGAGTTCGTCGCCGACCCTCAGAAAGGTTCCCGACACAACAGGGGCTGCGCGGTCGATGTCTCTCTATACATACTGAGTACTGGAGAGTTTATCGATTTTGGCGGCGGTTACGACGAATTCTCTGAGAGGTCGTACATAGATTATCCCGGCGGCACGGGCCTGCAGAGATGGTACAGGGAGCTTCTCAGGGAGACCATGGTCTCCGTCGGCTTCGAACCTTTGCAGGAGGAGTGGTGGCACTTCGATTATCGCGACTGGAAGAGCTACACTATCGCAAACCTGACCTTTGAAGAGCTGGTCTCTCTCCAGGAGAGTTCGGGCTTTTAGATAGACCGGTTTTCAGTTCGGGAGGTATTATCTTGCATCAACGACCGGATTTTTCGACCATGCTGGACGCGCTCGGGCGCGCGAAAGAGCCCAGGCGCGTGCCTTTTTTCGAGCTCTTCGCCGACGGAGAGATAATCGAAGAGGTGATGGGTTTCAAACTGGCCGATCCCGCCGGGGAAAGCGGGAAGTACTTCGATCAGCTGGTGAGTTTCTATTATGAGCTGGGGTACGATTATGTGCCTTTCTATCTCACGCCCCGCTTCCCGCTCGCCTACCAGATAGAGAGCGAGGACACAGCCCTTTACAGGCGTTCCAGAAGAAAATGGGTGAACGAAAAGGACGGTCCGATCCGGTCTCTCAAAGACCTGAAAGAGGCTCACTGGCCAGAGCCGGAAGAGGCCTTAGATTTCGAACTCTTCAGAGAACTCGGGGAACATCTCCCTTCGGGCATGAAAATCATAGGCGGGGCCGCGGGAGGACCCTTCGAGCATGCGAGCATGCTCCTCGGTCTGGAGAGGTTCTCGCTGGCGATTTACGAAGAACCGGAGCTGGTCGATGAGCTCGTCGGAAGAATCGGGAGGGTACTGGTGGGCGCGGCGAGAATCATCTCCTCTTTTGACTGCGTGGGGGCGTACTGCTTCGGCGACGATCTTGGCTACAAGACGGCCACGATCTTCTCGCCCAAGCATCTCAGAAGACTGGTCTTCCCATGGTACAGCGAAATCGCCCGGATCGTGCACACGGCGGGCAAGCCTTTCATACTTCACAGCTGCGGCAATCTGACCGCCGTGATGGACGACATAATTGCCACCGGAATAGATGCCAAGCATTCATTCGAGGATATCATCACACCGGTCTCTCTGGCAAAAAAGCTATGGGGCTGGCGGATCGCCGTTCTCGGGGGCGTCGATGTCGATTTTCTCTGTAAGGCCGACCCGGAAAGCGTAAGAAAACACACCCTGAAACTGCTGGAAGAGTGCGCGCCGGGTGGAGGCTACGCCCTGGGAACGGGTAACACGGTCGCCAATTACATACCTGTGAAAAACTATCTGGCCATGCTTGCGGCCGGTAACGAATTCAATGGCCGCTGAACCGGAACCTTCTTCACCGGTGAATCGGATTTCCGCTTCCCTGAAAGTTTTTAAGTCGTATTTGAGTATTATGCACTTCTTGTTATTTATCTGTGTTTTTTCGGAGCACGCTGACTGAAGGTTTTTTTCAGGAAATATGCCAAACATGACCGACAATGAGAACTGTGAAACTCTAATTGAATTTGGAAAAAAGAGCTGAAAATTATAAAAATTGTCCATAATATAAAAATTATTTATATATGACTTGATTTATTGATATATATTATGATATTATCGGATCATCTAAGAAATATATCTGAGGTGATCGTATGAAAGATCTCGGGAGAAACTTCTGGCTTTACGCGATTGGTAGATTGGTGTCTTTGATAGGGAGTGGCGTTCAATCTCTGGCGATCCCGCTTTATATACTCGATCTTACCGGTTCGGGAACGATCATGGGGACTTTCATGGTGATAACCATGCTTCCAAGGATTCTCTTCGGCCCTATCGCGGGAGTTCTGGGAGACCGGTTCAATCGAAAAATGATAATGATATACATGGACTTCGCGCGCGGGGCGGCGATTCTTGCGATGGCCGCACTGGCGGGCGCTAATAGTTTGACCATAACGGTTCTTTTCATCTTCCAGCTTTTGATATCCACTTTCGATATCTCCTTCGACCCCGCCACCGCGGCGATGTTGCCCGACATCATAGATAGCGACAAACTGCTCAGGGGCAACTCGATACTTGGCGCGATAAACTCCCTATCATACATAATCGGCCCGGTGCTGGGCGGGATACTTTACGGAATGTTTGGAATAGAGGCGGTTCTCATCCTCAACGGCGCCTCGTACATCGCGTCGGCCATCAGCGAGATCTTCATAAGGTATCAACAAACCACAGAGAAGGGCAAAATATCCTTGAAGAGCGTATTCAAGGATATTGTAGAAGGTGTTGGCTACATGCGAAAGATCAACGGTCTCATCCTAGTTATGGTTTTCGCTATGCTTTCGAACTTCCTTCTATCCCCCTTCTTTTCGGTGGTCTTTCCGTTTTTCGCCAGAACGATCGTGGGGTTCACCAGTGAACAGTACGGTTTTCTTCAATCGGGCTGGGTAGTGGGAGTACTAATCGGAAACGTGATACTCGGAACGCTTCTGTCGAAGAAGAGACAGGGCAACCTCTTCGCGATGGGTCTTACGGCCGAAACCCTGATACTCTTTCTTCTGACCGTGTTCTTTTTCCCGTACTTCATCGACCTGTTCGGCTGGGCCAGCTGGCGGTACTTCGCCGCTCTTGGACTTCCCATACTCGTCACTGGCATTTTCAACGCTTTCGTCAACACGCCCTTGAACACGTTGTTCCAAAAAATCGTTCCCACCAATTACAGGTCGCGAATCTTTTCGGTAATATCCATCCTCACTCAGATAGCTACTCCTCTGGGTGCGGCGATCTACGGTTTTGCCGTTGACCGCGTGCCGGTACACTATTTGATACTTGTATCGTCCATATGCAACGCCTTGCTCACGCTGGTATTCCTCTTGAAGGGCATGACGAAGCTCTTCGATGGGAAGACCCCCGACAGCGAGAGGGGTCTTGTCGAGAAATCCGTAGAAGCGGTGAAAGAAGGGGCTAGCCTTTAGCGGCAACGCTTTTCGCGAGAAGTTAATCAACGTTCCACGCCATCAAAAGCCGGAGTGTTTCAGCCTCCGGTTTTCTCTTTGTATTTCACTCTTGAATCGATCCTCTTCAACAGACCGATGAAGAATACGATACCGGCCGCCGCCATCCCGGCTACCCCGAAGTATCTGAAGGCGATGGTCACCGAAAGCCTTTCGATCAGAAAACCCCCTCCAATCGAACCGGCGATGAAGGTCAAACCGGATCTCACCACCCAGAAGACGCTCTGGGCAGAAGTCAGATGCTCTTCGGGCAGCCTGAAGTGGATGTAATCGAAAAGCGAATAGTACATGAGGATATACGTGAGTCCATGAAGCGTCTCGGCGAGATACAGGGATACCACGCTCGTGGTGAAGGATATTAGTATCATTCTGACGCCTATCACACCCATGCCGATCTCAAGAACGGCCAGATTCCCGATTCTGGATATCAATCTATCGGCATAAAGAAGAAAAGGTATCTCCGATATAGCGGTTATCGCGAAAATAACTCCCACGGTAGAGACATCCATACCCCTCTCTCTGGTCAGAAGAGGTATGAAGGAATTGTGGAACGAGTTGAGAGTTATGCCCAGGAACATGCCGGCGGTCATTACCGAGTACTCAAAAAGCGTTCCATCGGCCTTTTTCTTCTTCGACGGTCCGCGCGAAGGACCGGCACCGTCACCTTTCAGGCCGATTATCATGGCCGAGAGAGAGACCACCAGAGAAGTTGCCACGAAAAGCCATACGAAAGAACTGCCCAGAACCACGCTCAGGCAGAAGGAAGTGACGGCGAAACCGACCGTTCCGCACAACCTTATTCTATCGAATCGACCGCCTGTCAGTTTGATTCTGGACATGATCAAAGAATCTCCGATCGGAACGATCCCCGAAAAGAAAAAGGAGAAAACAAGCATGAACAGAAGGTTTGTCGTGAAATCTCCGGCCAGGAAGACCGGCCAGATGAGGAAGGCAGTGGCGATCGAAACAACGTAATAGATACGCCTCTCGCCTATCTTTGAACCCAGTTTGAACCAGAAAGGGCTTGACACGAGCGACACGATGGGAAGCACGGCCATAAGAAAACCGACCTGGACCGAAGAGTAACCTGCCAGATCGAAGTACTGGCTCAACATGTTCTTGGTCGCCAGGCAGGCGTATATCAACGCTTCAAATAAAATAATCCCGGGCATTGTACTGTCCTTCACATTCGATAAGGCAATTATATTACCGGCGGCGGGAGTTTATATGAAGGAGAGACTTTAACTGGCAAAGGAATAAAAATAGCGTTGTACCCTGCGGAGAAGCGAGCTCCTCATTCCTTGCCGAAAGACCTTACGAAAAGAAAGGAGAAGGGTATCACAAAAAGCGCATAAACCATGACCATAGTCACCCTGTCGAAATTGTTCCAGTAAACGAGTGTGGCCACAGCTATGAAGGCTAAAAAGCTCAGTCCGAAATACTTGCAGCGTTTCGAAAGCTCCGTGGCGGCCAGGATGGCTACGCCGGGAATGATCTCAATCGCGGTCGTCACGCTAGAACCGTGAGAGAGGACGGCGAACCCGATAAATATCAGTCCCACCGTCCTGCCTATGATCGAGATCGACTGTTTCCGCGAAAGCGAAAGGCCGGCCGAAAAAATGGCTTTTGCGGCGAAGGGAATGAGAATGAAAGATATGAAACAGTCGGTACCTATCTCGTACCTCATGCCCGTGTAGAACATCGCGAGGAGAAAAACGATGGCAAGTGCGATGTTCGAAGAAAGATTGTCTATGGCTTTTTCTCTTTCATCCAGATCTTCAATCAGACCTGACATTCTCAAAATCGGAAAGAGGAAAAGTCCGGTCAAGAGAAAGGAAAACCATGGGCTGACAGTCTGGATAAGTGTAAGTGCGACTGAGACGAGTATCACGTCGAAAACCAGAATGAACGTCTTTAGAAGCATATCAATCACCTTCTTCGATAATGAACAAGTCTTCCACTGTGCAACGCAACGCATGCGAGATCTTGAGAGCAAGTTTGACAGAAGGATTGAACCGTCCCTTCTCAATCGCGATGATCGTCTGTCTGCTAACCCCGACAAGCTCCGCAAGAGATTCCTGAGTTATCTCGTCGTTCTTGAACCTGAATTCGCGCAGTTTGTTTTTCACATACTTCACCTGAGACTATTGTACATAATACTTTACATTATGTAAAGTATTATGTACATAAGAACGAGAAAACAAATTACGGTACAACATTACAGGAAGGTAGAAAAAGGAGCCGTGGTGAGCGAAAGGAGAGTTCGCTCCGCTCACGAGAAGGACCGGGATGCCAAATCATGTCCGGCATGACGGGAAGGGAGGAAGAACGTGATTCTGAGTCAAGCTCAGAATGACGTCAAGTGGGTCCGGCATGACAGGAAGGAGGAAAGACCGCGAAAATGGGGACTGACGGGCTCCTGACGTCTGTCCCGTTTTTCGCGAAGACCGGGATCCTGACCAGAAGCATGTCAGGATGACCCAAAGGGGCTGTCATCCTGTGGTGTCCCCGTACTGTCATCCCGTAATGCTCCTATACGTGATCTCGTTCTTCTCGCTCTTGCGAAGGACCGGGATCCACTCCTTAGAAAACCGTGATTCTGAGTCAAGCTCAGAATGACGTCAAGTGGGTCCGGCATGACAGGAAGGAGGAAAGACCTCGAAAATGGGGACTGACGGGCTCCTGACGTCTGTCCCGTTTTTCGCGAAGACCGGGATCCTGACCAGGAGCATGTCAGGATGACCCATAGGGGCTGTCATCCTGTGGTGTCCCCGTACTGTCATCCCGTAATGCTCCTATACGGGATCTCGCTCTTCTCGTTCTTTCGAAGGAGCGGGATCCACTCCTTAGAAAACCGTGATTCTGAGTCAAGCTCAGAATGACGGATTGATGTACTCCGCGCGTGCTCTAGGCTCTTTCCAAGGACGGGTTCACGCTCTGGGACGAATGACCAAGGACGTTTTTCGCTCTTCCCGTTCTCTCCTCTCTCTTCCTCTCTCCTCTTCTCGAGTCTTTAACCGAGAACCTGGACGCGCGAATCGAGATCACAGATATCTCTTCTTGTCCAGTGTCCTATCGACTTTTTCAAGAGTTTTCAGCGTGTCGTCCCTCATTTTGATAACTTTTTCCAGCAACAACTGAATTACGACCAGCTGGCAGACTCTTGGTTGCAGCTGGGGTATGCCTGTCTCGTGACCGCCCTGGGCGACGTAGATGGTCTCTTTCGCCGCGTTCACTATCCTCGAGCCGACTCCCCCGGTTATCGCTATGGTGTAGGCGCCAGAATCGGTGGCGACCTCGATGGATTTCACCGTGTCCCGTATATTGCCGCTGGCCGAGATGCCGAAGACTATATCTCTCTCGTTCAGCGAAACGGCCGTCATGATCTGGAGGTGCGGATCGGTGTAGTAAGCCGTCGAGAAACCGGCCCTCATGAAGAGCGTGGCTCCGAACTCGGCGACGATTCCGCTCGAGGCAACCCCGAAGAATATCAGTCTGTTCGCTTTTACGATTCGCCTGGATATTCCGTCGAGCTGTCTATCGTCCAGCAACTGGTTCTGCTGGTTGAGCGCGCCGATCAATTCCGAGATCAACTCGTTCTTGTCGGCGTACACGACAGGAGTGGAGAGAGAAAGCTCTCTGGCGAGCTGTATCTTGAGGGACTGGTAACCGTCGAAGCCCAGTTTTTTCGAAAGCCTGAAGATCGTGGTCTCACTTGTTCCGGCCAGAACGGACAGCTCGCTGATGGAGTGGTGAATCACGTCGTCCGGGAAGTCAATGATATATCTGGCGGCCTTCTGTTCGGCCGGATTAAGACCTTTGAGCATAGCTTTCAATTTTCCGTTTATCGCGTATTCTTCTCCCATATCTTCCTCAACTCTTCCTTGGTGTTGACGAATCTCTCGAGCAGTCTCTCGGTTTCGCGTTCGGCCTCTTCCTGGTCCATCTCAAGCGTTCTGGTGACGAAATCGGCCACTCTTGCGAAGTACACGGGCACCAGAAGCTCTATCAGTTTATTCCTGAGTTCTCTCCTCCTGTAAGCCGATGAGATTCTGTACACGACCTCGACCCACAGATCATCGGTTACCATCGCGTTCTCCTTAGAGAAGGTCGAGAGTTTCCGGGTGATTTCGCCTCCAAGGACGCTCTCGCTGAAGTCCAGCCTTGTCCGGACGCCATCGTAACATTTTCCCATCATGTTGGCCAAATCCACCTGTAAAGGTTCGGCCTCTCCCCCAACCACATCTCCGTAAACGGGCGCCGTTTCGTATCCTGAAACCGCTTCCCACTTCCGGTGGTATTTTTCCATCAGATCGAACAGAGTGCCGACGACTTCCTTGAACATGTTTCCCAGCTGTTTGCCCGGGTCTTTTACGTCGTGGATCTTGCTCCCGAGAGCGGCCTGGTATATCTTTCCACTGGCCTCGTTTATCGCGGAAGTCGTCATCCAGATATCGATACCGAACCTCGATATATCGGAGTTCCATGTCTCTTCCGGTACCGACATATAATAGTCTATCATCTCTCTGCCAACGCCGAAGTCGCCGCCGATAGGCTGGCGCACTTTTCTTCCGTAAAGCGATGTGGTTAAAGGATAACAGATGCTGTTGGTGATGGTTCCGTCGTATTTATGCCGGATATAATAAGGAGCCACGTACGAAGCGTCCAGATCGATAATCGGACCGGCCAGTCTCTCTATCCAGAAGGGCTCGACGCTCCTTAGGTCGGAATCGAGAAAGACCACGGCCCTGGCGTCCAGACGGCTCGCGAGTCGCAGTATAGATCTCATCGCGCTTCCCTTGCCGGATATTCCCGTGTACTTGAACGAAAGGAGATCCAGGCCCATAGAGTTGGCCGAATAAAAGGATCCCTCCGTTCCGTCACTGGAGCCCCCGTCGGAGTTCACTATGCAGCTTCTCATTTTAGGGAAATACTCCTTTAGACCCTTGGAAGCGATTTCGACGACGTGCTTTATCGTGGATCGGTTGTTGAAACTGGGTATGCCCACCACAATATCGTATGAATCGTTCTTCAAACCGGACAAAATAGAACCTCCCATTCCGTTTTATTCTTTGACTCCTCCAGCGGTGAAACCGGATGTGAGATACTTCTGCATAAGGCTGAATATAATTATTATGGGGATCGCCGAGACCACAGAGGCCGCCATCAGCCTTCCCCACACCGCGTGCGCCGAACCGGAGAAAATGCTAAGACCAATAGGCAATGTGAAAAGATCTTTGTAAGACTTCAAACCTAGAAAGGCCGAAGCGAATAAGTATTCGTTCCAGCCTATCATGAATGCGTATATATAAACTGTGGCGATCGCGGGCAGTGAAAGGGGTATAACTATCCTGAAAATCGCCTGAACGCGCGAACAGCCGTCGATAATAGCCGCTTCCTCAATCGAATAGGGTATGGTCCTGAAGTAATTACCCAGCATGTACAAAGAGACCGGTAGAGTCTGGATAACGTAAACCATAATCAGATAGACACTCGTACCCAAAGGCGAGGAGAGAATTCCTAGCTTGACTGCCATCTGGTAAAGCGGGACCATTATCACGGTACCTCCGAACAGATACACGAACAGCACCGACCTCTGCACCATGCCTCTGCCTTTGAAACGGAGCCTTGAAAAGGCATAGGCTCCCAGAATGGCTACAAAAAGGCTTATCATGGCCGACACGCCGGCGAACATGAGGGAATTTACCAGATACTTCAAGAATGGAAACTCGCTGGCCTTCTCCTGGATTATCTTGTTTTTCTGCGCCTGATAGGCCGTGAGTTGCGATTTGGCCCTTTCCAGCCCCGCGGTTATCGACTCGTCTGTCAGCGCCTTCTCGATTTCGTTCCTGAGGTCTTTGAATTTCTTCACATCGTTGGCGCCAAAGATCGCTTTCATGTTCTCTTCCAGCAAGACCGCCTCTTCGGTGCCGCTCTTCATGGCTCTCTGAGTGAAGATTTCGCGGTCTTCTACCTTCATTCCGCTGAAGTCTATGACCAGATCGACTATATCCCTCAGTTCTCTCTCCTTCTCTTTGAGCTGCACGTCGTGCACGTATTCGATGTACGCTTCTCTGGATGAGGTGATCTCCTCCAGCTCGGCGATCTTCTTCAACACTGGCTCGAGGTTGGCCCGCGTTATTTCGTCGCCGAAAAACTCCGTCTCGCTGCTTTGAATCAATCCGAAGATCTCCTTGTAATTTCTGGTGGTGAAATCGGAAAAGCTCATCTTGTTTGGATCGTAGTCGGCTTTCAGAGATACGTGTATCATGAAATAGAAGGGCACCAGAATGAAGAAGCATATCAAAAATATACCGGTGAAAAACAGCGCTTTCTTGAATGGCGAGGCTCTCTTCACCATTTCAGCACCTTCTTCACATACATAGTGATCAGGCCGAGCATTATAACCATCAGAACGGTCGCGATGGCCGCGGCCACACCGAACTCGGGCGATGTTGTCCCTATGACCCTCTCGTATATGAAGATCGGCAACGTTCCGGCCTTCTTGCTTATCAGATACACCTCATCGAACTTGTAGAAATTCCAGATACCCCTCATCAAGGCCACTGCGCCCATAACGAAGTAGAGCTCGGGCAATGTGATATTGGTGAATTTTTTCCATGGCGTCGCCCCGTCCATTTCGGCGGCCTCGTAGTATTCGTCGGGAATCGATTGCAATCTTGAGAGGATCATGAGATAGACGAAGGGAAAATTGCGCCAGATATTGAAAACAGAGGCCACGATGAAGGCGTTGTTCGAGTTGTTCAGCAGATCAAGCTGTGGCGATATCCATCCGAGCTGCCTGCCGAATATCTCGACGAAGGGGCCGAGACTCGGGTCGAAGATGTATTGCCACGAGAAGACTATCGAAATCAATGGCGTTATATATGGTAAAAGAACTATTGTTCTCACGATCGATCTACCTTTGAACTCCTTGTTAAGCATCAATGCGACTCCAAGACCCAGCAGAAGACTTCCGCCGACCGTCATGAGCGTAAAGCCGATGGTTATGAAGAAAGACTTCCAGAAGGCCCCGTCTTTGAGGACCCGCAAATAGTTATCTATCCCCACGAAAGTCGATCTCGTTATTCCGTAATCGAAAAAGGATATATAAATGTTATAGACGACCGGGTAGAGGATCAGCACCATAAGAAGAACGACCGTAGGCGACACAAGTCTCCAACCGAGCCTGTTTTCATTTTTCAACATAGTGGAAACACTTTGCATGGGAAACGACCTCCAAAAAAGGAAGGCCCCGATCAACCGGGGCCTTCCCGGAAGACACTACCTTCCAATCAATTTTCTAATATCATCTCTCCAGAAGGTGAGGACCTCGTCGGGCGTTGCGTTGTTGTCGAACATCATTACTATTCCGTTGCCTATCGTGAAGGCTCCGGATATCTTTCCCATTTCAGGGAAGACTCTGCCTTCAACGTATCCGAACTTCTCGATATTCTCCAGCCCATAGATTATCGATTTTATCTTTTCGGCCCCATAGCTCTTGTAAATTCCCTTCGGGTCGTTCATGAAGGCTTCGCTCTCGGCGATCGAGGATCTGGTAGGAAGCATGCCGCCCGGGGCCATGTGTATGTACTTAATATAATTTTCCGGCTTGAACATGAAATCGAGGAATTTGAGCACATCGAGCTTGTTTTGCGAGGTCTTCGTCACTGCGAGGGAAATGACCTGCCCGAACGAGGAAGACCTGCTGTTGGACATGAATGGAGCGAACTCGGTGTTCTTAACCATGTTCGGATCGAACTCGCTTATTATGGTCGTCTGGATCTCGGCGAGCGCCAGATCGTCCATAACGTACGTGGAATAGAAGAACATCGGCGTCTTGCCGGCGAGATAGAGTTCTCTTGCCTGCTTCCAGTAGGTGTGTCCTGGAGCGGAATAAGCGCCGAGGTCTTTGTAGTACTGGAGAACCTCTTTCATCTGCGGTGAATTTATGATTACGTTACCGTCTTTGTCGAATATGCGAGCGCCGTTCGAAAGGGCAAATATGGTGAATACCTGTTCTGCGTAAGCGTCATTCGACTTTCCAAGAACGATGCCGTACATTCCGTCCTGGGGTTTGTGGAAGTATTTGGCGGCTGTCATTATCGATTCCCAGGTCGTCGGGGCTTCAAGACCCGCAGCGTCGAACCAGTCTTTTCTGTACCAGATACCCTGCACCCATCCGTGGTAAGGAATGGCGAAATACTCGTTTCCCGCCGGTGTGATCACAAACCTGGTAGCGCCGGTGTAGAAATCGCCGGCATTGCTTATGAACCTGGTCGGTATGGCCGTGTCTAAAAGGCCGTCGGCACCAAGCCCGAGAATAGTCTCTGCGCCCGCCTCGATCACATCGGGCAGAGTCCCGGCCGCCGCCGCCGCCGCTAGTCTCGAGAACATCGCGTTCTCTTCTATCGCGACGACTTCGACTTTGATGCCTGTCTCGATCTCAAAGGATTCCATGATCTGCGCAATAACCTGTTGCCTGCTCTCCTCTTCCTGGGTGTGCCAGTAAACCAATCTGGCGCTGGCCGTGACCACCAGGAAAATGACAAGAAAAGCTACAAAGAAAAATTTTTTCACCTTAACCACCTCCGAAGGAATATTTTTTCATATCAAAATAATAACAGGAACTCGATCGCTGGCAAAAACCTGTGAGCTATGAAGAGAGATGTCTAGAGACGATGAGAGCGCTTCTGAGGTGATTAATGGAATAAATCGGCCACGCGAAAATCTAGGACACGTCAGATTCCGCTTTCGCCCTCGCCTTCTCGCGAGCGAAGCGAACTCTCGAAGCTCTTTCTCTCCACTCCAAGTTCTCGGTTAAAGACTTGAGAAGAGGAGAGAGGAAGAGGGAGGAGAGAACGGGAAGAACGAAAAACGTCCTTGGTCATTCGTCCCGGAGCGTGAACTCATACTTGGGAAGAGCGGTTCCGGCGCGTTGCGCCCAAGTTCCTCGTTCCGACGCTGCGCGTCGAGGTTCTTGGTAAAAGACTCGAGAGGAAGAGAGAGAGGAGAGAAAACCCATCCTTTCCTCCTTTCAGGTCATCCTGACGTGCTCCCAGTCAGGATCCCGGTCTTCGGAAAAACGAGGACAGACGTGAGGAGCCCGTCAGTCCCCATTTTCGCGGTCTTTCCTCCTTCCCGTCATGCCGGACCCGATCCGGCATCTCCGGTCTTTCATCTGTCTTGAACCCGTACGCGAAGCGTCGGAAAGAACAACCGCTCTTACATAATCCCAAATTCAGTTAACACCTTAACACAAACCCTGTTCACGCTTCGCTTTTTACCCGGTTTTTTCCATTTTTCATTCACCCGACCTATTGTTTGATCCTCTCTCGCAAGTATCCTCATAAAAACAATCTCAGAACTTCGTACGCTATGCTTATTGTCGCATCACTTTGCGTTTCTTCGATTTGGGTTAACTCCATTTTGCGGAGTATCCCGATCGGTTTATTCAGTTTCGTCGATATGCCCCTTAGAACTTTAATGACACGCATTAACTTCAGCGTAATTTCATCTCGTCGGAGCGATTGTATACCATCTGCGTCCCTTTTTCTTTCCTGTTCTAGCTTTTAGACTTATTTTGAATAATTCCTGTACAGTTTACATTGACCCGACAGAAAAAAGGTCGATCGACTTTCAGTAAATGGCATTATTTGCTACCGGCAGAATGCCCGGGACAGCCCTGGTCCGCTTGACTCCTCCTAAAAGAAACCTTTTACCGAGGGCGCTGGGCGGGGTTCAGGAGCGATTTGACTTTACCCCCTGTAATCCTGTATAATTTTTTGTAATAAAGGCTGTTGAGCGAGAACCATAGTCTCAACTTATGCACTTCGAGTTAACAAAGCGAGGAAGAAGGAAGTGGATAGAAGAGTCGCTAGCGGAAGAGCTTCGAGCTAATTGGAAGAAGTAATCGAATTTGATCAGTTCAAGGAAATCCCTGAGAGAGACCTGGTCTTTGACAGAGCGATAGAAGTTGGCGATCATCCATGTAGTGAAGGCAAGCTGGACAAGCTCTACATGCTTCTGAAAACTGGTAGAGGAGAAGACCTGAGCCTTGAGACCGAAGTTCTGCTTGACTGCTTTGAAGTAGGTCTCGATGTAGTTTCTCTTCCTATAATGCTCAAGGATCTCCCAATCGGTCAGAGAAGTATCGCTTGAGAGGATGATTCTGTTCTCTTGGTCTGTGTTATGAAAGACAAGCTTGACAGTGGCATTGTTGTATTTGGGTATCTTCACAATGATAGAAGAGAGACCGCGAGTTTTGTCTCTCAATTTGGACAGATGGAGCTTGCGCCCCTGAAAGATAACATTCAGTACAGGATTGAGTCTTCCGATTACTGTGAAACCCATTTCCATAGCCTTCAGAAATATCTCCGAGCAGAGTATTCCTCCATCCATCATGAGGATAGTATCTTTGAAGGGGATTCTCTCGAGCATTCGAATGAACTGGTCTGTGAGATTCTCTTCGTCTCTCAAAGAGGAGAAGAGAGGGAAGTAGAGTTTATCTTTCACCCAGCCTATAGCGCTCAAGAGAGAGACTCCACTCACGATTCTATTCTCTATGGTTGAGTAGAAGCTCCCGAGATTCTCGATTCTCTTTCCTCTCCTCTTCATGACAGTCTCGTCCAGAATGATGTACTTGAACTCGAGAAAATTCTCCTGGAGGAATCTAGAGATGTAATCTACTCTCGCGTATGAAAGGTCTCTTGTGGAGAGTGACTGAGAGCTCAACATTCTCGAGATGGATGACTGAGAAGAAGAACAGAAGGGGGCCAGTCTGCTGGTGTTCTTATGAGCGGACAGGAAGAGGGCACAGGAATACCCTTCAACAAACCTTCTCTGCTCTATACGTAGGAAGCGAACTGAACCGATGACATCCGAGATAATCTGTGATATATTCGTTGTGGGCATGAAATCATCCTTTCGTAAGGTTTCGTCACCACGAATATACGATGATTTCATGCCTTTTTCAATGACCCTGTCCTATTTCCTTCTTTTGGTTAAGTCAAAATGCATAAGTTGAGATAGTGGGATGGAAACGCGTTCTTTTCAATGAGGTACATAAGCAGAATAGAGTTGAGCGAGAACCATAGTGGGATGGAAACATTGTGTTCAGGTATTTCGGGAAGTTGTAGGCTGCGTTGAGCGAGAACCATAGTGGGATGGAAACTCGGTATGGATATAGTGGTTCCATATCTGTTGTCCGCGTTGAGCGAGAACCATAGTGGGATGGAAACATTATAAGACCCAGTGCAACACCTACTGCCGTGCCGAGTTGAGCGAGAACCATAGTGGGATGGAAACTAATTGCCCTTCATCTGTACTTCTCATCGTGCCATCTCGTTGAGCGAGAACCATAGTGGGATGGAAACTGAAGTATTGTGCTTGCCTGTTGCCCAGTTGCCTCGAGTTGAGCGAGAACCATAGTGGGATGGAAACAGTGCAAGGTTACGGACATTGAGAGGGCTTGGGGCGAGTTGAGCGAGAACCATAGTGGGATGGAAACAGACAATAAACTCATCTGATAATTCTTTCTCTGCCTTGTTGAGCGAGAACCATAGTGGGATGGAAACTAAGTTAAAACTTAAATATTTTAAGTTTTTATATAAGTTGAGCGAGAACCATAGTGGGATGGAAACTTATAAATGGGGATAATGTCTAACGTGTCAGAATTGGTTGAGCGAGAACCATAGTGGGATGGAAACTAAATGTTAACCCCTATCTGGGCTAGAGCAGTCTCGTTGAGCGAGAACCATAGTGGGATGGAAACATTACAATTGACCCTTAGAGCAAATTAGTACGAGTTGAGCGAGAACCATAGTGGGATGGAAACGGATACTCCTTTTTTAAGAGGTCAACATCTACTCTAGTTGAGCGAGAACCATAGTGGGATGGAAACTTGTATGTGCCGCCGTACTTATCCCCGTCGAACACGGGTTGAGCGAGAACCATAGTGGGATGGAAACGAACCACCAGAAACAAACGGATTTGCAAGCACAGGGTTGAGCGAGAACCATAGTGGGATGGAAATATGTATGCTCCGAGCCACTTTGTGTTCTTGAATTCGAGTTGAGCGAGAACCATAGTGGGATGGAAATAGTTTTGGAGTTATAGAATCTCTCCATGATTTTATATGTTGAGCGAGAACCATAGTGGGATGGAAATTAGATACCGCACTGGCTAGTGGATTCGTTTGTTAGCAGTTGAGCGAGAACCATAGTGGGATGGAAACGCAAGAGTCCTCAACACGTACCTCCTATTCAGTGGTTGAGCGAGAACCATAGTGGGATGGAAACCCGAGCCTGAAAGGCGAGATAATTCTCAATTCATGTTGAGCGAGAACCATAGTGGGATGGAAACGCGAAAGAACCGCGCAACGCATCGTAAACACGCTTAGTTGAGCGAGAACCATAGTGGGATGGAAACCCATTATAAATGGGGATAATAGCCAAGGTATCATGAGTTGAGCGAGAACCATAGTGGGATGGAAACATAGACTTTATTATGAAAGCTTCTTTCCCGTCCGATAGTTGAGCGAGAACCATAGTGGGATGGAAACGTTATTGAACTTAACATCAATCGGGGGCAATTCTTCCGTTGAGCGAGAACCATAGTGGGATGGAAACGTCCCTTCCAGTTCCAGTACAACCAGCCATAGGTTACGTTGAGCGAGAACCATAGTGGGATGGAAACTTGGCTGGAAGTCTTCAATTTCGCACGCTGAGTTCCTAGTTGAGCGAGAACCATAGTGGGATGGAAACTTGAACTTTCTGCTCCAGTGATCGGTTGTTGGTATGGTTGAGCGAGAACCATAGTGGGATGGAAACTTTTCGTCTTCAAGTTTTATTTTTGCCCATATATTGGTTGAGCGAGAACCATAGTGGGATGGAAACGGCATTTCCAAGAATCTTTCACCAGCAAGACTCTTGTTGAGCGAGAACCATAGTGGGATGGAAACCCGCTCAAGAGCCGCCTTGTCACTTCACGGGCTGAAAGTTGAGCGAGAACCATAGTGGGATGGAAACAAGTTCTCCCACGGCTCACCTGCGAGGAGCCTTCTTGTTGAGCGAGAACCATAGTGGGATGGAAACGCGCCTGCTCGGAGCTGCCAATAACCAAAGCTCCGGTTGAGCGAGAACCATAGTGGGATGGAAACATTTTTGTGCCGCGCTGAGTTTTACTTCAAGCTATCCGTTGAGCGAGAACCATAGTCTCAACTTATGCACTTCGAGTTAACAAAGCGAGGAAGAAGGAAGTGGATAGAAGAATCGCTAGCGGAAGAGCTTCGAGCTAATTGGAAGAAGTAATCGAATTTGATCAGTTCAAGGAAATCCCTGAGAGAGACCTGGTCTTTGACAGAACGATAGAAGTTGGCGATCATCCATGTAGTGAAGGCAAGCTGGACAAGTTCGACATGCTTCTGAAAACTGGTAGAGGAGAAGACCTGGGCCTTGAGACCGAAGTTCTGCTTGACTGCTTTGAAGTAGGTCTCGATGTAGTTTCTCTTCCTATAATGCTCAAGGATCTCCCAATCGGTCAGAGAAGTATCGCTTGAGAGGATGATTCTGTTCTCTTGGTCTGTGTTATGGAAGACAAGCTTGACAGTGGCATTGTTGTATTTGGGTATCTTCACAATGATAGAAGAGAGACCGCGAGTCTTGTTTCTCAGTTTGGACAGATGGAGCTTGCGCCCCTGAAAGATAACATTCATCACAGGGTTGAGTCTTCCGATTACTGTGAACCCCATTTCCATAGCCTTCAGAAATATCTCCGAGCAGAGTATTCCTCCATCCATCATGAGGATAGTATCTTTGAAAGGTATCCTCTCTAGCATTCGAATGAACTGGTCTGTGAGATTCTCTTCGTCTCTCAAAGAGGAGAAGAGAGGGAAGTAGAGTTTATCTTTCACCCAGCCGATAGCGCTCAAGAGAGAGACACCACTCACGATTTTATTCTCTATGGTTGAGTAGAACTTCCCGAGATTCTCGATTCTCTTTCCTCTCCTCTTCATGACAGTCTCGTCCAGAATGATGTACTTGAACTCGAGAGAATACTCCTGGAGGAATCTAGAGATGTAATCTACTCTCGCGTATGAAAGGTCTCTTGTGGAGAGTGACTGAGAGCTCAACATTCTCGAGATGGATGACTGAGAAGAAGAACAGAAGGGGGCCAGTCTGCTGGTGTTCTTATGAGCGGACAGGAAGAGGGCACAGGAATACCCTTCAACAAACCTTCTCTGCTCTATACGTAGGAAGCGAACTGAACCGATGACATTCGAGATAATCTGTGATATATTCGTTGTGGGCATGAAATCATCCTTTCGTATGGTCTGATCACCACGAATATACGATGATTTCATGCCTTTTTCAATGACCCTGTTCTATTTCCTTCTTTAGGTTAAGTCAAAGTGCATAAGTTGAGATAGTGGGATGGAAACACTGCAATATAGTCTTCTGGTATTTTTCTCATCTTTTGTTGAGCGAGAACCATAGTGGGATGGAAACGACGGATATTGAGCGGAAGATTTGCGAATTCCTTGGTTGAGCGAGAACCATAGTGGGATGGAAACGTTCTTCCAGAGAACCAGTATTATGACCGCCACAAGTTGAGCGAGAACCATATTGGGATGATAAGAGCGGTTGTTGGTTGTTCGTTGTTGGTTCCTGGTAAGAACGAGATCCCGTATAGGAACACTACGGGATGACAGTACGGGGACACCACGGGATGACAGTCTTTCCTTCCTTCCCGTCATTCTGAGCTTGACTCAGAATCCCGTGCGCCCGGCATGGTACACAACTATAGGGTGAAAGACCCGAATGTGGGGAGTCAAAGAAGCATTAGCCAGAGGCAAGGGTGTCACTGGTAACGGTGAATCTGAAGGAAGCCCGAGGCAAAGTCCGGAACTGAACGAAAGTGAACCAGAGATGGCCGTTACAGAGGGTAACCCTGCGAGATAAGGGAAAGCCCTGACTCCAGCTGTAAAGGTTCGGATGGCAGGATTCGGATGAAAGTGGTGTATCTTACCCGGGGAAGTCCTCATGAGTCCGAAAGGGGTAACCGTTAGCAAGGAGGAGATCCAAGTTAAGGGAAAGCTCAGGAGGATGGCAGATGAACCCGTAGTAGTGAAGAACCTCTCCGAAAGGAGAAGGGACCTTGGCTATAAGCCAAGGGGGTGATGAGGAGGTCGAAAGGCTCCATCACTTGCGAAGGGGAGAAGGATCGAAGAAATGTGATCGGAAGACAGTGAAGAGACTTAGGTCAGACAGTTAAAGACAAGGTACATATTCCCGGGAGGGTAGAGAAGCCAGTCATTAATTGTCGCAACAATATCTGAGGCTGGAGCTGTTGGAAGGGAGCATGCAGGAGAAAGAGATGAAGTATTACAGTCTAATCGACAAAGTCTATTCGAAGAAGAACCTATTGAAAGCCTATCACAGGGTAAACTCCAACAGAGGAGCTCCTGGGATAGACGGAGTAACCGTAAAATCATTCGGGGAGAAACTCCTTGAAGAAATCGAGAGATTATCCGAAGAAATCAAGAGCGGTGAGTACATGCCCATGCCACTCAGGAGAGTAGAAATCCCAAAAGCAGATGGTAAAACAAGGCAATTGGGAAGTACCTACTGTGAGAGACAGGGAGGTACGAACAATACTCTCAAGGAGATACTGGAACCTATATTCGAGGAAAGATTCCATCCTCCAGTTACGGTTACTGAAAGGGAAGAAATGCCTGGCAGGCGGTGGAGAAGGCGAAAGCTTTTGCATCCAAATACGGTCTGTGCAATGTAGTGGAACTTGACCTGAGCAAATGTTTCGACACTCTGGATCATGAGAAGATAATAGACTCCGTAGCAGAGAGAGTGAGTGATGGAAAGATACTCAAACTCATACGCGCAATGCTGAAGAGCGGAGTAATGGAAGATGGAGTCTGGAAGGCAACAGAAACTGGCAGTCCACAGGGTAGTGTAATAAGTCCCCTGCTGGCGAACATCTACCTGGACGAGTTCGACCAGAAGATGAAAGCCAGAGGAATAAGGATAGTCAGATATGCAGACGACATATTAATCTTCTCGAAAACCCAGGAAGAAGCCCGAGAGTTTCTGGCAATCGCGATCAACATACTGGAGATTGACATGAAGCTCAAGGTCAACAGAAACAAGACGAGAATCACAACACTGGAGGAGGGCTTTCACTTTCTTGGCTTCGAAATAAAAGGCGAGAGAGTTGGGATAGAGAAATCCAGATTGAAAAGGTTCAAGGGAAAGGTCAAGGGACTTACAAGAAGGAACCAGAGCACACCGGTAAAGGAAATAGTGAAAGAGCTAAATCCACTGTTGAGAGGATTTGCCAGCTATTTCAGGATAGTAGACTTACAATCTTCCTTGAGAGGGCTTTTGAGCTGGATAAGGAGAAGGCTTAGAGCCATCATACTACACCAGTGGAAGAGCACAAAGAAACTGAACAGAGTCCTTAGAAGGGCTGGATGGGAAGAGAAAGTCAATTTGAGAATGAACAAATGGCGCTCTTCTCACACAAAAGCAGTCAATTACGCCATTCCCAACAGGTTCTTTGAAGAGATGAACTTATTCGATATGACATCGTACTATCATCCCCTGTCGAAGTATCCGATACTCGATCCATGAGCCGTGTACGAGGCCCGTACGCACGGTTCTGTGAGAGGACGAGGGGCTCCGCCCCTCTCCTACTCGATGTGCGCCCGGCATGGTACACAACTATAGGGTGAAAGACCCGAATGTGGGGAGTCAAAGAAGCAGCGGATAATGTGCGGCAGATGTTCTTTTGAACTTCTGAGATTGAAGGCCATTATGAGCTAGTTAATAAGCTATGAGGAAGAACCATTTCCCACTTGCCAAAAACATACTCCGTTGCCGAGTACGCTCGAATAATAGTAACTAGAATTAAATAAACATGGTTAAGCCCAATTATCTTGAGATATCTTCACTTTGCTGATTTTGAAACTGACGAGATGAGATGTAGAATACATGAAAGAAATTGCAGAAAATATTTGCAGGAGGTATTTATGTACGCACCCTCTTTGATGATAAAGGCCTCTGAGCTCTATTACTTCAAGAAGTGTTCTCAGAAGGAGATAGCCGAAACTCTTAAGATCTCTGTTCCGACTGTGTCTCGAATCCTTCAGGAAGCTATAGACAGTGGAATTGTAAAGGTTAAGATCACCAATATATTGAAAAGGGTTACGCAGATGGAAGAGTCTCTAAAAAAAAATTATGGCCTTGACGGAGCAGTTGTGGTAGAGTCTCCTCTTGACCGTGATGACTGGCACATAAAGAAACTCTTAGGAAAGAAAGCAAGTGAATTGTTCTTCGAGATTGTTTCTCCTGGCAGCAAGGTAGGAATCGGAGCGGGAGGAAGCATATTTGAGATGATAGAGTCCTTTGATGGTGAAAGGAGCATTCCGGGCATTCAGCTGATCCCACTAATGGGTGGGTGGGGATTGCAGAATCTTCAGAATGAAACAAACAAATTGGTTGGCTCTATGGCTTCGATATTGAGGTGCACTTTTCAACTCCTTCTTGCGCCGGCGATAGTGAGCAGTGAGAAAATAAAGGACGTTTTCCTTAATGAACCTCAAATTTCGGCAATAGTCCAGATGTGGGATGATCTTGACACAGCGATATTCTCAGTGGGACCTGAAATTGAGTACAGCATTTTCCCTTCGATCGTAAAGTACCCCAGTATTGTTAAAGAAATCAAAGAAAGAGGCGCTGTGGGTGATATTGTGGGAAGAATCATCGACAAAAACGGTGAGGAGATGGATATCAGTTTTAATCGGCGTATGATATCGATTCCATTCGAGAAGCTTATGGCCATTAAGAATAGAGTTGGAATTGGAGGAGGTTCTAGAAAGATTAGAAGTGTGAGTGCCGCAATAAAGAAGAGGATTGTTAATTATCTAATTACCGATTCGGAGACATGCAAATATATTCTTGAAAACGGAGGTAAAGAGCTGTGAATATTCTAGAAGAGATGTTTGGAGTGAAGAAACCAATAATCGGGATGGTGCACTTTCCGCCGCTTCCAGGGTCGCCTCTCTATGATTCTGGAGGCGGTATGAAGAAGATTATGGACATCACCCTTAGGGATACAGAAGCCCTCCTTGAAGCAGGTTTTGATGGTGTAAGCTTTAGCAATGAAGGAGATAGGCCGTACATGTCCAATGTTTCAAAAGTCACTGTGGCCGCTATGAGCGCACTTATAACCGAGGCGAAGAAGGTCGTCGATAGACCTTTTGGACTTTCCGTTCTGGCAGATCCCGAAGCGGCGATTTCTATCGGGACAGCGGTTGAAGCCGATTTCGTGAGGACATTTCTTTCGTGGGTCTTTGTCGGCGATTGGGGAATGGTCGATCCCGACGCGGGTAAGCTTCAGAGATTGAAGGCTTCCATTAATGGGGAGTTTAAGGTTTTCGCAAACATAAGCGGTCACACCGAACCACTGGGCGGAAGAAGACTCGAAGATATCGCGCGCGGGGCGGTCAAATTCGGACTAGCAGATGCCGTATGCCTTGCAGGTACAACTGCAGGGAGCGAGATCCCTGAGGAGGATCTTCTAATGGCCAGGAAAGGATCAGTGGGGAGACCCGTTATTGTAGGAACGGGAACTACAATAGACAATATCGAGAAAATGCTGACTTTAGGCGATGGCATAATCATGGGTACTAGCGTCAAGGTAGACGGAGATACATTTAAGCCGGTAGACAAGAAAAGGGCTAAGGAATTCATGGAGAAGGCAAAGCATCTGAGGGAGAAGCTGCCATGAAAATTCTCGAAATTCAGGAATTGACAAAGGCATTTCCTGGAGTTGTCGCTCTTGATTCCGTAAACATGGATCTTGAAGCCGGAGAGATCCATTCTTTAGTTGGCGAAAACGGTGCTGGTAAGTCAACACTGGTAAAGATTCTCGCAGGCGTTTACAGGCCGACCTCAGGCCGTTTCTCTCTCATGGGAGAGGAGATGCATTTCCATTCGCCAAAGGATGCCTCCAAGCACATAGGCGTGGTTCATCAGGAAAGAGAGCTCGTACCGCACTTTTCAGGGTATCAGAATCTCTTCTTAGGTTTAGAAGAGACGAAGGCTGGTTTTTTAAAAAGAAGAGCGATGATTTCTAAAGCCAGGGAGTTTATATCCAAATATCATCTGGATGTTGATATGACCCTCCCCGCAAAGCAGCTGGGAAGCGGTCAGCAGGAGATGCTTACAATACTCAAAGTACTTTTCAGAGATCCAAAAATTATTATCTTCGATGAACCTACTGCTCCCCTGAGTATAAAGGAGATTGAAATACTATTTACGCTCATCAGGGATTTGAGGTCGAAAGGAATGACGATCCTCTATATCTCCCATCATCTTTCCGAAGTTCTTGAGATCTCAGATAGAATAACCGTACTCAGAAACGGGAAAAAAGTTGCTACGGTCGAAAACGGCGATCAGATTAGCGAGCGGAAGTTGATCTCGCTGATGATTTCTAAGGACCTGGAAAACCAGTACCCCAAAACCAAAACAGAGATAGGCAAAGAGGTTTTTTCTGTTAAAGACTATTCCAGCGTTCGATCGAAGTTCTCGAATATTTCGTTCTCGATAAGAGAGGGCGAAATCGCGGGCTTCGCGGGTCTGGTTGGGGCAGGCAGAACTGAGCTCGCCAAATCTATCTTCTCAGGCGCTAAGCACGAATCGGGGGAGATTACTCTCAATGGGAAACGTTTCACTTCGAAGTCTTCCGGCCAGAGTGTAAGAAAGGGAATAGCCATGATTCCAGAAAACAGGCGTGCTGAAGGCCTCTTCGTTCAGATGTCCGTGAAGGATAACCTGATCGTTCCGCACCTCTCTTCGCTATCTAAAATTGGATTCACGGTCCGAAAGGACATCAATGAATATGTTGGAAAGGCAATCAAGAGGTTTTCAATAAAAGTGTCTTCGCCTGAACAACTGGTAAGGACTCTCAGCGGCGGGAATCAGCAGAAAGTCTCTGTGGGCAAGTGGATGGGAGAAAACGCATTGGTTTGGATATTCGATGAGCCAACTCAGGGCATTGATGTTGATGCTAAGACCGAGATCTACAACATAATGGGAAGTCTTGCTAAGAACGGAGCAGGGATTTGGTTTATCAGTTCCGATCTACGCGAACTTGTTGCAATCTCCGACAGGATATACGTGATGAAGGGATTCAAGATACTGGGTGAGTTTGTTCCTCCTTTCGATGAAGAAGAGATCCTCGCCTTGATGATAGGAGAGAAGAAATCATGACTAAGAAGAAAATTAAGATTCAACAGTTCTTGACGCAATTCGGAACAATAATCGCTTTAGTAGCAGTCTTTATTGTTTTCACTTCTTTTGTTTCTGGATTCATACAGGTCAAAAACTTGCTCAATATACTTCGGCAGATAGCACTTCTCGCGATAATTTCTGAAGGTTTTACTATGTGTTTGATTGTTGGAGAACTCGACCTATCATTTGCGCATGTTGCAAGTCTAACTAGTGTAATTGTTGCGGGACTCATATTCTCTGGAATGAATCCTCTATTGGCAATAATAATCTCACTATCTGTTGGAGCAGCCTTTGGAATAGTTGCAGGGTTGTTAGTCACAAAAGTTGGAATTCCATCACTTATTACGACATTGGCGACAGGAATAATTGCTACTGGGCTAATATACGCATATACAAAGGGTGTTTCCTTTTATGGAAAGATGCCCGATTCCTTCCTTGCTCTTGGCAGAGGTAATGTTGGTCCGATACCATCACTTGTAATCATAATGCTCTTAGTAGTCTTTGCAGCTCATCTAATGATAAACAACATGAAGATTGGGAAGTATATGCAGGCTACTGGCGCCAATAAGATGGCAGCCAGACTTGCTGGAGTCAACACGGACAAGTACAAGATTCTTGCCTTAGTTCTCTCCGGTACGGCCGCTTCGATCACTGGAATTCTTTTGACTTCGAAACTCGGTGCGGCCAATCCTGAAGGAGCTACGGGGTTCATGATGGATGGCTTCGCTGCCGCTCTCCTGGGAGAGACGGTTCTTAGCGTAGGGAGGGCAAGTCCTTTCGGAACATTCATCGGGGCCCTTATGATCGGTGTCTTGAACAACGGAATGACATTGGCGGGGGCGCCCTACTATATGCAGGACATTACAAAAGGAGCAATAATAATTCTTTCGGTTACCATAACTTCCATCCAAGCAAAGATGCTGGAGGGAAAATGAAGGAGGCGATTTAAGTGAAAAGGTTTCTTGCTGTTCTATTAGTAACTGTTATGATCTCAGCATCAATGTTAGCGGTGAAGATTGGCTTCATTGCAACAAATTTCTCTTCTGAATCACAGGCAAGAGTATTGAATGAATTTGTGAAAATCTGCAGTGAGAAAGGTTGGGATCTTGTCCAGCTTAATTCTATGGGATCAGATGAAACACAGTCCACTCAGATCGAGAATCTCGTTCAGATGAATGTAGACGCTATTGTACTTGCAATGGGCCATCCCAATGTTGTTATTGATGCACTTCATAAGGCTTTTAATGCAGGCATTCCGGTAATCACAATCGATTCTGGATACGTTGACGGAGTCGTTGCAGACATTACTTCGGACAACTTTGTAATAGGTGCTAAAATGTCAACTTACCTGATGGATTCTCTGGGCGGCAATGGTAACATAATAGTCATCAAGTTCGTCAAGCATTACGGAACAAGAAGAAGAGGCTCCGTTCTTGATGTAGTCCTCAAAGAGTATCCGGGAATAAATGTTCTGGCTGAATACAGTGTCGTTGCATCTGCGAGATTCATGGACGATACTAGATCGGCTATGGAGACCTTTGCACTCAAGTATGGAAATAAAATTGACGCGGTCTGGTGCGCATTTGACCAGTTGGCTTACGCAGCGGCAGACGTTCTTGCTGAGTACGGAATTACTAACGCTCTGATCGTTGGTGCGGATGGCAATGAGGAAACATTCAGAAGGATTGCTAGTGGCAACATGACGGCAACAGTGGCGCAGCCCTTCGAGGGAATGGCTTCCACGGCAGCAGAGATTATAGACAAGATTCTTCAGGGAGTCGATCCTGCAGAAGCTGCTGGAAGAAAGATAATATACGCAGATGCGCCATTAATTGACAAGTCGAATCTTCCAGAGTAATTTTATGATCGTAGACGCCCGTGCAAACGGGCGTCTGTTTCTAGAATGAGGTGAGTATTTTGTATCTTGGCGTGGACATGGGGACTTCTTCAATAAAGGCGACTTTGCTGGATGAAAGGGGAGCTATTGTAGAAAGATCTAGGGTTGAGAGTACCGTTATAAGCCCAGAAGAGGGCTTCTTTGAAGTAGAGGCAGAAAAGAACTGGTGGTTAGGTTTCAGGAAGGTTCTAGGATCTATCTGTCGAGACATCGATGTGAAGAGAATCGAAGCTCTCTGCATTAGTTCAGTGTGCGGAACATTTGTCCCTGTAGATAATGAACTGAAGCCTTTATACAATGCTATCCTTTACGGTATAGATACAAGAGCGACAAATCAGATTGAAAGGCTAAACAGGTTTTTCGGAAATGAATACCTCAAGAATCATCTTGGAGGAGAATTCACAACTCACTCAGTAATTCCAAAAATCCTTTGGTTAAAAGAGAATAGACCTGAAACCTACGAAAAGACTTTTCGATTCGTTGAAAGCAACAACTTTGTCTCTGGACGTTTGACAGGGAAGACAACGTGGGATTTTCCGACTGCTGCGGGAACAAGATTGCTTGATTTTGAAAGCCGTGATTTACCCAAGGAAATCATTAGAAAGGCGGGTCTCGATGAAAACAAGTTTCCAAGACTTTCGTGGCCCCTCAGTATTATTGGCAGGGTAGACGCTTCATCATCAGAGGAAACTGGTTTGAGTAATGGAATCCCGGTCGTTACCGGTGCCTGCGACATCAATGGAGAGGCGATGGCATGCGGCGGTATAAATCCCGGTGATTTGGTCGTTGTTTTCGGATCTACTACGAGCATGCTACTTACTACCGGCGAACTTCATCTTCTTGATGGCTTTACTCCTGGAGCGTCGATTCTGGAAGGCACATATAGGCTTGGTGCAGCCACTTCCTCTGGAGGTCGTTTCGTTGGATGGATTAAGGAACTGCTCCATTCGGAAATCGGTGGAGATAGAGATGAAGGTCCGACGGGAATCATAATTCTGCCATACATTGATGGCGCCAGGGCTCCATACGATAATCCTTCCGCCAGGGGTGTCATTTTTGGACTACAGAAGACCGACGACAGAAATAAGCTCTTCAAGGCTTCTCTGGAAAGTCTTGGGTATGAGATTGATCTTCTTCTCAGGAGACTGAAAACAGTGTCACATGTTCCAAATAAGATACATGTGCTTGGAGGAATGACTGCAAGCAGACTTCTTCTTCAGATTGTTGCAAACATCACCGGAAGAGAGCTATACGTCTATAGGGACATAGACGCATCATATGGAGACGCAATAATGGCGATGACAGCTTATCATGCTTATTCTGACATAACTGAATTAGATTCAATTAAAGAGCAGAGGAATAACTCCACTAAGATTGTACCAGATCAAGAACTGCACTCGAAATACAGAGTTCTGTCACAAAAATATGAAGCTCTCTACTCTTCGATAAAAGACATCTTCTAACAGTCGGTGATGAGCAATCTCAAATATTGATTCAAGATATCTCAAGACAATTGTTTACAGCCTATAAATTATTATTGAGACAAACTCTTTTTCCACTAACCTCAGTGGGATGATAAGAGCGGTTGTTGGTTGTTCGTTGTTGGTTCCTGGTAAGAGCGAGATCCCGTATAGGAGCACTACGGGATGACCCTGAATAGGAGCATTTCAGGGCAGGCTCCATGGGGACACTACGGGATGACAGTCTTACTCCCTTCCCGTCATGCCGGACCTGATCCGGCATCTCCGCTCTTTCCTCTGTCTTGAACCAAGAACGAGGAACCTGGACTCGCAGCATCGGAACGAGGAACTGCACGAAGGACGGGTCCATGATCTGGGACGAACAACGAAGGACGGCTCTTCTGAGCGAGAACCATAGTGGGATGATAAGAGCGGTTGTTGGTTGTTCGTTGTTGGTTCCTGGTAAGAGCGAGATCCCGTATAGGAGCACTACGGGATGACAGTATTGGTGTACTGCGTGATGACAGCCCCTTCCCGTCATGCCGGACACTGATCCGGCATCTCCGCTCCTTCGAAAGAGCGGGAAGAGCGAGATCCCGTATAGGAACATTACGGGATGACAGGATGGGGGCGGTTAACGGGATGACAGTCTTACTCCCTTCCCGTCATGCCGGACCTGATCCGGCATCTCCGCTCTTTCCTCTGTCTTGAACCAAGAACGAGGAACCTGAACGCGCGGTGTCGGAACGAGGAACCGCTCTTTCTTGTTGATTTGGGCTAATTTGTAGAATCTTGAATTATGTCCGCTTATTAAATTGTGCTAATATTCATCAATCAAATGACTTTTAAAAACGGTCTCTGCTATTACTATTATTACTACGTTTCGAAAAACTCTATATCTATAATCATCTTCAAATGAGCTTTATAACTATCGTATTTTTAGCAAATGTTCATAAGCGTGCCAATATCTTAGTCATATATATGGTATAATCCGGTTGATGCAAAAGTCAAAAGATTTAACTCAATTAATTAATAGACTACGCTATACATCTATTTATAATTCGTAAGTTCTTGCATGACCTTTTGGATTGTGCCTGGGAATTCGCCGAATTTCATCCGCAATCGTTTATCGTGATGGCTAAATAGTAGCTATAAATAAAGGATTTTCCTGTGGAGTTTGAAAGGAGAGAGAATGGGCTTTTTTGAATACTTGTTCGAGAATTACGACCTCGCAATTGTTGAACTGCTGAATCATCTGAAGATAATAGCTATTGCGCTTCCGATAGCGATAGGTGTCGGTGTTCCCATTGGCATATTTGTATCAAGAAACAAGAGGTTAGCTGGAATAACTCTATATTTGGCCAGTGTGTTAATGACTGTTCCCAGCCTTGCGCTTTTTGGCATCATGGTTGTCTTGCTTGCGCCTCTAAAGGCCGGTATAGGAGTAATCCCAGCCGTGATCGCTCTTGTCATCTATTCACTGCTTCCGGTAATCAGAAATACCGTGGTGGCCGTTGGTTCGGTAGACAGAAGAATGATCGAAGCGGCCAGAGGAATGGGAATGACAAACAGGCAGATACTTTTCAGGATAAGTCTGCCGCTCACCATACCTACTATTATGGCCGGAGTCAGAAATGCCGCGGTAATGGGAGTTAGCGTTGCAACGATCGCTTATCTTATAGGCGCCAGAGGACTCGGTTACTTCATTTTCGCCGGTCTTGGAAGGTCAAGATTCGGCATGATCATGCTCGGGGCAATCATGGTCTCCGCGCTGGGGATAGGGATGAATTATGGGCTTCTTTGGCTGGAAGAGGCCATTACGCCAAAGGGATTGAAAATTGAACGCGGAAAGTAGGGAGGAAGTCGAGTGTCGATAGAATTCAGGAAAGTTTCCAAAGAATATGAGAGCGGATTTAGGGCTGTTGATAACCTTGATATCACTTTTGAAGACAAGAAACTAACAATACTTATCGGTCCATCCGGGTGTGGCAAAACCACGACTTTGAAGATGATAAACAGATTGATCGAGCCCACAAGTGGCGAGATTTTGATTGATGGGGTCTCTCAGAAAGACATCGATCCAATTGTTTTGAGAAGGCAGATAGGCTATGTAATACAGGAAATCGGACTCTTTCCGCATATGAGCGTATTCGACAATATCGCCGTCGTTCCAAGATTGTTGAGGTGGGACGAATCCAGGATAAAGGAACACATATATGAGCTGCTAGATCTGGTCAATCTTGAACCGGAAGAGTTTGCAGAAAAGTATCCCGCCCAGCTGTCTGGTGGACAGAGGCAAAGGGTCGGAGTTGCGAGGGGATTGGCGTCCGATCCGAAGATTGTACTCATGGATGAGCCTTTCGGGGCGATTGACCCGATAAACAGAGAGAAGCTGCAGGATGGATTCCTGGAGATACAGTCAAAAATCGAAAAGACGATCGTGTTTGTCACTCACGATATACGGGAGGCAATAAAACTCGGAGACAAAATCGCGATACTCGATGAAGGCAAGCTTGTACAGTATGCCGACACAATGGAAGTGATCAATGAGCCGGCAAATGAGTTTGTCGAAGATCTTTTGGGTGCCGATAGGGCTCTTAAAGGCCTTGAATTGCTCAGAGTAAAAGACAACTACATCACAGATATCACTAAAATCGTCTACGGGCAAAACGGAATAACCGTTGGCGAAGCAGTGAAAACTCTTAAAGAAACTGAGAGAAAGTACTCTTTTATTGTCGATAGTAAGGGAAAACTAAAGGGTTATGTGTTGCTGAAATCCCTGCTAAAAAAACCAGAAGATACGAAACTGGGCGGCGAGTTGATCAGGAAGATCGAGACGATACAACCCCATTCCACGCTTATGGAAGCGATGTCGCTCATGATGAGCAGCGGACTCTCATCGTTACCCGTGATTGACGACAGGAACACTCTGCTTGGCATCCTTCGGTTCAGGGATCTGACAAAAATCGTCAGTTCATACAGTTCCGTCGCGGAGGAGTGATTCAATGGGCGTATTCGAATATATGTCAAGAAACTCCGAATATATACTGGAAAAATTTCTGGAGCACATCTTATTATTTTTATCTTCCTGGAGTATAGCCGTTGTAGTCGGTATAGCAATCGGAGTCTTTGTTACAAGACCCGGAAAGAGGAAGATCGGCAGAATTGTGCTTGCAGTGACAGGGGCAACTCAGGCCGTTCCCAGTATCGCAGTAATTGCCCTGGTCTTCCTGTTCATGGGAATTGGCGCAACACCCGCTGTCTTTGCGCTCTTTCTATACAGTCTAGTTCCGATAGTCTTCAATACCGCTTCGGGCTTGATGAGTGTATCACCGAAGATGAAAGAGGCCGCCAAAGGAATGGGCATGAAGGACAGGCAAATACTCTGGAAGGTTGAGTTTCCAGTAACTATTCCAACAATGCTATCGGGAATCAGGAGTTCTGCGACGATAAATATTGGTACGGCTGCTATTGCGGCTTCAATTGGAGCCGGTGGACTCGGGGAGATTATTTTCACAGGGCTTCGAATGAGTAGGGGTCCGATGATAATCGCCGGAGCCATTCCCGTAACGATACTGGCAATAGCGGTTGACATAGTCCTCGGTCTTTCTGAAAAAGCGATAACTTCGAAAGGCCTCAGAGTATAGAACACGGAGGTGTAGAAATTGAGAAAGGTACTGTTAATCACGACGATAATTTTAGTCATCGCAGCTATTTCATTTGGTCAGACGAGACTGAATGTGGGCGCGAAGAACTTTACCGAGCAGTATATTGCCAGTAGCATGATATCACTGCTTTTAGAGGATGCCGGGTTCAGAGTCACAGAGACCTTCGGCATGAGCTCGTTCGTTGCCAGAAACGCTTTGATAACCGGTCAGATCGATCTGTACGCAGACTATACGGGAACTGCCTGGCCGACATATCTTGGCCACGAAGTGATGATAAAGGATCCGATAGAGCTGTATGAAGCAGTCAAGGCGGAAGATCTCGAAAACGGCATAGTATGGCTCGATATGGCCGGCTTCAACAATACGTACGCCCTTGCGGTAACAAGGGAATACGCCACCGAGCACGGGCTCAAAACACTTGAAGATCTTGCCGAACTCACTCACGAGAAGTCCGATCTCCTCTTTGGAGTAGTCTACGAATTTCTTGAAAGAGACGACGGTTTCTGGCCAATGAGCGAAATGTACGGGTTCAACGTGAAAAGAAATCAGGTAAAGACGATGGAAATCGGCTTAACGTATGAAGCGCTTGCAAAGAAGCAGATCGATGTTGCCATGGTCTTTTCGACGGACGGAAAGCTCGAGAAGTATGGGCTTTTGGTGCTGGAAGATACAAAGAACTTCTTTCCATTCTATAATTTGGCTGTAACGGTAAGAAAAGACGTGCTCGACAGGAACCCGGAAATCGCGGATATACTGAGACCACTTTCAGTCTATTTAACTGAACCGATAATGATAAGGCTTAATTACCTTGTCGATGCCGAAGGTCTTGAACCCGATGAAGTCGCCCGAAACTTTCTGAAGGGTCTCGGTTTGATTAAGTAAGAAAAAGGAGCCGCTCTTGGGGCGGCTCTTCTTATATGTTCCTTATATTCCTAAAGGTCGTAGTAAAGCTTGAACTCGGCTGGCGAGGGAACACTGTTAACGTATTTGATCTCCTTTTCCTTCAGAGACGTCCATCTGCTGATCAGATCCTCCGGGAAAGTACCCTTAAGATAATCATTGTCCTCGGCTAACCCGTTAATCGCCGCCTTCAAATCAGACGGGAAGAACCTTATGCCCTTCTTTTCCTCTTCGGAGAGATTGTAGATATTCGATTCGATCGGACCGAAGCCCATTTCCGAGGGATTCATCTTCTCTTTCACGCCGTCTATGCCTGCGCAAAGCATGGCAGCTATTCCATAATAGGCGTTGCAGCTGGCATCAAGAGTTCTGTATTCGATCCTTGCCTTGGCAGGGTCCTTGACGTATCCGGGTATCCTGACGGCGGCACTCCTGTTGCCCCTGGCGAAGACGGCACATATCGGCGCTTCAAAACCGGGAACGAGTCGCCTGTACGAATTCGTGGAAGGGTTTCCGAAAGCCAGAAGAGAACCGGACAGAGAATGAAACAGTATCCCGGCCGTGTAGGAAAGGGCCATTGAACTCAGTCCACAGTATTCATCCCCGCTGAACAGATTCCTTCCAGAACCATCTCTAAGAAACTGATGCACGTGCATACCGTTGCCGGCCTCAGCAAAGAGTGGTTTGGGCATAAATGTCACGGTAAGTCCATGGCGATACGCGAGATTCTGCAAAACATACTTGGAGATCACGATAGAATCTGCGCTGCTTACTGCTTTCTGGAAGAGAAACTCTATCTCGTGCTGCGCGCTGCTGACTTCGTGGTGGTGGTACTTTACGGGAATGCCCAGTTTCTTCAGAGTCAAGACAACCTCGTTGCGGAACTCCGCCATCGAGTCGGCCGGAGGGCACCGGTGGTAACCGGATTTTTGATCGACTCTCGTCTCCTTAGAAAGAGTCCCGCTATTCCAGTAACCTTCAGATACCTCGACTCTATATCCGGCGCCGCTGGCAGATACGTCGTAAGAAACGCCTTCAAAGATGTGAAATTCGAGCTCGGGTCCAAAGAGAGCCTCGGCTGCGCCTACCGTCCTGAGTTTGCCGACGGCGCTTTTGAGAACATTCCTGGGATACTGCATAAAGGGCTTCCCATCGCTTGTCTTGATCACATCACAGAGAAACGAGAGCGTGGTGGCTTCGTAAAATGGATCGACGAAAGCGGTATCGGGATCGGGGACCATTATCATATCGCTGTCTTCCACTGTGGCATAACCGAAGTTCGAAGCGTCGAAACCGATTCCCTCTGCAAAGATGCTGTCGTCAAGGCGGTCTCCCGGAAGCATTACATGTCGAAGTCTTCCGTTTATATCCACAACCTTCAGATCGATGAAATCGATTTTCCCGTTGTATTTCATTAGCGATTCCTGCATTATGCACCTCCAAGATTGCGATCCGTGTTTAGTATTGTACATTCAAAAGAAACGGGCCTCAATTCCGACTATACTCTTACAGAGTCGTTGAAGAGGTTCTATGCCGCTCTATATTGTTCATTCTATTCTGTAAAAAAGTATGCTCTGAAGATGACGAGAATGACCTGAAGGGAGGAAAGACCGGGATGCCGGATCGGGTCCGGCATGACAGGAAGGAGGAAAGACCTCGAAAATGGGGACTGACGGGTTCCTGACGTCTGTCCCCGTTTTTCGCGAAGACCGGGACTTCTTGGAAAACCGTGATTCTGAGTCAAGCTCAGAATGACGGGAAGGGAGTAAGACTGTCATCCCGTGTCATCCCGTAATGCTCCTATACGGGACCCCGCTCTTTATATACGAGATCTCGTTCTTCTCGTCCGTCTCTAAAAAGAGGTAAGAGGAATGAGGCCAGAGGTAAGAAGATCAAAATCCCGCTCTTCCCGCCTCACACCTCTACCCTCTCACCTCTGGTTCTGCTCTTTCGAGGGAGCGGAGATGCCGGATCGGTGTCCGGCATGACGGGAAGGAGGAAGAGAGCCTGCCCTGAAATGCTCTCTAACATTGTAAGTCTGGAAAATTCTCGCTCTTTAACAGGTCTTACAAGAAGGGCTTAGTAACTCACAGCGATGCTAGAATTAAAATGATTACTAAAGGAGGTGATAGAATGAGATCTAAATTACTGATTCTCGCAATTATACTCCTTTGCGTTCTGTCGTTCTCTACTACCATTAAGATGTATCATGTCACTGACTACCATTCTCATGCGATTCCCTTCTACTCTGAAGGACAGCATGGATTTGGTGGAATCGCCAGGATCATAACTTACCTGAGAGAAAAGTCTGTGGACGAAAGCACGCTTGTGTTTTGCGGTGGAGATATGATAAACCTCGGAACCCCTGCGTGGTCCGACAAATTTCACGCGATAGAGCTGCCGTGGTTCAACAATATCTTCGACGCAATGGCTTTCGGAAATCACGATTCTGAGTATGGCCCGGAGGACTTCCAAGTAGTGTGGAGGCAATTGACGTATCCGATTCTTGGGGGAAATGTTCTGGATGCAAATGGTTCGCCTGTTTTCGAGTACCTCGGTAAGCGGTATCTTGTTTTTGAAGTTGAAGGAAAGAGGATCGGCGTCTTCGCGCTGGCCGGCTCCGATTATAGCGGCCTTGTGAAACCCGCCGCCAGGCCCGTTGAGGGAGCCACATTTGGAGATTTCATGGTGACAGCCACCGAGATTGTCGAAGAGATGAAAGCCGAAGAAGTAGATTTGATTGTATTTATAGGGCATGCCGAATATGAAGAGACACTCGAAATGGCGAGAAAGGTAGAAGGAATAGACCTGATTTTCGGTACGCACAGTCATCTAAAGATCCCTCTCACAAAGATCGATGGAACGGATACGTACTTCATCTCTCCTTACCAATACGGAACATATGTTTCGGAGGTAGTGGTTTACTTTGGAGCGGATGGCAAGAAGAGTATCTCGGGTTCACTTGTTCCAATGGATTCTTCCCTGCCTGAAGATCCAATTGTTGCCGGTAAAGTTGAAAGGCTTCAGTCGGAACTGGAAAGTGATCCGGCATTTGCCTACCTGTTCGAGTGGATAGGTGAAGTCGAGACCGAGCTGTCAGTTGCTAACGTCAATACGGGAGAATCGGTGTTGGGCAATTTCGTGATGGATGTCATAAGGGAGGCATCGGGAGCGGACGTGGCCCTTTCGACTTCGAGCAGTTTCAGAGCATCAATCGCTCCAGGATCCATCGTTTATGAGGATCTTAAGAACGCCCTTCCCTACGTCAATATAATCTATGTCTATGAAGTCAAAGGAGACACGCTTGAGAAGATTCTCAATCACTCGATAAGCCAGAGCGGCACCGGATTCTTCTCACAGGTCTCTGGAGTGCGTTTCGTGATAAGCAATGGAAAGGCCACGGCGGTTGAAGTTCAGGCAGATACGGAATGCCCGGACAGCTTCGAGCCTCTGAATCTTGAGAAGACCTACCTGGTCGCCACAACCAATTACCAGGGACTTTTCGCTCCGGGTTATAAAGACCTGTTTGCAGGCTTAAAATACACCGATACGGGATTGGATGTCCAGAAACTTGTCAAAGAGTACATGCAGAACAACAGTCCTGTTCGTGCGGCGCTCGACGGGAGAATAATTAAATAGCCAAAGCGGGGGTCGGAAGAGCTTAAACCGATACTCGGAGCGGTGAACGCTACTTAACGCTCTTTTCAAGCATGAGCCCGTTATTCTGGAAAATACAACGACTTACGTCTCTTTCTCTCTTCCGACCTTCTATCATTCCTCTTATCTCATGAGCCTGACATCTGCTGCCCTTGTTGGAACGAGAAACCGGTTCCGTTATCGACAGGCGTTTTCATTTGGAATATGAATTAGTTTAATGATACGCTCTAATTAGTCAAGCGGCTTTTTCAATTTTGCTTAGAAGGTGGGCGATGTCAATGAGGAGGGCTTATGCAGGAAGCCATTAACAGGATTCTTGACAGGTATCTTGTTGAGAAGAAAAAAAGTTTTGCAAACAACAAACTGGCAGACTATTTGAGGGGGCATGCCAGCGAAACGGTTCAAAAAGTCGTCGATTCGAAGTACCCGGGTCAGTTCAAAGTATCGGCTTCCGCCGGTCAGGGTAGATGGGCGGAGATTCCCTGGATAGGGGTATTCGATAAAGAGATCACCGAATCTCCTATGCGAGGCTATTTTGTGATGTACTTTTTCAGGTCGGATATGTCCAGAGTATTCCTTTCTCTCAATCAGGGCTGGATGTTTTTCAGAGATACTTATGGATTGGAGCTGGCCAAGGAGAAGATATCCACCGCGGCGAGGGCTTACAGAAAGCTGCTCGGACCCATCGGTCAGTTCGGCTATGAGAGCATATCGCTCGGAACGGAGAGAGAGCTTGGAACCGGGTACGAGTTGGGCCACATCTGCGGTAAGAGATACGAAAGGGGAGCGGTTCCCGACGATGAGACACTGAGAAGAGACCTGTTGGATATCGTGGATATTTACAGAAGGCTGAAAACGATTATCGGTACTGAAGCGATCGAAGAGAGAGTCAAGGCGATAATAGTCGAACAGGAGAAGATTCCGGATATTTCAGGTGAAGAGATTCTGGAAATTCCCGAAAAGATCGATTTAGAGTCAGTTACAGAGGTTGTTGCTGGAGAGTCAAAATTCATTGACAGGGTCGGTGATGACTTGAACACTCGTGAGGTAAGCGAGAGGGCAAAACTGTCCGGTGTAGAAACGGAGAAGTATCTTTCCGCGCTTGAGAAAGCGGGCTTTTTTTCATCTGAAATCGTCGATGGCGAGCGGTTTTATCCGGTCGAGAGTCCGGCGTTGGTCGCAAAGTTGGCGGCCTTTTCCGGTCAGGGCTTTTCGATCGAAGAGGCCATCGAAATTATCAAAGGCGGAGGCGCGATAGAGGCGAAAAAGCTGAAGGACCTGGAAAGAAAGGTTGAGAAGCTGTCAAACAACGTCGATTCTCTCTCCGCCCAGATTCAGGGATACTTAAGCAAGGTCAATCAGCAAACGGAAAGGAAAGGTTTCTGCTACCATTTCAAAGCGGCTTTCAAGAGCCTGGGAAAAAAGAAAAGCTGAGATTACTTTTCGGTTTATGGCACAGCCCTGGGGCATATTCTACTGGCGGGAACGGGCCCAGGTTAATTCATCCGGAAGCTCCCCTGCATTCAAGTCTTGAAGGAGTGTCAAAGCGTCTTTCTGAGGTATTCGTCGAAGTCAACCGGAAAGTTGTGGCCCATATTTTCGTAGATCTTCAGTTGTGAATTGGCTCCTTTTTCTCTGGCCATTTCGTGCAGTTTCACAGTTTCATTCGCGAAGGGGTCTCTGGCTCCGACGATGAATCTCAAAGCGCATAGCCCGGGAAAGCTCCCTATCTTTTCTCTGTACTTTTCGACTTCCCTGAAGGCGCCCACCACGATTATCGCCATGCGCGGGATTAGAATCCTTTCCAGGACCAGTTCGAAGGCCAGTCTTCCTCCCTGCGACGCGCCGGCGATGACGGTGTCGTTTTCGGTAAAGCCTCTTTTGGCCAGATAGGCCTTTATCAGGCTGGAGGTTTCTTTCTTTGCCAGCTCCATGTCGTCCCAGCAGTAGAGTCCCGTGCCCACGGTTTGAGAGGACTGTATTGCTACGAAGCTTTTATTCAGTGTGGGAACGGTTTCTCTGAAGTATTCCGAGATCTCCCCGGCGCCGGTCATCTTCATGTGAAGGGCGAAGAGCACGCCGTCAGACTTTTCCGGCGCGAATTCCAGCAGGACCGGTTTGCTGGCTTTTTTGGCTTTATCCCCGCGTTCCTTCAGGACTTCTACGACTTTTTCGAACCGGGACGTACCCCGCAACGCTTTCAGATCCTCTTCTTTTTCCAGCAGTCCGGCATCTATCCACTGGTCGGAAGCGGCGAGCTCCTCCAGAGCTTCCACGGCCTGTTCGTTCCTGCCCAGTAATCCCTGCATGCAGGCCTTCCAGTATTTGGTTTTGCATGCTTTGTCGGGAAAGATCGAATCGGCCTCTTGCACTATTTTCAGTGCCTCTTCGAGCCTTCCCCCGTTATAAGCTTCGAAGAAGTTCTTCTGGTAATCGTAGAAGTTGCCTTTCAACGATAGTCACTCCTTTCTTTGCCCATTCGGCTCTTTATACTCTTTCCGTATATCCTTGCCGCAAGCAGGTAGAAAACCGCGAAAATGAGGGCAATCAGAATGGCCAACATTCTGGAATGCTTTATGAAGATATCACCCAGATAGACTCCGCCGATCGTGAAGACTAGCGCGTATATGACATCTCCCAGCGAGAAGAGTAATATGGCCCTGATTTTGCGGGAGCCGCTGAAGCCGGCAAAAACAGGCACGTACTTTCCGATAACCGGTATCATCACTTTCGAGAAGAGATAGAAAAGCGCCGGAGATTTCAGAAAGATAGCCGTTCCGGCTATCATGAAGTTCTTCAGCCACCTTACGCTCTTTCCGGTGGAGTAATTTCCCACCAATCGCCCGGAAAGGTACCGGCCAATGAAGATGAAGGGTATGTCCGTTACGACCAGCGCAAGAATCGAGAGCGATACGACCTGTAAGAAACCGAGCAGCCCTGCCGCCACGAAGATGCCTCCGGCGACGATGAAAACCGGTATCCCTGACTGGTCGATTACGGTTCCAAAAAAGACGAGCAGATAGCCGTACTCGCTTATGAGTTCCAGGGCGCGTTCCATCAACAGCAGTTGAACAGCAGGTCCAGCAGGACGCATGTGGCGCAGGCCGCGGCGGTGCCGGCATCTTTCTTATCTATGTACGTTCCACCGACCCTCCATGTCTGATCGCGTCGTCTCAGCATTTCGTTGTTGGGATCTATCCTTCTTACCTCATCCCATGCGGCTCTCGCCTCTTCTTTATAGCCTATCGTTTCATACTGGATGGCCAGAAAGGCCAGGTAGTTCGGGTTTCTCCCGCCCATTTCGATAGCCTTATTTATTGCCGAGATGGCATCTGCGTGTCTGCCGAGCTCGGCACTGCTGAAGGCCAGATATGCATAGATCGCTTCTTCCCTCCCACCTCTGGATATGGCGGCGTTCAGATCTTCGATGGCGTTGTTGTGGTTGTTTTGCTGGTAGCGGGCCATTCCTCTTATGGCGTAGGCTTCGTAGCGGGAGGGGTTCATACCGATGGCCTTTGTGCAAAGCTGGACGGCCCTTTCCCATAGTCTTTGGGATAAATCCCCTGTGGCCTGTGCGATCAGAGCTTCATAGCTGGAGGCCGTAGAGGAGCTGTACCGCGAGGAGGCTACGCTGGCATTGCCGCCATCGTACTGGCGGCGTTTTTCAGGGTTGCCCAGTACCTCGTAGGCCTCGTTTATCTCTTTCATCTTCTGCTCGGCCAGCGACTGGAGTGGGTTGTTGGTATGTCTATCCGGATGGTACATCTTCACCAGTTCGCGATATTTGCTCTTTATCTCTTCGTCCGAAGCGTCGGGTCTGACCCCGAGGACTTCGTAATAATCAGGCATCTTTAACCCCCTTGTTGTACTTCTCCCTCGCGAGGGCAAGTTTGCCGACTACGAAGGAAAAAGTGCTGTCGATTATTTCTGTGAGGCACCGGTCGGTGCCGAACTTTCCACTGAGGGGAATCGCCTCCAGTGAAGAGTATACGCTATCTTCGACGTACTCGGCAAGGTTCGGTCCTTCGTGACCGAAAAGTACGTTGAAATCGCCGTGTCTTCTATCGGAATGGTAGTCTTCAAGAGCGTCGATAAGATACATGACCCTGAGCATTTCCCGGGCGATCTCAAGGCTTCGTTCAACCTTTCCGGCCGACGTGAAGAATTCGGCTATTAGCTTCGAAGCGAATCGGACGAATCCTTCCAGCCTCTCTAGCGGATTCGACGCCTCCTTCCTCTCGAGCTCGAGATTCTTCATACACTCCCTCTTCAATCCGTCGAGTGGGATTCCCCTCTGTCGGAGTTTCGCTCCGAGCTTTGCAAAAACACCTCTGAAAAGCGTGTCGAATAACCTGGATTTCACTCCCCGCCTCTCATCCAGCTCTTTGTCCCATCTGGCGAAGAGAACAGTTATAAGCGAGAGGTCGGCCAGAGGTTCGAAGACTTCAGGGCTGGAGACCAGAACCTCGACTCTTTTAGGTTGCATCACACATCTTTTTTTAATGACCTTTTCTTCGTCCACCGGAGGCATGAAGCCAGATTGAAGCGCGAAAAAGAGCGGGTCGTTCTGAAGAAGAAGTGCGGCCCTCCTGCCGTAGGTATTTCGTAGAGAATGACAGAGCGAGCAATATATTATCCGGTACTGTCTCTTCGACTGTGCGGAAAGCGCGGCCCCAGGCCTGAAATAACCCAACATCTTGTCTCCTTCGGGAGCTGGATCGGTTGTTGAGATTATATCGGAAGGTGCATAGCCAGTCAATTGCACGATCATAATGAAAGCCGGTTGATACTCAACCGGAAAACCTATAATATCAGTACTAGATCGACAAATATTACACGGGCGAGGTGAAAGAGATCGAAAGCATGAAGATTTACTACTACGGCGATCAGTGTCCCTGGAATTCATGGGCGCGCGGAGAGGCGAAAAAGGCTGCGGATTATCTGAGGTTATCGATTGAGGAGTTCGACATCACACATCTATCGCCCCCCGTCGGGCTCTTCTTCCCGTTCTCGATCCTCCTGAAAGGCATCACGATTGCCGGTCCCGTTCCCGCTCAACGACTGATAAAAATCTTAAAAACCGGGAAACCATCTGAATATTTCGAGCCGTATTCGCCAAACCCGAAGGGATCGTGCGACTCCATAAGGCTCTATTCGGGCGAGACGATCGTAGATGCGTGCCGCATATGCACTAACGGCGATAACTTCGGCATAGCCGAAAAGGGGGCCTGGCTGGAGAGGTTCGGCGGCAAAGATCACCTCTGCGCCGGAGCCGTGGCCTACTCGGGCGGCAGACCCGTAGCCTTCTGCGAGGCTATTCCCTCTCTCGAGTCACCTTACGCTATCCCGGCCGAAGACTCAATGGCCTTTATAAATTGCATTTACAACGCCATAATTGAACCTCTTGACTACAGGGTCGGATTGCTTGACTTTTTTCTTGGACGGCTGAGAACTCTGGGATATTCAAAGGTCGGCGTTCTCTCGGGGCTTCGCGCTCCCTTCCCGAACGGTCCCGAATCCTTCTTTCTTGAGATGGGGTTCACCCGGACGCGAAGAATACCCGGTACGATACTTATGAATTCCGGCATCGACGAGATAGTCTTTCTGTCCAGAGAGCTCTGAGATCCCTGCTAAAGGCGGAATCGATCGATATCTTTCAAACTCGATTTCTGCCGATGTACCCATTTGGCACCTTATCGCAGTTATCCATCGTTGAATCGCCATCTGTCAACTGTAAGTTCTAAGTGATGCTCTGTTTTCGAGATAAAACTCATGGTCGAATACGGAATGACCCCGCTGGAAGCTACTATGGCGGCTACAAAGATGAACTCCGAGCTCTCTGGAATCCAAGAGTTTACCGGGGCCCTTTCTCACGAATATCATCACTCCGGAAGGGCCTTTCTGAGGAGACCTGTGGAACTAAAAATCCAGGATCAAGGGGACTTAATTTACTCTCGTTTTGAGGTGCAGGAGATAGAATTTATAACCGGTATGGTCATTCAGGTCTCCTGATTGTCCCGCAGGAATGCAGCAAATCTTCAGCCTTCTACAAGCATCAAATTCCAGGATTACGACTCTTCAATCTCAAAAAGGACTCCTTCTCGTGTCAGCATCATGAAAAAAGCTATTCGGCAGTTATCGCTATACGGAATCCTACACCGTCTCGCTTATATGTCGGATCGAGTTTCTCGCGATCGGCGACTCTCACCAACCTCTCAATACTGAAAAAACTTCCCCCTCTGATAACTCTCTCCGTACCAACGCTGACAAATGGATTTGTCTTAGCCTGAGAAGTGTACGCTGAGTACATATCGCTACACCACTCGTGAACGTTGCCGCTCATATCATAAATCATGAGTACGTTAGGCGTTTTCAGTCCTATCGGCCAGGTTGTTATCCTCCCGACATTTTCGTTGTATGAATTTTCGCGGTACCAGGCAACATCACCGGCGATGTCGCCTCCCGAGTATTTGAATGGCGATTTGCTTTTTCCGCCTCTTGCCGCATATTCCCATTCAGCTTCGGTTGGCAGGCGGTATCCCACAACTTCCGAGGGATTTAAGGTGATCTCTCCGTCAGAATCGAGAAGATTTCCCAGGCCGTCATAAGCAATTGGGAGTCCCGCTCTTTCGCTGAGCCAGTTGCAGTAACTGATCGCATCCCACCAGGATACAAAAATCACCGGTCGTTTGCCCCGCCCCCATCCTGCATCTGCCGGTTTCGTCCTTTCTGTATCATCGCAGAACGCATCGAACTCGTCGAAAGTCACCTGATACTTCCCGATGTAATAGTCATACGTGATGGTTACGTCGTGTGTTGGGGTTTCATCGTCATAACCGTCTCCCCAGGTGTCTCCCATCGTGAATTGTCCACCCTCCACCAGAATCATCTGTTTTATAGAGGTGAAGTTCCACACAACAATATTCGAAATAGCATTTTTATCGTCAATTGCCCTGACTTCAAAAGTGTGAGCTCCAGATGTGTAATCGTTCCATGTATAAGTGGTTTGAAGGGCAACATCTTCCCAGATCAGCCCGTCTTTTCTGCATTCGTACTTTTTGATTGTTCCATCCGGATCATCTCCGCTCCATGTGAAAGTTCCAGTCGTTGTTTCGACTATTCCTTCAAGTCCACTGGCCTTCTGAACTACGGGAGGTTGATTTTCCTTCTTTGGACACCCCGTAAGAAACACGATCGCTGTAAGAATAAGAATAGCAAGGAGCTTCTTCATACTTTTACCTCCTCTCCGGTGTTCTCAATTCCACACATGATAACAAACAAATATGCCTCTTTGAACCTCATAAGGTTCTTCGTTGGTTTACTCCAAACTGTATGGGAATCTGGTTTCAAAGCCTTAAAAAACCATTCCATATGTACTTCTTGAATTTAATGATAGTTCAGAGAATTGGTCCGTGTTTTTTAGTCTATCATACATAATTGTCCTGGCAAATAGCGAACATCTGTCAGAAAAAACGGAACTCTGCCAAGTAATAAAGAGCATTCGAAAGTGCCGTCTTTTTTGCGCCCTCGACGAAGATCGTCATTTGTAAAGGATATTTGGGTATGAGAAGATTCCTGATCCTCCCTCAATTAGACACCATATCCAATAAACAAATCAGCAACAATTGAGGTAATCCAGAATAGGGTCATTAAGCACAAACTTCGAGAAGGCAAGAGTAACAACCGTTAGAAACAGTGCCGTTACTCTGGACAGGAGATCATCTCTGCCCCCTTTTCTGGGAATCTCCAATCTGACTCTTTCATTTTCTGGAACAGCCTCTCTATCTTCCATCGCTTTGAATATGTCTGTGAGTGCTTCTGCTTGAAGCTCGAATCCTTCTTTCTCGATTTCGGTCTCACTATGGCCCTTAGATCGCCTTCTTTGGTGAATTGGGACAAGAAGTTCCCTTTGAAATATCCCCTATCGGCTATAATCAGACCGTTGAGATTGTCGAGCATCTCCTTTCCAACTCTAGCATCGTCTTCGTTGGCCTGGGTCAGCTTGAATTTGACGGGTATCCCTTCTTCAGTAATTATGAAATGTCCCTTCTTTCCCCAAAAGAATCCGTCCCTGTTCTTGCCGAACTTCAGATTCTTACACTTTTTTATCCCCTGACTGGTGATGTCCTTTATCGGTGTCGAGTCGATTATGTATGTTCCGCCTTTTATGCTTTCTATGATTCTCCTGCTTATAGCTTCAATATCTAGCCTTCTCAGTCTATATGATAATGTCTGCCTGGACGGAAGCTCACCTATCACTTTCAGCAGCCTCTTCTTTCCTTCGATCATTTTGTACATCTCAACGATTGAGCTACAACGGAAAAGTATGAAAATCACATACAACAACACTATCGTTCTGTCCGAGTACTCTCTGGGTCTTCCTTTAACCTGCCTGTGCGCAGGTATTATCTCTCTCACCGCTTCCTTCACTTTTCTTATGTCCTTTGGTGTTATCATTTCTTCGGGACTCTCTCCTTTCGTTTTGTTTTTCTCATACAAAAAACATTCTAAATGGAGTTGAGTCCCTTTTCTTTTGACTTATTTCCTTCCTCGCCTATTTATTGGATACGGTCTTACAAATTCCTAATAATAGAAGTCGCAGCGATTTAGTTTGATTTTTTAATCATTATCTGACAATTCATATATTTACTTTTCGAATAAAATTGTGGTCGATCATTTGATATTATAAACAATTTTTTGTTATAATTAGTTTCACTGATCTAACCATGGATTGAGAGATTTTGATTCTGCGGATAATAGGGGGATATTAGTAAAATGAGGCTCGTTCCGAGAGCAAAAACCGAAGTCAAGAGCTTGAAGTTCTCTGTAGGTGTGTTGACAATCGTAATGATCGTTGCAAGTATTTACACAACATACTGCGTTGTAACACGATACGACATGCTAATCCAAAACCCAATATTGTGGAGCCTTGTCGCGGGTGTATATGTTTTTACGGGCCTGTCAGTAATCTATTATCTTATACTTGGCAGAGCCTATAGAAAGATGAGAAATAGTTTCTGAGCTCTTTTTGCCTTTATCCAGAAAAAAATGGCCTTGAAAGGGGCTAAATAATAGTGCATTTTTCTATGATGAATAATTCTTTCAGTTGAAAAAGCCGATGTTCGCTGTATAGAGTTCTTTAAAGGTATTTTTTCTCTCTTTCATGTAAAAACTGTATTCGGCCCGGGGTTCCACCCGGTCGTACTTTTTCTTTATATCTTCAACGACTTTTTCGAGAGCCTTGCCGCTCGTGGCGGATAGAGCGATCAGGGCGGCGCCTGTCGCCGAGTCGTACTGGCGGGGCGAGACCAGTAGTTCGTGGTCGAGCAAGGTGGCGATCAGCTGTAGTAGAACTTCGCTCCTTGCACCGCCGCCTGAAACGCAGATCTGGTTCGGTTCGAGCGCCGTTCTCTTTATTTCGTCATCTATCATGCTTATGTCCAGGGCAATGGCTTCGAAAACCGCACTCAAGATCTCTTTTCTGCCTGTTTCCATGGACAGCCCGAAGAGAATTCCTCTGGCTCTGGGGTTGTTGAAAGGGGTGCGCGCTCCTCCAAAAAACGGTAGCAGGATCATGTTTGATGGTTCGTATTCTTCCGCTCCAAAGCCCGACAACAGACTCTCTTTCTCGTACCTGTCAAGGCCGAACAGTCTGTCGGTCACCCAGTCAGTGAGGAGGCCGCCGCAGCTGGTAGCGCCACCGGCGGTGAATGATCCCGGGACGGCACCGGTTTCCACGAATAGGGCGGGTGATCTTACAGGTCTGTCGAGACACTGGATGTAAATCGAGGTCCCTCCAAGCGAGATGGAGACGTTTCCTGGCTCGAGGCAGGCGTTAGTTATGGTGTCGGAGCAGGCGTCTCCCGTTCCTGTGAAGACCGGGGTCCCATAACCAAGACCCGTTTCTTCGCAGGCCAATCTCGTTACCGTACCGGTAAGATCCGTTGCCCATTTTATATCGGGAATAATATCTGTCGAAAGGTCTGCGTGATCGAAGGGATCTTTGAAAATTTCCAGGGTGTTGAGGTTTATGAGGTTGCCCGCCGAAAGGGAGAACATATCCGAGGCAAATTGGCCGGTCAATCTGAAGGCTATGTAACCGTTCGCGGTCAAAACCCGGGTTGTCTTTTCGAATATCTGTGGTTCGTTTTTTCTCATCCAGAGGATCTTTGGAAGGATAGACTGGCTTGAATACTCTGTGTAAAGTGGATTGTCTCCAAACTCTCTCATGAAGTCGTTGAGTGATTCGATCTCTTTAACGGCCCTCTGATCGATGCCGTACATGAAAGACTTTCGCAGGGGTATTCCATCGTCCGATACGGGTAGTACGTTCGGACACATGGAGCTGAGTCCTATCGCTTTTATGCTCGAGAGGGAAATCTCTTTGCCCGCCATCGCGGTCAATTTCAAAAAGTCCTGCCACCACACCCGGGCGTCCTGCTCTGGATAGCCGTCATCGGAAAAGCTCTGTGAATGAGTGACCTTTGCGCTTGCGACAATACGGCCTTCTAGGTCTATGATAGATATCTTACTCGAAGTCGTACCGATATCGTATCCTGCGAAAAGCTCTCTTTCTTTCACGGCCGATAAATCCTCCCTCTCTAGATCGTACACATCAATCACGGGCAATAAAGAAAAACGGGGGAGCCTTTGCATTTAGTTAATCCTCGAATCGTATCTACCCTTCGAATACCGACAAAGCATATGGCTGCAAAAGACCCCCGAAAGCGCGTTAGTACTTCTTTTAGCTCGTTATTTCAGATAATCCTGAGCGTTCGCCGAGGTGATAAGAGGTGCGTCCATGTATATTACCCTTACGGCCCCGATGACTTCTTCGGGGCTGTTCCCCTCGACGACTATCTTCTGTATGAGTTCGGCAGCTTTGATGGCTGAATCTCCGAAGGGCTGCAGGATCGTGGCTACGACGGCCGTGTTGTTGGCAGCTATCATTTTTATGTTTCTTTCGTTGCCGTCAATTCCGACCACGAACATATCTTCTTGAGTATAGCCGGCCGCCTTGATCGCCAGAGATACCGCATAAGCCGGGTCGTCCCAGGCGCACCAGACCGCGTCGATCTTGTCACCGTACTTGAGCAGATACGATTCCATGGTTCTCTGTGCGTCTTCCACGAATCCCGCCGGCGGCAGGTGATGGACTTCGAGCACTTTGATGTTCGGCTCTTCCGTCAGTACCACGTCCAGCGCCTTTCCTCTGAAGCGGGTTCCATAGAATTGATCGAATTTGAATACTATGATGTTTCCCTTGTGGTTCAGTCTGTCGACCAGGTATGTGGCAATCTTTGCGCCCATCTCCCAGTTGTTGGTGAGAATATCGGCAGTCAGCAGGTCACTGTACTCTGAGTCGATTCCGATCACGGGAATGCCAGCCTCTTTCGCCGCGGTGAGCGAGGAAGTCAGCGAGCTCGCCTGTCCCATGGCGACCACTATGAGATCTACTTTCTTCGACACGTAGTTTTCCACCAGATTGTTCATCGTCTCCCAGGAGCCTGCGGAGTTCGAGACGTAAATGGTCCAACCGTTGGTCTTTGAAATGGCTTCGAGATTTTGGGCGATAGTTGCCTGAGTTACCGCAGAAAGGTTGGCCGCGACGAAGCCGATCTCGACACCGAAGGCCAGAGAAACGAGTAACATAATCGCAAGAACAAGAACTACCTTTTTCATAGTTACCACACCTCCCGTTGTTTGCCTTAGAAGCTCTCAGAACTTCTGAATGAAGTCATCGCGACAGCCAGAATTATGATCGCTCCTTTGGCGATGTACTGAAAGAAATACGACACTCCCATTATCACTAGACCGTTGTTTATAACTCCGATGATCAAAGCTCCCACAAAAGTTCCCGGCACGTTCGGCCTGCCCACCTTGATCGTGGTCATGCCCAGAAAGGAGGCGGCTATCGCATCCATGAGATAAGCGTCACCCGCGGTCGGCTGTCCAGATCCCAACCTGGAGGCTAGAATACAGCCGGTGAAGGCCGCGAGGGCGCCGGAGATTATCATTCCGACCACGCGGAGAAGCCTGACGTTGATGCCCGACAGGAAGGAGGCTTTCACACTGCCCCCTATTGAGTACATCCACTTTCCCATCTTCGTCTTTTCCATCGCGAAGGTGAAGACGACTATGACCACCGCCATTATGAAGACCTGGACGGGGATTCCCAGAACTCTTTTCTGCGCGATCGCGAGGAAGGAATCGGGGAAGATCCCGTAAACCTCTTGACCTCTGGTGAACATGAAGTTGATACCGGTCGCGATCGTACCGAGGGCGAGGGTTGCGATGAAGGCGGAGATCTTCAATCTGGTGATCAGAATTCCTGCGATCACGCCGAAGAGCGCGCCCATGCCCACCGTTATGAGTATGGAGCCAAATACGCCCAGGCCTTTCAAAATCAGAGAAGTCACTATAACTCCCGAAAGGCTCGCCACCGATGCGATAGACATGTCAAAATCACCAGGTATCATACAGACGGTCATCCCGGTCGCTATTATCGTCAGCATGGAAATATGGGAGAGGATATTTATGAGATTTCTGGAAGTGAGAAACGTTTCGGTCATGATCGAGAAAAACACTACTATGCCGATCAAGGCTAGAATAGTGCCGTACTTCTGAAAGAGCAGCCCTATCTTATTCATCTTTTTCACTCCTTGCGGCGAGACTATCGCTGAGCGCATTTTCGAGAATCGAGTGTTGGTCGTACTCCCCTCTTTTGAATTCCGCCGTGATCCTTCCCAGGCGCATGACATAGATCCTGTCGGCTATGCCCAGCAATTCTCTGATATCCGAGGAAACGAACAACACCCCGCAACCCTTCTTCGCAATTTCTTGCATTATCCTGTAAAACTCGCTCTTGGCTCCGACATCTATTCCCTGGGTTGGTTCATCGAATATGAATACCCTGGATTCCGGTCCCAGAAGCCATTTCCCCAGAACCACCTTCTGCTGGTTGCCACCGCTCAGGTGGGAGATGATCGTCTTCAGCGACGGAGCCTTTATTTTCAGTTCGCTCGATACTTTGCCGGCCCTGGCTCTGGACTCTCTAGAGTTGATCACACCTAACCTGGTCAACGTTCCAAGGAATGGGGAGGTCAGGTTGTCTATAACCGACATATCCTGGACAACCCCCTCCCTCCTTCTGTCCTCCGGGCAGAGATAGACACCGGCCCTCATGGCTTTCGATGGGCCTTTTATCCTGATTTTTTCGTTGTTTATCGTTATTTCGCCGCTATCGATTTCGTGGGCGCCAAAGATCGATTTCATGAGCTCCGTCCTTCCAGAGCCGACCATTCCGAAGAAGCCCACTATCTCTCCCCTCTTCACCTCGAAGGAGATATCCTTCAACCCGAATCTCGCCACGTTCAGATTCGAAACCTTGAGAATTTCCTCACCGATTTCTGAAGACCGCTTGGGGTATTGATCAACCAGATCCCTGTTGGTCATGAGCTTTATGAGGTCGCGTGTTGATAGTTCCGAAGAAGCGAAGGTGCCTTCGTAGCAGCCGTTTCTGAGGACGGAGATTCTATCGCAGAGGTTGAAAACTTCGTCCAGATGGTGGGAGACGAAAATGATGCTTATGCCGGACTTTTTTAGATTTTTGAGTATCTCGAAAAGGTTGTCCGTATCGCTTTGGGTTATCGAGGCAGTCGGCTCATCTAAAACCAGTACCTTTGAATTCATGCTCAGCGCCCTGAGGATCTCGACCATCTTCTGCTTTGCAACACTTAGAGTTCCGACCGGAATACCTAGCGGCACTACGATTCCGTACTTATCACACAGTCTCTTCGTGTCGGATTTGATCTCCCTGCCTTTCAGCACAGAAAGCCGGGAAGGTTCCCTACCCAGCCAGATGTTTTCCTCGGCAGTGAAAAACGGATCCAGAACGGTGTCCTGATAGACTACTCCTATGCCCCTGTGAAGGGCATCGGAAGGACTGCTCAATTTTACAGGCTTGCCGAACAGTCTGAGTTCTCCCGAAGTCTGTTGAAAGACTCCGGCGAGTATATTTATGAGCGTGGATTTTCCGGCTCCGTTTTCACCGACAAGTCCATGAATCTCTCCTTCTTCCAGAGAGAAGTCGATATTGTCGAGAGCAACGACCCCGGGGAACTCCTTCCTGACCGAGATCATTTCAACAACCTTCATGATTATCTCCCGAAGTGTTTCGAGTAAGCCTCTTCGGCGGACACGCCATCGTTGACTATATCCTTCAAGGCCAGTAGCATCTCTACCGGTCTTTCGTGCTGCCAGACGTTTCTGCCCATATCGACCCCGCGTGCTCCTGCCCTGGTGGCGTTTTCGGCGATCTTCAGGACATCCAGCACCGAATCCATTTTCGGACCGCCGGCGATGACTATGGGTATGCCGGCCGCTGCCTCGACGACCTTCTCGAATTTCTCGTCGCAGTAATACGTTTTGACGATATCGGCTCCCATCTCCACGGCAACTCTCACAGCCAGCGAAAGATATCTGGGATCGGTTTTGCGCTCCCGGTCCTTACCGATCGCAGTTACGGCCAACACCGGGAGACCGTAGGTTTCACATTCATCACAAAGCTGGGCCAGGTCGCGTATAGTAGAGTGTTCGTTTGGAGTGCCGACGTAAATCGAGGTAGCGACGGCATCCGCAGACAGTCTCAACGCTTCGATAACCGTTGTTGTTATGCTTTCGTTAGTCAAATCTTCTCCGGCGATGGTCGCCGCGCCGCTCACTCGAAGTACGATTCCGACGTGCCCGTTCGGTGTGTAGCAGTTTCGCAGTATCCCTTTGTTGAGCATTATGGAATCGGTGAACGACGTGAGCTTATCTAGCATCTCGGCCGGTCTTTCCAGACCCTGCATGGGACCGAGAGCCATACCGTGATCGAGAGCCAGCATTATAGTTTTTCCGGATCTGTTGAATATCCTTGAGAGTCTGTTTGCCTTACCGAACAACTCACTCACCAACCTTTATTCCGACTTTAATAGACCTGCCCTCTACGGCGTCTTTGAAGGCCTCTTCGAAATCGGAGAATTCATAGATTCTTTTTGTGAAAGGTCTCAAATCGAGCTTGCCGCTATTGATAAGTGCGATGGCGGCCATGAAATCCTTAGAGGCAAAGCCCGTGGTACCGGTCAATTTCACACCGTTGTAGTGAATTATATTGGGATCGAAGAGAGCTTTCGTCCCTTTCGAATAGCCGCCGAAGAGTACCATGTTTCCGAATAACTTCACTTTTGGCAGATATTCATCGATCAATTCTGGAACGGGCGCGGTGAGTACTATCGAGTTGTACTTGCCCGTATCTCCGCTGGAAATGGCGAACCCCAGTTCTTCGGCCAGTTCTAGCCTCCCTTGCCTTTTATCGGTGATTACCACAGTCTGACCGTAAACGTCTCGCAAGGTCATAGCGTTCAGCATACCCATTATCCCGGCCCCGACGACCAGTGCCGAATTGCCAGGCTGCAGCTCCATATGTCTGCAGGAAGTCAATGCACAGGCCATGGGTTCCGCAAGGGCGGCCTCTTTAGCCTTGTCTTTCGCAACCTTTGCAACTCCCTTCCTGGCGTAACCGGCATCGATCGAAAGAAACTCGGTTATGGCTCCGTTACTGGGAAAGTCTCTGTTTCTACATCCCTCGGGGTAACCGTTGATACACTGCTCGCATTCCCCGCAGTTCACGAAGGGTGCTACAGCCACATAATCACCGACTTCGAACTCCGTAACGTTCCGACCGGTTTCGTCTATCCTTCCAGAACATTCGTGGCCAAGTATGGTCGGAGGCTTGATCATCGGGTGTCCCTGCTTATAGGTCTTTATATCTGTAGAGCAAATGAAGGAGTAGAGTATCTTGACAAGAATTCCATCTTCTCCAATTTTTGGCTTTTCTACATCTCTGATTGAGATCTTTCCGATTCCTTCGTACATCACTGCCTTCATCCACGCACCTCCTGCTGCGTAACTAGCATCTGGGCTGTCCTTATATCCGTGAAGAGAGTGGTTATGTAACCTCTTGAAAGGGCTGCCCGTATTCCGTCTACTTTGTGCTCCCCGCCGCTCAAACAGATCCTCTCGGGAACTTTTAGCATATCGTTGAAGGGGATTCCCAGAAGAACCTCTTCGATGTTCTGGCAGACTATTTCACCGCTCTTGCCCATGAAACGAGAGACAATATCGCCGACAGCGTGCTTTCTGACCAGTTCGAGTATCATATCGCCGGGAAGGTTTGAGTCTAGAACGGCCGACATTCCAGCCGGAGCCCCCAGACCAAATATGACCGCTTCGAGGTTCGACCACTCGGCGATGGCCGTCTGGACAGACTGTACCTGCTTCATGATTTTCAACTGCTCCTGATTGTTGAAAATCGCGGGAGCGGCCAGAAAAATAGGGGTCGCTCCCAGAGAACCGGCCATTTTCTCGACGATGTTGTTGATCTGATAAGTCTTTTCCGACTGTCCGAGACCTCCGAGGAGCGGTATTATCTTCATCTCGGGAAATCTGGCGAGATTATCCGGTAGGCTCATTACGGCCTCATAAACGGTCGTACCCCAACCCAGCCCGATATAACGCTTGCCTTCGAGCAGCTTCGTAAGGTTTTTCTGGAAGGAGAGAGCTATCCTCTGCTTTATCTCCTTGTCGGTCCCCTTTATAGAGGCTACGACATGGGCTTCCCTTATGGCGTATTTCTCTACTATTTCTCTCTCGAGAGAGGAGAGATCGAAAGATTCCGGCCCGACGAGCTCGATCTTCACCATTCCCAGTCTGCGGGCGCTGGTGAGCAATCTGGAGACTTTCGACCTCGAAAGTCCCAGCTCGGCGGCTATCTGCTCCTGGTTCATCTCGTTGATGTAATACATCTCTGCGGCCCTGTAAGCTAGACTGACTTCATCCATCTTCATCATCTTACCTCGAAGCGAATACCTCTCTGACTTTCTTCAAGAAGCCGGTTCTGTCCTTTTCTTGAAAGAGGTTTCGACCTATAGCCGCGCCTTTAGCACCAGCTTTTGCCGCGTCTTCGAGAGAAACGAAGAAATCCCGGTTCTTCTCGCCCCCGGCTATGATCACGGGAACGGGACATGATCGAACGACCTCGCCGTAATTTGCGGTCATCATGGTCTTTATAACGTTCGCTCCGAGCTCGGCTCCTATCCGCGAAATATTCGCTATAACTTCTGGAGAGGAGTAGTCTTCCTTCCTGTAAGGCAGCATCTCGGCTATGACTGGTATCCCGTACCTCTGGTAATCCCAGACGGCTTTCGAAAGAGCGTGGAGGGCATCGGAGTCTCTCTCCTGACCGACGATTCCCATAACTATTACCGCGTCGGCTCCAAGCCTCAGTGCCTGTTCCGGATCGAGAAAGTATTTCGTGTTGCCGATATCGCCCGATAAAGCCGAACCGGCGTGCGTTACCCTTATAATAAGAAGTTTATTCGCATTGAAAGAAGCGATTCGCGAAACCACTCCGGGGTTCAGCAGTATTCCGTCGATGTCGAGAGTTTCAATCTCGCTTATATAGCGTCCGATATCCTCTAAACCCAGCGGAACACCGGCGAACTGGCCGTGATCGGCTGCGGCAACGATCAGAGAACCACGAGAAAACATTCTATCCAATCTTCTTTCCAGGCCATTCATAAAGTTCCTCCATTTCTTTTGCACAATTGTGCATCACATTTTTTCAATTCAAACCTATGATATCACTTTTGAAAGCGTCAAGTCAAGAATGTAAAAAAAGTACATTAACAGGTATGGAAAAACCTTGCCGGAAAGAAAGTGTTTGTGGCAAAATCTTTTACGTCGCTAATCTGACAAATCGGTACGGGAGGTAAAGGAATGGCAGATGAGAAGATTGTGAAGCAGCCACGCAGGTATTTGCCGGAGGACCTCGATCTTTCGGTGTGGAAGAACGTCGAGACCGAGCTGAAGAGACTGGAAGAGTATCCTGTGGACAGTGTTAACTCTCTGGAAGAGTTCCTCTACAGATGGAGCGAACTCTATATGGCGATCCAGGAGCAGCTTGCCTGGAGGTACATAGAGATGACGAGGTTTGCCGACAACGAAGAAAAGAGGAAGAACTATTCTAACTTCTATGCCGGGGTGTTCTCCAGAGCCGAACCCTACAAAATGAGGCTGCTGAAGAAGTATTATGACAGTCCCTACAGGGCCGAGCTCGACACTTTAAGGTACGAGAATTTTGACAGGATAGTGGCCAACACCATCGAGATGTTCAGAGAGGAAAACCTTCCGCTCGAGGTAAAGGAAAAGGAGTTATCCTCCGCTTATGGCGCTACGATAGGCTCTTTGACGGTAGAATACGCTGGTAAGGAGTACACGCTCTCTCAACTCTCCAAATTCCAGCAGGAGCCAGACAGAAAAGTGAGAGAGGAGACATGGAGACTCTCGATGGAGAAGCTTTCAACTGTCCACGACAGGTTGGAGGAGCTTTTTGATCAGCTGAAGGAGATCAGGATACCTCAGGCCAAAAATGCAGGTTTCGAAAACTACAGAGATTTCATGCATGCCAAGAAGAACAGGTTCGTCTATTCGGTCGAGGATATCTTCAGATTTCACGATTCAGTCGAGGCCGTGGTCGTACCCTTCGTGAAAAAACTGAACGAGAGTAGAAAAAAAGAGATCGGAGTGGAATCGCTCAGACCCTGGGATACACAGGTAGAACCCTCGGGAAAAGTATTGAAGCCCTTCGACGGCATGGATGACTTCATAGGAAAGGCCATCGCCGTTCTCTCCAGAGTCGACAGACAGTTCGGTCTCAATCTACAAAAAATGAAAAATACAGGACTGCTGGATCTGGAAAATAGAAAGGGGAAGGCTCCCGGGGGTTATAACTACCCGCTGGACGAAACGGGGGCGCCCTTCATATTCATGAACGCCACCGGAACGCCGGGCAACGTCAGAACTATTCTCCACGAATCGGGCCACGCCATGCACTCCTTCTCGACTGTGGGCGAGAGAATAATACTGTACAGACACACAACGCACGAAGCGGCCGAGCTCGCCTCGATGTCGATGGAACTGCTCACCATGGATCACTGGGACGAATACTACCCTGACAGCGAAGAACTGAAATTGGCGAAAAAAGAGGAGCTGACCGGAACTATAAGCTTCCTGCCCTGGTGCATGACGGTCGATGCCTTCCAGCAGTGGATCTACTCCAATCCCGACCACACGCCCGACGAGAGGGACGAGAAGTTCGCCGGTATCTTCGCCAGGTTCGAAGGCGGGATCGATTGGTCAGGTCTAGAGCGGGAGCGGCGAATCCGCTGGCTGCTTCAGCCCCATATCTTCACCAACCCCTTCTACTACATAGAGTACGGTATCGCCCAGCTCGGAGCCCTTGCCATATACAGAAATTACAGACTCGACAGGGAAAAGGCCATAGCCGATTACAAGAGGTTTCTCTCTCTGGGATACTCCAGACCTCTCGATGAACTGTACGAAGCGGCGGGGATCAAGTTCGACTTTTCGAAGTCATATATATCCGAGCTGGTCAATTTCGTCGGGGGAGAGATAGAGCGGCTCTAGAAAAACGATCCGATCGTAGTTTTATTTGCGGGGAGCAGAGTCTCGAAAACAGGATTCGCGGAGGGCCGTTGAGAATAGAATAGTTTAGGAGGTGAGATAATGAAAAAGATACTCATAATTCTATTTCTGACTTTGATACCGCTCTTCTTATTCGCCCAGACCGAAGAATTGAAAGCAAAACTGGCCGCCAACCCCGCGGATATAGAAAGCCTCGAGGCGCTTCTTAAGATTTACGAAGAAAACTACGATTACAACAGCTATATCAACACCGTGATCGAGGTTGCACATGCCCTCACGGAGATACCCGAAGGCATGGTGGCGATCTTCGAGAGAACGATCGAAAAGGCTCTGGAAAACTATTACTCGGAGCAGGCGAGCGAACTATCGAAAATATACTTCGATAATTTCAAGAACAGGAAATCGCTTCTCTACTATTTACGCAGTCTAAACAGCTCCTGGTATCTCAGCGAATCCGACGTCCGTTATGCCGTGACATCGATCGAGAACGAGGATCACCTGGAACTATACAAGTATCTATACGAAGAGTCCAAAGAACTGTACCCGACCGATCTCTCGTTGATCGTGTCGAAGATCCTGGTCGAAGATTTCGGAGAGAGCGAGTTCCTGATACCCTATATCGAGAATCTGTTCTACGATGGCGACTTCACGACCGCCGAGGAGCTGCTCATGGAATATTCCCAGGATCTGGCCGAGGAACCGATGTATTACTTCTTAAAAGGTCTGTTGGCCCTGAACTATGGCAACTACGACGAGGCTGTTGAGCTGTTCCTCCAGGGAAAAAGTTTCAACGACGAAGCTGCGCTGGGAAATGCCACAGAGATACTGGATTACATCTATATTCCCGATTATGTTTCCGAGCTGTTCAGGGCGATCGTTCTCTCCAGCGGCGAGGCATCGCTGCAGAATAATCTTCAGTCATACATGATCAGACACGAAGAGCTCGACTGGATATACTCCTGGCTGTCGAGAGTTCCGGCCCCCAAGAAGATTGACGAGCTGCTGGAAGGAGAAGAGGTAGTTATCTCATACAACACGCTCAATATGGATTACGAGACCGGAAGCGTCGGTTTCTTCGATATCGAAGGAAACCTCTTCGGAAGTCTAGCAGATGCTATTTACGGACAATTTCTCGATTCAAAGACTTTCGTCTATATATCGCTGCAGAACGAGAGGGTCGTGGTTGAAGGAGAGAGAAAGGCCAGATTCAACGGATACACTGTATATTCACTTTCCCCCGATCGCTCGAAATTCCTGCTTCTGGATAATTACGGTGAGAAGATCGTCATGATTGGACCGGAATTGACTCAGATCTGGTCGGCCGACGGTGATTTTGGAATGATACCGGTCTCTTGGTCGCCCGATGGTTACAGGGTGGCTGTCTCCACCGATTACGATGTTTTCTCCATATTCAACGCCGACACCGGCGAGGTGCTCGAAACAGTGGAAGGATGGTACGATCTAGTTTTCCTTTCCAACGACAACGCTTACGCGATAGATTATGACGGCAACATCGTCGACCTGTCGACGGATGAGCCGCTCAAAACAGCAAAAACAGCTGTCTGGGCGGAGTTTGGAAGCGACAACAGGATCATCTATTTTATCCCACCGGAAGAGTACGGCGATTTCTCTTACATCGCCCTCCGGGTGTACGATCTTGAAACCGGTACCGACCGGGTACTCGGCAACAGGGTGCTCTGGATGGACGCGCCGGTTCCTTCGATCAAGGTGGAAGGACCTTACATCTACTTCACCGAAAAGGATACCAACGGTATGCACAGAGTTCTGGTCATGGATTACACCACCAACGAACTTCTCTTCGAAAGTATGCCGAGTTACGATGTTCTGATCTTTCCCGATGTAAGACCGGAATAAAAGCGTTATCGAACCACCAAAACAAGACCGGAGGGTAAATTCCCTCCGGTTTTTTTCTGGCAAGGCTCTAGAAGCCGGGTTTTTACGATAGAATACAAAGGGAGGTGACTTTATGCTTACTTTGATATCTCTGGCCGTCGGTGTTGTTCTGGTGACTGTACTCGGTGTTGTCTTTTACTTCATTATCGCCAGATGACCCCGGTCCATTTTGATAATTTTCGCCCGATTCAACGAGCGTTTCTTTTTGAGCCCTGGTTGACGAGAATCGCTTTTATATCCCTCTGGTGCCTGTAGAAAAGTATCGCCATATTCATGCACCATACGGGCAGCAGATAGGGAATACCGCGCATAAGAACGTAAACAAGAACGGCGAGCATGCCAACCATGACCCTCGCGGCGTCGTCGGCGGGAGTTGTTTTACCTTTCTTTCTGATCACCCTCGTGAGAGAAAAGATGGTGAAGATCGTTCCGAGTAACACCGGGACCTCCCACCTTGTCAAAGCCGACCAGATACCGAAGGTCACCGCAACGGCCTTCCCCCCGGAAAACTTCAGGAAAGGAGAGAAGGCGTGGCCGAGAACGGGCGCGACCGAAACTATCGCCAGACGCCAGTTCTGTAAGATCCCCAATTCCACGACGAAAACCAACGGAACATAGCCCTTGAGAAAATCCAGAACTATGCCGGCCATCCCCCACTTCCAGCCGAAGACCCTTCCCAAATTGGAGCCGCCGGGATTACCGTCCCTGGTTTGCCTTATGTCCTTTCCCTTGATCTTCCCCAGCCAGTACGAGAACATAATCGAACCCACGAAGAACTCCAGAAGAAAGAGAAGAAGAAAGACGGGCTCAGACATCTATATCCCTCCCCTTCCAGCTTACCCGTTTGAAAAGCAGGGTTCTCAGACCTGAGTAGATAAAGGTGTAGAAGAAAAAGAGAAAATAGACCGGAAAGATGAGGGCGTGGCCTATCGAGAAGGAGCCGATCTTCCTTGAGTACAGGTAGATCTGGACGGCATAAGCCAGATACATGATGATGAACGCTATGAATTGGATCTGGAAACCTAAGGCGACGGGAAGTCTCAGGAAGGTGGAAAAAACTCCTGTGATCCACAGGACCATCATTATGAGTGTTAGAGGCGGTGTAGAGCCGGCTCCCTTTGCGAAGTTCTTTCCCCAACCCTTAAGAACCTCCCCGATTCCGCCCGGGTACATCCTGAAACTGATCATCTCGCCTCCAAGAGTGTTGCTCACAGGGAGTCCGTTTTTCCAAAATGTCCTTCCCAGACCGATATCGTCAAGAACGTTGCTTTTTATAGCTTCGTGACCGCCGAGACTGGCATAGTCGCTTCTCGAGCAGACCATGCAGGGACCGAAAGCTCCCGGTGGGTTCCTTTCGCCGGCCATGAAATTTCCAAGCGAAGCGACCACTATGAGATTGAAGACCAGCGAGAAGCTCTCGTAGAACCGTTCCATTCTGTGGTAAGGCTGGACGGAAAACAGGCCGCCTTTGAGCTCTTGAAGGTTGACGATGGTACCTAGCGCTTCAGGAGAGAGCTCCACGTCCGCGTCAAGGAAGACCAGAACGTCTCCAACGGAGGCGAGGTATCCGTTCCAGCAAGCCCATGATTTGCCTATCCATCCCGCCGGTGGATCGGATTCGAGCTTGACAAGCTTGACATTATAGCCCGACACGATCTCCGCAGTTCCGTCCGAAGAATTGTCGTCCACGACGATCACTTCGTGTGGAACGGTCTTCTGCTTCGAAATCGATTCCAATAGTTTCCCGATATTCTTCTCTTCGTTTCTGGCCGGAATTATGAGAGAGATTTTCCTTCCAGCGCCGTCATCATTCAAATGCGAGGGTTCCAAGACTTTTGGCCTGCCGAAAATCAGCAGGCCCGTTAACCAGGCTATCAAGGTGAACAAAAATATGATCAGAGACTTCCCCTCCCGCTACAACTTTATAGAACAATTCTAGCATTTCTGCTTCTCATGCAAAGAAACCGCCGGAAGCAAAACATTGTGTTGACCGAACATGGAAGCTTCATTCTTAATAATTCCTGCTAGTAGTGTATTATTGATAGAACAAAGCTTCGTAATACGGAGGTATCGTCTTGAAGTTCAGCAGTTCGGAGGAGAGGGCCAGAGCTCTGGGAAAGATGAAGATCCCGTCCCTTTTGATCGGACTCTCCATACCGTCTATCATAGCCATGTTGACCAACGCCATCTATAATCTAGTAGATGCCTTTTTCATCGGGAGGATCGGAACGAGCGCGATGGGCGCTATCGCCATCGCCTTTCCAATATTCAATCTTATCGGCGCCGTCGGTCTCACTTACGGTGTCGGCGGCGCTTCGTACGTTTCCAGATTGCTGGGCGCAAGAGATAAGGAGCAGGCCGACAGGGCCGCTTCCACGGCCTTTTTCACCAGCCTGGCGACGGGAATCGCCTTCACCGTCCTGGGACTTACCTTCCTCGATCCTTTGCTCAAGGCCTTCGGCGCCACGGAAACGATCATGGAGTATGCCAGAGAGTACACGATGGTAATAATCATGGGATCGATTCTTAATATGATGAACATGACCATGAACAACCTCGTGAGGGCCGAAGGAAACGCGCCGAGATTCATGATGGCCATGGTGTCGGGAGCCCTTCTAAACGTCGCCTTAGACCCACTCTTCATCTTCGGCTTTGGCATGGGGGTGGTCGGCGCCGCGCTGGCCACGGTCATTTCCCAGTCCGTATCGACCATGATACTTCTGGAGTACTATCTGCGCAAGAAGAGTTATACACGTCTGTCGATAAAGCTCTACAGGTTTTCGCTTCACATTTACGGCGAGATCTTCAAGATCGGCCTGCCAACCTTTCTAAGGCAGTTTCTATCGAGCTTCTCGGTTGCCCTGTTAAACAACGCGGCGGCCGTGTACGGCGATCACGCCGTCGCCTCGGTTGGAATCACCATGAGGGTGCTGATGCTGGGGATGATGGTTCTCTTCGGTTACGGCCAGGCTTTCCAGCCCGTTACCGGCTACAACTACGGTGCGAAGAATTACTCTAGGATATTTGAAGCACTCAAGTTCTCACTGATAGTTACTACGGCCTTCGCGATCGTGTTCGGAATTGCGGGCATGGTCTTCCCCGGTATGATAATAAATATATTCAGCGACGATCCTAAGGTCATAGAAATCGGTTCGCAGGCTCTCAGAGCCGTGAGCATCTTTTTCCCGACCTTTGGCTTCGTTTTGACATTCAACTATCTCTTCCAGGGCATGGGAAAGGGACTATCGGCCGGTATCCTCTCTATGGCCAAGCAGGGGATATTCCTCATACCGGCCGTGATAACGCTGCCCCGGATCTTCGGGCTAAATGGAGTCATATACGCACAAACAGTAGCAGATTTTTTCACACTGTTCGTCGCCGGGATCCTCGCCATAAGAGCGATCAAGAAACTCAGAATAGAGAGTCGATCACAGGTTGCCGACGGGAGGGCCGGATAAGGGTGAGTCAAAAAGTGACCGGTTTATGGCCTTCCTTTACATAGGCCCAGGACATATCTCTGGTGGTATGACCTATCCCTATATTTGCATACCGATCGATCGCGATCAGTCCGCATTCGCAATCGAAATATTTGGCCCTCTCCAGCGCCAGGTCGACGGCCTTTTGGGCCGGGTATTGCTCCATGAAGAAGGCAACCAGCCTGCAAAGCGTCAGCTTTATTATCTTTTCTCCGTGCCCAGTTGCCGAGACGGCTCCGAAATTGTTTGCGTAGGTTCCGGCGCCGATTACGGGAGTATCTCCCACCCTTCCGAAAGTTTTCATCGCGATTCCGCCCGTGGAAGTGGCTGCGGCCATTTTTCCGTTGTCGTCTATCGCGACAGCCCCGGAGGTTGAGTAATACCCCGGTGTCTTTCTGGCCAGTGAGATGGTTCTGGAGAAGCGCAAGTTCTCGCCCCTCTCGATCTTTTCCATATTCCTTTGCCACTGCAGCTGTCTCGCAGGCACTACAAGGTTCTCCTCGCGCGGGAACCCCATGATCCGGATGAACTCCTCCACTTCCTGGCCAGACAATAAAACGTTGTCCGTCTGCTCCATGACAGCTCTCGCCACCTCTATGGGATGGAGGATTCTCTTGATACCGGAAACAGCGCCCGCGTTCAATTCACTATCCATGATCGCCGCATCCATCTCAACTTCGCCCTTCAAGTTCAGTACAGAACCTTTTCCGCAGTTGAAAGCCGGGTCTTCCTCCATCTTCTTTACGGCAGCGACCACACCCTCTATGGAGCTTTTTCTTCTGTTTAGAATTGAAAAACCGACTTCCAGAGCTTCAGCTATTCCCCTCTTATGACTCCTGTGATCCTCTTCGCTTTCGAAACTACCGGCCCCGCCATGAACCACGATAGCTTGCATGAGAACACCTCTGTTACATAAAATAAAAACTCCTCGCAACGTATCGCCGGGATATTCGCCGGTAGAACTCTAACCGGCGAATGAGATACCCGGACCAGCATTTCCCCGCTTCGATTCCTGAAAACGCCTGCAGCCAATCCAGGAAGGGCGCAGCCGTAAAATGGAACGACTTTCAAACTCACTTTTCGAACTGAGAGTCTATCAAAGAATAACCCTTTTCTTCTACCTCCCAGAGCGTTTTCATCTCCGTCATTCCCAGTTCCTTCTCGCTCAGGATCAGGAAGTTGCCTATCACTTCGATCAAGGCTATCGGTCCCACAAAGGAGTTGCCGAACAACAGGGAGTTGTTTTCACAAACGATTTTCGAACGCGCCTGAGAATAAACCGGACACTCTACCGAGTCCGTGATCAGAAAAACCTCCACATCTTTCTCTCTTGCGTAACGAACAATGTACTCGATTTCTTTCGAGTAGGGCGGAAAGGTCATAAGAATAAGTATATCGTTCTTCTCCATGAGTTTGATCTTGTATGAGAAATCGGAGATCGAGCCGTCCAGCAACCAGGTCGGTTTTCTCTGGAGCACCGATAAAGTGTACTGCATAAGAGATACGATATGCCTGGTCGCACCGAATCCGGCGAAATATATATTTCTGGCCTTACCTATAGCCCTGACCCAACTCAGGAGTTCCTCCTCTTCGATGCTCGAAAGGGTTTTCCTCAGATTATCGATCTCGTTTCTCGCAAGCTCCTGCAACTGCGCACCTACGGTCTTTTTATCAAGGTCCGTTGTGGCGATTTTTTCGTATGGTTGCAGTTTCTTCTTCAGATCGCTTTGAATGCGCTTTTTCAGTTCATTGAAACCGGAAAAACCTATCGTTCTGGAAAATCTTACGATCGATGCTTTGCTGACACCGGCCATAGAACTGAGACTCTCTATGGACGTGAAACCCATCTCCGTGTAATTTCTCAGCACACATGATGCGATCTTCTTGTTTACGGGCGAAAATTGACCCATCATTTCCGAGATCTTCTTTGAAACCATCCGGTACCTCCCGGCAAAAAAGGAGCTCCCCTATCCTGTCAAATTCGAAACTTGGGAAACTGATGAAACTATTATTTCAATATAGTACCACCATGAAATTGTAGTTTCATACTCTAAAAATTGGTGATTTAATGGCCTAGAAGTCGACTAAAAGCGATTATAGCTATATATCTTCGATTATCGAACAGAATCGTTTGCTTAATTCTTGTGATAGCCGGGGAACGTTGACAGCTTCCAGATCTTTTCCTCTTCAGGTAGTCGATGCTAAAATATACATATAGGAGGTGTAAATCATGAAACGTGTTCTTATCTTATCTCTATTTGTAATGTTCGTTGCGGTAACCTTTGCAAATTTGGTTGTGTACTCTAGCGTAGATGAGGCTAATGCCAGGAAGATACTCAACGCCTTCGTCGAGCAGACGGGAATAGCTGTCGATTTCGTTTTCCTCTCTTCAGGCCCGGCACTGGCCAGGATCGAGGCCGAAGCTAACAATCCACAGGCCGATGTCTGGTTCGGCGCGCCGCTGGAAAACCATATTATTGCCAAGGAACGTGGTCTTACCCAGTCTTACAAGACTCTCAGTGTATACGGAGTCTCTCCTGAGTTCTACGATGTGGAAGGCTACTATCACCCGATCTATATGAATCCTCTGGGGATCGGAATCAACACCGCGGTTCTGGAACAGATCAAAGCTTCGATGCCTGTAACATGGGAAGATATCCTCTCCCCCAAACTGAGCAGAATGATCCAGTACCCCAACCCGCAATCCTCTGGAACGGCTTACAGTCTAATCACAGGACTCGTTCAGATATACGGGGAAGACGGTGCGATCGACTATCTCAAAAAGCTGGCACCAAACATACAAACCTACACCCAGAGTGGGACCGGGCCATCCAAAGCCGTGGGACCTGGACAGGTAGCGATGGGCATTCAGTTCACGCCGGCCTTTTTCCAGTTCATGGAACAGGGTTACCCCGTTAAAGTTGTCTTCCCTAAAGAGGGAGTTCCCTACGAAGTGGCTTCCGTGTCTATACTCAAGGGCGCCAAGAATCTGGCCGATGCGCAGAAATTGATCGACTGGGTTGTATCTAAAGCCGGCCAGCAGCAGATCGTGGATCAGCAGACCTACTTCTACCCGATAAGATCGGACGTTGACTTTGGAAACCTTCAGCCACTTTCGACCATCAAGTTGATTTCGGTCGATCCAGTTTGGGCAGCCGAAAACAAAACCAGGCTCATCGAGAGATGGGTTAACGAAGTTCTTCCTTACTGATTCAATAATAGAAAGACTTTCCGGGAGCTATGAAGCTCCCGGTTACGTTTATATAGTTTTTAAGCAACTACGGGAGGGCAAGCGTCGGTTCACACCCACCTACAGGTTAAAAGCGATTTCGAAGTATGTCAGGGGGAGTTTTTGTGGCTTTCAGGAGTGAAGAGACCAAAAATAGATTGCTCAATCTTCTCAAGGACCCTGTTCTGCTTATAACTATAATAATCATTTTTGCCGCACTGGCGATATTCATCATCTATCCGATTTTCAAGGTTTTCTCGGCGAGCCTCACGAACAGAAGCGGACAGTTCGACCTGAGCGCCTACACTAAGGCCTTCTCCAACAGGTACATGAGGCAGGGCTTTTTCAACAGCCTTCTTGTCGCGGGGCTCACGGCCTTTTTCGGAATGCTGATCGGTTACATTTTCGCCTACACCATCAATAGAACAGACATCCCTTTCAAAGGATTCTTTAGAACGGTGGCCATTCTCCCGATAGTTTTTCCGCCCTTCATAGGGGCGCTGTCGATAATCATGCTGTTCGGCTTCAACGGACTCATAACGGCCGGGATATTTGGTATCCGGAACTTCCCCGTTTACGGTCTCTGGGGACTCATGATGGCCCAAGTGGTCTGCTTCTTCCCGGTCGCCTTCATCACGCTCGACGGTGTCATAGGCACTATAAGTCCGACGTTAGAAGATGCGGCCTTCAACCTGGGCGCAAACAGATGGCAGGCCTTCCGCAAGGTGATACTCCCGATGTCCATTCCCGGTATCGCCAGCACGATGCTGGTGTTGTTCATAGAGTCGCTGGCAGATTTCGGCAATCCTCTGATTCTTGCAGGTAGTAAGTTCCCGGTACTCTCGGTGCAGGCATATCTCCAGATAACGGGGATGTACGACACCCGTGGAGGCGCGGCGCTGGCGGTGTGGCTACTCTTTCCATCGATAGTCGCCTTCATAATTCAGAAGTACTGGGTCGGAAAGAAGAAGTACGTGACCGTAACTGGAAAACCGACCACCTCGGTTCTCAAGAGTGTGAACAGACCGGTTAAGTGGTTGCTCTTCTCACTCTGCATGCTGATGGCAGCTTTCACTCTGACTATCTACGCCACGATCTTCTGGGGGGCCTTTGTAAAGGCCTGGGGCATGAACAACACGCTGACGCTGGAGAACTTCAGGTACGTCTTTGACGTCGGCCTCGAAGCGATCAAGGATACCCTTATCATCGCCTTCACATCTACGCCCATTTCGGCGCTTCTGGGAATGGTGATCGCCTTTCTGCTGGTCAGAAAGCTATTTCCCGGCAGAAAGCTCATGGAGTTCACATCCCTGTTAAGTTTCGCCGTTCCCGGAACGGTTATTGGCATAGGCTACATCCTGGCTTTCAACACGAAGCCCTTTCTGCTCACCGGGACTTTGGCGATCCTGGTTTTGAACTTCGTCTTCAGATACGTCCCCGTCGGTATCCAATCGGGGGTGGCCCTGCTCAACCAGGTCGATCCGGCGATCGAAGAAGCCGCCTACACGCTGGGTGCGGATAACCGTCAGGTCTTCACGAGAGTTACGCTACCTCTGATAGTTCCCGCCTTTTTCTCAGCCTTGGTCTTCGCCTTCGTCCGGGCGATGACCGCCATAAGTGCTGCTATCTTTTTGGTATCGGCCCGGTGGAATCTGATAACTGTTCAGATTCTCAGTCAGAGCGATTCCGGCCGTCTTTCGGAGGCCTGCGCCTTCTCTGTGATACTGATAGCGATGATAATGGCCTTCATACTGGTGTTGAAGATTTTCCTCAAGAACAAGGTCAGTCTTTCCGGAAGTGAAAGCATGGGACAGGGGTGATGCTATGAGTTTAATTCTGAAAAACGTGAGAAAGGTCTTCACCAGTTACGGTGTGGAGACTGTAGCCGTAGATAACTTCGATCAGGTGATCGAAAAGGGGCAGCTAGTGACGTTGCTCGGCCCGTCGGGTTGTGGAAAGACTACCACGCTTAGAATTATCGCAGGTTTCGAGGTCCCCACCAGTGGAAGGGTTCTTCTCGATGAGAGGGATGTGACGAACCTCCCCCCCAACAGGCGAAACATTTCGATGGTCTTTCAAAGTTACGCGCTCTTCCCTCATCTGACGGTGGAGGAAAACATCGCCTTCGGCCTGAAACTGAAAAGGCTGGATCGCTCCGAGATGAGGAGAAAGATTATCGAGATGACCGATCTGGTGGGGCTTAAGGGTCTTGAAAAAAGGAGGCCGGATCAACTGTCCGGCGGTCAGCAACAGAGGGTGGCTCTGGCCAGGAGCCTGGTCATGGAACCCAGCGTTTTGCTCTTCGACGAACCTCTTTCTAATCTCGACGCGAAGCTGAGGGAAACGATGAGGCTGGAAATAAGGCG